>CAITUP010000144.1 GCA_903895595.1 uncultured Acetobacteraceae bacterium | reverse complement strand
GTGAGCAGCCCCTCGTCGATGGTCGAGACGTGCTGCGCGGTGTGCTGCCACTTGCCGCGGGGATCGGTGAACCGGAAGTCGACGTACTTGACGTCGTTTTCCTTGATCATTTCGAGGACCTTCTTGACATCGTCAGACATGGTCACATTCCTGAATAGTTGTGAGTTGTTGT
Source organism: uncultured Acetobacteraceae bacterium (assembly GCA_903895595.1). Taxonomy (GTDB): domain Bacteria; phylum Pseudomonadota; class Alphaproteobacteria; order Acetobacterales; family Acetobacteraceae; genus Rhodopila. The sequence goes on along the minus strand of CAITUP010000144.1, from coordinate 48,347 downwards.
GAAATGGAGGCTGAAGCCGTGCCGACCTCAGATGGCGTCGTTGCCACGCTCGCCGGTGCGAATGCGGATGGCTTCCTCGACCGTCGAGATGAAGATCTTGCCGTCGCCGATGCGCCCGGTGTGGGCGGCCTGCTGGATGGCCTCGACGGCGCGCTCCACCAGATTGTCCTCGATGACCAGTTCGATTTTCACCTTGGGCAGGAAATCCACCACGTATTCGGCGCCGCGATAGAGCTCGGTGTGCCCTTTCTGGCGGCCGAAGCCTTTGGCTTCCACCACGGTGATGCCTTGCAGTCCGACTTCGTGCAGAGCCTCCTTCACTTCGTCCAGTTTGAACGGCTTGATGACAGCCTCGATCTTTTTCATGCGCCTCCAGCCCGGTCTGGCCGGGCTCTCCCATATTAGCTGGCTGCCCGGGGTGCCGCCGATGCTGATGGCGACGTGAACAGCGCCATAGGTTTGCACGCGGCGTGCCAAGCTTCAATGACGGATACGCGATTGAGGGGATTCTATCGCGTTTCCCCCCGTTTTCATGAGGCGGGTGGGGTGGCTGGGGGCGCGCCGGACTCGGGGGACGAGGGGTGGATACGAATCAGGCAGACCGGTTTGTGCCGAACGTCAATATGGCGGGGCAGAGTGCCCGGTTTCTAAGCAAATCATGGGCTGTTTTTCATCCCATCGGTCGCGGGATGAGACCGGCTATGAGGCGAACCCCGTTTTCAGACGCGTGTATTCCAGCCGGTACAGCCCGCGTTCGAACGGTCCCGTGGCGCCGGCGCCCGTCATCGCTCGGTCCAGCATGATCTGCGACAAGGCTTCCGCATCGGTGGCCTCGATCATCAGGAAGCAGTCGGGCGGTGTCTGGATATCGGTCCGCCCTCGCGTTTCGACGGTTCGCACGGAGGAAGCCGCGGCATCCCCCTGACAAAAATGCGCCCCCGTGATACGCGCGGCCTGCCCCGCGGCCCGCACCAGCGCCTTCAACGCCGGAATATGCGCGTCGTCGCAGCCGAAGCGGATCGTCAGCATGACTCCCCCGCCACCGGGCCCATGGCTGACCAACACCCGCGACAGCGCTCGGAATGTGTTCTGAAACCGAGCGGTGACGTGCGCGGTGGCCAGAGTCGGGTCGTTGAGTCGATTGGCATAGTCGGTGCCCTGCGCCACCTGCATGGTGTCGAGTTCGTAGAGCGTAAAAAATTCGGGCCGCGTCGCGGCATCGAGCGCGATGTAGCGTCGCCCGCGCCGGAAGCCGGGAATGCCGACCCGCTCGGGCATGTGTTCGTTGATGTGCCAGTCGTAGAACTGCTCCCGCGTGTCGGCGGGGATGTCGTTCCAGATCGCGACCACGGCTTCGCCGGCGAGCATGGGGGAGTCCTTGGAAATCTATGCCGCGCGCTTGTCGCCGGTATCGGCGGCGTCGGCAACGGCCTTGACGGCTTCGTCGTAGCCCGGCGGCGCCAAATTCCGCGACGCCCCCCGAATGCCCCGAATAAACGTCGGATAATCCACGAACCGCACCTCCAGCGCGATATCCAGCTTTTCCGCGATATCCAACAAAGTTTGTAGCGTCAGCTTGCCGTATTCCTCGTTTTCCAGCCGAGACACCACGCTTTGCGGTTTGCCGATCAGTTCCCCGAATGCTCGCTGCGACCGGTTGCCGCGCAGCTGACGAATCTGGTCTGCCAAAAAACCCTTGGTCCTGTGTGTCATGTACGTTGTCCGAAAACCCTGGCTGTCGAACGGGTTAGTGGCACCACCCGGTGGGTTGGCCGTGCCAGAGGCCGCTGCGTCGTGGGTCATGCTCAATCTCCATTCTCCGAAACCGAGCGACAGGACATGCTCGGAGGTATGCTGGGTCGGTGTCCTTCGGAAAGGGATAGACCATGACAAAATCCAGCCCGGTGGCGGCGAAATATCCAAGGATGCGGTAATGCGTCCCTTTTGGATATTCGATCCGTATTTCTCCCAGCCCCGCGCAGGCCCCGCTGTGCAGAACGCCGAACGGTTTTCGTCGCCACCAGACCGGGTGTCGCGCGGCCAACCGGTCCAAGGCGTCGAGAACCGCGCCCTGCACCTCCTCGGTTTGCCGTTCGTACCAGGCCCTGATCTCATCTCTTCCGTCAGGAGAGAGATAGCACCAGAACCGCACCGCGTCCATAGCAATATTGCGATCATACCCCATCGGAGCCGCCTTTCAACGAAGCACGGCCCCAACCCTGACAGCCAAAGGTTAACATTCGGTGAACGCGGCCGCTGAAATCAGCCGCCCGGCCCCTCTCGACCGCGCGCCAATGTTCCCCTAGTTTGCCTCCCAGCCGATCCCGGACCCCCCGGGCCCGGAACCACGAGCATGAACTAACTCGGGAGCGATGATGACAAGTCTCAGCTATGCCGCACCCACTTCGGTGGACGCAGCGGTTAAACTTCTGGCCGGCGCCGGCGGCGTGGCCAAGGTCCTTTCAGGTGGGACCGACCTTCTGGTGCAGATGCGCGCGGGCCGGGTGAAGCCGGAAATCATCGTGGACACCAAGAAGATCCCCGGGATCATCGGTATCCGCGAAGAAAACGGCGCGTTCGTCATCGGCGCGGGCACGCCCGGCGCGGTGGTCGAGGCGCATGCCGGCCTCAACAAGGCATGGCCGGGCATCGTGGAAGCGCTCGATCTGATCGGGTCCACCCAGGTACAGGGCCGTTGCTCGCTCGCGGGCAACCTGTGCAATGCCTCTCCGGCCGCCGACAGCGTGCCGGCGCTGTATGCCGCCGGCGCGATCGCCGTCGTGGTGGGCAGCAAGGGCAAGCGGGAAGTGCCGGTCGAGCAGATCCCGACCGGTCCGGGCCGCACCTCGCTCGGCAAGGACGAATTCATCCTGGAATTCAAGCTGCCGGCGCGTCCGGCCAACTCCTCCGATGCGTACCTGCGCTTCATCCCGCGCACGGAAATGGACATCGCGGTCGTTGGCTGCGGCATCAGCGTCACGCTTGATGCCAATGGCGTTTGCACCGCCGCCCGCTGCTCCCTGGGCGCCGTCGCGCCGACGGTGCTGCTGGTGAAGGAAATGGCCGACGTGCTGGTTGGGCATAAGCTCGACGCCGACACGCTGGCGAAGCTGGACGCCGCGGCGCAGGCCGCTGCCAAGCCGATCAGCGATAAGCGCGGCACCGCCGAATACCGTACCAAAGTAGCCGGAGTGCTGGCGCGCCGCGTGGCCGCCATCGCGTTCGATCGCGCCGCCGGCAAAGCGACAGGAAAGACCCACTAAGATGAGCAAGTCACACGTTACGACCACCATTAACGGCGAGGCCGCCGAATTCCTGTGCGAGACGCAGCAGACCCTGCTGGACGTGCTGCGCGATGTCGTCGGTCTGACCGGCGCCAAGGAAGGCTGTGCGTCCGGCGACTGCGGCGCCTGTTCGGTTCTGATCGACGGCACGTTGGTCTGCTCCTGCCTGGTTCTGGGCGTTGAAGCCGAAGGCAAGTCGATCACCACGATCGAAGGTATCGCTCAGGGCGACCATCTGCACCCGATTCAGCAGAAGTTTCTGGAACATGCGGCGCTGCAATGCGGCTTCTGCACTCCGGGGCTGATCGTCGCCACCAAGGCGCTGCTGGACGAAAACCCCAACCCGACCGAGACCGAAGCCCGCTACTGGCTGGCCGGCAACCTCTGCCGCTGCACGGGCTACGACAAAGTCATTCGCGCCGTTATGGATGCAGCCGCCGTCATGCGAGGGGAGACTGTCTAAATGAACTACATTTCCAGCGACCTGAAGGTCGTCGGGACCCGCCCCATCCGTCCGGATGGCGTGGATAAGGTCACGGGCCGTGCGGTATTCGCCGCCGATACCCGCGCCTCGGGCATGCTGTGGGGCAAAATCCTGCGCTCCCCGCATGCGCATGCGCGCATCGTGTCGATCGACACCTCCAAGGCGGAAGCCCTAAAGGGCGTTTACGCCGTGGTGACGTCGAAGGATTTCCCGGAAATCGCTTCGGAAGAAGCGTTCGTCGGCGAAGGCCCGATGAACTTCCGCGATCTGTCCGACAACATCATGGCGCGCGGCAAGGCCCTTTATGAAGGTCATGCCATCGCCGCCGTCGCCGCGACGACCGCCGCCCTCGCCGATGAGGCGCTGGCGCTGATCGACGTGACATACGATGTGCTGCCGCATGTCATCGACGTGGACGAGGCCATGCAACCCGGCGCGCCGGTGCTGCACGCCGACATGTTTACCGCTGGCGTCAACCCGAAGCCGGCCACCGCGTCCAACATCGCGAAGGTCGTCACTTTCAAAAAGGGCGACATCGACGCGGGCTTCGCCGAAGCCGAAGTCATCTTCGAGGACAGCTACACCACCAAACCGGTGCATCAGGCCTATATCGAGCCTCATGCTTGCCTCGCGACCTACGCCCCCGACGGTCAAGTCACGATCCACGCCTCCAGCCAGGGTCATTTCATGATCCGAGCGTATACGGCGAAGCTGCTTGGGATCGACATGGCGCAGATACGCGTGAACCCCGCCGAAATCGGCGGCGGCTTCGGCGGCAAGACTCTCATCTACTTGGAGCCCGTGGCTGTTGCGCTGTCGCGTAAGTCCGGCCGGTCCGTGAAGATGCAGATGACGCGGGAGGAAGTGTTCCGCGGTTCGGGTCCGACCTCGGGCGCCTCGGTCACCGTGAAGCTCGGCGCCAAGAAGGACGGCACCATCGTTGCCGCTCAGCAGGTGCTGAAGTTCCAGGCGGGTGCCTATGCCGGCTCGCCGGTCGGTCCCGGCGCGATGTGCGGCCTCGCGATGTACGACATCGCGAATGTCGACGTCGTCGGCTACGATGTGGTCAGCAACCGTCCGAAGGTCGCGGCCTACCGCGCGCCCGGCGCGCCGATCAGCTCTTTCGCGGTGGAATGCGCCGTGGACGATCTGGCCCGCAAGCTGGGCATGGACCCGCTCGTGCTCCGCGAGAAGAACGCGGTCGTGAACGGTTCCAAGACCCATTACGGCCCGACCCACACCAACATCGGCTTCACCCAGGTGCTGGAAGCGACTCGCGCGCATCCGCATTGGAAGGCACCGTTGGCGGAAGGGCACGGACGCGGTCTCGCCGTCGGCTTCTGGTTCAACATCGGCGGTGAGTCCTCCGCGACCGTGCACATCAACGAAGATGGCACTGTCATGGTCGCCACCGGCAGTCCGGACATTGGCGGCTCGCGTGCCTCCATGGGCATGATGGCGGCGGAAGTCCTCGGCATTCCGGTGTCGAAGGTGAAGGCCATCGTCGCCGACACCGCCTCCATCGGCTTCACCTTCCTCACCGGCGGTTCGCGCGTGACGTTCGCGACGGGCATGGCGGTGACGCAGGCGAGCGAAAAGGTCGTGGACCAGCTGAAAGCCCGTGCGGCCGCCACCTGGGACATTCCCGTGGACGCGGTGGAATGGAAAGACGGCAAGGCGTATCCCGCTGGCACCAACGCCGGCGCGTTCGAGCCGTTGGACCTCGCGGCCATCGCGCTGAAGCAAGGCCGGACCGGCGGTCCGATCAACGCGGAAGTGTCGGTCAACGCGCAAGGCGCCGGTGCGGGCTTCGGCGCCCACATCTGCGACGTCGCCGTCGATAAGGAAACCGGCAAGGTGGATATCGTCCGCTACACCGCGATCCAGGACGTCGGCAAGGCCATCCACCCGTCCTACGTGGAAGGCCAGATCCAAGGCGGTGCCGCGCAGGGCATCGGCTGGGCGTTGAGCGAGGAATACATATACAACGCCAAGGGTCAGATGGATAACCCTGGCTTCCTCGACTACCGCTGCCCGGTTGCCTCCGATCTGCCGATGATCGAGGCCGTGCTGGTCGAAGTTCCGAACCCCCGCCATCCCTTCGGGGCACGCGGCGTGGGCGAGGTGCCGATCGTTCCGCCGATGGCTGCCATCTCCAACGCGATCAAGGGGGCCATCGGCCTTCGCATGCCGGACCTGCCGATGTCGCCGCCGAAAGTGCGCGCCGCCATCGACGCCGGCTGATCCAAGTGCCTACGGTCGTCCTCTCCTCGGGTTCCGCATCTCTGTCCCTTACCGGCGGGGTCACGGAATTCGAGGTGGAGGCGACCACCTTTCGTCGCTTGATCCTGGAATTGGAGAAACGTTTTCCAGGATTGGGGACGCAAGTGGAAGAAAGCATGGCCGTTGCTATCGACGGTGAGATTTTCCAGGATGCTTACAGCGCCGAGTTGCGGCCGGGCAGCGAGATTGTGCTGATCCCGAAGATCGGCGGCGGTTGAGCTGTTTTATTTGTTGTTTATCAAAATACTAACGGGTCTTTATTAAGGGCCGCGCTTACAGTATGCATTTCGCGCCCGATGATCGATCTGGCCAAACAAATCGCCGCCAGAGACACGGACTCGGTGTCGCCGCGCGACGTTATCCCAAGGCGCAGCAGCCATGACCGCACATAGTCCGCTCCCCGAGACACAGCGCGACATCATGCTCGCACTACCGGAACGCCGCATTCCGATGCCGAGATCGCAACAGGCGTTGTTCGGTCTGCTGACCTATCTGGCACCGAACCGGAGCATCGGCGATCTGATCGGCATGCTCGATTTCAGCGGTATCGCGCCGATTGACATCTTCTTAGCGGTGCTCGGACGGGCACCGGACGACCCTGCCATGGCGGTGCCGGAAGCCGATTTCGATGCACCGGCACAGTTTCGCGCCGCACTGACCAGCGGCGAGTTCCGCCGTGGAATCATGCGCAATCTCCTGTCCACGTTTCGCGCCATGGGCCGGGACATCTTCATTCACGTGCCCAAATGTGCTGGCACCGACCTGATCTTCAACCTCGCGACTCGCGGGCTGCCGCTCCCCAGGATGCTGGAGCTCGAGGGTTGGCTGTCCGAGGAAGAGTTTCTGGCAACGGTTGGCGGCATTTGCCGTCAGTTGCCGTTCCACGAGCGGTTCTTCGTCTACGGCCACATGGAACTCGGCAGTTACGTCGGCGATGCCGGCATCCGCGCCGGCGACCGCATATTCACCGTAATCCGCGATCCGCTCGGGCAGATGCTGTCGCAGGCGAACTACGCCATCGGCCGGTTGCGACAGGACCCGCTGGGCACCGCACCCGACACAGCGGAGATACTGCAATATCTGGAGATTCCCCGATTGCCGGCCGATATCGGGGATCGCGAACTGAAGGAACTGGCATCCCGAGCGCTGATGCATCCGGAAATCACCCAGCCCAATCGGGCATGCATTTACCTGGGGCGGGGGATGAGGGGGACATATGCATCGGCGATCGACCGTCTTGTTGTGCATGACGTGGAAATCACCACGACGGCTCTGTACGAACGCTGGTTGCAAGAACGCTGGAACATCGGCAGCAGCGCCCGCCACAACAGATCCGAAGCGATCCTGACCCGCGGCGACTTGCGGTGGCTCTACGCGGGCGCTTTGCGCGACAGGGTGGCGGAAGACCAGAAGCTGTTCGACATGGTCTCCTGGGCGTTGGAACAGACCGGTGGGGCGTCGGTCACCGGCGTGCAGCTCGCCCGTCTGGCTGGGGCGTCGCTGATGACCGGCGTTCCGCCCAAGACCGCGGCCCCGCAGGCTCCCGCACCGGAAGAGCCGCAAGCCGATCAGGGGGAGGATCGCGACCTTCTGGCATTGGACGATCCGGACCTGATCGAACGCTATCTGGATCCCGCGCCGCAAGCCGCGCCGGGTGCGCCATGGATGGAGTTGGTGACCTCCATCGCGTTCGGCGTCGGCGGAGAGGGGGCCGGCTATCAGTTGGATGGCTGGTCGGTAACCGAGCGCACGTTTACCTGGACCAACGCGCCTGTGAGCCGGTTAAGCCTGCCGGCGTTGCCGGACGCCGACCTATGTGTCCTGCGAATCGTCGGAAGCCCGTTTGTGTCCGAGGAAAAGCTGCCCGCGCAGCGGGTCGAGGTTTGGGCTGGCGACAAGCGCCTTGGAGTCGCCCGTTTGACCAGGATATCCGTGATCGAGTGCGAGTTTCCCGCCGGCTTGCTGCCGCCGAACGAGCCGGTGGCGCTTTCGCTGCGGCTTCCGGATGCGGCGCGCCCACGCGACATCAACGGTTTCGACGATGAACGGCTGCTGGGTTTCGCGCTGCACAAGATTGTGCTTTATCAAGTGCATGGACGCTGATCGGCTGCCTCGCGATTTCATGGGGGCCTGTGGAATTTTTGAGAGCGATATGCGTTAATGAAGTCGCTTGACATATCCTGACATTCGTCAGGGTTGCAATTTTGTATACGAAAGTCGGATACACGGCACGTTAGGGTGTGCAGGCTGTCATATAGAGGGGAATTGGTTCGTTCGGGATGGGGGCTGAACTCGCACTCGTGATCGACTTCAGGGCCGAGGGCAACAGCCTCGGCTACCTGGATGGCGGTTGGGCTCAGCCTGAGGCAGGGTTTACCTGGGCCATCGGGACGGAAAGCCACGTCGTGCTGCGCGATATCGCGCCCGATGACGATTACGTGCTACAACTCGATGTCATTCCCTTCGTGCATGCTCCCGAACTGCCGGCCCAGCGTATCATCGTGTCTGTCAACGGTTCGGTCGTCGGATCGTCTGCCCTTTCTCGCCCGACTCTGCTTGGCTACCGGGTCCCCGGTCACCTGCTGCGCGGGACGGGTGCCATCCGGATCGTGCTGCAACATCCCGACGCCGTCTTGCCTTCGGAGTTTCTCGCCACCACGGATCAGCGGCAACTGGCGTTCTCCCTGGTGGAAATGCGGCTTTACCGTGTGGTCCAGGATGACGCCGACCGAGCGTGGAGGGCGCCGCGGGGCGTGATGATCAGCGGCGGCGATAGCCACGATTTCAAGGACCGTCCGCCGGCCGACTTGGCGGCGTGGGTCGCCGAACGCACCGGGCTCGATCTCCCGGCGCTGGCGCTGCAGTTCGAAAGCCTGGGGGAGAACTGCGAATACGGGTTGGTCCAGCGCCGCTGCGAGTCGGAACCGCTGGGCCTATTGCGGTTTTCCAGTACCTTCCTGCGCAGCCTGATCCGTGGGCTGGACGACGGCTTCGCCGGGATCGGCGAGGACGACGACGTCGACCCGCGGCTGCAAGGCGACGCGCCGCGGGAGTTCATGGTCCATGAAAAGAAGTATGGCCTCGTCTATCACACCTTCGTGTACGAGGGAGAGCGCAGTCCTTGGCTGATGCGCGAACAGGAAGCCGCGCGTTTGAAGTTCCTGCGCCGGAAATTCCTGGAAGAGCTGGAAATCGCCGAGAAGATTTTCATCTACAAGCGCAATACGCCGGTCCCGGAAGAGGAAATCCTCCCGCTGTTCCTGTCCCTGCGGCGCCATGGCAACAATACGCTGCTATGGGTCGTGCCGGCCGGACGCGCCCGGCCGGCCGGCACCGTGGAAGTCGTGATGCCGGGGTTGCTGAAGGGCTATATCGACCGCTTTGCCACGGATGAGAACGCGCATGATTTCTCGTTCGACGGGTGGTTGAAGGTGTGCGCCAATGCGGTTGTGCTCGCCCGCCTTGGGCGGGGCGCGACGTGACGGACCGTCCGTCGCTGTTGCTGTACGATTGGGACAACACCCTGGTCGATGGCTGGGCCGCGATTGCCGGCGCCCTCAACGCGACGTTCCAGGCGTTCGGCAAGCCGCTTTGGACGGTCGAGGAGACCAAACAGCGGGTCCGAGTCGCGTTGAAGGAAAGCTTCCCGCCGATGTTCGGCGACCGATGGGAGGAAGCGCGCGACGTCTTCTACGCTGCGTTCAAGGATAACCATCTGAGCTACGTGCAGCCGATGCCCGATGTCACGGCTGCCCTGGAAGCCGGCGCGGCGTGGACGCAGGGCGTGGTGTCGAACAAGGCCGGCGCCTATCTGCGCGCGGAGGTCGCCCATTTGGGCTGGGACCGTCACTTCGGCACCGTCATCGGGGCCGGCGACGCCTCCGCCGACAAGCCGAGTCCCGCGCCCATCTTCCTGGCGCTGGAGAAACTGGGTCGCCAGGCCGACCGGTCGGTCTGGTATTTGGGCGATACCGCGCTGGATATGGTCGCCGCACGCGCCGCCGGGGTGACGGCGGTTCTGGTCGGCGATGCTTCCCACGATGGGGGCGTTGAAAACGCCGCGCCGGATATCCATTTCCCTTCCGCATACCACCTCGCCGCTGAACTTCGCTTGCTTGCCTGAGGCGGTACGCCGATAAAGCGTAACATGCGGTGGCCGTGCCACGACCCGCCGTGAGACCGCCTTGAACGGCAAACGAGAAGGAATCCGAAAGTGGCCAACGAAAAGGCGCAAAATGTTCAGGACGTGTTCCTGAACCATGTGCGGAAAAGCAAAACACCGGTCACGGTGTTCCTGGTGAACGGAGTCAAACTGCAGGGTATCATTACCTGGTTCGATAATTTTTCCGTTCTTCTGCGGCGGGATGGGCATACCCAGCTCGTTTACAAACACGCGATCAGCACGGTGATGCCAGGCGCACCGATCATGCTGTTCGATGCCAGCAAGGCGGAAGCCTCCGCTGGCGCGACGCGGGAGATGGCCCCTGCCGACGGCTGATTGGCCGGACGACGACGCGACCGAACCTTCGGATCACTGGACCGGCGACGGTACCGGCCCGACGCGGGCAGCCGTCATCCTGCCATGGAGCCGCTTCGGCCATGGCGTCGCCGACCACCCGCTCGGCACGCACGAAGCGGGCGTGCCGGACCGGCCGCGCGCGGCGGAAGCCCGTCTCGCCGAGGCCGTGGGTCTTTGCGCCTCCATCGGTTTGGTGGTGGTGCATGAGGCGATCCTGCCGCTGCGCATCCGCCGGCCCTCCACCCTGTTGGGGGAAGGGCAGGTGTCCGCGCAGGGGCGGGAGCTGCAGCGCAATGGCGTGACCGTCGTCGTCGTGGATGCGATGCTGACGCCCGTGCAGCAGCGCAATCTCGAACGCGGCTGGAACTGCAAGGTCATCGACCGGACCGGGTTGATCCTGGACATCTTCGGCGAACGCGCGGCTACCAAGGAAGGCACGCTGCAGGTCGAGCTCGCGCATCTGGAATACCAGCGATCCCGCCTTGTGCGGTCCTGGACCCACTTGGAACGGCAGCGCGGCGGTTTCGGCTTCCTCGGCGGCCCCGGCGAAACGCAGATCGAGGCCGACAGGCGGTTGATCGACGAACGCTTGGTGCGGCTGAAAAAAGATTTGGAGCAGGTGCGGCGGACTCGCGGCCTGCATCGATCCGCACGCAAACGCGTGCCGTTCCCGGTGGTGGCGCTGGTCGGCTATACCAACGCCGGCAAATCGACTTTGTTCAATGCCCTGACCGGGGCGGAGGTCGTGGCGAAGGACCAACTGTTCGCGACGCTCGATCCCACCATGCGCGGGCTGGGTCTGCCATCCGGCCGGCGCGTGATCCTGTCGGACACCGTGGGTTTCATCTCCGAACTGCCGCATGAACTGGTTGAAGCCTTTCGCGCGACGCTGGAGGAAGTATCGCAGGCGGATGTGATCCTGCATGTGCGCGACGCCGCGCATCCGGATACCGCCGCTCAGCGGGCCGACGTGATGAAGGTGCTGGACGACATGGTCGCCGACGGCACGCTGGACGAAACTTGGCCCTCCCGCACCATCGAGGTTCTCAACAAGGCCGATCTGCTCGGCGGCGTCGAACAGGTCGCGGTGCGGACGAACGGCGTCGCGGTGTCGGCGATTACCGGCGACGGGTTGCGGGCGCTGGCGCTGGCGATCGATGCGCGGATCGCCGAGGGCATGGACGTCGTGGACTACGATATCCCGCCGGAAGATGGCGCGCGGCTGGCTTGGCTCTATCAGCACGGCGAAGTCGTGGAGCGATCGGATTCGGACACGAATGTGCACGTAACGGTGCGGTTGCTGCCGGCGGATAAAGCGCGGTTCGAGCGGCGGGAATGACATTCTCTCGGCATCAACTCGCCGATGTCGCGGCCCTGCTGCGCGAGGCCGGGCAGCGCGAGATCATGCCGCGTTTTCGTAACCTTGAAGCCGGCAGCGTGCGCGCGAAATCCGGCCCGCTCGATCTGGTGACCGAGGCGGATGAGGCCGCCGAACGCCTGATCACCGCCGGCCTGCGCCGTCTGTTCCCCGGCTGCATCGTGGTGGGGGAGGAAGCGGCGACGGCCGATCCGTCTTTGTTGAACACCCTGAAAGACGCGGAGTTGGCGTTTGTGGTCGATCCCGTCGACGGCACCGCCAATTTCGCCGCCGGCCTGCCGTTGTTCGGCGTGATGGCGGCGGCGATCGTGCGCGGGGAAGTCGTCGCCAGCGCCATCCACGACCCGGTCGGAGACGACCACGCGCTGGCGTTGCGAGGGGAGGGGGCCTGGATGGAAACCGCCACCGGCGCGACCCGCGATCTGCGCGTGAAGGCACCGGTCGGCGAAATGGCGGGCAATGTATCCTGGCGGTTTCTGCCCGAACCGCGTCGCGGCGTGGTGTGCGGCAATCTGTCGAAAGTGGCGGGATCGTGGGACTACCGCTGCGCCGCGCATCAATACCGGATGGTGGCCGACGGGCACTGCCATTTCCTGTTCTTCAACCGTTTGTATCCCTGGGATCACGCGCCGGGTTGGCTGCTGCACCGGGAAGCCGGTGGCTATGCGGCGCAATTCGACGGGCGCGGCTTCGATCCGATGCGGATCGACGGCGGGCTGATTTGCGCGCCGGACCGGGAGTCGTGGCAGGCGCTGCTGGACACGCTGTTGGGGTAAGGTGGCTCTCGTTTTATCATGGTCGTTCCGTCCAGTTGGCCATTTGCGATTGCCCTGCCGTGGACGGTGAACTTGTGGCGCGACGCTTGGCATTCATGCTAAAGATACCACGACGATTATCCCGAGCGGCCCGTCGCTCGGCCGGAGGTGACTGATGGCATCGGCCAGTATCGCCCGCCCAAGGCTGCCCATCGGTTTCGCGGAGTACAGCCGCGTGATCTTAACGGCCCCGGTGAACCGTGAGGGCGTGAGCCTGCCGCGCGGCATCGAAGGTGTTATCGTTCATGACCATGCCGATGGATCGTACAGTGTCGAGTTTGCGACACCGTCCTTCGAGGTCGTCACAATGTACGCCACGGAGTTGGCTGCCGTTGTCTGATCGGGGCGGCGCGGATTGGCGGGTCCATTCGGACAAAATCCTGCGGTATCTCCTCAGCGACGCGACCCCCACGGCGGCAGCGAAGAACCGGTTCTTTCGTTCGGCGGGTTACACGCCAGAGGCTTGGCAGGATCTGGCCTTCGCTCTGACCGCCCACCCGACGACTGCCCTTCTGCACAAATCCATGACGACGATCCACGGCGAGCGCCGGGTTTATCGGTGCGATTTGCCGGTCGCCCCCAATGGCAGGCGTTACTGCATCCTGTCAGTCTGGGAACAACGATCGGACGGTAGCTATTGGCTGGTTACTGCCTATCCGCAAAGTAGCTAACCTCTGTCCCAATCCTCAGGCGACAGGCATCCGCGACAATCGCTTGACTCCCCGCCGCCCCGCCATCATGACCCCGGCGCCTTCCTTCTGTCGGAGTTTCCCCATGCAAGACGGTCTGTCCCGCCGCACCCTCGGTCGCGCCGCCATCGCCAGTGTCGCCAGCTTCGGCATTCTGAAGCACGCTCGGGGCGAGGAAGCGCTGAAAATCCGCTGCTCGCTGGATACCGCCCCGTCGCATGTGCGCAACGTGTCCGTGGTGGACTACCTCAAGAAGCTGGAAGCGGCGACCGGCGGCAAGCTGACGTCGGAGGTGTTCCACGCCGGCCAGCTCTTCGCCGATCTGAACGTCGGCAAGGCTTTGCTGCAGGGGCAGGTGGATATGGCCGTGCCCGGCGGCTGGACGCAGACGGGTATCGTGCCGGACGCCGACTTCGTGCAACTGCCGGTATTCTACGGCAAGCCGGTCGCGGCGACGTTCGGAGCCTCCGACGGTGCGGCCGGCCAGCACGTGAACACGGTCCTCGGCGGCAAGCTCAAGAGCCATGTGCTGGGGTCCTGGCTCTCTCTCGGGTTCCAGAACTGGTACACGACCAAGACCCCGTTGAAGACCTCGGCCGATCTGAAAGGCCTGAAAATCCGCAGTCCCGGCGGCGCGGGCATCGCTTGGCGGATCAATTTCTTCGGCGGCATTCCGAACACCACCGCATGGCCGAACGTGCCGTTGGCGCTGTCGCAGGGCACGTTCGACGGGTTCGTGTCCACCGACGAAAGCTGCTTCAGCGCCAAGCTGTGGGAAGCCGGCGTGCGCTACTCCTATGTCGATCATCAATATGTCGGGCAGTATATCCCGCTGGTGAGCGAGGCCTTCTGGGCCAAGCTCACGCCCGAACTGCAGGGCACCATGACGAAGCTTTGGGCGGAGAATATCGGCACGTATCGCGACAACGCGATGGCCGCGCAGGCGCGGGCCCGCAAGGTGCTGGAAGAGCATGGTGTGCAGTTCGCCGATCCCTCGGAAGCCGTGTTGGCCGCCGATCGAGCACGCATGCAGGCGGACGTGGCGACCTTGATCAAGGATGCCAAGCTGTCGCCGGACGTGGTGAAGCTCGCCGAAGCCTCCGTCAAAGGCTGATCGCGTGGCGCCCCCAGCCAACAATTTCTACGACAAGATCGAGCGCGGCATCGTCGGCGTGCTCGGCCTGCTGGCGATGATCGTGGGCCTATTGCAGGTACTCGGGCGCTACTTCTTCCCGGCGCATGCGATCGTCTGGGCGGAGGAGGTGATCGTCTACCTCGTCGTCTGGGGTGTGATGATTATCTCCAGCCAGTTGGTCCGCACCGATGGCCATGTGCGGCCCGATCTGGTGCTGCGCATCATGCCGGTGGCCGTGCAGCGCTGGCTGGAGGCATTCAACTGCCTGGTCGCGCTGGCGTTCTGCTTCGGTATGGTCTGGTACGGCTGGCAGATCGTGGACACGTCCTTGGCGCTGGAGGAAACCAGCTCCACCGGTTTGGCGTTCCCGATGTGGATTTACTACAGCGCGCTGCCGGCTGGCGGGGCGCTGATGTCGGTGCGGTATATCATCCGCTTCTTCCGCTACGTACTCTGGTTCGATCCGGCGACGATGGCGTTGGGGCATATCCCCGATCACGAGCTTGCCACGAACCTGCCACCCGTCGGGAAGGGTTAAGCGCGGATGTTCGCCGTTCTGTTTCTGCTGATGTTCTTCGGCCTGCTGGCCGCGGGCATGCCGATCTTCCTGGTCCTCGGGGCCTGCGCCGCCACTTTGTATATCGTGTCGGGACAGCCGCTGATCGGGGTGGCGCAGGTGATCATCGATCACCTGAATTCCTCCACGTTGATGTCGCTGCCGCTGTTCGTGATGGCGGCGGCGTTCATGCGCCAAGGCGGCGTGGCGAAGGCGCTGGTCGATGTCTCCGCGGCCTGGCTCGGCGGCATCCGAGGCTCGCTCGGGTTGGTGACCGTGGTTGCCTGCACGCTGTTCGCGGCGATCTGCGGGTCCTCCGTCGCGACGGCGCTGGCCATGGGCACGATCCTGCTGCCGGCGATGCTGGAGAAGGGCTATCCGCGCGGTTTTGCCCTGGGCGTCATTGGGGCGTCGGGCACCATCGGGATCGTGATACCGCCGTCGCTGGCGCTGATTTTGTATGGCATCGTGACCGAACAATCGGTGCCGCGGCTGTTCCTGGCCGGCATAATGCCGGGCCTGCTACAGGCGGGCGCGTTCTTCGTCTGGGTCTGGTGGTACGCGCGTCGCAACAACTTCCCGATGGAGCCATCTTTGCCGATGGCCGACCGCCTGCGCATCACTGTGCGCGCGCTGCCGGCCTTGGCGGTGCCGATCGTGGTGCTGGTCGGCATCTATGGCGGCATCGTCACGGTGACCGAGGCCGCCGCCATCGCGGCCACCGTCGCGCTACTCGTCAGCCTGATCTTCTACCGAGGATTCCGTATCGGGCAGACCGTGTCTGTCATCGCCGACGCGCTGCGCAGTGCCGGCACGATCATGCTGATCGTCGCGACGGCCCTGGCATTCGGCCACTGGATGACCGAATCCGGCGTGCCCGCCAAGTTGGTCACCTGGACGCTCGGGCACCACTTCGCCACCTGGGAATTCCTGCTGGCGATGAACGTGCTGCTGCTGGTCCTGGGCTGTTTCCTGGAGGTCGTGGCGGCGCTGCTGCTGGTCATGCCGATCCTGGCTCCGGCGCTGATCCCGCTGGGCGTCGATCCCGTGCATTTTTCCATCATCTTCACGCACAACATGGAGATCGCGCTGATCCACCCGCCGGTAGGGCTGAATCTTTATGTGCTGTCGACGATTTCCGACGCGCCGGTGGGGGAGGTGATCCGGGGGATTCTGCCGTTCCTGATCCTGCTGCTGATCGTACTGGGGATTATTACGTATGTGCCGTCGCTGACGATGTGGCTGCCGGGGTTGGTTTACGGGAACTGAATCTGGCTTTGACAACATCTGTGTTTCAAGCGATCTTCCCCCTGAAACACGGATGCAAACGCCATGAGCATCACTCGGGGGACGATGTCCCGCTATATCGACGCGTTGCATGACATTGGCGGCCTAACGGGCACCGATATCGCGAACATCGTCGATGTCTCCAAAGCCACGGTTTCGCGCTGGAAAGCGGGTTCGGTGACGCCGCAGCCGGGGACTCAACTTGTCCTGTCCGATCTGCATTTCGTTGTCAGCCGTCTCCGCGAGTATTACACCCCGCATGAGATCAGAACTTGGTTGTATGCGCGGCATCCGCAACTGGCCGGCGACCGAGCAATTGATCTGATTTCGAAACACCGTTCGGAAGACGTGTTGCGTGTTCTCGACCGGCTCGATGCCGAGGTCTACCTGTAACCATGACCGTCCGGTCCGCGCGCGACAGCCGGCTGCTGGACGCGGTCGAGGCGCTGCCCACTCAGGCATTCTCAGGACCGGTCTATAGGGTCGTTCGCGACGGACGGGACCCGATCCAATGCAGCGCGGTCGGCGGGCGTTGGGATGACCGAAGTTTCGATGTGCTCTACACTTCGACCCGCGCCGATGGGGCACTGGCGGAAATGTATTTTCACCTGAGCCGTGGGCAGCCGGTGATCCCGTCTCAGGTGCGCTATCGTCTGTTCGAATTACGCGCGAATCTCTCCGCTTGCGCACGGATCGAATCCCATGACGAATTGGTTGCCCTAGGGTTGAAAGCTGGGACGTTCGGCCAGCTGTCTTATACCGAGCGCGAACAGGAATACCCGCGAACACAGGAAATCGCCGAGGCCGCACATTTTCACGGACGCGACGGGTTATGGGTGCCGAGCGCGAGATCGGAACATCCCAACGTGGTGGTATTTTGCGATACTGCTGGACCGGATGCGCGTGAGGCCGTTCTGGATCGCGGGATCATCGATTGGGATGGGTGGCGGTCGCAGCCGTTGGGTTTGTGACCCGCGATCAGCGCGTCTCCGTATGGAATGTCTTGGAGATAATCCGCCATCCCTCCGCCAGCCGCACGAACGTCAGGTAATCCGTGAAATACCGGGGCGGAATCTGGCAGTGCACCTTGGCGAACGCGGTATTGGGGCCCGAGCGGTCGATCGACACCACCCAATCCCGCCGCGGCAGGTCGCGGCTGATCGCGGACGGCCGGCTTTTCACCAGATCGAACCAAGCGGTGCGCGGTAAATCGTCCAGCTTGCCGTCGGTGACGCTGAACAAATGCGATTCCGGGTGGAAAATAGCCGCCAACTTGGCGGTGTCGCCTTCGTAGAGCCCGTCGAAATAGGATTGCAGCGCCTGTTCGAGGTCGTGGAGGTCGGTGGACATCGTCGTGCTCCCTGGATCGTCGGCCGCAGCATCCGGGTATCCGGCCGGCGGGTCAATCGGCGGCGACAGGATGGCCGCCACGGTGTAGAACGCCTGGAAACGCGCATCCGGAGGAAATCATGGCCGGGAACCCCGCCTATCTGACAGGTCTCGACAAGAACCAGGCGAACCACACGCCGCTGACGCCGCTGACGTTCATCGAGCGTGCCGCTTACGTGTACCCGGACAAGCCCTCGGTCGTGCATGGGGCCGAGCGATATACGTGGAAGGAGACTTATGCTCGGTGCCGGCGTCTGGCGTCGGCCCTCGCCAAAAGGGGGATCGGCAAGAACGACACCGTCGCGGTGATGCTGCCGAACACGCCGCCGATGTATGAGGCGCATTTCGGTGTGCCCATGTGCGGTGCGGTGCTGAACACACTGAACACCCGCCTGGACGCCGAGACCATCGCGTTCATGCTGAAACACGGCGGCGCCCGTGTGCTGATCACCGACCGGGAGTTTTCGTCCGTCGTCGGTCCCGCGCTGGCGATGCTGGATCACATGCCCGTTGTCATCGATGTCGACGATCCCACCTGGCCCGACGGTGCGCTGGTTGGGGAAACCACCTACGAAGCGCTGCTTGCCGAGGGCGACCCGGAGTTCGCGTGGCAGAACCCGGCCGACGAGTGGGATGCGATCGCGCTGAACTACACCTCGGGCACCACGGGCGACCCCAAGGGCGTCGTCTATCACCACCGGGGCGCACATCTGAATGCGGTCAGCAACATCCTCAACTGGGGCATGCCGCATCACCCGGTGTATCTGTGGACGTTGCCGATGTTCCACTGCAACGGTTGGACCTTCCCCTGGACGGTGGCCGAACGCGCCGGGGTGAATGTGTGCCTGCGCCGGGTGGAAGCCAAGGCCGCCTGGGACGCCATTCGCAACGAAGGCGTGACCCATATGTGCGGCGCGCCCATCGTTTACTCGCTGCTGATCAACTGCGACCCAGCGCTGCGGGAGGGGATTGGCCATCGCATCGCCGGTCAGGTCGCCGGCGCCGCCCCGCCCGCCGCGATTATCGAGGGCGCGGAACAGGCCGGCATCGATCTGACCCATGTTTACGGATTAACGGAGGTCTACGGCCCGGTCTCCGTCTGCGCCAAGCATGAATATTGGGAGTCGCTCCCAATCGACCAGCGCGCCGAACGCAACGGCCGCCAAGGTGTGCGGACGCCGTTGCAGGAAGCGATGACGGTGCTCGACCCCGAAACCATGCTTCCGGTGCCTTGGGACGGGGAAACCATGGGCGAGATCATGCTGCGCGGGAACATTACGATGAAGGGGTATCTGTCAAACCCCTCCGCCACTGAAAAGGCCTTCGAGGGCGGCTGGTTCCACAGCGGCGATCTGGCGGTGATGCAGCCCGACGGCTACGCGAAAATCCGCGACCGTTCCAAGGACATTATCATCTCCGGTGGGGAGAACATTTCGTCGATCGAGGTCGAGGAGGCGTTATACCGCCACCCGCAGGTCCTCAGCGCCGCCGTTGTCGCGCAACCGGACGACAAATGGGGCGAAACCCCCTGCGCATTCGTGGAACTGAAGCCCGGCGCGACTGTCACCGCCGAGGAACTGCGGGCGTTCTGCCGTCAGCATCTGGCGGGTTTCAAGGTGCCGCGAGCCTATGTCTTCGGGGATTTACCAAAGACGTCGACAGGCAAAATCCAGAAATTTGCCCTGCGGGAACGCGCGAAATCCGCGAGTGCAATCGGTTAACCGCTCCCCCCGTCAAGATCGGGTTTAACCCGACCATCTCAGGCCAATAGGATAAAGATGGTCGGGTCAGGCCCGACCATGACGGGTTGTAAAAAGGACCTCCACCATGACCGACTACACCGCCCCCGTCCGCGACATGCGCTTCGTCCTGAACGACCTGATCGGCATGGACCGCATTTCCGCGCTCCGCGGCTACGAACACGCCGACGCCGACTTGACGAACGCCATCCTCGACGAAGCCGCCCGTTTCGCTGGTAGCGTTCTCGCCCCGCTCAACCAACCGGGAGACAAGCAAGGCACACGCCTGGAAAACGGCATCGTCCACACCGCCGACGGTTTCGCCGATGCCTATGCGCAATATGTCGCCGGCGGCTGGAATTCGCTCAACGCCGACCCCGAGTACGGTGGCCAAGGTCTTCCCGCCACGCTCGGCACCGCCGTGCGGGAGATGTGGAACGCCGCCAACATGGCATTCTCGCTGTGTCCGCTGCTGACCACCGGCGCCATCGAGGCGCTGCATCTCGTCGGCACGGACGCGCAAAAATCCATGTATCTGCCAAAGATGGTGGAAGGTACCTGGACCGGCACGATGAATTTGACGGAACCGCAGGCCGGTTCCGACCTCGCCGCGATCCGTACACGAGCGGTGCCCGAGGGCGACGCCTACCGCATCCACGGCCAGAAGATTTTCATCACCTACGGCGATCACGATATGACGGAAAATATCGTGCATCTGGTCCTGGCGCGCCTGCCCGATGCGCCGGAGGGGGTGCGCGGCATTTCCCTGTTCGTCGTGCCGAAATTCCTGGTGAACGCGGACGGTTCCCTCGGTGCGCGCAACGATGTCCAGTGCATCGCGCTCGAACATAAACTTGGCATTCACGCCAGCCCCACAGCCGTCATGTCCTACGAAGGTGCGCTCGGCACCTTGGTGGGCGAGGCCAATCGCGGCCTGGAATATATGTTCATCATGATGAACCGCGCGCGTTTCGATGTCGGGTTGCAGGGCATCGCGATCGCGGACCGCTCGTTTCAGCACGCGCTGGATTACGCCAAAAATCGCGTTCAAGGCAGCGAAGCCGGGAAACGGGTGGCGATTATCAAACACCCCGACGTGCGCCGCATGCTCATGAGCATGAAATCCCGCACCGAAGCGATGCGCGCATTGGCCTACGTCGTTGCCGCTGCGTTCGATACGGCGCAGCGCCACCCGGACGAAAAGGAACGTGCCCGCAACCAGGCCATGGTCGATCTGCTGATCCCGGTGGTGAAGGGATGGAGCACGGAATCCGCCATCGATATCGCCTCCACCGGCGTGCAAATCCACGGCGGCATGGGGTTCATCGAGGAAACCGGCGCCGCCCAATTCCTCCGCGATGCCCGCATTCTGGCGATTTACGAGGGCACGACGGGCATTCAGGCCAACGATCTGGTCGGCCGCAAAATCCTGCGCGACAAGGGCGCCGCCGCGCGCGCCGCCATCGCTGAAATGCGCGAAGTCGCCGATCGGGCCGCGGCGGCGGAGGGCGCGGATTTCGGCCCCATCGCCGCCGGATTGCGCGATGCGATCGCGCTGCTGGAAAAATCCATCGCCTGGGTGCTGGAGACCTGGGCGCCCGACCCGCGCTCAGTGCTGGCCGGAGCTGTCCCGCTGTTGAATCTGTTCGGCGTCGTAGCCGGCGGTTGGCAGTCCACCCGAGCGGCTTTGGCCGCGGCGGATCGGCTGGCAACCGGCGATAATGAGGAACCCGGTTTCTACAAGGCCAAAATCGGCACTGCCCGGTTTTATGCCGACCATGTCCTGTCGCAGGCACACGGGCTGGCGTACACCGTCATGCACGGCGCCGCCGGGGTGCTGGCGTTGGACGACGACGATATGCGTTGACCGGACCCCGTCGGTGGGCTTCCAACGGCGGGACGAATAGAGGAGGAACCGATGCGGACCCTGATCGCGCTTGGCCTGATCGTAAGCACGCTTGCCCCTATGGCCGCGCATGCCGCCGACCCGCGCTTCTGCCGGGAATACGCGGAATCCGCCGTCGAACAGGCGCGTCGCGCGCAGGAAAATCATCGGTGCGAGCGCGATGCCCGCGGGCCGCGGTGGTCTATGGAGCACCGCCAGCATTTCGAGTGGTGCCTCGGCTCCCGGTTCGAGGACGCACGCCGCGAACGGGAAATCCGCCACGAAATCCTGGAGCGCTGCCGCGAACGCCGTTAAGGCAGCGCCACGCTCTCCCACCCCGACAGCACTTCCACCGCCCGAGCGACTCGGAACAACGTTGCCTCATCGAACGCGCGGCCGACGATCTGCACCCCGGTCGGCAACCCATCGGACCCTAGCGCGACCGGCACGCTGATCGCCGGGTGGCCGGAATCGTCAGGCCGGCGCTGGCCATGAACTGATCGAACTCGCGTGCCAATGCGTCGGGGGAGGGGGGCATGGCGGCTCCTGACATGTGCGTGGCAGAATTATGCATGCCAGCGGCAGCGGAGGAAACGAAATGCGCACACAAGTTGGAATTATCGGCGCCGGCCCAGCCGGTCTGTTGTTGTCGCACCTGCTGCATCTGAACGGCATCGAGTCGGTGATCCTCGAAGCGCGGTCGCGCGCCTACGTGGAAGGCCGGATCAGGGCTGGCGTGCTGGAACACCCGGTGGAGCAGCTGCTGACCGAAACCGGCGTCGGCATGAGAATGCGGGCGGAGGGGCTGCCGCACGAAGGCGTCATTCTGCGCACCGAGGGCCGCGATCACCGGATCGATTTCAAGGCGCTGACCGGCAAACACGTCATGGTCTACCCGCAGCACAAGATCGTCCAGGATCTGATCGCCGCCCGAATCGCCGCCGGGGGCCAAATCCTGTTCGAAGCCGAGGGTGTGTCGATACACGACGTCCGTACCGACGCGCCGTATATATCGTACGAAATGGACGGACGGGCAACCCGCCTGGATTGCGCCATCGTCGCCGGCTGCGACGGGTTCCACGGCATCAGCCGCGAGGCGATCCCCGCCTCCGCCCGCCAGTCCTTCGAGCGCGAATACCCCTTCGGCTGGCTCGGCATCCTCGCCGACGCGGCGCCGTCGTCGGAGGAACTGGTCTACGCCAGCCACGATCGCGGGTTCGCGCTGCTGTCGATGCGATCCCCCACCGTCAGCCGGCTGTATCTGCAATGCGCACCGGATGAGGATATTTCCCAGTGGTCCGACGATCGGATATGGGCCGAATTGAGTACCCGTTTCACGCGGGACGGGTTCTCGCTGCGGGAAGGCCCGATCACGCAAAAAGGCGTCACCCCGATGCGCAGCTTCGTGGTGGAGCCGATGCAGTACGGCCGATTGTTTCTGTTGGGCGACGCCGCGCATATCGTGCCGCCGACTGGCGCGAAAGGCCTGAACCTCGCGGCGGCTGATGTCAGCGTCCTGACGCGCGCGCTGACGGCCTGGTTCCGTTCGGGCGCGACGGCCGGGCTGGATAGCTACAGCGAAACCTGTCTGCGCCGGGTATGGAAGGCGCAACGGTTTTCCTGGTGGATGACAAGCCTGTTGCATCGTTTCAGTAGCCACACCCCGTTCGAACGGCGCGTGCAACAAGCGGAATTGGACGCCGTCTTCGGATCGGTCGCCGCATCGACCGTCTTGGCGGAAAACTATGTCGGTCTGCCGCTTATTTTGTAAAGGAGCGCGGGAGCAACACTTGCACAATCGCTTGAATTGGGCAACGGTATCGCAGGTGGAGGAAGATCATGAAACGTTTCCTGCTGATCGCGATGTTGGTCCTTGCGCAGGCTGCCTGTGGCGAACAGCCCGGTGAAAAACAGGCGGTTCCTGTGGCGCTGTTGAAGCCGCCTGTCGATCAGGGGCCGAACTGGTTCCGCACGACAAGGGCGGATTATTACACCCAGGATCAAGGGTCTCGCATCATGCCGCTGCGCTGGTTCAGAGCCTTGAAGCGGGTCGATCCGGGGCATGAGGGCGAAGCGTTTCTGGGGCCGGACAGCCTGAGCCGATACGGGTACTTGCCCAACACCGAAACCGATACCGTGCTGCCCGTCGGGTTCACCACCAACGGCCCGACGGGCAACGAGTCGGTTGGCATGAACTGCGCCGCCTGCCACACGCGGGAGATCGAGGTAGACAAGCGCCGTTACCGCATCGACGGCGGTCCGGCGATCGCGGACTTCCAGACCTTCCTCTTGGACCTCGACAAAGCGGTCGGCCGGGTCGCTCGGACCGGCCCGGCGTTCGACGCATTTGCGGGCGATGTTTTGGGTTACGACGCGTCTGCCCAGGAAAAACGGAAATTGTACCAGGTCCTGCTGCAATGGTACAAACCCTACCGGACCATCGTCGCGAAAGGCCTGCCGCCCGCGTCGTCGCCGTGGGGACCCGGCCGGCTGGATGCGGTCGGCATGATATTCAACCGGCTGACCGGGCTCGATCTTGGGCCGGGCATGTTTCACGTGATCGAGAAGAATATCCGACCGTCCACCGCCCCGACCCGCTATCCGTTCCTTTGGAACGCCGCGATCCAGTCGAAGACGCAATGGCCGGGTTTCGCCGACAACGGCAACGCCTTGCTGGGCCTGGCCCGCAACACGGGGGAGGTGATCGGCGTCTTCGCCGACTTTAACCCGAAGCTGGACAAGTCCGCCTTCCTGAAGGTCGATTACAGCACCGACAACTCGTCCAACACGGTCGGCCTGATGACATTGGAAGACCTGATCCGGAAGATCGAAGCGCCCAAGTTCCAATGGCCGGTCGACGCCACGCTGCAGAAAGCGGGGGAGGAAATCTTTGCCCGCCGTCTGGAGGATGGCCAAAGCTGCGCGGACTGCCACGGGATCAAGCCGGTCAAGGATAAGCTGACCGGAGCTACGCTGTGGGATACGCCGCTGTTGGATGTCGGGACCGATACGCACGAGTACGATCTCATCGGTATCGATGGGAAGGACATTCCCCAGGACTGTAAGCGCCCAGGCTGGCGCGCCGATCCCGGTGTTCTGAAGGGGCAGCGCATTCCCTTTATCGGCACGGCGCTCAATCCTGGGAAGGATGGCCGTGTGCCGTCGTTCGCCCTGCTGGGCGTGGCTGTCGAAGGGACGATCCTGCAACGGCTCGGTACTGTGCTGGACTATGAGGCGAAGCACCGCGATGACTCCAAATCGCGCACGCTCTCCGGTGCGTCGGCGGACGAACGCACCAGTTCCCTCGCCGGTGCCTTCCAGGAACGGCTGAGCAATTCCGACCGCACCGGCAAGTCGGCGTGCGACGGGTTGTTCAAGTACGAGGCGCGGGTGATGAAGGGCATTTGGGCCGCTGCCCCTTATCTGCACAACGGATCGGTGCCGACCCTCGCCGACCTGCTGGAGCCGGTGGCCAAGCGGCCGACGTCCTTTCAGATCGGGCGTAACTACGACCCGAACGGCAAGGTGGGGCTGGCGCAGGAACAGACCCAATTCGCCAATGGCACGATCCAGACCGGCTGCACCGACCGGAACTCGGGCAGCAGCAATTGCGGGCACGAGTTCGGGGTTTGGTTGAAACCCGAGGAAAAGAAGGCGCTGCTCGAATACCTGAAGACGCTCTGAACGCCGCACAAAAATCGGAAAGGGAGGCAACCATCATGAAACGCCTGCTTCTGCTGGCGACGGCGCTTGCCATGGGGCAATTCGCCAATACTGGTGCGTCGGCGCAAAATGCCCAAGGCTGGACCGATGCGGATCGTTCTGCGTTTTATTCGACGGATCAGGGATCGCGCATGATTCCGTTGAAGTGGATGATGGCGCTCAAGCAGCCCGGGACCGCCGCGCCGTTCATGGCCGACGGCCTCGGCCGCTACGGGTATCTCAAGAACGATGCCACGCCCGGTTCGGCGTTCCCGATCGGTTTCACCACGAATGCCGACGCAAATGGCAACCAGTTCCTCGGCATGACCTGCGCCGCCTGCCACACGCGGGAGATTCAGGTGAATGGCGTCCCCGTGCGGATCGACGGCGGTCCGGCGATCGTGGAATTCCAGTCGCTCATGGCGGATCTGGATACCGCCGTCGGTGGCGTTCTGGCCGACAACGGCGCTTTCTCGGAATTTGCCGCATCGGTGTTGGGTGGCACGCCGAACCAGACGCAGATCGACGCGCTGAAAGTGGACGTGAACGATTGGTTCGCATCCTACGATGCGATCGTGCAATGCGCGCTGCCGCAACAGGCCAATCCGAAGATGAAGTGCGTGACGCCGCCGGCGTCCCAGGCCTGGGGCCCGTCGCGTCTGGACGCGGTCGGAATGATCATCGACCGTCTGGCCGGGCTCGACGTCGGACCGGCGTCGAACCACCACGTTATGCTGAAAAACATCCGGCGCGCCGATGCGCCGACCCGCTATCCGTTCCTGTGGAACGCGAGCCGGCAGGACCGGACCCAGTGGCCGGGCTTCGCGCCGAACGGCACGACAGCCTTCGCGATGGTCCGCAACGTGGGGGAGGTCGTGGGCGTATTCGGCCGGTTCTATCCGACCAAAACCATGTGGGGCGGGGCGGATTACGACGACAATTCGATCGACACGACCGGCTTGCTGCAGTTGGAGACGTTGATCGCGAAGCTGTCGCCGCCGCCGTTCAAATGGGGCTACGACAAGGCGCTCGCGGCCAAAGGGGCCGAAATCTACAAGTGGACTGTCGAGCAGGGCGCCGGCTGCGAAGGATGCCACGGCATCAAGAGCGCCGATCCCATGTTGCCGGCCGCGCTTTGGAAAACCCCGATCGACAATGTCGGCACGGATACCAGGGAATGGGCGACGCTGGGCTGGAAGGTCGATCCCGGCGTGCTGACGGGAACCCGGCTTGGCCCGCTGCCGGCGCTAAAGCCGGTCGAGGCCGCGACGACGGTTCTGGGCAACGCCGTGGGCGGTATCATCCTGTCGCATATCAAGGAGATCGCGTTCTACGACTTGGATAACACCCATCGCTTTTCCGGGGCCGACGGTCTGCTGAAAACCATCAGCAGCATCTATGGCGAGGTCGAGCAGCTGATCGTGCCTGCCTCGCCCGGCAGCTACGAATCCCGGGTGATGCAGGGAATCTGGGCCGCGGCACCCTACCTGCACAACGGTTCGGTGCCCACGCTCGACGATCTGCTGAAGCCCGCGACCGAACGGCCGACGTCGTTCCGGATCGGCCCCAACTACGATCCGACGGGGAAGGTCGGGCTGGCCGCGACGCAGACGAAGTTCAACTTCACGCTGCAAACCGGCTGCGTTCCGAAAAACGATCCGCGCTACAAGGCGGTGCTGAACTCCGGCAACAGCAATTGCGGCCATGAATTCGGCGCCACTCTGAAGCCCGATGAAAAGGCGGCGCTGCTGGAGTACTTGAAGAGCCTGTAACCCACTCTCTCGGACAACGCGGTTGACGCCGCGTTGTCCGACCGGCAGGTAGGTGCGGCCTTCCGCCGTTGGAGAGACTCGATCATGTGCCGCCCCACCGGGTCAGGCCGATGCTGCAAACCCTGACAAAGGAAGGCCCGACGGCGGCCCTGCGCCGCGTCTTCGGCTTCCCTGGCTTTCGCGGCCAGCAGGAAGATGTGGTTCGCCATGTCATCGCCGGGGGCGACGCGCTGGTGCTGATGCCCACGGGCGGCGGCAAGAGCATCTGCTATCAGGTCCCCGCCCTGTGCCGTCCCGGCACCGCTGTAATCGTGTCCCCGTTGATCGCGTTGATGGACGATCAGGTCGCTGCCTTGCGGCAGGTGGGGGTGAACGCGGGTGCTTTGCATTCCGAACTCGATCCCGCCGAGGCGCGATCCGTCTACCGCGACATGGTCGAGGGCAATCTCGATCTGCTTTACGTGTCCCCCGAACGGCTGCTGAGCAACGGAACGATCGACCGGTTGTCGCGGTTGACGATTTCGCTGTTCGCGATCGATGAGGCGCATTGCGTATCGCAATGGGGCCACGAATTCCGGCCGGAATATCGCGGTCTGGCGCTGCTGCCGGAACGGTTTCCCGGCGTGCCGCGCATCGCGCTGACGGCGACGGCGGATACGCGCACGCGATCCGATATTCTGGCGGCGCTGGGGATGGAAGGCGCGGAAGTCTTCCTCGACAGTTTCCACCGTTCCAACCTGCATCTGGCCGCGGCGGCGAAGGTGGGGGAAACCGCGCAACTGCTGGAGTTTCTGGCGCGCCACCGGGGACAGTGCGGCATCGTCTATTGCGGCAGTCGCGCGAAAACCGAGCGGATGGCGGCGAAGCTGACGGAGAAGGGGTTTCCGGCGATTGCGTTCCACGCCGGTTTGGACCCGCAGCACAAGCGCGAATCGCTGACCCGGTTCCGATCCGGGGAGCCGGTGGTGATCGTCGCGACCATCGCTTTCGGCATGGGCATCGACCGGCCCGACGTGCGGTTCGTGGCGCATTTGGATATGCCTGACTCGCCGGAAGCCTATTACCAGCAAATCGGCCGCGCCGGCCGCGACGGCGATCCGTCCGACACGCTGCTTTTGTACGGCGGCCAGGATATCGCGCAGGCTCGGCATTGGCTGGCGCAATCCTCGGCGCCGGAGACGCAGAAGCGCGTCATGCGCACCAAACTGGAGGAAATGGTCGCCTTGACCGAGGCTGTGACCTGTCGCACCCGCACGCTGCTGGCGTGTTTCGGGGAGTCTCTGGCCGACGATTGCGGGCACTGCGACAATTGCGACGCACCGCCCATGACGGCCGATGCGACGGTGGACGCGCAGAAGGTGCTGTCGGCGGTCTACCGCACCGACCAGATTTTCGGGGCGCTGCATATCATCTCGGTGCTGAGGGGGGAGAAGACCGAACCCGTGTTGCGGCACCGGCACGATCAGTTATCCACGTTCGGCGTGGGGGCGGATCGTTCCGTGCAGTATTGGCGCGGGCTGATCAGGCAACTGGTGGCAATCCGCGCGCTGGACGTCGATACCGCCGGCCATGGCGGGTTGTTTTTGGTCCAAGAGGAGGCTCGGCCCATCCTGCGTGGGGAAGTCCGGGTGATGCTGCGCCAGGACGCGCCGCGCAAACCCGCCGCCAAACCGGACCGGCGCCGGGTCATTCCGGATGCGCCCGCCGCTGGGCCGGAAGCGGCCGGGTTGTTCGAGGCGCTGCGGACCTGGCGCTCGGCGGAGGCGCGGTCGCAGTCGGTGCCGCCTTATGTCATTTTCCATGACACTGTACTACGCGATATCGCGGCGGTGCGGCCCTCGGATTTGGGGGAGTTGGGGCAGATCAAGGGCGTGGGCGCGTCGAAGTTGGACCGTTACGGGGATGCGGTGTTGGAGGTCGTGCGGGCGGAGGTTGGGTAGGGCCTAAAACCGCGTCGCCGCGTAAGGCGCCAAATCCACCCGAGGTTTCCGTCCCGCGACGATATCCGCCACCACCAGCCCGGTCGTCGCCCCCGCCGTCAGCCCGACATGCCCGTGCCCGAAGGCGTAAACCACGTCGGGACAGCCGGACGCCGGCCCCAGGCACGGCAGCCCATCGGGCATCGAGGGCCTATGCCCCATCCAGACTTTCACATTGTCCAGCGACAGGCCCTCGGGGATTCCCGGGTAAACTTTGCGCGCGAATTTCAGCAGCACGTCGGCCCGTTTCCAGTTCGGATCGGCCTCCAGCCCCGCCAGTTCCACTTGCCCGCCCAGCCGCAACCCCTGAGGCGTCATCGCGCACCCCATTTTGCCGTCGCTGGGCATTACGGGATAGCGCGGCTCAACGCCGGGATTCGCGATGACGATGTGGTAGCCGCGTTCGGTTTCCAGCGGTACGTTGTCGCCGGCCTGCCGCGCCAGGACTTTCGACCAGGCGCCGGCGGCGATGACCGCGCGGTCGCAGGGGATTTCGTCGCCCTCGGTCGCGACGGAGCGTAAATGGCGGTTTTCGATGCGGAAGCCGGTCGCTTTCACACGACGCACGGCCGCGCCCTGGTCCACAGCGTGGCGGATCAGGGCCGCGACATAGGCACCGGGATCGCGGCACTGGCCGTTTTCCTCGACCAGAACGGCGAATTTATAATGCCGGTCGAGCGACGGTTCGCGCTGGCGCAATTCGTCTTCGTCCAGTTCCAGCCACCGCACACCGTTGTCGCGGCGGACTTTCCAGGACAATGCTTCCGCTTCGAAGGCGGCTCGATCGGGGAAGGCGAACAGGACGCCCTGGCGGGTAATCAGATCGCCGGCACCGGCTTCCTCGGCCAGTTTGCGGTGGCGTTCCGGCGCGTCGATCAGCAGCGGCCGCAGGGCCTTGCCGATGGCGGCGACTTTCGCGGGGGTGGAGCCGGCAGACAGAAACCGCCGCAGCCAAGGCAGCACTTTCGGTAAATAAGACCAACGGATCGCCAGCGGTCCCAACGGATCGGACAGGTACGCCGGCACCTTTTTCCAGATGCCGGGGGACGACATCGGAATGACCGAACTGGGGTTGAGCAGTGTGCCGTTGCCGTAGCTGGCGGCCTGCTCGCCGCCGGGCTCGCCGGGTTCCACGATGGTGACCCGGTGCCCGTCGCGCAGCAGTTCCAATGCGCAGGCGGCGCCGACAATGCCGGCGCCTATGACGACAACGTGCATGTCAGATGTTTTTCTTCAGTGTGTAGAACTGCGGAAATCCTTCCGGCACGTCGGTCAGATAGCTGCGATACGCCGTTGGCTGATCGTACATGCCCATCGGCACGTAGGGCGGATCGTCCCAGAATACGGTTTGCATATCGTCGACGATTTTCTTCTGGGCGGCGAGATCCGGTGCTTCGAACCAGATATCGTACAGGGCTTCCATCTTCGGATTGTTCGGCCAGCCGAACCAGGCGCCCGTGCCGTTGCCGCGGAATCCGATAGCGGGTGCTGGCGAAACGTTCCCCATGCCGCCCAGATACGTATAGAAAATGTTCCAACCGCCTTTGTCGATCGGCTCCCGGCTGGCGCGCCGAGCGACCACGGTGCCCCATTCGAGGGTTTGCATGTCTACGTTGAAGCCCATGCGGGTCAGAATATCGGTGGCGACCTGCGCCTCAGCCCAGATATTGGGCAGCGTGGTGGCGGCGAGGACGACGATTTTCTCGCCCTTGTAGCCGGCGGCAGCGAGGTCTTTCTTCAACTGCGCGAAATCCTTGCCGCCATGGGTCTTTTCGACTCCGACGGTGCTGGCCATCGGCGTGCCGGGGACGAAGATACCGACATCGGTTTTGATCAGGGACGGATCGGCGCCGGCATAAGCCTCGATCACGTCCCTCTGGTTGATCGCCGATAGCACAACGCGGCGAATGGCCGGGTTATCGAACGGCGGTTGCAAATGATTGAACCGCAGGCAGCCGATTTCGCCGGTGCGATCCTTGACGGTAACGACGAGGTTTTTATCCTTGCGCATTTTCGGCACGAGGTCGATGGCGGCCTGTTCCCACCAATCGATTTCGCCGTTCTGCAAAGCCGCCTCGATCGTTGAAGCATCCGAAATAAAACTCCAAACCGCCCGGTCGATGTTTACGATCTTCGGTCCGGCATGGAAGCTGGGGACGCCGTCGGGACGGGGCACGTAAGCCTGATTTTTGGTGAACACGACACGGGACCCGGGAATACGTTCGTCGGCCGCGAATTTGAACGGGCCGCTGCCGATGGCTTCGGGGATTTGCTTCAGCGGATCGGTCGCGGCCAACCGCTCCGGCATGATGGCGCAATAGGGTTCGGCCAACGCGGCGCGCAGCAGCGGGAAGGGCTTGTTGAGACGGAATCGGATCACGCCGTCGGACGGTGCCGAAATCTCATCGACCCGCTTCATCAGGGCCTGACCGAACGGGTTGCGTTTGGCGAAGCGCTGGATCGTGGCGACGCAATCCTTCGCCAGCACCTTTTGGCCGTCGTGGAATTTCAGGCCGTCGCGCAACGTCAGTTCCCAGGTTTTACCGTCGTTTTCGATCTTGTCTCCGGCCACCATCTGCGGCTGGACCATGAAGTTCGCGTCGTTGGCATAGAGCGTGTCGAACACCGCGAGCGAATAATTGCGGGTGATGTCGGCGGTGGTCCAGACCGGATCGAGCGAGGCCAAATCGGCGTGCGGCGCGAATGTCACGGTCTTCGCGGCTTTTTGCGCGGAGACCACGCGCGGCGCGGCGAGAGTCGCGAGGGCGGATGTCAGTACCGTTCGTCGTTTCATGATGCTGTGCCTTCCCTGGGAGCGATACCAGCCTAATCCCAGCACGGCACCGCCGGCAATCTAAGTTTCGGAAGCGTGCAGAGCCGCCGCGATCACCGGCGCGGCGGCCGCCGACATGCCTTTGCCGTCATGGCCCACACCCGGCACGTCGATCACCGTCCAAGCGCATTGCGTGCCCAGCGTGACTGCCGCTTCCCGGCCGAGCCGCACATAGTTGTGGGCGCGTTCATGCCGCGTCAGGCCCTGGCGGTTGGAGCGCGGGCCTTTGGGGAAGAATTTGCCGGTGGTTTTGGTGTCGTTGGTGCCGGCCATGACGGTGATGCGGAAGCGCAGTAGCGCGGCCAGGGAGCCGGGCGTCAGTTCCGTTTCGCCGAGGCCGAAGGGCCAGGGAACCTCCAGGTCCGGCATCGCGTAGGTGCCGGCGTTGGCGCTGACGGCGATGGCGATCCGGTCGCGATAGCCGAACGAAAGCATGCGGTGGACGTATTGCCCGCCGGCGGAATGGCCGAACAGCCCGTAGCGCTGCCGCCGTGTGATGCCTTGGGCGCGTAAGGCGTCGAACAGGCGTTCGTCGATGCCGAAGGTCCATTCCGCGCGTGGATTGGACGTGCCGTCTTTGGTGTGGAGGTTGCCGAAATTGTACCAGAGGTATTCGGGGAAGGTGGCTTCCGGGAATTCGATGGAGATCGCCAGGATGCCGGCTTCGTCCACGTGGGGCAGCCAGTAGTCACG
Source organism: uncultured Acetobacteraceae bacterium (assembly GCA_903895595.1). Lineage (GTDB taxonomy): Bacteria > Pseudomonadota > Alphaproteobacteria > Acetobacterales > Acetobacteraceae > Rhodopila. The sequence continues at coordinate 15,925 of CAITUP010000144.1, read as the reverse complement.
ATAGGCCTCCCCATTGCGGGCGACGCCGTGGTGGACGAACAGGATCGGGGTGTTGGCGTCGAAATGGCGGGGGCGGGCGGCGTGGAGGATCATGCGCCGGTCGGGGAAAGAGGGGTCGAAATAGGGGATGCTGTGCGCGCCGGGCGCGGCGACGAGAGGGGAGAGGTCGGTCATGCGCCAAGCTCCGGCGGGAAGCGGTCGCGGGCGCCGTGGCGGATGTGCAGCACCGATACCAAGCGGCGGTCCTCGTCGATCTTGTAGATGATGCGATAGGATCGGGGTCTTTTGCCGTACGACAACTCGCGCAAAACTGGATTTTCCGGCGTCACGGAGCCCCGACCGGGGTTTTGGTCCAACCGCCGGATGATGGCGCGGAGGCCGAGGAACCAATCGGCGGCATCGCGCGACACGCGGACACCGATCGACAACCGGATTTCCCGTAAATCCTGGGCGCCCCGAGGGAGTACTTCAACTCGATAGATCATGTTCGGCGAGTATTTCGTCGAACACGTCGTCGACCGGGCGACCTAACCCCTGCTCGAGTTCGGCTAATCCTTGGCGAATGCCCTCCCGAGCGTCGGCGCGTGCGGCGATATCGAGCAGTCGCTGATAGGCGGCGGGGTCTTGCACCACCGCGGCCGCCTTGCCGTTGACCGTCAGTATCACCGGGCGTCCGGTCGTCTTCAGGTGCCGGACGAATTCCGCCGACTGGTTGCGGAAAGCGGTCATCGGTTGAATGTCTTGGGTGATGTCCATTGGGGGCGCCCTGGGTATCGATTACCGAATAAGGTAATCTATCGCGCCTGACCAAGGCAATGCCGGTGTACGAAGAAAAGGCCCGCCGTTGCCAGCGGGCCTCTTTTCTCGGCTATGCGCGAGGCCTTACGCCTTGGCGACGGCCCGCTTGGTCACCACGCCCACCAGATGCGCTCGGTATTCGGCGCTGGCGTGGATATCCTGGTTCATATTGTCGGTGTCGGTGGTCACGCCGGCGGTCGCATCGGGGGAGAAATTGGCGGACAGCGCCTTTTCCATCCCCTCATGCCGGAACACGCCGCCTTGGCTGGCGCCGGTCACCGCCACGCGGGCGCCGTTTGCGAACTTGGCGACGAACACGCCGACGATGGCATAGCGCGACGCCGGGTTGCGGAATTTCTCATACGCCGCCTTCTGCGGGATGGGGAATTCCACCGACACGATCAGCTCGCCGTCTTCCAGCGCCGTCGTGAACATGCCCTGGAAGTAGTCGTCGGCCGCGATCGAGCGCTTGTTGGTCTTGATCGTGGCACCCAGCGCCAGCACGGCGGAGGGGTAGCAGGCTGCCGGGTCGTTGTTGGCAAGCGAGCCGCCGATGGTGCCGCGATGGCGCACGGCTTCGTCGCCGATGCCGCCGGCCAAGGCCGCCAGCGCCGGGATCGCCGCCCGCACCTGGGCGTTCTTCGCCACGGTGTCGTGCGTCGTCATGGCGCCGATGGTGACGGAACTCGCCGTGACCGTGATTCCCGACAGGCCGGCGGCCGACAGGTCCACGATGGCGGACGGCTTCGCCAGGCGCATTTTCAGCACCGGAATATAGGTCATACCGCCGGCCAAAGCTTTAGCGTCGGCGTCGCCGGTCAGCGTGGCCACGGCGGCGGCCAGGCTGGCAGGCTTTTCATAATTGAAATCGTACATCGTTCTGATCCCTTCGCCTTGCTTATTCCGCTGCCATCTTCGCCTGACCGGCGTGGATGATCGACCAGAGTTTCGGTCCCGTCGCCGGCATGTCGATATGCCTGACGCCGAATTGTTTCAACGCATCGATCACCGCGTTCATGATCGCGGGCGGGGAACCGATGGCACCGACCTCGCCGCAGCCCTTCGAGCCCAGCGGGTTGTGGGTGCACATGGTGTTTTCGGTCGCGACGTTGAAGTTGGGCAGGTTGTCGGCCCGCGGCATCGTGTAGTCCATCATGGACCCCGACATGAGCTGGCCGGATTTGTCGTAGATCGCCGCTTCCAGCAGTGCCTGTCCGATGCCCTGAGCGACGCCACCCTGGATCTGACCCTCCACGATCATCGGGTTCACCACGCGGCCGACATCGTCCACGGCGGTGAAATTTATCACTTCCGTGACGCCGGTCTCGGGGTCGATTTCTACCTCAGCCACATGGCAACCGCCGGGGAAGGTGAAATTCTTCGGGTCGTAGAACGCGGTTTCGTCCAGGCCGGGTTCCAGCACGTCGATCGGGTAGTTGTGCGGGACATAGGCCGCCAGGGAGATATCCGTCAGGGTTTTGGACTTGTCGGTGCCCGCCACCGTGAAGGTGTTGTTGGCGAACTCGATGTCTTCCACCGAGGCTTCCATCAGATGGGCGGCGATCTTCTTGCCCTTGGCGATGATTTTATCCATCGCCTTGACCATGGCCGATCCGCCAACCGCGAGTGAGCGGCTGCCGTAGGTGCCCATGCCGAACGGGATCTTGGCGGTGTCGCCGTGCACCACGTCCACCTGAGACAGCGGCACGCCGAGCTGATCGCAGACGAGCTGGGCGAGGGTGGTTTCGTGGCCCTGGCCGTGGCTGTGGGTGCCGGTGAAGACCGTCACGCTGCCTGTCGGGTGGACGCGGATGTTCGCGACCTCGTACAGGCCGGCGCGGGCGCCCAGCGATCCCACCACCGCCGACGGTGCGATACCGCAGGCTTCGAGGTAAGTGGACACGCCGATGCCGCGCAGTTTGCCGCGCTTGGCGGCTTCGGCACGACGGGCTTCGAAGCCGGCGTAGTCCGAATTCTCCAGCGCGACCCGCAGAGTCGTCTGGTAGTCGCCGCTGTCGTATTCCAGCGCCACCGGGGTCTGATAGGGGAAGGCATCGGCGGCGATGAAATTTTTGCGGCGGAGTTCGACGCGGTCGATGCCGGTGTCGTGCGCGATGCAATCCACCAGACGTTCCAGCAGGAAGGTCGCCTCGGGCCGGCCGGCGCCGCGATAGGCGTCCACCGGGACGGTGTGGGTAAAGACGGCCTTCACCTCGCAGTAAATGACCGGAGTCGTGTACACGCCCGCCAGCAGCGTCGCATACAGATAGGTCGGCACGCAGGGGGCGAAGGTGGACAGATAGGCGCCCATGTTCGCCAGCGTGTGAATGCGCAGTCCCAGGAACTTTCCATCGGCATCGACCGCCATTTCGGCGGTGGAGACGTGGTCGCGGCCGTGGGCGTCGCTCATGAAGCTTTCGCTACGATCCGCCGTCCATTTCACCGGACGCCGCACTTTCGCCGAAGCCCAGGTGACGATGGCCTCTTCGGCGTAGTGGTAGATCTTCGACCCGAAGCCGCCGCCGACGTCGGGCGCCACGACCCGCAGCTTGTTCTCGGGGATGTGCAGCACGAACGCGCCCATCAGCAGCCGGATCACATGCGGGTTCTGGCTGGTGGTGTACAGCGTGTAATCGCCCGACGAGGTGTCGAAATCGCCGATGGCGGCCCGAGGCTCCATCGCGTTCGGCACCAGCCGGTTGTTCACCAGATCCAGCTTCACGACATGCGCGGCCTTGGCGAACACGCCATCGACCACGGCCTTGTCGCCGATATGCCAGTCGTAGCAGAGGTTTCCGGGAACCTCGTCATGGACCAGCGGCGCGCCGGTCGCGAGCGCGTCCGGGGTCGAGGACACCGACGGCAGGTCCTGGTAATCGATGGAAATCAGTTCGGCGGCGTCGCGCGCCTGCTGCTTGGTATCGGCGATCACCACCGCGACGGGGTCGCCGACATGGCGCACTTTGCCGACGGCCAGCACCGGATGCGGCGGCTCCGCCATCGGGGAGCCGTCCTTGTTGTGGATCTGCCAGCCGCAGGGCAGACCGCCGATTTCTTCCTTCGCCATGTCGGCGCCGGTGAAGATCGCGACGACGCCCGGTGCCGCGCTGGCGGCCGCCGTGTCGATGCCGAGGATTTTCGCGTGCGGCCGATCCGACCGGCGCATCACGGCATAAAGCTGTCCCGGACGGTTGATGTCGTCGGTATAATTGCCCCGGCCGCTGAGGAAGCGCACGTCTTCCTTGCGGCGAACGGATGCACCGATGCCTTCGAAGGGCATGATCGTTCTCCCTATTATAAGGTAGCGCTTATTTCGCGTGCATTAGCGGAGCCGCTGCCGCGATCGCCTTGACGATGTTGTGGTAGCCGGTGCAGCGGCAGAGATTGCCCTCCAGACCTTCGCGGATTTCCTTTTCCGTCAGGCCCTGAGGATGGCTGTTCACCAGATCGATGGCGCTCATGACCATGCCGGGGGTGCAGAAGCCGCACTGCAAGGCGTGATGTTCGCGGAACATCTCCTGCATCGGGTGCAGGGTGCCATCGGCGGCGGCGAGACCTTCGATGGTGGTGACATTGGCGCCATCGGCCTGCATAGCCAGCATGGTGCAGGATTTCGCGGAAACGCCGTTCACATGCACGACGCAGGCGCCGCACTGGCTCGTGTCGCAGCCGACATGCGTGCCGGTCAGGCCGATCTTCTCCCGCAGCAATTCCACCAGCAAGGTCCGGCCTTCGACCGTTACCGTGTGCTGCTTGCCGTTCACCGTCAGCGTTACCTGAGGCATCGCTTTACCCTCCCACTTTGTCGTCGATCCGTCGGGGCGGAGAATGGTCGCTGGGGGGTGGGGCGGTCAAGCGGGGGATGAAACGCAAAGAAGGCGCCTCGCGGGCCGCATGGCCCGTAAGGCGCCTGTCTCAACCCGAAACCGGGATCAGTGAGCGGCGACCACGGGCTTCGCGGTGCCGTTCGCCGAGGCGGCGGCGGTGTGCTTGTGGGCGTTGTCGCTGTGGGTCTGCGCCGCCGTGGCGTGTTCCTTGGATTCGCGCGGCTGGCTCAGAACGTCATGGTGCGCGGCCTGCAGGTGATGATGGGCGGCGGCCTGGTGATGCGCGGCGGCTTGCACGTGGTGTTCGCCAGCCTGATGGGTCGGGGTCATGGCCATGATGGTGTTCCTTCGGTGAATGGAGACTGCTCGGCGTTCGGTTCTGAGACACCAACGATATGGCGTGCCCGGTCCCCTCGGCCGCCGCCCTTATCCGGAGATGCCGCCATGCCGGGCAGGGTCGGAAATCACCCGTGCGGCGGTCGCCGATCGGCACCCGCCGACCGAAGCCGCGCTTGCGTAGTTTCCGATCCTGCCCGGTTTCGCGGAATGCCGCCTAATGTGGCGATGTCGCGAAATTCTCCGGCTCGGCCGGGTTCAGGTTTCGCGGTTGCCCTTCCCCAGGGGCATCACTCCCTCCCCAGACTTATGGCCCCGGCGCGAGCCGGGGCCGTCCTTTCGGGAAGGCAGGTCTGGCGGCAAGACAACCTCCCGGAGGGTCCCGTGCGTCATTTACCCGCCCACACATGGACGATCGCTGGAACAACCCTGGTTGTCGCCGCCTTGATCGTGTTCGGCGCGACCGCCCTGATCGGGAGTGGTTCCGAAGAGGCGATCGCGGTCTCGACGATGAAATCGCGGGCCGCCGGTGCGGTGCCTACCCATAAACTGGCGGCGTCGTTGGCGTATCGCTGTAGCGTGTGTTTGCCGCGGTGATCCGCGGAAGGTAAATGAAGCCTCTGGTTCCGGAGGAAATTAGCATGACGATTCAGCGACGCATCGCCGCGCTGGCAGTGGCGCTGATCGTGGCGTTCTCCGGTGAGTCGCGTGCCCAGAAGCAGGGCGGTGTCATGCGCGTCTATTTGTTCGACAGCCCCGCCACGATGTCGATTCACGAGGAAGTCACCATCGCGACCCTGGCGTCGATGATGGGCGTGTTCAACAACCTCGTCACCTTCGATCCGAAAGTGCCGCAATCCAGCCTGGGTTCGATCGTGCCGGAACTCGCGACATCCTGGTCCTGGGATGCGGCCAAGACGACGCTGACCTTTCAGCTGCGCCAGGGCGTGCAATGGCACGACGGCCAGCCCTTCACCGCCCGCGACGTCAAATGCACCTGGGACATGCTGCTCGGGCGTTCCACGGAAAAGCTGCGCATCAATCCGCGTAAAGCCTGGTACCGCAACGTCGAGGACATCGTCGTCGACGGCGATCATCGCGTCGCGTTCAAGCTGAAACAGCCGCAGCCGTCGTTGCCGATTTTGCTCGCGGCCGGGTTCTCTCCGGTTTATCCGTGCCATGTGCCGGCGGCGCAGATGCGGCAACATCCGGTCGGCACCGGACCGTTCCGGTTCGTCGAATTCAAGCGCAACGAGTTGATCCGCGTGGTGCGCAATCCCACGTACTGGAAGCCCGGACGGCCGTACCTCGACGGCATCGATTGGGAGATCATCAAGAACCAGTCGACGGGATCGTTGGCCTTCGTCGCCGGCAAGGTGGATATGACGTCGCCTTATTATTTTCAGCCGCCGATTCTGCACGATACGCAACGTCAGGCACCGACGGCGATCTGCGAACTCGTCCCCGCCAACAACCAGCGCAACGTCATCCTCAATCGTTCGGCGCCACCGTTCGACAATCCCGACATGCGGCGGGCGGTCGCGCTGACCATCGACCGCAAGGCGTTCATCGATACCCTGACGCAGGGGGAGGCCGATATCGGCGGGGCAATGCTGGCGCCGCCCGCCGGAATTTGGGGTATGCCACCGGAAATCGTGCGGCAATTGCCTGGCTACAACCCCGATGTCGCCCAAAATCGAACCGAGGCTCGGGCGATCATGGCGCGTCTGGGCTACGGGCCGGACAAGCGGCTGCACATGAAGGTCTCGGCGCGCGACAACGCCGCCTATCGCGACCCGGCGGTGCTGCTGATCGATCAACTGCGGGAGATTTACATCGACGCGGAGCTGGAGCCGATCGACAGCGCCATGTGGTACGCGAAGATCGCCCGCAAGGATTACACGATCGGCATGAACCTGACCGGCAACGGGGTGGACGATCCGGATCAGGCGTTCTTCGAGAATTACGCCTGCGGGTCGGACACGAATTACGACGGGTACTGTAAGCCGGAGATCGATGCGCTGTTCGATGCGCAGTCGCGGGAGGGCGATGCGGAGAAGCGTAAGAGCCTGGTTTGGGATATCGAGCGGCGGCTGGCGCAGGATGTGGCGCGTCCGGTGTTGTTCCACAGCAAGTCGGGGACCTGTTGGCAGAATTATGTCAAGGGTTTTTCCCAAATGATAAACAGCGAATATAACGGGTTCCGGATGGAGGATGTCTGGCTGGACCGGTAGGCGGGGGGTTGGAAATCCGTGGCTTCGGAGAGGCGGATGCCGGGCTACCGATACCGGCGGCCGAGGCTAACGCTTGGATCGACAGCCTGGGAACGTGCGGCCCCTCTCGCGATGCCGCGAGCGTCTGTCAGCCGGTAACCCACGTCCTTGCCGCGGGCGATCTTCTTTACGCCGGCCGCGCTGCGCGATCTCGACGCCTGCCTACAATCCACCGTCATGGCCCGGCCTGTCCGGGCCATGACGGGGTGGTAGTGCGCCCGCCGTCGGTGGAAAATTACTCCGCCGCTTCCGCCATCTCGCTGTCTTCCGGACTGCCGAGCATCGTGTTGGTCACGACGCCCGATTGTTCGCGGATTTTAACCTCGATCGCGTTCGCGATGTCCTTGTGGTCGCGGAGGAACTGCTTGGCGTTCTCGCGGCCCTGGCCCAGGCGCTGGCTGTCGTAGCTGAACCAGGCGCCGGATTTCTCGACCGCGCCGGCCTTGACGCCGAGGTCGAGCAGTTCGCCCACTTTGCTCACGCCTTCGCCGTACATGATGTCGAATTCCACCTGCCGGAACGGCGGGGCGAGCTTGTTCTTCACCACTTTCACGCGGGTCTGGTTGCCGACGACTTCCTCGCGTTCCTTGATCTGGCCGATGCGGCGGATTTCCAGGCGGATGGAGGCGTAGAACTTTAGCGCGTTGCCGCCCGTCGTGGTTTCGGGGTTGCCGAACATGACGCCGATCTTCATGCGGATCTGGTTCAGGAAGATCAGCATGCAGTTGCTTTTGGATACGCTGCCGGTGATCTTGCGCAGCGCCTGGCTCATGAGCCGGGCATGCAGCCCCATGTGGCTGTCGCCCATTTCGCCTTCGAGTTCCGCGCGCGGCACCAGGGCCGCGACGCTGTCCACCACCAGCACGTCCACGGCGCCGGAGCGCACCAGCGTGTCGGCGATTTCCAGCGCTTGTTCGCCGGCATCTGGCTGGGAGATCAGCAGGTTATCGACGTCCACGCCGAGCTTGCGGGCGTAGGTGGGGTCGAGTGCGTGTTCGGCGTCGACGAAGGCGCAGGTGCCGCCGAGCTTTTGCGCCTCGGCGATGGCGTGCAGCGCCAGGGTGGTTTTACCGGAGCTTTCCGGGCCGTAGATCTCGATGATGCGGCCGCGCGGCATACCGCCGATGCCGAGCGCGAGGTCCAGGCCGAGGGAGCCGGAGGGGATAACCTCGATCTGCTCGCTGCCGGTGCGCTGGCCCATGCGCATGATGGAGCCTTTGCCGAATGCCCGCTCGATCTGCGCCATCGCGGCGTCGAGAGCCTTGTTTTTTTCCATCGCCATGATCCTTCGCCCTATTGTTTGCAACCGTTTGTTTAGATGGACGCGATTCTACTCGCGTTATACGGGAAAATGCAACCCCTGCGTGCGAAAGAACTTTTCGCGAACAATGCCGCATACCCCGTTAACCATTCGTTCGATGTATGTTCCAGATTCGCCTGACGTGCAAGAACTAATCGCGAACGGAAGCCCGCAAAGCGGCCTCCAGTGCGACCAGCGTGTAGGGCTTGGCCAGAAACACCGTATTCTGCCCAACAGGATCGGCCGAAGTGCCCGAGTCGGCATAGCCCGAAACCAGGATCGCCGGCAGGTTCGGCCAATTCTTCCGCAGCGCCGCGATCAACGCGCGTCCGTCCATGCCTCCGGGGAGCGTCAGGTCGGCGATGACGGCGTCGGGGGGCGTGGTTTGTGCGGCTTTCAGGGCAGCCTCGGCGGAGGCGGTGGCGACGACGTGCCAGCCGGCACGTTGCAGGGCACGTTCGGCGAGTTGGCGGAGCATTGCTTCGTCTTCGATCAGGAGGACGGTTTTTTCGGTGGGACGGGGGGAATGTTTTTGTGTCAGGGGCCAGCGCAGCGTGACCGTTGTGCCTTGTCCCGGCGTGCTTTCCACCGACACCGAACCACCCGCCTTGGCGACGATGTCGCGCACGATGGCCAAGCCCAGACCGGTGCTGCCTTTCGTGCTGAAACCCGGTTCGAACGCTTGGCCCAGAACGTTCGGCGGCATTCCGGGGCCGGTGTCCTGGATCGCGATAGTCGCGTCGTCTCCGTCCAGCGCGCACACAAGCGTCACCGTGCCGCCTTCCGGCATCGCATCGCGGGCGTTGGCGGCGAGGTTGGTCAGCGCTCGCAGGAACGGGACCGGGATTTCCTGGTCGGGGTCGGGCATCGTCGTTTCCAACCGAATCCGCGGCCCAACCACCCCCCGCAACAGCAAAACGGCCTCGCGCAGCGCGACCGTCCCCGTAGCCCCGTCAGTCAGCAACGCCGCCGCCTGGGCCGCCGCGGCGCGGGCAACGGCCAGATTATCCTCATCCAATGCCCCCAGCACGGCCGTCAGCAGATGCCGGAGATCGTGGAGCAGCCGTTCGTCGGTCATCGCCGCGCGCCCCGGTTCAGGCGCCAGACATAGGCGATGATTTCGGCGACCGCTTTGAAATGTTCGGCGGGGATTTCGGCGTCCAGCTCCACCAGATGCAGCACGCGGGCGAGCGGCGGGTTGGCGACCAGCGGCACGCGGTGTTCCATCGCAACTTCTCTGATGCGGGCCGCCATCGAGTCCACTCCCTTCGCCACCACGCGGGGCGCGGCGTTTTTCGCACGATCGTAGGCCAAAGCGACAGCGTAATGGGTGGGGTTGACGATCACCACCGTCGCTTTCGGCACCGCCGCCAGCATCCTCCGGCGGGCACGCTGAGTCCGTAGCTGGCGGATGCGGGCCTTGATCTTGGGGTCGCCGTCGGATTCACGCTGCTCATCGATGATATCCTGGCGGCTCATGCGCATTTGTCGGGCGAAGCGCATCCGGCCCCAGAGCACGTCCAGCAGCGCCACGGCCGCCTGGACGCCCAGGACCGCGAACAGCACCTGCCCGACCGGCGGCATTGCGTGCGACAGCAGCAAACGTGGGTCCTGGAAGGGCAGGGTGGTCAACACGGGGATCGCGCCCCGCACCGCCAGCCACACAGCCCAGCCCATGACCAGCAGTTTGGCGGTGGATTTTAGCGCCTCCATCGCGCCCTCGGCCCCGAACAGGCGTTTCAGGCCGGCGGCGGGGTTCAGCCGGGACATGTCGGGGTGCAGGGCGGAGGGGCGGAGCAGGAAGCCGGTCTGGGCCAGCACGCCGAGCGCGCCGGCGAGCATGGCGGCGAGCACGAAGGGGGCAATGCCGCGTAACAGGGCGGTGCCCGCCCGCGTGAAGGCCTCCGGCCCGATCAGGTTGGGGGCGTCGGCGTGGGACAGGAACAGGCTGAGGCGCAGGCCAAGCTCGCGTATCGTCGCGGGGGCGGCGTAGATAATCGCCAGTGTCACGCCACCGAGGCCGGCGAGATTGACCAGCTCCCGGGATACCGGAATGCGGCCTTCCTCCCGCGCCTTTTGCAGGCGTTTCGGGGTGGCGTCCTGTGTCCGGTCTTCCGGTGCGCTGCCGGACATGGGTTAGCCGGCGCCGGGCAGGGCGCCGAGGCCGGTGCGAAAGGCCTCCAGCCAGGCGGACAGGAGCGCGCCGGACAGCGCTGTCAGGAGCAGAAAACCGCCGAGGATCTGGCCGGGGACGGCGACGAAATAGACCTGCAGGCGTGGCAGGAAGCGCGCCAGCAGGCCGGTGGCGAGGTGCCAGACCAGGCTGGCCAGCACGAACGGGGCGGCGAGGCGGAGCGCCAGCACGAACCCGTCCGCCGTTCCCCGCAGCACGGTTTGCAGGCTATCGGCGGGCGGCAGCATCGTGCCGGCGGGGATCAGGCGGTACAGGCCCTCCAGTGCTGACAAGGGCATGCGGTAGAGGCCGGTCGATAATATAAGCAGCGGGGCGGCGGCATCGAACAGGCGGGCGACGGCGGTGGTTTGCGGGCCGAGTTCGGGGTCCGATTGCAGCACGTTCGATATGCCGATCGTGTAGGCGATGAACTGCGCCCCGGTCGCCAGTGCCAGCGCCAGGACGCGGGCGAGCCAGCCGAACCACAGGCCGGTGACGACCTCTCCCACGACTGCCAGTCCGGCCCTCGCGTCGGCATCGGGGGGAAGCGGCAGCTCGGGTAGCAACACCGGCAGCAGCAGCAGCGCGATCCCCAGTGCCAAGCCGGCGCGCACCATTGGGGGCGGCGTGGATTCTCCTATGCCTGGCAGAAGCGTCATCGCGGCGCCGACGCGTGCGAGGACGAGCATCAGGCCGTATGCCCAGTGGTCGAGGTCGGGGGGCAGCTCCATCAGGACCCGCCGGCGGCGACCATGCGGTCGAACAGCAGCGCTGTGTAGCTGGACAAGGTGGCGAACATGAACGACCCCAGCAGCATCATTGTCACGCCGAGCGCGAGAAGTTTGGGGATGAAGGATAATGTGGCCTCATTAATCTGGGTGACGGCCTGGAACAGGGCGATGACGACGCCAACGACCAGCGCCGCGAGCAGCGGTGGGCCGCCAAGCTTGACGATGACGAGCATGGCCTCGGCCAGCAGGGCGCCAGTGTCGGCGGCGGTCATGGGGCTGGAATAGGCGCTAAAACATCGGGGCGCCGGCCCAAAAAACGCGTCATCCCCGGAACCAGTCCGGGGATGACGATATGTACAGATCCCCCCTCATATCGGCATCTTCACGATGTCCTGATACGCCTGCACCATCCGGTCGCGGACCGCCGTCGCCGCTTGCAGCGTCAGCTCGGCGCGGGACAGCGCGGTGACGGCGTCGGTCAGGTTGCCGCTGCCAGTCAGCGCCCGCGCGGCTTGGGTGTCGGCCTGGTGGCCGCTGCCGACCGCGGTTTCCAGGGCCTGCTGCAAAGCCGAACCGAAATCGCCGGCCCCGGTGCGGGCATAGGCGCGGGCGGCGGTCGAGGGCGTGATGGTGATCGAGGGAATCTCGGTCATTTCAGCAGCTCGATCGTGCGGTTCAGCATGCTGCGCGAGGCCTGCATCGCTGCGAGATTGGCGTTGTACGACCGCTCCGCCTCCCGCATGTCCATCATCTCGATGAAGCTGTCGACGTTGGGTAGTTTCACATAGCCTTGTGCGTCGGCGGCGGGATTGGCGGGCTCATAACGCTGCGGCAGTTCGCCCTTGTCGGTACCGATTTCCTTGACCTTCACCGTCTCCAGGCCGGTCGCTCGGTCCAACTGGTTTTCGAACGCGATCGTCTTCCGCCGGTACGGATCGGCGCCGGGGGCGCTGCCGGTGGTGGACTGATTGGCGAGGTTCTCGGCGATGACCCGCAGACGCAGCGTCTGCGCCTCCATCCCGGCGGCCGAGATGGTCATCGATTTCGTCAGATCGGCATTCATGGGGTCATGGTCCTTTCATCGGTCAGAGGCCGCCTTTGCCCAGCGCGATCCCGAAAAGGCCCATGTATTTCTTGTAGATCGTGGTGGTCAGGGACTGTGCGGTTTCGGTGTCGGCGACCTTCGTCAGCTGTTGATCCATTTGCACCGCGTTCCCATCCGGCGACTTCGCCGTCGGGCGCGGCTTGACGAGACCGGCGCTCGCCGCACCCGACCCGGTGAGATGGGTCGGGTGCGTCTGAGCCAGCCCGATGCCGGTCACGCCGGACAGGGTTTTGGCGAACGCCGGCACGTCGGTGGGCTGAAAATGCGGCGTGTTGGCGTTGGCGATGTTTTTCGCCAGCACCGCCTGCCGCTGTTCGGCCCAGGCCATGCGCTTTTGCGCGAGGTCGAAAATACCAATGCGTGTCGGGTCCATGCGCGGGAGGATGACGCGGATTGGTTAAGAAAAGGTTAACGGCGGGGAAAAAAGTTTGGCCACGTCGAGCGAGGCTCAGAGTCCTGTTGTGACCGGCGCCGTAAGCGCGTTAGGCTACCGGTCAGTAAGAAGCAGGAGGACGTCCCCATGAGCCAAGCCACGATCAACCCCCCGAATCTCTGGCGCCTGGAAACCCCCGGCCATACCGGCTGGAACCGCACCGCGCGCGTCGGCGATCCGAAGAAATACTTCATGATCTCCACCGACAGCCATGCGAACGAGCCCGCCGATCTGTGGGCGACCCGCCTGCCGGTGCAGTACCGGGAACGCGCCCCGCGTATCATTACCGACGAAAAGGGCGTGCAGTGGCGCTACACCGAGGGCTACCGCCCCGACCGCGTCCGCGTCATGAGCTTCGAGGGCGAGGACTGGCTGCGCGCCCAATCCGGCGCCGTGGTGGCCGACCGCATCCGCGACAACCGTGGCGACGGCGTGGACGTGGAGATCATCTTCCCGAACAAGGGCCTCGCCATGTGGGCGACGCCGGACCCGGTGTTCTCCAACGCGCAATGCAAGGTGTGGAACGAGTGGTCGTGGGAGCAGTACGGCCCCCATCCCGAGTCGATGCTACCCGTCGCCGCCATCGCCACGGGTGATCTGCCGGGCGCGATGGCGGAGATCGAGCGCGTCGCGAAGGTGGGCTTCCGAGCGCTGACGTTGCCGTGCAAGCCGATCTGGGGCGGGCACGATGTGGATCACGTCAACTACAACCTGCCGCATTTCGATCCGATGTGGGCGTTGATCGAGGAATGCAATCTGCCGATTACGTTCCATGTTTCGACGGGCCGCGATCCTCGGGCTTCGCGCGGGAACGGCGGCGCGGTGATCAATTACGTGACGCACTCGCTGTGCCCGACGATCGAACCGGTGGCCAATCTGTGTGCCTCGGGCGTGCTGGAACGGTTCAAGAAGCTGCGCTTCGCGACCATCGAGGCCGGTATCGGCTGGATCCCCTGGCTGCTGGACGCGATGGATGAGGCGTATCGCAAGCACCATATGTGGGTGCGCCCGAAGCTACAGGGACTGCCGAGCGATTACTACAAGGCGCATGGGTTCGCCTCGTTTCAGGAGGACCCGGCGGGTTTGGCTCTGGCGGAACGCTATGGGCTGGACGACAACTTCATGTGGGCGAACGATTACCCGCATCATGAGGGAACTTGGCCGCACTCCGCAGAGGCGATCGAACGGACGATGCCGGGGCTGACCGACGGACAGCGGGCGAAAATCCTGGGGCTGAATGCGGCGCGTTTGTTCGGGATCGAGGTGCCGGCGCATCAGCGGTTGGGGGTTCAGTAGGGGCGCGGCAACGCACCCCGTCAGCCGTTCGGGGCCAGGGCGTCAAGCGACGCGAGATCGGCAAGCGTCGCTTGACGCCGTACGGCGGCCAGCCCATCTTGCCTCATGAAGATCAGAAATGTGATCCATAAGGGGCTGCGGCGTTTCATCGAAGACGATGACGCCTCCGGCCTCCCAGGCGACGTCAGGCCAAAGCTGCGCAAAATCGTCGGCTTCCTCCAGGACATGGGGCAGGAGAACGAGCTTTTGACCGTGCCGGTCTGGAAAGCGCATCGCCTGACAGGCGATCGGAACGGTGTCTGGAGCCTCCACGTCACCCGCAACTGGCGTATCACGTTCGAGATCGACAATGAGGAGATCGAAATCTTCGATCTGGATTACGAGGATTATCATTAGGGGGCAGCCGCCATGACGCAGTCGCAGGGCATTCGCATGAAGAACCCGGGGCATCCCGGCGCCTTCGTCAAAACGGAAATCATCGAGCCGCTGGGCCTGGCCGTCACCGACGCTGCCAAGGCCCTCGGCATAACCCGAGCGGCGCTGTCGTCGTTCCTGAACGAACGGTCGTCTCTGTCGCCTGAGATGGCGATACGGCTGGAGAAGGCTTTCGGTCTGTCGATGGAAACATTGATGCGAATTCAGAACAGTTACGACGTCGCGCAAGCCCGCCTCCGCAAAGACCAGATCGACGTCGCGCCCTTTGTCCCGAAAGCGGCTTGACGTCGCATGCACGGGAGTGCCCCTCGGCTTGATGGTGGTCTGTCGCTTTGCGTGAGGGTACGTACGGTACCGATATATTGAGTTGGTCTGGCTGGGAACTACTTGTCGGCGCCCAGCGCAAAACCGATGCAATACGACCAATTATTCGCCCCGTTATCCGCCTTGTCACCCGCCAGTTTCCTGCCGACCACTTGCCCCGCACCGCACATACAGGTGTGCCGAATTTGTAATACCGTTGCAAATTCCTTAAGGGCATCGATAAACAGGCCAAAGCATTGGTTTTCCGCGTCAAGGAGGGCAGACCGGGCCTTAAGCGCTTCCGCGGACGAGAGCGGAACTTCATTTTTTCAATCGACACTTCACTTTTTATAATCGATGCCACCGCGCCGTCCGGAGCAGCGTATACCGAGCATGGCCAAGCCACCTTGAACGCCTCCACTGCCCCATCGTTTTCAAGCGAATTTTCCAGAATCCGCTTTTGACCCATGCGGCAAAATTGATAGCGCGCTCGTCGTTCCTCGGTCCAGTCCGGGAACTTGGCCTTCAAGGCCGCCCGATCGGCACTGAACGTGCTGGCGGCTGCCCTGCCAGCTTGTGCGTCGGCATCCGTCGGCAGGGAAATTCGAAAGTCGACCTGCGCCAATGACGATCCGGCCAGCACCACCGACACCCCCATCGCTGTTATGAATTTGCAAAAGCCCATCGGCGTCCACTCTCGTGAGATGACAACGGTACCCCCCGCTCGGAGTCAATCCGTTTCGGGAAGCATCAGGCTGCACGCGGCACAGGACAAGGCCGTCGCCACATCGTATACTGCCCCCATGACGGACAGTCTCTATGACACTGACATTCTGACTTGATCGGAAACCCAGGCCGCTCTCTTGGCCCGCATCGCGCGCGGCGAGCGCGTAGAAGGCATCGACTGGCCCCATG
>CAITUP010000143.1 GCA_903895595.1 uncultured Acetobacteraceae bacterium | reverse complement strand
GTCTTTGTAGGGGTCGCCCACGGTATCGCCGGTCACCGCCGCTTTGTGCGCGTCGGAGCCTTTGCCGCCATGGTTGCCTTCTTCGATGTACTTCTTCGCATTATCCCAAGCGCCACCGTCGGAGGTCATGGCGATCGCGACGAACAGCCCCGTCGCGATCATGGCCATCAGCATGGCACCGAGGACAAAGCGCCGGTTATTGGTAAGGAGTCACTACCGCTGACGCAGAGAAGGGCAACGGCGATTTGCTATTTACCTACTAGTACCCGACATCGGTGAATCGCGAGTCACGACCGGTTCCGTCGATAAGATCGGGTTTCCAGCGGGATTGCTGGCCGAGCCTGTGTCGCGATTCAGCGATTCCGGGTACTAGGCCAAACCACAGGACTATCGTTCCCAACATTGGCGCAATTGTCATTCTGCGCATCGCAGATCGCAACTTTCGTAATCGCGCCGGCCGCGTGGGCGGATCCAACAGCATTTTGGCCAACCAAGGCGACGAGCGTCAAGGCGATCGCTGTCAGAACCGCCTTCGTATAACGATCGCTCATGAGTACCCTCCTCACATTAGTTCTGTTCGGCAACGGTGTCGCATGATGCGATGCACGGCAACCGTGGGGTTCTGCGATATTTCCATCCCATACGGCCCTCCCCCATTCATTGAGTCGCCGACGGGTAAGCGTATGGCGTCGTTCGCGGATAATGCCAAAAGTTCAGAGTGCCTTATGGTTATAGGCCTCAGCGTCCTCGGGAGGTTCGCTCGATGCCAAAGCGGCGAGGACATCGTCGTCCAGTTCTTCGACATACATCGCCTGCCGTCTGCGCGGATTGCGCTGCTCGGCTTCATCGGCAGGGCGCCGCATCGCCGGAATTTGGGTGTGGTCCATCCCGAGATCACACCTTCAGGGTTTCACCGGAAACAGATACTTCCCCATCAAAAGGGCAATGCCTCCCAGCTGAACCGTGGTTGCGGAAATCAGGGCAAGCACCACGTTGGTCGACACCAACCGATCCGCCGCGCCGATCTTCCCGTAACTCAACAGCAGACAGTCGGCGAGGAAAACGGCCGTGACGATGCCCAAGACGGCGCTGTTGATCAGGATAAAGGTATGCACGACCCGAGCGGCCACTTGTTGGCTTAGCGCGGCGTCGGACAATGCAATGGATTCAGCGACCGTGCCCGGCTCCAAGCCCGTCAGACTGACGGTCCCAGGCCGCAAGTCGGTCAAGCGGACGGCCGGGTCCGCTTCGCTCATTGATTCAGCGCGATCCGTTGTTTGCCGCCACGCCCATCGAGCGTGACGATGCCATCGTCGCCACCGATCTCGGTTGCGACCCGCGCCAGTCCGAGTGCCCGCTGAATCACCGCCGCGTCGGTGGACACGTTGAAGCGCTTTTTGAGGTCCTCAAGGGCCTGCATGACGCCCTGGTCCATCTCAAAGGTCTTCACGGTCATGATGCCTGCGCTCCAAGGATGCACGAGCAGAAACATAGGGACGAGCCAGCGTGGTCGCAAGCATACCCTCTCCCTCCAACAAAAAAGCCCCGGACCTGCGTCCGGGGCTTCCTCGTTCGTCCAGGCCGAAGCCCTTACTTCAGCATCCCCGCCAAAATCGCCAGCAGCAGCAGCGCCACGATGTTGGTGATCTTGATCATCGGGTTCACCGCCGGGCCGGCGGTGTCCTTGTAGGGGTCGCCCACGGTATCGCCGGTCACCGCCGCTTTGTGCGCGTCGGAGCCTTTGCCGCCATGGTTGCCTTCTTCGATGTACTTCTTCGCATTATCCCAAGCGCCGCCGCCCGAGGTCATCGAAATCGCGACGAACAGCCCCGTCACGATCGTGCCCAGCAGCATCGCGCCCAGCGCGGCGAACGCTTCCGCGCGCCCGGCGACGAAGTTGATCACGACCCACAGCAATACCGGCGCGCCGATCGGCAGCAGCGACGGCAGGATCATCTCCCGGATCGCGGCCTTGGTCAGCAGGTCGACCGCGGTGCCGTATTCCGGCTTGGCGGTGCCGGCCATGATGCCCGGGATTTCCCGGAACTGGCGGCGGACTTCCACCACCACCGCACCGGCCGCACGTCCCACCGCCGTCATACCCATTGCCGCGAACAGATACGGCAGCAGGCCGCCGATGATCAGGCCGACCACGACGAACGGGTTCTGCAGGGCGAAATCGACCTTCAGAGTCGGGAAATAATGCGCCAGATCCTGCGTGTAAGCGGCGAACAGCACCAGCGACGCCAAACCGGCGGAGCCGATGGCGTAGCCCTTGGTCACGGCCTTCGTGGTGTTGCCCACCGCGTCCAGCGCGTCGGTCGTGACGCGCACTTCCTTCGGCAGGTCGGCCATCTCGGCGATGCCGCCGGCGTTGTCGGTCACCGGACCATAGGCGTCCAGCGCGACGATCATGCCAGCCAGCGAGAGCATGGTGGTCGCCGCGATGGCGATGCCGAACAGGCCGGCTTCCATGTAGGTGACGATGATGCCGACGCAGATCACGATCGCCGGCAGGGCGGTCGCTTCCATCGAAATCGCCAGACCCTGAATCACGTTCGTGCCGTGACCGGTGGTGGAGCTCTGCGCGATCGACCGTACCGGGCGATATTCCGTCGCGGTGTAGTATTCGGTGATCCACACCAGCAGCCCGGTCACCGCCAGCCCGACCAGCCCGCAAATGAACAACGCCATACCCGTCGTCGAGCCGATCTTGCCGAACCCGATGGACATGGAAATCACCACGCCGATGCCGACAACCGACAGCAATCCGGTGACGATCAGGCCCTTGTACAGCGCCTTCATGATCCCGTTATCCGGGCCCAGCTTCACGAAGTAGGTGCCGACGATGGAGGTGATGATGCAGATGCCGCAGATGCTCAGCGGCAGCAGCAGCATCGACTGACGTTCGGCGCCGGTGAAGAAAATACCGGCCAGCAGCATTGTGGCGACGATGGTCACCGCATAGGTCTCGAAAAGGTCGGCGGCCATGCCGGCACAGTCGCCGACGTTGTCGCCCACGTTGTCCGCGATCACGGCCGGGTTGCGGGGGTCATCCTCGGGGATACCTGCTTCGACCTTGCCCACCAGATCGGCGCCCACGTCGGCGCCCTTGGTGAAGATACCGCCGCCCAGACGGGCGAAGATGGAGATCAGCGATCCGCCGAAGCCCAACGCGACCAGCGCTTCCAGCACCGGGCGGGGATCGGCATCAGCACCCATGCCGTTGCTCAGGACGAAATAATAGCCGGCGACGCCCAGCAGGCCGAGGCCCACCACCAGCATTCCGGTAATCGCACCCGCTTTGAACGCGATGTCCAGGCCGGCGGCCAGGCCCTTGCGCGAGGCCTGCGCCGTGCGCACGTTGGCACGGACCGACACGTTCATGCCGACATAGCCGGCGGCAGCCGACAGGATCGCGCCGATCGCGAAGCCGATCGCCGTCTTCATCCCCAGCAGAGCGAACAGGATGACGAAAATGACCACACCGACAATGCCGATGGTGGTATATTGCCGGTTCAGGTAAGCGCGAGCGCCTTCCTGCACGGCGGCCGCGATCTCCTGCATGCGAGCATTGCCGGCATCTGCCGCCAGAACCTGCTTGCCGGTGATCAGGCCATAGATCAGCGCCAGCACGCCGCAGGCGAGGATCGCTAAATGGGCCGTTTGCATCCGAGGTTATCCTCTTGTCGAATTCAGATAGCGGGGCCATGGACGCGCGCGCGGGCTCGCCCGTGGCCGGGGTGAGAGTGGCGGGGCCTATGCCAGAAACATGAACGGGAAGCAATCTCGCGTTCCCGCCTTGCTTTCACCGTCACCACGCGCCAAATTTACCCTCACGGTGCGCCTGTAGCTCAATTGGTTAGAGCTGGCGGCTCATAACCGCTCGGTTGCAGGTTCGAGTCCTGCCGGGCGCACCAAAACCCGCCGCAACCCATACTGAACCGGCCGGGTGCGCGCCGCCCGTTCGCGCGGATAGCCGAGCGATACCTCGTCGTGACGCACGCCTTCGTAGTCGTCTGCGACGGGGATATGCAGATGCCCATACACCGCCGCCGCGGCGCGGTAGCGGACATGCCAATCCGCGGTTTCGCGCGTGCCGCACCACAGGCTGAATTCCGGATAACGCAGCCGCGCGACGGGCCCGGGATGCAGCGGCCAATGCGAGATCAGCAGGGTCCGAGCCTCCGGCGCTATTGCATCCAGCCGTCCGCGGGTGATCCGCAACCGCTCGGCGCACCAAGCTTCCCGGCTTGGGTAAGGAGCGGGAGCCAGCAGGGTCTCGTCGTTGCACACCACCCGCGCCGCGATCGCCCGCGCCATGGCGTCCTGTTTGGTCTCGGTCTCTGGCCGCAGCGTGTAGTCGTACAGGACGAACAGCGGCGCGACGACGATATCGCCCGCGGGGTCCGGCCACAGCGGGAAGGGATCTTCCGGGGTCAGCACACCGATGGCGCGGCACCGCTCGACCAGATGACGGTAGCGGTGTTCGCCGCGTAACGCATCGCCGCTTCGGCTCCAGAGGTCGTGATTGCCGGGGGCCCACAGCACCTTGGCGAACCGCCCGCGCATGAGCGCGAGGAATGCAACGATCTCCTCGATATCGTGCGCGACGTCGCCCGCGATGGCCAGCCAGTCGGCTGCCGTGTCCGGGTGGAAGGCCTCGGCGATCTCCCGGTTGGCGCGGTGGTTGAGGTGCAGATCGCTGACGGCGAACAAAGTTGTCACAGAGGCCTCCGACCGCAGCGGTTAGCATGCGGTGCGCCGAAGGGGGAGGGTTTCGCAAGGGGCAGGTCACCTCGCGGCCAGGGCAATCGCTTGAACGCCGTCATTCGCCCCATCCGTCATCCCAGGGCTTGTCCCTACCGGATTCACGCATCCCGCGAACGAATTCCCGATCGTCTGCGCGGCGCGCGCGTCCCGGAAAAATCCGCATGGACGTGCCGG
>CAITUP010000142.1 GCA_903895595.1 uncultured Acetobacteraceae bacterium | reverse complement strand
CGTTCGAAAAACCCTGCCTTTTCAATGGTGCGAAAAATCGCAGGAGATGGTCGAGTCACGCCCGACCATGGCGAGCGGGGACGCCAAAGGTCATATGCGATAGCCCTGCTAGCTAAACCACCCCTCTACCCCTTCGCCTTCCGCGCCTCGCTCACCAGCCGTCTCAGCTCGCTCAGTCCGACCATGCCCGGAACCACCTCGTCGCCCACGATCAGCGCCGGCGTGCCCTCGATCTTCAGCGTGTGGGCCAGGGCGAGATTGTCGTCCAACTGCTGACGGATCGCCGGGTCTTCCATGTCATGCGACATTTTTGCCCAATCCAGGCCCTGCTTCTTCGCCAAAGCCTCCAGCCCGGCCGGCGTAATATCCGCCGGTCCTTTCATGACCGCGTCGCGAAATTTCTCGTAGCCGTTCTGCCGATGCGCGGCGAGCAGCGCCTTGGCGCCCAGCGTGCTGGCCGGCCCGAGGATCGGCAGGTCCTTGTAGACCAGCCGGACCTTCTTATCCCCGGCCAGGAACTGCGCCATTTCGGGTTCGAGCTTCTTGCAATAGGGGCAGCGGACGTCGAAGAATTCCACGATCGTGACATCGCCCTTGGCATTGCCGCCGACAGGATCGGCCGGCGTCGTCAGCTTGTCGCGCATCGAAGCCAGCGTCTCCCGCGACCCGGCCCGTTCGCGCGCGGCTTCGTCGGCCTGGAGGCTCGTGATGGCGTCGCGCAGTATGGTTGGGTCCTGCCGCATGGCGTCGCGGACGATCGACACGATCTCGGCCCGTTGTTCGGCCGAGAACTCGGCCATCGCCGGTAAGGGGGCGAGCAGCAACGCCGCGACGACCAATCGTTTCCACACTCTCATTGGCGGTTCTCTTTCTTCATGGCGTTGCCGATGTCTTGGGCGCGCAACCGTGCGGGGCCTTGTGGCAGGGATTCGGCCGCGATGCGAGAGAAGCGCTTCGCGCCGACGATGTCGCCGGTCAATGCCGCTTCTTCGGCCAACGCCAGATTGGCCTGACCGATATCGCCGAGTTGACCCCAGTACATGCCGAGCAGGTGCCAGGTCTGCGGGTCCTCATTGTCCTGCAGGCGAGCGACGTTCAGTTGGTCGATGGCCGGGCGCAGCATCGCGCGGTCCCCGGTCTCGGCCATGGCCTGGGCGAGGCCCTGGCGCAGCAGCGGTTGATCGGCGGCAAGCCGCACGGCGGCCCGATAGTCGGGCACGGCCTCCTTCGGGCGGCCGCTTTCATACAGGATCTGGCCGCGCAACTCCCGGAACCACGGGTTGTTCGGCCGCAGCGCCAACAGCCGGTTCATGAGGCTCAGCGCGGTGTCCCGGTGGCTCAGCCGGTGTTCGGCGGTGGCCCGGGCATACATCGCGGGCAGCGAATCGTCGGTTTCCGGATAGGCGCGCAGCACGCTGCCGGGGGTGCTGAGGAACCCATCCAGTTTTGCCCGCACCAGCCGGTAGGCTTCCTCGGTCGCGGGCGGCAGTTCGCCCCCGTTGGGCAGATTCTCCTGCGCGATGTGGCGCTGCAACGCGCCCATCCGGTCGCGGGTCAGCGGGTGCGTCAGCAGAAACGGGTCCTGCCGCTCGCGCGACATCAATTCCTGCTGATCCAGCGTCTCGAACAGATGCAACAGCCCTCGGGCGGACCATCCGAGGCGGCCGAGAAACTGCAACGCGGCGGCGTCGGCCGACACCTCCTGCCCGCGGGAGAACGAGAAAAACCCGCGCTGCGCCATCGACATGCCGCCCAACGCACCGCCCACGGCGACGCCGGCATCGTGCGTCGCGACACCCGCCGCACCGGCGATCAACAGCGAGCCCAGCATGCGCCACATCGCTTCCCGCGCCATCTCCGGCGCTCGGCTGACGTCTCCGTGCACGACGTGGCCGGTCTCGTGCGCCATGGTGCCGGCGACCTCCAGCGCGGAGTTGGCGCGGGTCAGCAGACCGGTATGGACGAACATCAGGTTGCCGGTGGTGACGAAGGCGTTTATGGCACGGTCGCGCAGAACGACAATCCGGACCGTCTTGGGGTCGAGGCCCGCCACGCGGTAAATAGCCACCGCGAAGTCGTGCAGGAGCGTTTCGGTTTCGGCGTCCCGGATCACCACCAGGTGTTCGGGTGGCGAGCTTTCCTGCGACCGTGCGGGGAAGCAGGGCAACAACAGGGATAGGGCGCTTATGGCAAGCAGGATCGGACGGATGCGACGCGTCATAGGCCGGATGATAACCCATTCGCGCGCCGCCGTCGCCCTGGGCACGCCGCTTCTTTTGGGCCTGAGCCTGACGGCCTGCGACACGCTGAACAAGGCGTCCGACAGCGTGTTCGGCGGCGGCGTGCAGCCGGGCCAGCAGGGCTATGTCTCCGGCTTCCTGGGCGGCACCGTGGCCGATGAGCCCCGCGCGGCACTGCTGGGGCGGGAGGTTCTGTCCGCTGGCGGTTCGGCTGGCGACGCCGTTGCCGCGATGGGGCTTGGTTTGAGCGTGACGCTGCCGTCCCGCGCGGGCCTGGGTGGCGGCGGGGCGTGTATCGCTTACGCGCCGGGTTCTGACTCGCAGAACAAGGGCGTGCCGGAATCGGTGCTGTTCGTGCCTCTGGCCCCGCGCACCGGCAGTGCCGGCGACCGCCCGGCGGCGCTGCCGCTGATGGCGCGCGGCCTGTTCGCCTTGCATGCCCGCTACGGGTTCCTGCCGTTCGAGGCGTTGCTGGCTCAGGCCGAAAATCTGGCGCGCGGCGGCGTTCCGGCCTCCCGAACGTTGGTGCGGGATTTGAACGCGGTATCGGGTCCGCTGTTCGCCGATCCGACCGCACGCGATCTGTTCGGCCGTGGCGGCAAAACGCTGACCGAGGGCCAGCGGCTGGTGCAGCCGGCACTGGCCGGCACGCTGGCGCAACTGCGTCTGGCCGGCGTGGGCGATCTGTATCAGGGCGCGATGGCGCGTCGTTTGGCCACCGAGTCGGCGCAAGCGGGCGGCACGCTGACCGTGGAGGTTCTGCGAGGCGCGCTGCCGGGCTTCCTGCCGGCGTTGACCGTGGCCTATGGCAATGACCGCGTGGCCTTCCCGGCGCCACCGGCCGATGGCGGTCTGGCCGCCGCCGCGGCGTTCTCGGCATTGGTTCGCGACCCCAGCGATCTCGCTGGCGCGTCCGCGCGGTCTTTGGCCGCCGCCGCGCGTTGGCGGGCCGGGGGCGGCGATCCCGCCGCATTGATCGCGGCAACCGATCTGCCGGCGGCGGGGATGCCGTCCTTGCCGGCATCCACCACCTTCGGCGCGGTGGACCGCAAGGGCAACGCGGTGATGTGCGCGACCACGATGGGCAATCTGTTCGGCACCGGCCGCATGCTGCCGGGCCTGGGCTTCCTGCTGGCGGCCTCGCCGGCATCCTTGCCGCCGCCGCTGCTGTCGGTCGGACTGGCCTGGAACCCGCGGGAGAACGCGTTCCACGCGGCGGCGGGCGGATCGGGTCAGGCGGGGGCGCCGGTTGCCGTCGCGGCCGGGTTGATGAACGCGCTGCGCACCGGCAAGCCGATGGCGGCGCCGGTCCCCGAACCGGGCCGCGCCAATGTCATGTCCTGCGCCGGGCTGCTGCCGGGCAAGGAATCGACCTGTGCGCTGGCGACCGATCCGCGCGAGAGCGGTTTGGCGATGAGCGGCGGTTAAAGGAGGATTCGAGATGACGTTGTTTGGGAAGACACTGGCGATCATGCTGCTGACGGCCCTGCCGGCGGTGGCCGCTGCGCCGCCGGTCAGCGCCGGTCCCGGAACGGTGACATGCAAGGACCCGGCGCATTGCGTCGTCGGCATCGGCAGCCCGCCGTCGATCAAATACACCGTCGACGCGACCGCCTTGTCGGCCGAGGACAAAACCCGCCTGAAAACCTGCGTCGCGGGCAAGCCGGCCTGCATCGCGACGGTCGCCGGAACAGAAAACGGCGATCCGCTGAAGGTCAAGGCCGCTTCCATCAAGTGGCATAACTGATCCGATGACGCTGAAAATCGGCCGGGGAGCGTTCGCACCGCCGTTCATGGTGATGGACGTCATTTCGGCCGCCAATGCGCGTCAGGCCGCGCTGCCGCCGGGGGCGCCGTACGTCATCCGCATGGAAGTCGGCCAGCCCGGCACCGGGGCGCCCGCCGGGGCGGTGGAGGCAGCGCACGCGGCGCTGAGATCCGGCGATCCCTTGGGCTATACCGAGGCGTTCGGTCGCCGGTCTCTGCGGGAACGCATCGTCCAGCACTATCGCGACTGGTATGGCCTGGATGTGCCGCTGGAGCGGATCGCGGTCACCGTCGGGGCCTCCGGCGCGTTTCCGCTGGCGTTTCTGGCGGCGTTCGATCCGGGCGATCGGGTGGCGATGGCGGCGCCGTTCTATCCGCCGTACGTCAACATCATTACGGCCTTGGGCATGACTCCGGTCATCATGGAAGCGGGGCCGGAGACGCGGTTCCAGCCGAGCGTGGCGATGCTGGAGAAATTGGATCCGGTGCCGGATGGGTTGATCGTTGCCAGCCCGTGCAATCCGGTCGGAACGATGCTGCACCCGGACGAATTGGCCGCCATCGCGCGCTGGTGCGATGCGCATGGGGTGCGGCTGATCTCGGATGAGATTTACCACGGGCTGCATTACGAGAGCGCGATTTCCACCGCCGCTTCGTTCAGTTCCAGCGCTGTGGTGGTGAATAGTTTCTCCAAGTATTTCTCGATGACCGGGTGGCGGGTGGGGTGGTTGCTGCTGCCCGAGGATCTGGTGCGGCCGGTGGAATGTCTGGCGCAGAACATGTTCATCAGCGCGCCGTATTTGTCGCAGGTGGTGGCGGAGGCTTCGTTCGACTGCCAGGACGAATTGCGGGCGAATATCGCCGGGTATCGCCGGTCGCGGGATCATTTGCTGCGGACGCTGCCGGAGGCCGGGTTCGACCGGTTAAGCCCCGCCGAAGGGGCCTTTTACCTGTTCGCCGATATTTCGGACCGGTCCAACGACAGCGTGGCGTTTTGCGCGCGGATGCTGGCGGAGATCGGGGTGGCGGTGACGCCGGGCGTGGATTTCGACCGTTCCCGTGGCGGGCGGTTCGTACGGTTTTCCTACTGCGGGCCGGAGGCGGATATGGCCGAGGCGGCGGCTCGGTTGAAAGGGTGGCGTTAGCGCGGATCGTCGAGGTCGTGGCCATTCACCGGGTCGCGTGCTCCGCGATCGAGAACCGCAACGAGCGGCACTCGGTCGCGAAGGCGCGCAATAACGGGGGGATCGGGCTTCGCTGGGTGCCGGAAGTCCCGACCGCGGCTCTACTACTCCGCCGGCGGGCGCATAATCATATTCGCCCCCTTCTCCGCGATCATAATAACCGCCGCGTTCGTATTCCCGCTCGGCACCGTCGGCATGATCGAGGCATCGATCACCCTCAGCCCCTCGATCCCGCGCACCCGTAGCCGGTCGTCCACGACGGCCATCGGATCCTGACCCATCTTGCAGGTCCCGATCACGTGGTACGTCGTCTGGCCGTTCTGGCGCGCGAAATCGAGCCACTCGGCATCCGTCTGGATTTTGTCGCCGGGGTTCATTTCATAGTCCCGGTACTTATCCAGCACCCGGTTTTCGATGATCCGGCGGCCGATTTTCATGCCGTCCACCAGCACCCGTTGGTCGTATTCCTCGGCGAGGTAATTCGGCCGGATCGCCGGTGCTGCGAAGGGATCGGCGGTCTTCGCGTGGATGGAACCCTTCGATTCCGGCCGGCACTGATACACCGTCAGCGTCATGCCCGGCTTGGTATCCAGGTCCCGCTTCTGCGCGTTGGCATAGCTCGCATGGGCGAAATGGAATTGCACATCCGGCTCTTCCAATTCCGGCCGCGTGCGCACGAACCCGTAGGCGATGCCGGCGGTGAACGTCAGAATGCCGCGACGTTGCGTAAAATATTTGAAAATCTCCTTCGCGAAGGCCAACCCGCGAGTCTGCTCGTTCAGCGTCACCGGCAGCTTCACCCGCCAGTTCATGCGGGGAGCATAATGGTCGCGGTAATTCTCGCCCACGCCGCGCAGTTCGTGCTGGACGGGGATGCCCAGGGATTGCAGCAGCGTCGGCTGGCCGATGCCGGACAGTTCCAGCAGATGCGGCGACTTCACCGCGCCGGCCGCCAGGATTACTTCGCGGTCGCACCGCGCCTCGGTCAGCTTGCCGCCCTGGCGATATTCCACGCCGACGGCGCGCTTGCCTTCCAGCAGCACGCGGGTCGTCATCGCCTCGGTTTCCACGCGCAAATTCGGTCGCCCACGGATGGGGTCGAGGAACCCGCGCGCTGTCGACCAGCGTTCGCCGTTCTTCTGCGTCACCTGGAAGTAGCCGAAGCCTTCCTGCTTGCCGTTGTTGTAGTCCTTGTTCCGAGGGTAACCCTCGTCCACCGCCGCATCGATGAAGGCGTCCAGCAGTTCGGCGCGTTCGCGCATCGGCGCGACGTTCAACGATCCGCCCGTGCCGCGGGCGTCGTCGGCATCGCCCTCGAAATGTTCGGATTTTTTGAAATACGGCAGCACCGAATCGTAGGACCAGCCGCGATTCCCGAACTGCGCCCAGGTGTTGTAGTCCAGCGGATTGCCGCGCACGTACAGCATGCCGTTGATCGAGGATGACCCGCCGAGCGTCTTGCCGCGCGGCACGGGGATGACACGGCCGGCGGCGTTGGGTTCGGGTTCGGTCTCGAAATTCCAGTTGTATTTCGGGCTGTTGAGCAGCTTGGTGAACCCGACGGGGATGTTGATCCACATGGAGCTGTCCTTCGGTCCGGCCTCCAGCAGCAGCACGCGGGTGCGCCCGTCCTCGGTCAGCCGGTTGGCCAGCACGCAGCCGGCTGAGCCGGCCCCCACGATGATATAGTCGTAATCCGCCATGTCGGGTCTCCTTACCGGGCGGTATGTAACCGTATCGCCATCCGGCCGGAAGGGGCGCGCCGCCGGCCGGCCGTTACGGGCGCTTTTTCGCGACCTGGGTGCCGGTGGCTTCCTCGTAGAAGCGCACCATCTCGTGAATGTCGCCATTCCGCCCGCAGCGTTCGATCGCCATGCGATAGTTGCGCAGGATCTGCGGCGCCAGGGTCAGATGCGCGACGCCCGCGGCTTCGCCCAGCTCCTGAGCCAGCATCACGTCTTTTTCCATCAGCGCCAGGGTGAAGCGTGCATGGAAGGTGTCGGAGAATATGAACCCCGGCAGCACGTTCATGGTGGCATTGTTGCGGCCGGAGGATTGGTTGATCACGTCGGCGGCGACTTTCGGGTCCAGCCCGTTGGCGGCGGCGACTGCCACGGCTTCGAACGCCAGCAGCCGATTGGCGGCGGACAGCATGTTGTTCAGCGCCTTCAACGTGTGCCCGGCGCCGAGCGGCCCGACATGGGTGACGTTGGGGCTGATGACGGTCAGGATGGGGGCGACGCGGGCGTATTGCGCGTCGTCCGACCCCACCATGATGGCGATGGTGCCGGCATCGGCGCCGACTGGCCCGCCGCTGACCGGGGCGTCGATGAGCTGGATGCCCGTGCCGTCCAACTGCGCCGCCATAGCGCGCGTTTCCGCGGTGGCGCCGGAGGTCTGATCGACGATCAGCGCGCCGGGCTTCAGGCCGCGGATCAGGCCATGGTTATCGCCGAAGATCACTTCCTTGACCTGGGCCGAGGTCGGCAGGCAGGTCAGCACGATGTCCGACGCCGCGCCCACTTCGGCCGGCGATCCGACGACCGTGGCGCCAAGGGCGGCGAATTCCGCGCAACGCTCCGGCGACAAGTCGAACACGGTCAGCTTGTGCTCGCGGGTCAGGCGGCGGGCCAGCGCGCCGCCCATGACGCCGAGGCCGATATAGCCGATGCGAGGTTGGGTCATTGGTGTGTCCTCCTTGGGGTCCGTTGCCGTGTTGTCCGACGGACCGCAGCAGTTTGACAAGACGACGCATGTCCGGCCCCAGCGCAATCGCTTGAAGGTACCCGGAACACTGAATTGGGGAATTGGCCTAACCAACCCGTCATCCTCGGCCTT
>CAITUP010000141.1 GCA_903895595.1 uncultured Acetobacteraceae bacterium | reverse complement strand
GCTTGTCCTGGTCCCCGGGACAAGCCCGGGATGACGGGTTGGGTAGGCCAATGCCCCAATGCAGTGGTCCGGGGACCTTCAAGCGATTGCCCTGATACCAACGGACCTAACCAGTGACACATCGGCGCGTGGTAAATCGTCATGCCGACGAAGGTCGGCATCCACGACTTGCTGGCCGCTTCCAAGAAAATCGTGGATGCTGACCTTCGTCAGCATGACGACGTGGCGAATTCCAGTGCGTCAATGGTTAGTTCGGTTGGTATTAGAAGGCATCCATCATGAAATCGACAGCGGCGCGCGTGTTTTTGGGTCTGGCCTGCGTGTTGTCGCCGGCAATGGCTTGGGCGCAGTCAGCACCCGTCGCGCGGTCTCCGGCGCAAGCGCTGGACCTGTCGAAACCGCAATTCGACACCGTGTCGCCGGATTATGGCATGTCCCTGTTGACCAGCGCCCCCGCCGCCACGGTCGTCGCGGAAGTCGAAGGACGGACCATCACGCTTGGCCAGGTCGGCGATTCGATCCGTGTGCTGCCGCGCGCGACCCGGGCGTTACCCTTCGACAGGGTATATACCATGATTCTGACGCAACTGACGCAAATCCAGGCGCTGGCGGTCCGCGCGCAGCGTCGGGGACTGGATGAGCAGCCCGCGGTCCAAGGGCGCGCCAAGCTGGCCTACGATAACGCGGTGGCCGAAGCCGAGCTGGTCGCGGAAGCGAGCGCGAACCTCACCGAGGCCATGGTTTTGGAGCGGTACCAGAAGGATTACGCCGAGAAGCCCGGTCCCGAAGAGGTAGAAATCTCCATCATCGTTGTCGATACCGAAAACGAAGCGCAGGCTATCCTGACCGAACTGGCCGGCGGCGCCGTGTTCGAAACCGTCGCCAGGCGTGCAAGCCGGGATGGATCGGCGAGCGCGGGCGGAAACCTCGGTTTCGTGCAACGGGATGCGCTGACGGCGGAGATCGCGGCGGTGGCCTTTACGTTGGCACCCGGCCAAACCACGGCGCGGCCGCTGAAAGTGGACGACGCCTGGTTCATCGTGCGGGCCGACGGGCACCGTCAGGGACCGAAGCTGCCCTTCGCGGCCGTTCAGGCCCGCATTCGTCAGGCTTTGATGCGGGAATCGTTTCCCACGCTTGCCCAGGCGGCCTTGGAAGGCCTTATCGTTCGCACCTTTCCCATCAGCGGCAAGGGCTCCGCCGTGCAACCCTAGCGGCGTTGGCGACGTGTTATCCAGGCGAGCCCGGCGAGGCCAACAAACAGCACCGCGAGCGAAGAAGGCTCGGCCACTTTGGGCACCGCGCCCGCGTAAACCAGGAGATCGACACCGTTGCCGGCGGTCGTGTTTATGTTGCCGTTCGTGCTGAGGCGCGAAAATGTCGTCAGGCTGCCGGTTTCGTTAAGATCGAAGGCGACGTTATAAGTCGATCCGATTTTGGTCGCGATCACCTGGGTGATGACGTCGTACGCCTGCACCGATCCGTCATAGTAACAGTTCGCCGAAGCGACGCCGCACCCGCTGGTGAGCGCACCGCTGAAGGTCGCACCGAACTGGTTCAGATAGGTCCAGCCGTTCGGCGCCGAAGCACCGATCGTTCCCGAGGCAAAATTGCCGTTGGAGACGAGATTCGATCCACTGCCGGTCGTCACCGAAACGCTGGAAAGTTCCAGGAAGGCGGGGTCGTCGCGGAACGCGAAGCTCAGGTTGGTCGCGGCGCTGGTTGCCACGAAACTGGCGGTATAAAGCTTATACGAATGCGGGATCAGCGTGCCGTTGAGATCGAGGATCACCGGTCCGGTCGGCGGCAGGCTGCTGGATGGACCGGCGGCCGTCGCACCGGGCGTCATCAACACGACAAGCAGAATGAGCGCCGCGAAAAGACCCGATTTCATGGGGGAAAAGCCGAACCGTCCGGTCAAAAGGGGCGAACGTGCCATGGTGCAAAGTTCCTGTCCGAAGAGTGAAAATCCTTCGGCTCTGTCATTGCATCCGGTGTACCAGGTCGATAAACTGCGATATTACAATGAGATAGATGATTCCAAGCGCGGCGCTACCCTCGCAAAACGGGCGATATTTCGCAATTTGCGAACCTTCCGTTTCGCGAATTGGGAAGGCGGCGATAGGCGTGGCAATCCGGGGGCAGGCCGCGTTACAATGGCCCACCAGCTTAGGGAATGCCGTCCATGGACCTTGTCACGCTTTTCTACACTTTTCTTCTCGCGTTCGGCGGCGTCGCGCTCGATACCTATGAAAATCCGAAGTCCATGGTTGTGCAGGTTGTCGCACCGGGCGGGGGCACGGTGCCGAGCCTGACCCCCGCGTTCATTGAGGCGGTGGTGACAAACGAGCTCGACCAAATGTCGAGCCTGCGTTCGTTGATCGCGCGCCCGCACATACGGCCATCCAACGATAAGACCTCGATCCAGACGATCGCCGACGCGCTCGGCGGCGAGGCGTTGACGACCGCATTGTCCGGGGCGCTGTTCCGAACACCGAACAACCTGAAAATCGCCCTGTTCACGGAAGGCAACAAGCCGGCGGTGCTGGTCGCCGGTAACCAGCGTTCGATCCCGGCTTTGAACGCACAATTCGAAGCGGTCATGCGTCAGGAAGCCGACGAACCCGTCGTCAACCTGATCAAGCGTTCCGTGATCGACGGGGCCGCGCAGATCGATCCTTATCTGGCGGCGATGTACCTCATGAGCGAGGCGCATCGTACCGGCAACGACGGATATGCGGCGCATGCGTTGGACATATTCAACCGAATGGCGACGGCGCTGCCGCCGGGCCGATCCGCGCTGCTGGCGCGGCTGCACAACGTGGAAGGGTTGATCCACATGAACCGCGGCGACCTTACCGCGGCGTACGCGGCCTTTCTCCGCGGATTGGACCGTTTGCCGGCGGGCGATTACGGACCGACGCTCTGCATCCTGAATTTGAATATCGCGTTTACCGAAATCGCCCTTGGGCACCCGGACAAGGCAGACGAACGTTTGAATTTGCTGCTGGACCAGGGCGGTTGGCTGGGCCCGCGGGCCGTCCTGTCGACCGTTACGACCGAAGGGGCGGCGGTGCAGTTGAGCGACGAAGAGGTTCGGTTCCTGCGATCCACCGCCTTTATGCTCCGCGGTTCGGCGGCGCTGGCGCGCGACGATGGCGCGACCTCGGAGTACATGGCCCGCGAAGCCCTGGCGATCGATCCGACACGGCTGACCGCCATCGGGCTGCTGGCCGATATCGCGACAAGGCGCGGCGATAGCGCGACGGCGACCCGGTTGAACGAATCCATTCGGGATTTGCAGTTCAGTTCTCGGCCATACAAGGAAACCGCGAATGCGTACGCCAGGCTTTCCTTGGCGGACGCAACGGTTAAAATCGTCCCGATTCACTACATCGCGCAATGAACAAGAGGACGCCTGAGATGAATCGAGCTTTCGTTGTCCTGGGATTTGTGGGTTTGGTCGCGGCCTGTTCGTCGCCCGCGCCGCCGCCCGCGCCGGTCGAGACCGCGCGTCCCGTGGAACCTCCGCCGCCGGTCGCGGCCGCGCAGCCCGCTGCGGCGCGCGGGTTCTACCCAACCGATCGCGGCTGCATGGTGTGGTCCAACAACACATCCGTGCAGCAAATCTGGACGTGGAGCGGCCCTTGCCCCGGCGGGCAGGCCTCCGGCCGCGGCACGCTGACCACCAGCTTCAGCGGCGGGGCCGAGACTTATACCGGCGACATGAAGGGCGGAAAGCGGAACGGTACCGGCACCCAGCTGTGGGCCGACGGCAACCGCTACGACGGCGGCTGGTTCGACAACGAAGCGTCCGGACATGGTGTGAAGGTCTGGGCCAACGGGGCAAAATACGACGGGCAGTGGTCCATGGGGATGCAGTCCGGGTACGGCGTGCAGACATGGCCGGAAGGGGTGCGTTATGCTGGGAACTGGGCCAATGGCCAGCAATCGGGTCAGGGCACGCTGACCTGAGCCAATGGCGATCGCTACGACGGCGACTTCCTGAACGACAAGCGGCACGGTCACGGCGTTTACCGGCACGGCAACGGAAAGGAGGTTTACGTCGGCGACTACACGGCGGGGCTCCGCACCGGTACCGGAAAGGCGACGTTCGCGGACGGGCATTATTACCAGGGGCAATTCCTGAACGCGCGTGCCCACGGCTATGGGCGGATGCTTGCCTCCGATGGCCGGCTTTACGAGGGGATGTGGTCGAACGGCTGCTTCAACGACGGAACGTGGAAGATGTGGTACGGGCCGGACGGGCAAGGGAGTCCCGAGACCTGTCCGTGACGGCGTCGCTTCGGCCGATGGCGAGACGCGGTCGTCGTCCCCCGAGTCGGTTTTTGTAATGATCAATCGACAACCCCTAGCCGGAGGCGCAGGTCCCGTTTAAGCTCATCGGAATTGATAAAAATCTCAAAAAATATAGCTGGCGGAGCCGCCGATGAGCCGAACGATCTCCACATCAACTGCCGCGACCGTCACGCTGGCGAGCGGGGACAACCCGGTCACGATCCTGTCCGGCGTCACGCTTTCGGGCGGCACGACGGCCTCGCTTATCGGCCCCCTCGGGACCGCGTGGACGGTTACCAATGCGGGGAAGGTCGGCCTCGCGACCGACAAGTTCGGCATCGAGCTTCTGCAGGGCGGCACGGTCGTCAACAGCGCAAGCGCATCGATCGTGGGGACCGCCGCGCTGTATATCGGCGTGCATAACTACGGTAGCGCTGGCGTCGCAGCGGTGCCCGCATCGGTATCCAACGCGGGGACCGTCTCCGGTAGCACGCTAAACGGATTCGGCGTCACCCTGAATACGACGGGACAGGTGACCAACGCGACGACCGGCCTGATTCAGGGGCACATAGGGATCAGGATCGCCGGCTCGCACGCGGTGGTCGCCAATCTCGGCAGCATCGCCGGCGCCGGCAGCGGGCAGGGCGTTTATCTGAACCGCGGCGGTACGGTGACAAACGGTTCGGCCACGAACACCACCGCGTCGATCCAGGGCTATGTTGGAATCATTCTCAGTGGTGGCCTTGATACGACCTCGTCGAGTGCGGTGTTCAATTACGGCACAATCTCCGATTCGACATCGGTCAGCAGCATCGGCGTCGAGCTCATAAGTAACGGCTCTCTGATCAACGGCGGCAGCGGCGCGACGGGTGCCAAAATTACGGGCGTAGCCCTGGGCGCAATTGCGTTCTTTGGCGGCACCCTCACCAACTATGGCACCATCGGCGCCACCGCGCCCGCCACAGCGGCTTCATACGGTGTGCAGTTCGCGTCCAGCGGGGGCCTTTACTTAGGCGTGGTCAACAATCTGGGGGCCGTGGCACGGATTTACGGCCAAATCGGCGTCTCGATGGACACCGGCACGGTGCACAATGCCGGGACCATTGTCAGTTCGTATGGGACCACCGGCACGGCCGTGGCTTTCACCGGCGGGATAAGCGGCCATGGCGGCAACCGCGTGATCGCCGATCCCGGCGCGGTGTTCACCGGCACCATCGCCGGCGAAAGCAACACGGCTGCGACCAACACGCTGGAACTGGCGGGCACCAGTGCCGGCACGATCTCCCAATACAGGAACTTCGGAACGGTGACGGTCGACGCCGGTGCGAATTGGACCGCGAGCGGGTCCAACACCTGGCTCAGCGCCGCCACGATCGCGATCGGCACCGCGGCCAGCCTGACGATAACCGGGTCCGTGAATGCCACAGACATTTTCCAGTTCTCCGGCACCAACGATGTGCTGCGGCTGAACAATCCCACCGGCACCACGCTCGCCAACACTATCTCCGGCTTCAGCGGGGGGGATAAAATCATCCTTCCCGGAGTCAGCTTTCAGGCGGGCGGGTCGGTCGTGCTGGCGGGCGGTACTTTGTCGGCGCCCTTGGCGGGCGGCGGGACGTTCAAATTCACCCACTTCACCAACGCGGGCACCGCCACGCCATCCTTCACGCTCGGCAGCAATTTCGTCGTCGAGGCCCCCTGCTTCCTGCCGGGCACGCTGATCCGCACCGATAAAGGAGAGGTCGAGGTCGAAACGTTGCGGATCGGCGACACGATCGTCACCGCGAGCGGCGGGCGGCGTCCTTTGTGCTGGATCGGGCACGGCAAGGCGCTGGCGACGCGCGGCCGGCGCTCGGCCGCGACTCCGGTCATCGTGCGGAAGGGCGCGCTGGGCGACAATCTGCCTCACCGCGATCTGCACATCACCAAGGGGCACGCGCTATATCTGGACGATGTGCTGATCCCGGCGGAATTCCTGGTGAATCACCGCTCCATCCTGTGGGACGACCGCGCGCAGGAGGTGACGGTGTATCATCTGGAGCTGGACGCGCACGATGTGCTGCTGGCGAACGGCGTGCCGGCCGAGAGTTACCGCGACGACGGCAACCGTTGGTTGTTTCAGAACGCCAACAGCGGCTGGGATCAGCCGGCGAAACCGCCTTATGCCCCGGTGCTGACGGGCGGCCCGGTCGTGGATGCGGTTTGGCAGCGGATCCTCGACCGCGCGGGGCGGCACTGGACCGGGCCGCTGACGGACGATCCCGATCTGCATCTGCTGGTGGATGGCGTGCGGGTCGATCCGGTGCGGGTCAGCGGCGACAGTCATGTGTTCGCTTTGGCGGGGCGGCCGGAGACGGTGCGGATTGCCTCCCGCGCCGGGGTGCCGCAGGAGTTGGGGCTGGCGCGCGATGCGAGATGCCTGGGTGTGGCGGTTTCCGGGGTCGCGGTTTTGCGCGGGGCGCATCATGCGGTGGTGCCGGCCGAGGATTTGGCGGGGCGGGATGGGTTCCATTTGTTCGAGCCGGATTTGGGGCATGTTTGGACGGATGGGGATGCTGCTGTGCCCGGCGAACTGTTCGGCTTGGGTGTGGGGGCGGTGGATATTGTGCTGACCGTTGTTTCGACGACGCGTTATCCGGATGAGGGATCGGTTCGGCGGGTGGCTTGAGGGGGACGTCGGTGCGGTTTTGACGACCGCTGTTTCGCGCGGAGTTCACCGAGGAAGATAAAGCCGCGGAGGGCGGGGAGGTTGGATGCCGCGACAGGCACGAGCACCGCGATGCGGACTATTTTGCTTGACATGGGAATTTTTCATGTTCATTATATGTTCATGTCCGACGTGCTCACCACCGACCGGCCGACGCAGGCAGATCCCTCACCGGATCGGGCGAACGACGCTGGCGGTTCGGGGCGAGTCCTGGTTCTTGTCCGAGCACTGATCGTTTACGGGCAGCAATTGCTGGACGCGCTGCGCCAGCCCAATCTGGACCCCAGGCTCGCAATGGGCTTCGGACCGATCACCCTGGCCTCGATCGTTGCTCGTGTTCTGCGCGGGCTGCAAATCGCCGCGGCGCTGGAGGAACGGTTGCTGCGACCCCAGCGGAAACGGGACGCGGTGGCGGCGGTGGCGTCGGTAGTGCGTGAGCAGAAGCCTCGGGAAGCGGGGTGCCGCGCGACGCGGCTGTGCGATGACGACCGCATGCCGACGGCGGAGGAAATCGCAGCCATGCTAAGGCACCGGCCGGTTGGGGCGGTGCTCGCGGATATCTGCCGCGATTTGGGGATCGGGCTGGATTTCCCGCTGTGGCGGGAGCTGAGCGATACGATCGGCGAGACGGGCGGCAACGTCGTGACTCTGTCGATGGAAACGATCGAGCGCCAGTCGTACGGGGCATACCGTGCGCTTTATCCCGGCAAGACGTTACCGTTGGATCTTTTTTCGCCCTCGTTCATTCGGGCGGCGACCGGGCCGCCGGGGTTACGCACGGCAGCTTAGGTCTTCGGATGCGCGAACGGGGCCGGACACCGGCTGGCCCCGCCGTTCCGATTCCGGGTGGCTGTCAACGCCATCCCCATCCTGTTAGCTTGGTGCCCATTCACCAACACAACGGAGACCCACCATGCGCCTCGGCGTGATGCTGCCCTTGCACGATATCGGCGGCGACCCGGAAGTCATGCGCGATTTCGTCCATAAGACCGAGGCGCAGGGCTACACCAACCTCGGTCTCGCCGATCATGTGCTGGGCGTGAATGTCGCCTCGCGGCCGGATTGGGGGGATCGCAACACGTCGGCCGATCTGTTCCACGACCCGTTCGTGTGCTTCGGCTACCTCGCCGGCATCGCTCGGCCGACTACCGAGTTTTCCACGCAGGTGCTGATCCTGGCGCAGCGGCAGGCGGTGCTGGTGGCGAAGCAGGCGGCCAGCCTGGATGCGATTACCGGCGGGCGGTTCCGGCTGGGTGTTGGCGTCGGCTGGAACCCGGTGGAATTCACCGGATTGAACGAGAATTTCTCCAACCGCGGGCGGCGTTCGGCGGAACAGGTCGTGGTGATGCAGAAGCTGTGGGCCGAGGATCACGTCACGTTCGAAGGCCGCTGGCATAAGATCGAGGACGCCGGCATCAACCCACGCCCCAAATCGGGCCGGGTGCCGGTGTGGTTCGGCGGGCATGTGCCGCAGACACTGGAACGCATCGCCACCATCGGCGACGGCTGGATCATGAACGCTTACCCGCCCGGCGACGCGGCGATCGCGGAGCTGACGAAGCTGCGGGACATGGCGGCGAAGGCCGGGCGCGCGCCGGATGCAATCGGGATCGAGGTCTGGACCTCGGCCGGTGCCGGCACCCCGGCGCAATGGAAGGAAGAGGCTCGGTTCTGGAAGAGCGTGGGGGCGACGCACCTGACGCTGACCAATACGTTCCAGCGGCGCCATCACACCCGCATCGCCGGAAAGACGGTGGCCGATCACCTCGCGGCGCAGCAGGCCTACGCCGACGCGGTGGCCGACGTCCTGTAAAACCTGGCTGTGGCGAGTCCGCATTGATCCAAATCAATGCGGATTTCGTTCTGAGTGTCATGGAAACGCCATAAGGAGTTCCCCCATGACCCAGCGCGACATGGCCGAAATCGTTCGGCACCAGATACCGCTCGCCGTTCGTCCGGACACGACCGTGCAGGAGACATGCAAGCGTATGTATGCCCGGAAGGTCGGAGCCGCGCTGGTGACCAACGAAAACGGCATTCTGGTGGGCATCTTCACCGGCCGCGACGCGGTGCGGGTGCTGTCGCGGGGTCGCGATCCCGCCGCCACCATGGTGAAGCACGCCATGACCAAAACACCGGAGACCATCGCCCCGCGCGCCCATGCGATCGAGGCCCTGCGGCTGATGCGGGATGGCGGCTTCCGCCATCTGCCGGTGCTGGCGGAGGATGGCGGCGTGGTCGGCATCGTGTCCCGCGGCGACTTCCGCGGGCTGGAACACGACCGGCTGGACCACGAAACCGGCATTTGGGAACGCATCGGATAACCGTGTCTTGCGGCTGGGTGCCGTCCCCGAGTAAAGAGTCAGCCATGCGACATCTGATCCCCTCCCGGCCCGCGATAACCGCTCTGCTGCTGGGCGGCAGCACCCTTTTGCTGGCAGGATGCGGGGACAGCAGCCTGTCCCGCACCTTCGGCCTGACCCGTGACGCACCGGACGAATTCATGGTGACGACGCGCGCGCCGTTGTCGTTGCCACCGGATTTCACCCTGCGTCCGCCGCGCCCCGGTGCACCCCGGCCGCAGGAGAAATCCGAACAAGCCCAGGCCGAGGAAATCCTCGTGCCGCAGACCGCGCTCGCCGGGACCGGGGGCCGAGCATCCAGCGCCGGTCAGGCGGCTTTGTTGGAACAGAGCGGGCCCAGCGCACCGTCCGACATCCGGCGTAGGGTCGACCAGGAATCGCGGCTCGATTCCGCGAACGACGGGTTCGTCGACCGGCTGCTGTATTGGCGCAAAGCCAGCACCAAGGACGCGGTTGTCGATCCGGTCGCCGAGTCGCAGCGACTCAAACAAAACTCCGCGCTCGGGCAATCGCAGGGAAACGGCACGACGCCGATCATCCAGCGGTCCAAGACCGGCTGGTTCCAGAGCCTGTTCTCCTGGCTGTGATGCCGGCGGACGAACGGCAGCCCCATTTCGTTCAGACCGGGGACGAGCCAATCTTCACCGGTCAGGGGACCGGGGAACTGCGCTGCCGCTGCGGCCAGTCGGTGCTGGTGCGCGGCTACGATCCCAGCAACTTCTTGGGGATCGATCTGCGCTGTGCCCAGTGCGGTTCGGTTACGACCACGGCTGGGCTGTCGGCGCTGAACCGTCCGCCGGAACAGGTCGTGCCGATGGACCGCACCGCCGCGGCACCGCCGGCCGGCAGCACCGTCGCGTCCGATCAGGTTTTGGCGGGGCGGGAAGAGCTTGAACGGCTCATGGAGCTGTATCGCGCGCGCGCTCCGGCTTCGGATCGGTTGACCGTCTCCGACGCGTTCCTGGACGCGATTGCCGCGGATTACGATCGCCTGAGCGGGGGTTTGCTGGCGGACCATCTGGCGGCCGTCGCGGCGTCGGAAGCGACCAGGCCGCTGACCGGATACCGGCCGTATCCGCTGGCCTGGGCGATTCACACCTTGCGCGCCGTCATGCGCAGCCCCGACTGGTCCTGTACCGCGACCCCCCCGGCCTCGGTCGCGACGACGGTGGCGGGAGCCTTTCGCTACTTCCTGGATTGCTGGTCGCACCATCCGTTGTTCCCGGCGATGGCCGCGACAGCCGCCGACAGCGGTTTCTCCCTGCATGGGGCGGCGTTGTTCGCGACGGCGAAGTGCCTCGCGGATTCGGGTAACCGGGTCGGGTTCGTGGCACCGCGCGACGGGTCCGGGCGGTTGCGCCAGTTCGCTCTGGCGATGGGCGACGGGGTTCCGCTGACCTGCGCCATGGACGTTTTCGACCGCTACGAATGGCCGTTGGGCGAAGACTGGCGGGGCGCCAACTTGTACGAGCGGCTGGTGGACCGTCTGCCGGCGACGAAAGGTCAGATCAATCTGCGGCATCCCGGGATGATCGTGCTGTCGCCCGGCGCGACGTGGGAGCAGATGGAGCAGCCGCTGGTCGACGCGATCCACGACACGTTCCACTCGCACGGTCGCCGGTACCGCCATGTCACGGCGATCAGCGTGATCCTGGCGAAGGTCTTGCCGACCCCCGCCGCCGACACGGTGCGGTTCGGCTACAGCTTCTATCCGGTCCCGAACCCGCGCCAGTCGGCGATCGAGGTCAAGGTCGCCGATGTTCCCGGCGCGCCTACCGGCCGAAGATAGGATAGACGGATCCCATCGCCTGCAAGCCGCTCGGGATCGCAAAGGCGGGAATGGCGTCGAAGCGCCTCTTGAACGCGTCGGCCCGAACCACCACATCCTCGGTCGCCCTGCGTACCGCCGTGCGTGGCAGACGCGCCCGGAACAGGCGCCGAGCATCGTCTTCCAGCGCGGCCTGCGGCACGGTGCGGACATCCAGCATCGCGAGCATCGGCCCGTCCGGCGCCGCACTGGCGGCGGGATCGCGCAGGGCTTGGCGCGTGGCATCGAACCGGTGGGGATGACCGACCTGACGCGCCATGCGGTGCGCTGCGGCGGCCAGCGGCATCGGAATGGTCGCGTCGTCGCGTTCCGGGTAGAACCGGGCTCCGCCGATCCCGCTGGCGACATCGCGGAGAACGCGACACAGGGACAGATTACGGGTGCAGGCGAGGATCGTGGCCGGATGCTGTTCCATCATGTCGAGGCGCAGCAGGAGCCAAGCGAGCATGCGCTGGACCAAAGCCTGACCGCGTGCCTCCGGCGTGCCGCTGATAGCTTCGACGGCGAGGAAGGGTGTGCCATCGATGGACCGGTGCTGGACCAGCATCGCGCCTTCAATCCGGCCGGTGCGCAAATCGCGCGCGACGAGGATGCGATCGAAGGATTCCAGTTGTTGCAGGCTCAACCAGTTTCGCTGTCGTTCGGGCACCCCGGCGTCCCGCAGATCCGCCAGTAATCGGGCGCGATCCAAGTCGCCGATTTGGATGTCTCCCCCGACATCATCCAATTTCAGTCCCATACCTACAAGTATCTGGCCCATGGTGTAGTTCTCCCCGACACCAATCGCGTTGCTTGGGAGGAAGGTTAATGACTATGGGCAGGCAGGCGTGTGAGGGGCTTCACACATTTTGGAGAAAATTCGATGACGTGGTTTCGTTTGAAAAGAAAAAACCCGGCCGCACCCGTTCGAAGGGGTGGGCCGGGCTTTCTTTAGTCGCGCGCAGGCGCGGTGGTCAGTCGACCCGGATCGAAGAAGCCTCGGGGCCTTTGGCGCCCTGAACCACATCCATCCAAATGGTCTGGCCTTCGTTGAGCTGCATGACGTTGGCGCGCTGCAGGGCGGAGGCATGGACGAACACGTCCTTGCCGCCTTCCAGCGGTGCGACGAAGCCGAAGCCCTTGGTGGCGTTGTACCACTTCACGGTGCCCTGCATCTCGACCGACGGACCGGTGGGTGCGCCGCGACGGGGTGCGCCGGCACCCATGCCGCCGCCCATACCGCCACCGTAGCC
The DNA here is from genome assembly GCA_903895595.1 of uncultured Acetobacteraceae bacterium. Lineage (GTDB taxonomy): Bacteria > Pseudomonadota > Alphaproteobacteria > Acetobacterales > Acetobacteraceae > Rhodopila. The sequence continues at coordinate 77,607 of CAITUP010000141.1, read as the reverse complement.
ACCGCCTGCCGGGCGGGGACCGCCCATGCCGGCGCCGGGGCCGCGTCCAGCCGACGGGGTGGCGGTACTCTCATCGACAGAGAGGACCTCCGACACCTGACGGCCTTTCTGGCCTTGGCCGATGCGCACGCGCAGCGATGCTCCGGGGCTGACGGCGTTATGCCCAGCCTGGTTCAACGTATTGGCATGCAGGAAGGCGTCGCCCGAGCCATCCGACAGCGCGACGAAGCCGAACCCCTTTTCGGGGTTGAACCACTTCACGGTCGCGTCGTGCTCCGGACCGAATCCAGCCGAGGACGGCCAGGACGGCGCAGCGCTGCTGCTGGGTCGGGCCATATCGCCCGGGGGTGCCCGGTCGAACGAAAAATCGTCGTCGAAGCCGCGTCGCCGAGGGGGGCGTCCGCGGCCGCGGTTGTTCATATTCAAGAGAAGGTCGTCCTCATGCCATACGCGTTGTTCATAGCGGACGATGCCCACCGCTGGTCACCAGGGGCTGCACCGTACGCCGGTTGGTAGTCTGTCCGATACGCCGACGGGCACAGATTAACCACATTCTGTTCCCATTGCACGCCATTCGTCGGGCCAAATGTCGCTTTTTCACGTTATACGGGTTTTGCCTGCTTGCATCCCATGGAAATCTGCGCCAGCCGCATGGCTCACCCGTGCGATTCGCATCTCATGCTTCGGCGTCGTCCTCGGCGTCCAGCACGTCGAGTGCTTCCAATCCCAGCAGACGATCCGCCGCCACCGCGTCCAGCTGTTCCACCGAACGCAGCCGGCGCCCGACCGCTCGGGTGCGGACGCGCGCGTCGTCGATGGTTTTACTCATGGCGCCGGCATTCTTGGAAAGCCTTTCCAAGACGCCGTCCATTTTCAGCATTTCCGTCCGTGTCGCGCCCAAAAGATCGCGGATCATATCGGCCTTCTGTTCCAGCGCCAGCGTCAAAAATCCCAAATGGACCGTCCGCAGCAGCGCGGGAAACAGGCTCGGGCCCATCACCAGCACCTTGGAGTCCCGGCCGATATCGTCGATCAGGCCGGGAATGCGCGCGACCTCGGCGTACAACGAGTCGGTCGGGAGGTACAGAACCGCGAACTCCACGGTGATCGGCGGGTTTATGTATTTCGCGTGAATTTTCTTCGCCTCGTCGCGGATACGCCGTTCCAGGCCCCGGCTGGCGGTCCGTTCGGCTTCGGCGTCGCCTGCTTCGGAGGCCGCCAACAGCCGTTCGTAATCCTCGACCGGGAACTTGGCATCGATCGGCAGCAGCGGCCGGTGTTCCCCGCGCATCGGCATGATGACGGCGAATTCCACCATGTCTTCGGAATCCGGGCGTATCTTGTGGTTGGTCAGATACGTCCCCGGCGGCAACACGTCGTCCAGCATGGCACGCACCTGGGTCTCCCCCCAGCCGCCACGGGTTTTGACGTTGGTGAACAGGCGCTTGATGTCGCCGATCTGCGCGGTGACGGCCTGCACGTCGCCCATCGCCTTCTGCACGGCGGCGAACTGGTCGATCACCCGCTCGAAGCTGGTTTTCATCTGCTTCTCGACGGCTTCGTGCAGCTGTTCGTTCACCGACTTCTGGATTTCCGCCAGCTTGGCCTCATTACCCTCCCGGATTTCCTTGAGCTTCGCTTCCACCATCGTGCGGGTGGTTTCGAACTGGGTGGCGATCTGCTCGTCCGATTTACGTTGTCCCTCGGCCAAGGCGATGCGCAGTTCGCCTTGTTCGCGCGACAGCACGGTGCGGATCTGTTCCGTCGCGACCTCGAACCCGCCACGCAATTCGGTCAGCCGGCGCATCGTCTCCGCGTCCGCCGCGCGAACGGCGGCTCGGGTTGTGTCCGCCTCGGACCGCGTACCGGCCACATTCTGTTCGGCCAACAGCCGGAGGTGTTGCAGCGTCCGGCCCTGCCGCATCGTCAGGAACGCCGCCAGCGCCGCGGCCGCCACGGCGATGGCGGCGAGCAGCGCGGTCAGCTCAATCGCCAGGGTTCATCTCCACCAGACGCGGCAGCAGCGGTACCAGCGTGGCCAGATCGCGTTCGGCCATGCACACCAGATACTGGGTGTCCGGCCCGGGCTCCGTCGTTTCTTCGGACTCGAGCAACGGGCTTCCATCCGCCGCCAGCGGCAGCGACGTCAGGCCGATATCCGCATAGACCTTCAGCAGGTCGGCACCGGTGCGCCAAAACGCGGGGTGCAGGCCTTCCTGCCGCGCGAGGTCGCGCAGCCTCCAGATCGCGGAGATGCGGTCAGGCTCGTGGCCAACGGGATCGCCAAGCCCGAGCAGGACGGGACCGACACGGCGGAACGGGATGGCGGCGCGCTGGGCCTCGCCCATGACCACGCCGTCGGACGGGATCGCGGCGGCGTTGTAGCCGGAGGCGCCGCCGATCGCGATCAGACGGCGGCGGGTCGCATCGTCCCAAGGCAAAAACCGGATTTTGCCGGGGCGCAGAAGCCGCCAGATAGCCAGCACCGCCAGGATCACCGCCGCGGCGATCGTCAGGCGCGTGGATGGCGGCACCGCGGGGGACATCGCAATCGCCCACCACGCATCGTTCGCGATGGTGTGCATATGCGGCCGGGTCATGGCCAGCCCGATCAGGCTGAACGCGAGCACGAACAGCGAGACGGCGCTGGAGGATTCCAGCGGCCCGCTCAGCAGATTGGCGTGGCGGTAGAAGCTGCCGCGGAACGGCGCGACCAGCATCACCGTCAGGATCAGCACGGCCGAGACCCACAGCAGGCCGTCCTGAGTCGCGGTGAAGGCGGCGCCGGCGATCAGCAGCAAGGTCGAGAGACCCCAGGCCAGATTGACCCGGTGCGACAGGCCGAGCGCCATGACCACCAGACCGGCGCCGATCAGCGAGGGGATGAAGACGCCGGCGCGCACCGCGAACTCGGCATAGTCGCCATCCAGCCAGGCGAAATCGGGTTCCGGTGCCAGCAGGCCCAGAAACAGCAGCAGCGCGCCGCACAGGCCGACGGCACCCGTGGCCGTCGCGATGGCGAAATCGGGTTCGGTCCAGGCCCCAATTCCGCGCGGCGCGGCGGGGCGAGCAGTCTTCTTCAGCAACCCGCCGCTGCGCAGCAGAATCTCATTCCCGGCGAACAGGATGCCGGCGAGGAACAGCGGGATGATGTAGTAGAACAGGCGGAAGATGACGATCGCGCCGACGATCTGCGGCGCTTGCAGATACGGCGACAGACCGAACAGCATCGCGGTGTCGAACACCCCGATCCCGCCCGGCAGGTTGGCGGCCAGACCGGCGGTGTAGGACGACACATAGACGCCGAGGAAAATCAGCCACGTCAGGCCGGGTGCCGAGGGCAGCAACGCGTAGAAGATGGTGGCGGTGGTGGCCACGTCCACGGTTGCCAGCAGCACCTGCAACAGCGCCATCCGCCAACCCGGCAGCGCGATCTCGTGGCCCATCACCTTAAACGGGCCGATCAACCGCGACAGCGTGATGTAAGCGACCACGAGCGCCCAGAGCAGGGCGCCGATACCGTACAACGCGCCGAGGGGCAGATAACTGCCGAAGAATGGGACGGCTTTCGGCTCCCCGAACAGGATGGCGCCACCCAGCACCAAGCCGCCCAGCGCGAACGTCAGGCTGCAGAACGCGACCGTCTTGCCGATCTGCAGCGGGGTCAGGCCCCAATGGGCATACAGGCGATAGCGCACCGCGGCCCCGGACACCGCCGCGAAACCCAGATTGTGCGACAGGGAATAGGCGCAGAACGAGGCGAAGGCGACGCGTCCGTAGCTGACCTTGTGGCCGGCGTAGATGGTGCCGAGCCGGTCGTAGAAGGTGAGGATGAAGTAGGAGACGAAGGTCCAGATGAAGGAGAAGACCAGGGCCGCGACCGGGATGGCGCGCATCGCCTCTCCGATGTCGCGCATCTTCAAATGGCGGAACTCGTGCTGCACCACGTAGATCGCGCCGAGCAGCAGGGCGACGCCCAGGAATGCCGGCAGATGACGGAGGATGCCCTTCATGAACGCGCGAGGGCGTTGTCGATCAGCCCCACCGTTTCCTGGATCCCGTATAGCGCGACGAACCCGCCGAAGCGCGGTCCTTCCTGTTGCCCCAACAGCACTTGGTACAAGGCACCGAACCACGCCCTTAGCTCGGGGAAGGGATGGCGTTTGCCGACCTCGAACACCGCGTTTTGGATGGTTTCGGCCGGGGAGTCCGCCGGCAGCCCGGCCAGGGTCCTTCCGAGATCGGCGATGGCCGCGCGTTCGTCGGCCGTCGGTTCGCGATAGTGTTTATCCGGCCGCACGAAGTCCTGATAATAGGCCACCGCGTGATCCACGAGGCGCGCGAGCAACGGTTCGGACTCGGGCGTCGCCGTGGGCTGGTAGCGGCGGATGAAGCCCCAGAGGATGTCCGGCTCGTGCGCGTTCACCACGCTGGCGAGGTTCAGCAGCATCGCGAAGGACAGCGGGCTGCCGGCGTGGTTGGGCAGACGGCCGCCGTGGATGTGCCACGCGGGGTTGGTTTTGCGGGCTTCTTCGTCCTGCGCCGGCATGCGGTCGATGTTGGCGATGTACTCGTCCACCCCGCGCGGGATCACGTCGAAATACAGCCGCTTGGCGCGCTGCGGCTGGTTGTACATGAATTGTTGCAGGGATTCCGGCGGCGCGTAACGCAGCCAGTCGTCCACCGACAGGCCATTGCCTTTGGATTTGCTGATCTTCTGGCCGTCCTTGTCCAGGAACAGCTCATACGTGAAGCCCTCGGGCGGTTGGGAGCCGAGGATGCGGCAGATGCGGCCGGACAGTTTCACGCTGTCGATGAGGTCCTTGCCCGACATCTCGTAGTCGACGCCCAGCGCGAACCAGCGCATCGCCCAGTCGGCCTTCCACTGCATCTTGCAATGGCCGCCGGTGACCGGAGATTCGAATTGTTCCCCCGTGTCCGGGTCCTGCCATACGACGGTGCCGGATTGCGGCCGCAGTTCCTCCATCGGCACCTGCATGACGATGCCGGTCTTCGGATGCACCGGCAGGAACGGCGAATAGGTCGCGCGCCGGTCGGGCCCGAGCGTGGGCAGGATCACGGCCAGCACCTCGGCATGGCATTCCAGCATCCGCTTGGCGGCGGCGTCGAAGCGGCCGGCGGCGTAGTATTCGGTGGAGGAGGCGAACTCGTATTCGAAGCCGAAGGAGTCCAGGAACGCCCGGAGCCGCGCGTTGTTGTGCGCGCCGAAGCTGTCATGGGTGCCGAACGGATCGGGGATGCGGGTCAGCGGCTTGCCGATGAACTGCTCCAGCATCTCCTTGTTCGGGACGTTGTCCGGCACTTTGCGCAGGCCGTCCATGTCGTCGCTGAACGCCAGCAGCCGCGATTTCAGCCCCGTCAGCTCGGTGAAAGCGCGGCGGACCCAGGAGGTACGCGCGACTTCGCCGAATGTGCCGATATGCGGCAGGCCGGAGGGGCCGTAGCCGGTTTCGAAAAGGGCGTGATCCTTCCCCGACGCGGTCAGGCGTTTGGCGACCTTGGCGGCTTCCTCGAACGGCCAAGCCTTCGGGACGATGTTGCGAAGCGTTTCAGACATGCGGCGGAAGCTATGGAGCGGCGGGGCGCCGGTCAACAGCCGAGCGCATTATGGCGCCCGTCGGCCCTTCATCGTCATGGTCGTGCCTGACCCGACCATGACGGGTGGGTGGATGGAGAACGGCAGGCCGGTCAATGTATGGATGCGTTGCCTTCGACCAAATGCAGCTTCAACCGCTCTTTCAGCGGCACCACCGGGGCTGGGGGCAGCGCCGGCGGGGCGCCCTCGGGGTCCGAACGCAGGGCCAGCTTTGCCAGCCGCTTCTCCGTCGAGCGGATCGCCCGCTCCATTCCCGCGGCAGTGCGGCGTGCTCGGGCGGCATCGCGTTCCTCGACATGCGGCTCCTGCGCGATCTTCGTCAGTTGGACAATCGCGTGCTTCATCATGACGATCTGGCCGGCGAGGTGGGCTTCGACGCTATCGCGGGGCGCGTAAACGGCCATTTCCGCCCGAATGGCTTCGAGGTCCGTCGTCCCGGAGGCCGCGGCGGTGGATTTCAAAATGTAGCGGACGGAGTCGGAATCGTCGTCCAGGAATGTCTTGGTCATGCAATGGGCTTTCCAATTAAGCGGCGGGATATTGGAACGGCGGTACCGCGCGTCAAGTTTGGCGGCGCGGTTTTTCGCCGGTCGGCTGCGGGGGTTCACCATGATGCTGATCGGGCGGTACTGGGATTGCCAGTGCGACGATCGCGCTGATGTTGAACGCGGCGGCGTTCGAGGTGCCGGAGCGGATGGTCCCGCCGCTATCGCGGCGAGGTCCGGTCCGCGGCCTGACCTCGCCGCGTTGGAAGGAGCCTATCCCCCGCTCGCCCGACCCGACCGCCTGTAAGCCGGCCGACCTCTCGCCCCCAGCCCCAATCCGGGCTAAAACACCGCCAACCACCAACAGAGGAAACAACCATGGCCAACGTCGCCGATGCCAAAGGCCCCTATGTCGGCTCCCACGTCCGGGACGACGCCTCCCTCGCCGCTTGGCTCGCCAAGCGCCCGACCGAGGCCGCGCTCGAACCCGATCTCCCCATCATCGACCCGCACCATCACTTCTGGGACTCGCCGGGCCGCGGCACCTACCTCCTGCCGGGAATCCTGTCCGACATCGCCGGCGGACATAACATTGTCTCGACCGTCTTCCTGGAATGCCGGGCGATGTATCGCAAGGAAGGCCCGCGCCACATGGCGGCGCTGGGGGAAGTCGAGTTTGTCACCGGCCTCGCGGCGATGAGCGCCTCCGGCGGCTTCGGCCCCTGCCGCGTGGCCGAGGTCATCATCGGCGGCGGCGACCTGACCCTGGGGGCCGCGAACGTCCGCGAGCTGATGGAAGCGGAAATCGTCGCCGCCGGCGGCCGGTTGCGCGGCATGCGCCACGGCGTCGCCTGGGATGAGCATCCGGCGGTCAGCGACTATGCCTCCCGCAAGGTCGCTTTGCACCAAGTCATGGACCCAAAATTCCGCGAGGGTTTCGCTCAGTTGGCGCCGTTGGGCCTGAGCTTCGAATCCTGGCAGTACCATCCGCAGCTGCCCGACGCGATCGATCTCGCTCGTTCCTTCCCGGGTACGTCGATCATCCTGAACCATGTCGGCGGCATTCTGGGCGTCGGGCCGTATTCCGGTCATCGGCAGGAGGTTTTCGCCGGTTGGAAAGCCAACATCTCCGAGTTGGCGAAATGCCCGAATGTGACGATGAAGCTGGGCGGCCTCGGGATGGTGTCCGTCGGGTTCGATTTCCACGAACGCGACGTGCCGCCGGGGTCCGAGGACCTCGCCGCCGCGTGGCGCCCTTACATCGAGCATTGCATCGAGGCCTTCGGCGTCGACCGCTGCATGTTCGAAAGCAACTTCCCGCCCGACAAACAGTCCGGCGGCTACACCGAGCTGTGGAACGCGTTCAAGCGGATTACGGCCGGGGCGTCGGCGGCTGAAAAGAAGGCGCTGTACAGCGGCACCGCCGCTCGGGTTTACCGGATGATCGCTCCCTGACGCCGCGAACACGCGTCATGGTCGGGTCAGGCCCAACCATCTTTATCCACTTGGCCTGAGATGGTCGGGTCAGGCCCGACCATGACGGGGGGCTATCGCGCCGTCCTGCTCTTCTCCACCGAGGCACCTCACCATGACCCAGGCTTTCGCCGGCGTTCGGATCGTCGATTTTTCCCAGGTGTTCGCCGGTCCGTTCGCGACCATGCAGCTCGGGCTGCTGGGCGCGGATGTGATCAAGATCGAGGAACCCGGCGCCGGCGACCAGTGCCGCGGCATCGGCGCCGACAACGACATTGGCCAGGCCGGCATGCCGCCGTTCTTCCTGGCCATGAATGCCAACAAGCGGTCTTTGACGCTCGACCTCAAACACCCGCGCGCTTTCGAAGTCGTCGCTCGGTTGGTCAAGAACGCCGACGTCGTGGTGCAGAACTTCCGGCCGGGCGTGATCGACCGCCTCGGCTTCGGGTATGAGGCGATGAAGGCAATCAAGCCCGACCTGATCTATTGTTCGGTCTCTGGCTACGGCCAAACCGGCCCGTCGTCCAAGGCGCCGGCCTACGACGGTGCCATTCAGGCGGTGTCCGGGATGATGTCGGTGACGGGATACCCGGAAAACGGCCCGACCCGCGTGGGTTTCACCGTGGTGGACCTCGGCACCGCCGTCATGGCAGCCTTCGCCATTGCCGGAGCGCTGTATCGCAAAGCGACCACCGGGGAGGGCCAGCATCTGGACGTGTCGATGCTGGATACCTCGCTGGCGCTGATGGCGCCTTTGGTCAGCGGTTATCTGAACGTCGGGACGGTCCCGGCGCTGGTCGGCAACGGCTCGGTGGTGCGGCTGCCGACCACGGGATCGTTCGAAACGGAAGGCGGTGGCGGTATTTTGCTCAGCGCCATGACCGACAAGCAATGGGCCGGCATCGTCAAAGCGATCGAACGCCCCGATCTTGGCGCCGATCCTCGTTTCGCGACGGTGGACGGGCGCCGCGAACATTACGACACGATCCGCCCCGAGCTGGCGAAGTCGTTCGCGAAAAACACGGCCCATCACTGGGAAAAGCGCTTGAATGAGGAAGGCGTCCCCGGCTCCGCGATCCGCACCATCGCCGAGGTCGTGACTCATCCGCAGGTCGCGCACCGCGCGACGATCGGTCGGGTGTCCGGTGCGGCTGGGGTGGACCGGGAGATCGGGCTGGTCGCCTCGGGCTTTACCGCCGGGGCGGACGGGCCAGCGATCACAGCGCCGCCGCCGGGTAAAGGCGAACATTCCGACGAAATTCTGCGCGAAGCCGGATATTCGGTGGAGGAAATCGCCGCGCTGCGGGCTGGGGGCGCGCTTTAAAGCCCGAACGTCTCCAGCAGCGCCAGCGTCCGCGTCGGCTTGCGCGGTGCGCGCAGGAAGGCGCGCAGATCGACGGGGTGGTCGATATCCAGCCCGATGCCTGGCAGCCGCACGATGGTCGGTTCGATCCCACAGTGCCGAGCGGCGGCGAGATGCGGAAAATAACTGTCGTCGCCGAACCGCAACGGCACCGATCCGGCGGGATTGCACAGCACCGCGTTCGATCCCAGTTCGTCGTGCGCCGGAACAATCGTGAAGGACGGCGCGTCGCGGCAAGACGAAACCACGGTATCGACCTCGGCCGACGTCACCCGGGGAATATCGCCGGGCATGGTCAGCAGCGCGGCATCGCCCTCGTGCGCCAACACCCGAGCCATACCCATCACCGCGCCGGTGTGCCCGTCCAGGGCGCCGTCGGTGACGACGCGCGCGCCATAACGTTCCGCCAAAGCGGCGGCCCGCGGATCGACGGTGTTGACCAGAATGCCGGCCAGCCTTGTCGCGCCGGCCAACGCCGCCAGCACATCCTCCAGCATCGTCGCGGCCAGAACTTCCCGTTGCACGGGGGACAAAAACACCGACAGGCGCTGTTTCGCGCCGGTGAACGCCTTCACCGGGACACAGGCGAAAACACGCGTCACTTGCGGCGCCGTAACATCGCGGCGGCATCCAGCACGATGCGCGCCAGGGCCACCCGGTCCTCGATGGTCGTCATCATGGTTTGGGCCAACGTGACGCGGGCATCGATGGAAACGACTTCCGCCATGTCGGCGTGATCGATGACGTAGCCGTCCAGCAAATCGGCGTAGCGATGCGCGACCGATCCGGCGCTCGGGTCCAGCCCCAGCTCGGTCATCATCTTCGCCGTCGGGCCTTTGACCGCGCGGCCGGCGATGATCGGCGACACCGCGATGACCGGCGCCTTGCACGCCACCAGCGCGTCCCGCACGCCGGGGATCGCCAGGATGGGTTCGACGCTGATGAACGGGTTGGACGGGCAGATTACCACGCCCTGCAATTTCGGGTCGGCCAGCGCCGCCATGAAGGTGGGATGCGGAGTCGCCTTCGCCGCGCCCTCGAACGCCAGTTCCTTCACCACTGGCTCGCAGCGGCGATTGACGAAATAATCCTGGAAATCGAGCCAGCCGGCATCCGTCAGCAACCGAGTCCGCACGCGGTCGTCTGTCATGGGAATGACCGCCGACCCGATGCCCAGCCGCTTGCAGATATCGGCCGTGACCGCCGACAGGGATTCTCCGGCGCGCAGCCGCATGGTGCGGACGGCATGCAGCGCCACGTCGCGATCGCCCAGCCGGAACCAAGTGTCGCCGCCCAGGGCTTCCATGGTTTCCATGAACGACCAGGTTTCGTCGTGGCGGCCCCAGCCGAATTCCCGGTTCGCCAGACCAGCCAAGGTGTAGGTGACCGTGTCGATGTCGGGGGAGATCGACAGGCCCAGATGCTCGAAATCGTCGCCGGTATTGACGACAACCAAAAGGTCCTCGGGCGGCAGGATGCGGGACAGGCCGAGGGCGAGCTTGGCGCCGCCGACCCCGCCGGAAAGCGCGATGATCACTGGAACAAATCCTCTTCCGGCGGGCGTACAAGGTCTGAAACGGGCGCTTCCGGCGCGGTCCATGTCAGGCCGCGGATCACGACGACGGGCTGGCCCTCGGCCGCCTGCCCTTGCAGCAGCGAGGCCGCGGCGGCGATTTCGTCGGCGAACCCGATGATACTGACTTCCAGGATGCGCCCGAACAGATCGGGTTGGCCCCGCAGATCGATGAACGACGGCAGCCCGGCGCAACCGATGGCGACTCCGGCGGTGCCCCGGCGCCAGGGACGTCCGAAACTGTCGCTGATGACGACACCCAGCTTCACCCCGAACCGGCCGGCCAGTTCGGCGCGAATCGCCTCGGCGGACCCGTCGGGGTCGAGCGGCAGCAGCAGCGCGCGATGAATGCCGTCGGATGGCGCGACGTTGGACTGATCCACCCCGGCGTTCGCCATCACGAAGCCCAGGCGATGCTGCATGATCATCAGATTGGGGCGGCTGCGGACAACCTTCACGGAATCCGACAGCACGACCTGCACGATGGCCGGGTCCTTACCGACCTCCTTCGCCAGCTTCTCGGCTTCCGGCGTCGGTACGACGGAAGCGAGATCGACGCTGCGGCCCTCGGCCTTCGACACGATCTTCTGCGCCAGCACGACGACATCGCGCTCGCGCAGCTCCAGCCCGGCACGCGCCAAGCCGTCCGCGATCAAAGCGGGCAGATTGTCGCCCTCCCGGACCATGGGGAAGTCCGGGATGGCGAAGAGTTCCAGGCGATTACTCACAACCCGTCATGGTCGGGCTTAACCCGACCATCCCCTGCGAAACGAGGCGCTGCAAGCATATGAGGTGCTACCCAATGGAGAGATGGTCGGGTCAAGCCCGACCATGACGGTGTAAATCAATCGAACTTCTGACGCAGCTTGGGCAGCACCTGCTCCCCATACAGCTTCAGGAAGCGCGCCTGATCCGGGCCGGGGGCGTGGAACACGAGGTGACGGAAGCCCATCTCGATGTATGGCTTGATCTTCTCGATATGCTCGTCCGGGTCGTTGGACACGATCCAGCGGCTGGCGGCACGCTCGATCGGCAGCGCGTCGGCGAGGCGTTCCATTTCCGCGGCGTCTTCGGTGTTGGCCTTTTCTTCCGGCGTCAGCGCCAGCGCCGCCCAATGACGGGTGTCCTGCAACGCTCGGTCCTTGTCGGTGTCGAAGGACACCTTCATCTCGATCATGCGGTCGTAGTTGGGCTTCGGCTTGGACGACAGCTTCAGGCCTTCCTCGACGTTCGGCAGCAGCGTCTCATTATACAGCTTCCACGCCTTACCCGAGGTGCAGATGAACCCATCCGCCATCCGGCCCGCGTATTTCGCCACCTGCGGCCCAGCACCCGCGACGTAGATGGGCACCGGAGTCGAGGGCTTGTCGTAGATGGTGGCGTTTTCGGTCTTGTAGAACTCACCCTCGAACGACAGGCGTTCCTCGGTCCACAAGCGGCGGATCAGGGTCAGAGCCTCGCGCAGACGAGCGAAGCGTTCCTTGGTTTCCGGCCATTTGATGCCCATGGCGGGGACTTCGTTCAGTGCCTCACCGGTGCCGACGCCCAGAATCACGCGTCCCGGGAACATGGACCCGAGCGTGCCGAACACCTGCGCGACGACGGAGGGGTGATAGCGGAAGGTCGGCGTCAACACCGACGTGCCCATTACGACACGAGACGTGGAAGCGCCGAGCGCGCCCATCCATGCCAAAGCGGACGGCGCATGCGCGTCGGTGTGTTTCCAGGGCTGAAAATGGTCGCTGATGAAGACCGAATCAAAGCCGCATTGTTCGGCCAACACCGAAAAGTCCAGCAGCGGTTTCGGCGCGAACTGTTCGGCCGACGCCTTGTATCCAAGCTTGAGCATGATGGGGTCTCCCTCCTGAGCAGGGGGTCAAGCTACCGCCGGGGCCGCGCGGCGGCAATCGGGGGTGTCGCCGGTTATCGTCCCTGGGGGACAGGGCTGGTATCGGGTGAGCGACCGGCAGAGCAGACCCGCTATGGGGAAATCGCGTCGTCGCGCCGTGCCGCCGCGGTCCCGTCATGTTGCGGGCCATCCGTGGAGATGGGGTAGGCGGCGGCCGATTTGACCGCATTGCCGGATGGCATCGGCGTCGTCCCCCTGAGGCGGCAACGCGGTCAGCCCCCCAATCGCTTCACCAACCCCCCGATCTCCTGCATCCGGGGTCCCACCCGTTCCGGCCGCTGGCTGCCGAGGTTCACGATCAGCCGGTGCACGCCCATGCCAGCGTATGCCTCCATCTCATCCAGCGGCATGGACGCGGGCGGGGTGATAATGATCTCGAACTCCGGGCCGCGCGTGCGTCCGGCTTTCTCGAACGCCGCGTCCAGACGCGCCAGCATCGCCTTGGTGCCGGCTGGGTCGCGATTGAACCCATACCAGCCCGCGCCGAACCGCACCGCTCGGCGAAAGGCGGCATCCGCGTAGCCGCCGACGATGATGGGGATATGCGGCTTCTGGATCGGCTTGGGGTCCATGCGCAGCGTCTCGAACTTCACCCATTTGCCGGCGAAATCGACCACGGGTTCGGTCCACAGGCGGCGCATGACCTCCAGAAACTCATCGCAACGAGCGCCGCGATCTTCCCAGCGGTAGCCGCAGGCCTCCACTTCTTCCTTGTTCCAGCCGACGCCGATGCCGAAATCGATGCGCCCTTCCGTGAGCCAGTCCAGAGTACACATTTCCTTGGCGGTGTAGATCGGGTTGCGCTGGGGCACCAACGCAACACCGGTGCCCAAACGCAGCTTCGTCGTCGCGGCGGCGAGGAAGCCGAAGGTGGCCGTGATATCCAGCATCCCGCCGCCGGCCGGCACCGGAATCCGCCCGTCCTTGGAGCTGGGATAGCCATAGGTGTTCTTGTCGAACAGCGCGACATGCTCCCCCATCCAGATGGACTCGAGGCCGATATCCTCGGCCTGACGGCCGAAGTCGCGGATCATCCCGGGGGTCGCGAGCGGGGACATGAAGGTGGAGAATACGCCGATTTTCATGGGGGTAGCCCTACTGTTTCCCGCATGGGTAGGGCATGTGTTTGCCGGTATCAATCGCCCGCCGGATCATCCATGCCCCCTGCCCTTCACATCCGCGATCTGACCAAATCCTTCGTCCGTCCGGCGGTCGACGGCCTCGATCTTCTGATCCACCCCGGCGAGTTCTACATCCTGCTCGGCGCCAACGGGGCGGGGAAAACCACGACGCTACGGATGGTCGCCGGGCTGCTGCCGCCGGATCGAGGCGCTATCTCGGTCTTCGGGATCGACGCGCTGGCGGACCCTGTCGCGGCGAAGCGGGTCATGGCGTGGCTGTCGGATGAGCCGATGATTTACGACAAGCTTTCACCCATCGAATATCTGGATTTCGTTGCCGGCCTCTGGGGAGTCCCAAACGCCGCCGCCGCCCCCGCCTTGCTCGACCGGCTCGGCTTGACCCCGCATGCCCGGCAGCGGTGCGACAGCCTGTCGAAAGGGATGCGGCAAAAGGTCGCGCTGGCGGGGGCGCTGGTGCACGACCCCAAGCTGATCGTCCTGGATGAGCCGCTGACCGGCCTGGACGCCGGATCGGCGCGCGTGGCGAAGGAGCTGCTGCGGGACCGGCTGCGGGAGGGCTGCGCGGTGCTGATGACCACGCATATCCTCGATGTCGCCGAACGCATGGCCGACCGGATCGGCGTTCTGGAAGCCGGGCGCCTGATCGCCGAGGGGACTCTGGCCGAGCTGCGGGTGAAGGCGGGCGCTGGGGACGCCAGCCTGGAGGATGTCTTCCTCAGCCTGACCGCCGCGCAATGAACCCGGGCGGCCTGCTGTGGTTCGCGCGGCATGAGGCGCGGCTGGCGTGGCGGGATTTTCGCCTGTTGTCGCGCGGCGGGCGCTGGGGCGGGGCGGTAATGCTGATCGGGTTGGCCGTGGTGCTGCATCTGGTCGCGGCGGCGGTCATGCATCCCGACCCCGGCCTCGCGACCGCGCCGGACCGGCAGGCTCTGTTGGTGCTGACAGGGCTGTTGGCGATGTCGGGCGCGCTGATGGTCTCGCAAGCCATCGAGTCCGTGACTCGCGCCTTCTACACGCGCGGGGATTTGGACTTGATTTTGTCCTCGCCGGCCACCGCGTGGAAGCTGTTCGCGGTGCGGATCGCGGCGATGGCGATCACGCTGGCAACGATGTCCTTGGCCCTGTCGGCGGCGTTCATCGACGTGCAGGCGTGGCGCGGCGGGGCGCGGTGGCTGGCGCTGTATCCGGTCGTCGTGGCACTGGCGATGCTGGCGGTGACGGTAGGGATGACCGCGACGGCGGGCCTGTTCCGCCTGATCGGCGCGGAGCGGACACGGCTGGTGGCGCAGATCGCCTCAGCCTTCATCGGCGCGAGCTTCGCGGTCGGGCTGCAGGTGGCGGCGATACAGTCCTTCGGCGCGCCGGACCGGTTGGCAGTGATGCGATCGGATTCTCTGGCGCGCTTGGCGCCCGATCTCGGCCGCCTGGTTTGGGGGCTGGCGTACGCGGCTATGGGGTATCCGGTGCCGCTGGCGGTGCTGATGCTGGTCGCGGCGGCGGCGTTGGGGACGGCGATCGCGGTGTTCGCGCCGCGGTTCGGGAGCTTCGTCCAAGCCACGGCTGGCATCGCCGAGCGGCGCGGCGGCGGGCGGTTGAAGGGCCGCTCGCCCGGCGCGGTGCTGCGCGCGAAGGAATGGGCGTTGCTGCGGCGCGATCCGTGGCTTGTTTCGCAGACACTGGTACAATTGCTGTATCTGGTGCCTCCCGCCTATTTGCTGTGGCTGACGTTCAGCGGCGGCCTGGATGCTGTCGCCATCCTGGTGCCGGTGCTGGTCACCGCCGGCGGCCAGTTCGCGGGCGGGCTGGCGTGGCTGGCGATCTCCGGCGAGGACGCCCCGGACCTGATCGCCACCGCCCCGATCCCACAGGGGCTGGAGATACGCGCGAAGTTCGAGGCAACGGTGGGCGGCACGCTGATGGTGTTCGGGCCGTTTCTGGCGGGCGTCGCGGTCGCCGCCCCAGGGGCCGGGATCGTGGCTACCGCTGGCATCGCGATCGCGGCGGCGGGAGCGACCGCGATCCAGTATTGGTACCGCCTGCAAGCAACGCGCGGCCGCATCCGGCGGCGCCAGACCGCGTCCCGCTTCACCACCTATGCCGAGGCGTTGTCGTCCATCGGCTGGGCCGGGGCGGCGGCTCTGGTGGTCGGGGGGAGTAGGATGGCGCTGGTGCCAGTCGGTTTGGCGACCCTGGCGCTGCTGATTGCTTGGCTGCTGCGGCCCGCTGCTTCCAGGCGGTAGCGGGGTCTGGCATGGTTCGGTGAATTGTTTAGGAGTTTACCATGGCAACCTTCGGTCCCCTGGCGGGCGTCAAAGTCGTCGCCTGCTCCACCGCGCAAGCCGGCACGGTGCCTTACATGCTGATGGCCGACCTTGGCGCCGAGGTGATCAAGATCGAGGTCCCGGACGGTGGCGATACCTCCCGCGCCAACAGCGTGTTGCCGGGCATGCCGAGCACGTACTTTGAGACGAATAATCGTGGCGTGAAGAGCGTGACGCTGAATTTGAAGGCGCCGGAGGGGCAGGAGATATTGCGCCGTCTGGTCGCCCAGGCGGACATATTCGGGCAGAATTTCCGACCGGGTGCGGCGGAAAAGAATGGGTTCGGGTATGAGGATTTGAAGAAGGTAAATCCTCGGTTGGTTTACATGTCGATCTCCGGCTACGGACCGAAGGGGCCGCATGCGTCGCTGCCGGGGACGGACTCGATGGCGCAGGCGTTGGGCGGCATCGCCGAGGCGTATTCGTCGCCAGGGCAGCCCTTGCGCACGGGCATCGTGTCGGTGGCGGACGAGACCTGCGCCATTCTGGCGTTCGGCGGAGCTTTGGCGGCGTTGACGCATGCGCGGGCGACGGGTGTGGGGCAGAAGGTGGAGTGTTCGCTGCTCGGCGGTCAGATCCGCCTGATGGGCTGGACGCTGACCACCGCGATGTGGCGCGACAAGGACCCGGTGACCGGGCAGGCGCGTATTACCGGCACGCCGGAGCGGCCGGGCATGAGCGCCAGTTTCAACGATCGCGACGGCAAGCCGCTGGTGTTCCAGTTGAACGGCAACCGCGTTTGGAAAACCGCGATGACAGCACTGGGGTTTTTCGCCACGCTGGAATCCGCGGGGTTCGCCGATCTGGGTGTCATCATCGGGTCCGACGAAAAGCGTTCGGCGTTGTTGCGCATTCTGGACGGGCTGTTCGCCACGGGCTTGCGCGACGATTGGGTGGAGCGTCTGCGCGGCGCGGACATCGTCGCCGCGCCGATCAATACGCTGCTGGAGGCATCGAACGATCCGGACGTCGTGGCAAACGGATACGTGACGGAAGTGGAATACCCCGCGCACGGCAAGAAACTGAAAGTGCACGGCTCGCCATGGCATTTCTCGGAAACACCGGCTCACATTGGCATCGCGCCGGAACTGGGAGCGGATAACGACGAGGTGCTGGCGGGGATTGGATATTCGGCGGCGGAGATCGCGGCGTTTCGTGATCGGAAAATCGTATGAAATATGGCGTCACTCTCGGCAACCGAGGCATCCTGCTCGGGCTGTCGGATGTCCCCAAACTGTTGGCGCTGGCCGATGCCGTGGATGCTAACCCGCTGATGGACAGCGTCTGGGTCGGCGACGCGCTGTTCGTGAACCGGCGGTTGGATGCGCTGACGCTGCTCGCCGCCATCGCTGGACGCACCAAACGGGTGAAAATCGGCCCGAGCTGCATGGGATCGTTCGCGCTGCGCGACCCCAGGACGTTTGCCTACGAGTGGGCGTCTTTGGACGTCATCTCCGGTGGCCGCACGATCCTGTCGGTCTGTGCCGGCGGCGGATCGGCGACGGAATGGAACGCCGAGACCGAGGCCATGGGTATCCCCGCCGCCGAACGCCGGGGCCGCATGATCGAGAACATTGCGGTGCTGCGGCATTTATGGACGGTGGACAATGTGCCCTTCGAGGGCGAATTCCTCCGCTTCGGTCCCATCACGATGGAGCCGAAACCCGCGCAATCGTCGTGCCCGATCTGGCTGACCACCAATGCGGGACGGTTGGGCAATACCGCGGCCGGCGCCGGCGGATCGGCGTTCGCGTTGAAACGCGTGGCACGCGTCGCCGACGGCTGGATGACGCACTCCGTCACGCCCGAAGGCTTCGACCGCTCCTGGTCGTTGATCCAGGAGACCGGTGCGGCAGCCGGGCGCGATATGCGCGGTTTCGGCAATATCGTGACGGCAGTGCTGAACATTCAGGACGATACGGAAACCGCGGTCGCCGACGCCAAATCCTATTTGGATACGTATTACGGCGCGAACTACACGCCGGAACGGCTTCACGCCTGGGGTCCGATCGGAACGCCGGAGATTTGCGCGGCGTGGATCGGGCGGTTCGCGGGGACAGCGTGCCAGGGATTCACGTTCCGGCTGGCCACGCGCGGCGACGCGATGGCGCAGTTGCGGCGGCTGACGGAGGAGGTTTTGCCGTTGGTCGGGAGGTGACCCGGCAGAGTTGGCGACAGACGGTGGTGTATGGTGTATAAATCGAAATCATGCTGCCGCTTGTCGCCGACCGCCAAAACGAGATCGCCGAACTTTGCCGCCGGTTTCACGACCAGCGCATGGATGTATTCGGATCGGCTGCGCGTGTCGCCGATTTCGATCCAACGCGATCGGATATCGATCTGCTGGTGACGTTCCTGCCTGGGCATGTGCCTAATATCTCGGGTTTTCTCGCCCTGGAGGATGCGCTGGCCGTGCTGCTCGGACGGACTGTCGACCTGGTCGCCGACAAAGCGATCGAGAACCGTTATGTCCGAGCCGGCGTGGAGCGATCGAGGCAGCTGCTCTATGGACCATGATCCTCGTGCATGGCATGAGGACGTCGTTTTGAAGACTACGCGGCGGACGTCATGTTCCGGTCGGCTGCCGAGCGGCAGTTGGAGATCGTCGGGGAGGCACTGGCGTAGTTCGCACGTGAGACCCCGGACCTCGCGGCACGCATCCCCGAGCTGCGTGGGGCTGTTGGGATGCGAAATGCCATTGTCCACCGATACCGCAGAATCGAACATGAGACGGTTTGGCGCACAGTGCATGAAAGCCTGCCCATTTTACGGGAGCGGATTGCGCTGCTGCTCGAGGCGCTCAACGACGGCATGGCGGATTGAACGTTCCGCGCCAACCGACAAAGGCTAGCTCAGCCAGCCAGATGCGCCTTGAAGAACGCCGCGATCTCCCCGAACGCCTCGGCCGTCTCGGGGTTCCGGTCGTCGCGGCCGTAATGTCCGTGCGATTGCCCCTCGTACACATGCAGATCGGCGGCGATCCCGAGTCCTCGCAGTTTCCGGTGCACCCGCACGGTATTGCTCAGCAGCAAATCGCGCGTGCCGGTGGTCAGGATAACCGGCGGAAACCCCGTCATGTCGCCGTAAACCGGCGACAGCAGCGGATCGGCCAGATCGTGCCCGTTGGCATAAAACCGAGCGGCGGCGTCGCAGAAACCGTCGGTGGAGACCAGGACGTTGTCGATCATGGCGTTGGTGTAAAAACTGTCGCCGGTCTTGGTAATATCCGACATCGGCGTGCCCGAGGCGATGGCGCCCGGCATCGGCAACCCCAACTGTTTCGCCCGCAACCCCATCGCCAGCACCAGCGCGCCGCCGGCGGACGTGCCGATCAGCCCGATGCGCCGCGGATCGCCGCCCGCCGCCACCGCTTGCCAAACCGTGACGGCATCGTCGAGCGCCGCCGGGAAATACGCCTCGGGCGGCATGCGGTAATCGACCGCGACAACCTTGAAGCCGCCGAAGGCGGCGATCAGCAGCGCCTCGGTCAGTCCGGCCTCGCCGGGGTTCAGCACGTAGCAACCGCCGTGAATCTGCACGAGCGTCCGGTTCCGGTTTTCCGGTGCGATCGCGGCCGGGGTCACGGTATGCACCCGCACCCCGCCGATCGTGCCGGATTCCACCTTAACCCCCAACCGCTCGGCCATCGCTGCGACGTTCGGTGCCGCCGCCTTGCGCCCGGCTTCGGCGAGGGCGCGCCAACCCTCGGGCGTGGAGGGAAAATTGTTCCACCCCGCCCGCAACGGCGCCGCGATCAGCGCCTGCATCCCCGTGCTGACGGTATCGGGCACCGGCAGGCTGCGAGCGGGTATGTTCAACGGCTTCGTCATGGCGATCGCTCCGATATGGTTGACAGGCGGTACTCTTGCGTCAGCGAATACGTCAAGGTCGGCGGTTCCATGTGCGGGCAACGTAAAAATTTGACTTCGAACCGCGCGATGACAAATAATGTCATATGTCGAAAGCCACTCTCCTCCTGGACCGAAAGCGGATGTTCGACGATGGCGCGATCTCGGAAATGGCTCTATGGCTCGTCCCCAACCCGGTTCGGAGATCGGGCCACATGTTCAAATACAACCTTTGAGATACTTGCCGGAGGAAAAGGACAGCAACGCCTGGACGTCGGCGTCGTGCCGCGCGGCCGGCACAAACACCAACGTTGCCGAATAGCTGCTGCCCCATACGACGATGGGTCCCACCAGATTGTCCGACCGGGCCCACGCCAGGGCAGCCTCCAGGTCCGGCAAAGCTGCGGCGTAGTCCGTCTCATGCCCCAGATCCTGAACCGTCTCGTTGACCTGACCGAAGGCTCGCCCGCCGGAACGCTGGTCGATCGCCAGCGTGTCGAACCCCGCCGAATTCAATCGTGGCGCGATAGGTTCGTATTCGCCGCGATTGGTGCCCGCTTGATGGAACAGCAGGATCGTGCCCCGCCGCGCCCGCGTGGCCCTCGCGAGGTCGCCGAACACCGCCACCCCGTCGGCGGCTTTTAACAACCGTGGTTCGGCGCGGGCGGCGCTGGCGATGGCAATCGTGGTAGCGACGAGTATGAAGCGGCGGCGAAGCATGGTTCGGTTCCCCTCAGCGGTGACTGAGGGTCAGACCGAGCTCATGGCAGGACGTTACGGCGGGATCAGCAGTCGGTGACGAGCCCCGTGGTGAATGTCGTTGAGACGACGAGCAGATTCTGATATAGTAGCCGCACCTTCAGAAACCGTGAGGTTGAATATCGGATGCACGACTTTCAGACACAGTCCTGGGCGAGCATGATGTACTTGCTTGGCGCCTTCTCATACCTCGGAGCATGCATCGGAGGCGCGGGTTTTGGTTGGCTCGGGCGACCGGCATCCGCCACCGGGGCGGTCATAGGGGCTGTGGCATACATCGGACTGGCAGTCTTTTATGTGGCGGTAGGGCATTGAATTTTCGTGACAATCTTGACGGCCACTGGATCGATGTATGCTCGCTCCTCATGGGTTTCGGCTATGCGGCGTATCTCCAGCTCGTCGGCGCGGCATCCCACCGCTTTCTATCGGTTGGCACCGGTTTCGACGTCGCAAGAGGGGCAGGGTTGTTCCCGCTTCTTGTGCTGAGTGGCGCGGTGCTCTCAAGCAAGCTCAGAAATGGCCTGATCGAGGCAAATCCGCTGATTCTGTCGCTGGCAGGCATCACCGCGCTGTTCGGCACGCTCGCTGGATAACCTCCGACCTGGCATCCAGCGGTAATGGTCAGAATTCCGGCGCGCCCTCGGCCATGAAGCGCGTCATTTCGTCCTGCACCTGCTGGTGCGGTTTCAGGCCACCTGAATCTTTTTCAATGTTTCGGCGATTACTACGGTCGGGACAGACAACGGCTTATTGGCTACGATAACGAACCCGGCAAGGGAGACCACCGGCACTACGGCGCGTTCGAAGAACCCTACGCCTTCACGACGCCGGGGCAGCTGATCGAGGACTACCTGACCGATGTGCAGGACTACGCGGGACATGACAGGAATAAGGGCCGCTAAATGGACGATCTGAAAATCGCGGTCGGCGGAACGCTCCGCGACGACGCCGTCGCGTTCCTCGGGGCTTGGCACCGAGCCGAACGGGGCGACACGACCCCGGAACGGGTGCTGTCGTTTGAATCCTGGGACGGTCTGGCCCATGTCATGACCGGGGAGCGCTACCGCTTGCTCCGTCACCTCCACGGCCAACCGGAAGTGTCTGTTTCGGCCCTCGCCCGGGCGCTGGGTCGGCAATATCGTCGCGTGCATGCCGATGTGGCCGCGTTGGAGTCCACTGGCCTCATCGACCGCTCCGACGGTTCGGTACGGGCGACAGCCGATCGGATCGTGGCGGAGATCGCACTCTGATTGCTCGGCTCGCATGTTTCCTGGCGGCGCTTTTTCTCCTGTTCGCCAACCCGGCTGCCGCCGAAAACTGCCCGGAGCGGCCGGCGTGTCACGGATGCGGCTGCAAAGGCGGGCCGGGCTATCGTGGGCCGAACGGCCAGTGCGTCGGGTTCAAGAACATGGACCGCGTCTGCGGCGTCCCGCCCACCACGCATTGCACGTTCGAAAACGCCCCCGGCACCGGCGCCAACGCCGAATGCGCCACACGCCCGAAGCGCGCGCCGAAGCCCGGCCTGCCGCCGGCCGCGCAAGACGACGGGGCGCAATAAGATTTTCATTCCTCGCCCCGCTTGTCCTGACGGACCCGCCGCCCTAACTGATGCGACTATGAGCACCGATCACGAACACGCCCACGCGCACCCGGCGACCGAGACTGGCCCGGATGCCGCGAACCCCGAAATCCCGCACACCCCGGAACAGCTGATGCAGGCCGCGACCGCCCGCATCGCCGAACTCGAAGTGGAACTGGCGGAGATGAAAGACCGCTGGATGCGGTCGGAGGCCGAGAACGCCAACATCCGCGCCCGCGCCCGCCGCGATGCCGACGATGCCCGCCAATACGCAGTGCAGAAATTCGCCACCGACGTGGTGGAAGCGGCCGAAAACCTCAAACGCGGCCTCGACAGTCTGCCGCCCCACTCCGACAGCCAGCCTGCGATCGTCGGCAAGGTGCGCGAAGGTCTGGAAGGCGTCGAACGCAGCTTCATCGGCATTCTGGAGCGCAACGGGATTAAGAAGGAGGACCCGGTCGGTCACCCGTTCGATCCGAATCGCCATCAGGCGATGCAGGAACAGGAAACCGACAGCCAGAAACCCGGCACAGTCCTGCAAGCCTGGAGCGCATGCTGGACCCTGAACGGGCGCCTGCTGAAACCCGCGATGGTCGTCGTCGCCAAGGCGCCTCCCGCCGAGATTACGGGTAACGCGGCCTGAACAAGGCGCAAAACGACAAAAAATCCACCCGGAACCCTTGTCGCCAACGCCCCCGCCTCATACATCCAAACCATTCCCCCCCAGGGGCGTTCGCGGTGCTTCGGGCCGCCGGCGTCCGCTAAACGGAGCTTTTGAAACATGAGTAAGGTAATCGGTATCGACCTCGGCACCACGAACTCGTGCATCGCCATTATGGAAGGCAGCGAAGTCCGGGTCATCGAGAACGCGGAAGGCGCGCGCACCACGCCCAGCATGATTGCCTTCGCCGACAATGGCGAACGCCTCGTCGGCCAGTCCGCCAAGCGGCAGGCCGTCACGAACCCGACCAACACGTTGTATGCGATCAAGCGCCTGATGGGCCGGCGCTACGACGATCCGTTGGTCGCGAAAGACAAGGGCATGGTGCCCTACGAAATCGTCAAAGGCGACAACGGCGACGCATGGGTACAGTGCCGCGGCGAGAAATACTCCCCGAGCCAGATCAGTGCCTTCGTGCTCGGCAAGATGAAAGAGACGGCGGAAGCCTATCTTGGCGAACCCGTCACCCAGGCCGTGGTCACCGTCCCCGCGTACTTCAACGACAGCCAGCGCCAAGCGACCAAGGACGCCGGCCGCATCGCCGGCCTGGACGTGCTGCGTATCATCAACGAGCCAACCGCCGCGGCGTTGGCTTACGGCATGGACAAGAAGGGTTCCGGCACCATCGTCGTGTACGATCTCGGCGGCGGTACCTTCGACATTTCTGTCCTCGAAATCGGCGATGGCGTGTTCGAGGTTAAATCCACCAACGGCGACACGTTCCTCGGCGGCGAGGACTTCGACCTTCGCATCATCGACTACTTGGCCGACGAGTTTAAAAAGGAGCAGGGGATCGACCTGCGCAACGACAAGCTCGCGCTGCAACGCCTGAAGGAAGCCGGCGAAAAAGCCAAAATCGAGCTTTCGTCGTCCCGCGAAACCGAAGTCAACCTGCCGTTCATCACCGCGGATGCCTCTGGCCCCAAGCATCTGGTCATGAAGATCAGCCGAGCGAAGCTGGAACAGCTGGTCGATGATTTGATCACACGGACGCTTGGGCCGTGCCGCGCGGCGCTGAAGGATGCCGGCGTGACGGCGGGCGAGATCACCGAAGTGATCCTGGTCGGCGGCATGACCCGCATGCCGAAGGTCGTCGAGACGGTGAAGACCTTCTTCGGCCGCGAGCCGGCCCGTAACGTCAACCCCGACGAAGTGGTCGCCATCGGCGCAGCGGTGCAGGGCGGCGTGCTCAAGGGCGACGTCAAGGACGTGCTGCTGCTGGATGTGACCCCGTTGTCGCTCGGCATCGAAACCCTGGGCGGCGTGTTCACCCGGTTGATCGAGCGCAACACCACCATCCCGACCAAGAAGTCGCAGGTGTTCTCCACCGCCGACGACAACCAGTCCGCCGTGACCATCAAGGTCATGCAGGGCGAGCGCGAAATGGCGGCCGACAACAAGCTGCTGGGCAATTTCGACCTGACCGGCTTGCCGCCCGCCCCGCGCGGCGTGCCGCAGATCGAGGTAACCTTCGACATCGACGCCAACGGCATCGTGTCCGTTCAGGCGAAGGACAAGGCCACCGGCAAGGAACAGCAGATCCGCATCCAGGCCTCGGGCGGTCTGTCCGAAGCCGACATCCAGCGCATGGTCAAGGAGGCCGAGGCGAACGCCGAAGCCGACAAGAAGCGGCGTGAGATGGTGGAAGCCCGTAACCACGCCGAGGGCCTTGTGCATCAGGTCGAGAAAAACCTGAGCGAGCATGGCGACAAGCTGGGTGCTCAGGAAAAGGGCGAAGCGGAAGCCGCGATCGCCGCGGCTAAATCGGCCCTGGAAGGCACCGACGCCGAGGCGTTGAAGCAGGCGACCGAACGCCTGAGCCAGGCCGCGATGAAAATCGGCGAGGCGATGTACAAAGCCGAAGCCGAAGCGGCGCAGGCCGCGGGTGGTCAGCCGGGTGGCGCCAACCCGAACGATAAGGTCGTCGACGCCGAATACGAAGAAGTCGACGACAAGAAGAAGAAAGCAGGCTGAGGTTTTCAGCTTGTTGGGTTGACCGGTCGCGCCCGAGCTTCGATGAAGCCGGGCGCGACTCATTTGCAGTTCTGAGCCTGGGGAAAGGCCCACAATGGCCAAACAGGATTTCTACACCACGCTCGGCGTGGCCAAAGATGCCTCAGCGGACGACCTGAAGAAGGCGTACCGCAAGCTCGCCATGCAGTACCACCCGGATCGCAATCCGGGGAATAAGGATGCCGAGGCGAAGTTCAAGGAACTGTCTGAAGCCTACGACGTGCTGAAGGACGACCAGAAGCGCGCCGCTTACAACCAGTACGGCCATGCCGCGTTCGAGCAGGGCGGCGGCGCGGGCGGATTCTCCGGCGGGTTCGATTTCGGCGCCGGCGGCGGGCTGGGCGATATCTTCGAGCAGATGTTCGGCCAGATGGGCGGCGGACGGAACCGCCCACGCACCGGCAACGACATCCAACAGGCGGTCGAAATCGATCTGGTGCAGGCGTTCAACGGCGTGAAAGCGCCGATTCGCGTGCCGACTCGGGTGACGTGCGAGACCTGCACCGGCAGCGGATCGGCGGACGCCAGCGGCGCCCAGACCTGCGGCACCTGCCGCGGTGCCGGCAAGGTCCGGCAGCAGCAAGGGTTCTTCACCATCGAACGCCCCTGCCACACCTGCGGCGGCCAGGGCAAAACCATCCGCAACCCCTGCCGCATCTGCCGTGGCGCGGGGACGGTGCAGCGTGATCGCACGCTGGAGGTGACCATCCCCGCCGGCGTCGATCACGGCACACGCATCCGCCTGACCGGCGAGGGCGAGGCCGGTGGCCAGGGCGTCCGCAATGGCGACCTTTACGTCCACATCGGCATCCGCGCGCACGAGTTCTTCCAGCGGGAAGGCGCGCATATCCTGATGCGCGTGCCATTGCGGATGACTCAGGCGGCGCTCGGCGGCGACGTCGAAGTCCCGGTGATCGACGGCACCAAGGCGCGGGTGAAAATCCCCGCCGGGACGCAGACGGGGTCGCAATTCCGGTTGCGCGGCAAGGGATTCTCCGTCCTGCGCAGCCCGGCCCGTGGCGACATGGTGATCGAGGTGACCGTGGAGACACCGCAATCCCTGTCGGCGAAGCAGCGGGAACTGCTGGAGCAGTTCGACGCCGAGGGTAAGAAAAACGCCAAAGGCAGCCCAGAGAACGAGGGTTTCTTCGCTCGGGTGAAGGAGTTCTTCGATGGGGGGCGGGGGTAGTCAGAGCGGCGGCGCAGCCTATTGCAACAGCGCCGCGCCCACCGCCGCCCGCAGCGCCGGCAAAGCCTCTGCTTCGAACCACGGGTTCTTTCGCTCCCACGCCGTCGTGCGCCAGGACGGATGCGGCAGCGGGAACCGCTCCGGCAGAAATGCCCGAAAGTCTCGGACGCGTTCTGTCATCGGCCCGCGCCCCAGAGCATGCACTTGCGCGTAGCTGCCGACCAGCAGCGTCAACCGGATCGCCGGCATCGCGGCCAGCAACCGCGCCCGCCACAACGGCGCGCATTCCGGCCGAGGCGGGGCGTCGCCGCCGTTCGGCAGCCGCCCAGGATAACAGAAGCCCATGGGCAGGATGGCGATACGGCTCTCGTCGTAGAAAGTGTCGCGATCCATCGCGAGCCAGCGCCGCAACCGCTCCCCGGACGGATCGTTCCAGGGAATGCCGGTCGCGTGTACCGCCGTCCCCGGCGCCTGCCCGGCGATCAAGACCGTCGCGGTCGTGGACACGCGAAACACCGGCCGAGGCCCAAGCGGCAGAGTGCAAACCCGGCAGGCCCGCACCTCCGCCGCGACGGCGGCGAGCGTATCAGCCGATGATGCCGCGTTCGCGCAGTGCATCGATCACTTTCGCCGCCAGAACCTCGGGCGATCCTTCCAGCGTCGGCAACCGGATTTCCGGGTCCAAAGGCGCTTCGTAGGGCGCGTCAACACCCGTGAAGTTCCGCAACTGACCGGAATCTGCCTTCTGATACAGACCCTTGGGATCGCGGCGGCGGCATTCGTCCACCGGGGTATCGACGTAGATTTCCAGGAATTCGCCTTCCTCCACGCAATCCCGCGCCAGCATTCGCTCGTTCCGGTAGGGGGAGATGAAGGACACCAGCACGATCAGCCCGGCCTCGACGAATAGTTTCGAGACTTCGGCGATGCGGCGGATGTTTTCGACGCGATCGGCTTCCGAGAACCCAAGATCGCGGTTCAGCCCATGCCGCACATTGTCCCCGTCCAGCGTCATGCTGTGCCGGCCCATGGCGAGCAACTGCTTCTCCACCAGATTGGCGATGGTGGATTTGCCGGCACCGGATAGGCCGGTGAACCACAGCACCGCCGGTTTCTGGCCGTTCAACAGAGCACGCGCATCCTTACCGACATCCATCCGGTGCCAGTACACGTCCGACCGAGCGGCCTTGATCGCGGTGACCATGCCGGCACCGACGGTGTTGCGGGTCAGGCGATCGACCAGCACGAACCCGCCGAGAGTGCGGCTTTCGGTGTAGACCTCGCAGGCGACGGGGTGCGACAGGGAGATCGACACGCGCCCGATCTCGTTCAATGCGAGTTCCCGCACCGCAACCTCGGTCAGCGTGTCCACATCCAGGCGGTTGGTGATGTCGGTGATGGTGCCGACGACCGATTTCGTACCCAGCATGAATTGGTAGGCGCGCCCGCGGAACAGCGGTGTTTCGTCCATCCATACGACCCAGGCGTCGATCTGACCGGCCAAAGCCGGGATCGGCTCCACCGCCAGCACATCGCCGCGGGAGACGTCGATTTCCCGGTCCAGCACCAGCGTCACTGGTTCGTCCCGACCGGCCGTCGCCAGATCGCCGTCCATGGTGACGATTTGGGCGATTTTGGCTTCGACGCGGGATGTCGTGTTGATGACGGTATCGCCGGGTTTGATCGTCCCGGCTTCGACCGTGCCCGCATAACCCCGGAACGTGTGATCGGGCCGGTTGACGTATTGCACCGGCATGCGGAACGGCACGTCCAGCGGCCTCAGGGTCGGTTCGGCGCGCTCCAGCGTCGCCAGCAGCGTCGCGCCCGTATACCAAGGCATGTTGGTGGACGGCCGCGTCACGTTGTCGCCGTCGCGGGCCACGACCGGAATGGCCGTCACGTTCAGCGGCCCCAGGCGATCCAGCAGCGCATGGAACCCGGCGACAATGCCGTCGAACACCGCTTGATCGAACCCAACCAGGTCCATTTTGTTCACCGCCAGCACCACATCGCGGATGCCCAACAGCGACACGATCGCGGCATGCCGCCGCGTCTGCGCCAGAATCCCCTTGCGCGCGTCGATCAGCAGAATGGCGAAGTCCGAGGTCGAGGCCCCCGTCACCATGTTGCGGGTGTACTGCTGATGCCCCGGCGAGTCCGCCAGGATGAAGCGCCGCACCGGGGTTTCGAAAAAGCGGTAGGCGACATCGATCGTCACCCCCTGCTCCCGCTCCGCCGCCAGCCCATCGACCAGCAGGGCGTAATCGGTCCCGCCCTCGACCGTGCCGAAGCGGCGGGAGTCGCGTTCCAGCGCGACCAACACGTCGTCGGGAATGGAGCCGCATTCGAACAGCAGGCGCCCGATCAGCGTGGATTTGCCGTCGTCGACGCTGCCGCAGGTCAGGACGCGCAGAAGAGAATCAGGCATCAGAAGTATCCCTCGCGCTTCTTCTTCTCCATTGAGGAATCCTGATCCTGATCGATCAACCGGCCCGCGCGTTCCGACACCCGCGTGCTGCGCATTTCCGCGACGATGTCTTCCAACGTGGCTGCCGGAGAATCCACCGCCGCCGACAGCGGGTAACAACCGAGCGACCGGAACCGGACCAGTTTGGTTTCGGGTTTTTCGCCCGGCAGGAACCGCATACGGTCGTCATCGACGACGATAATCTGCCCGTCGCGCATCACGGTCGGGCGCGGCGCGGCGAAATACAGCGGCACCACGTCGATGCCTTCGGCCAGGACATAGGTCCACACGTCGAGTTCGGTCCAATTCGACAATGGAAACACCCGCAACGTTTCGCCGGGCGCCAAATTGCCATTATACAAATGCCAGAGTTCGGGGCGCTGCCGTTTCGGCTCCCACGTATGACCGGGCCCGCGCACGGAAAAGACGCGTTCCTTGGCGCGCGAGCGTTCCTCGTCCCGGCGGGCGCCGCCGATGGCGAAATCGTATTTACCGATTGTCAAAGCTTGTTTCAGCGCATCGGTTTTCATGATCTGCGTATACGCGCTGCCGTGATCGAACGGATTGATGCCATCGCGCAAACCATCGGGGTTGGTATGCTTCCGCAATTCGAACCCGAATTGCTGCACGGTCTTGTCGCGGAACACGATCATGTCCCGGAATTTCCAGGTCGTATCGATGTGCAGCAGCGGAAACGGCGGCTTCGCGGGGAAAAACGCCTTCCGCGCCAAATGCAGTAAAACCGAGGAGTCCTTGCCGATCGAATAGAGCAGCACCGGATTGGCCGCCTGCGCCGCGACCTCCCGCAGAATGTGAATACTCTCGGCTTCAAGCGCTTTCAAATGCGCGGGACGCATGGTCATTCGGAATTATCCTGATTGGAAGGGCTTGCCTAACGAATCCCGCACCCCGCCGCAATTATCATAATGTTTCAGACCCGCCGTACCACGTAACTTTGTTCCAAAGCCTCCACGATGGCGGTGGCATGGGCGGAATCCCGCGCCTCGACCATGACCTCCAGCTCGGCGGCCTGAACCGACGCAGCGGCGAAAAGCCGTTGGTGGGAAACCTCGATGATATTGCCGCCTTGGCCGCCGATCTTTCCGGCGATATCGGCCAACACGCCGGGACGATCCGGGATTTGCAGATGCAGCCGCAGCAGGCGCCCGTCGCGCAGCAGATTGCGCAGCAGCACGTTGGACAGAATGCGTGCGTCGATGTTCCCGCCCGTAATCGCGACCCCGACCTTTTTCCCCCGGAACCGCTCGGGATACGTCAGCAACGCCGCGACCCCGGCCGCACCGGCGCCCTCCACGACGGTTTTGGCGCCCTCGGCCAGCAGACCGATCGCTTCCTCGATGGCGCGTTCCGGCACGACCAGCAGATCGGTCAGGCGGCGGCGGACAATGTCGAACGGCAATTCGCCGATGTCGCGCACCGCGATACCCTCGGCGATCGTCGGACCGCCGACGGACACGCCGCGACCGGCCAGCCGCTGCGCCATGGCCGCATAAGCTTCCACTTCCACGCCGTAGACCGCGATGCCCGGTTTCAGCGCCGTCGCCGCGATCAGGCACCCCGCCAGCAAGCCGCCACCGCCAACCGGTATCACGATCGCGTCGAGGTCCGGCACATCGGTCAGCAGTTCCAGCGCCAACGTGCCCTGCCCGGCGACAATGGCGGCATCGTCGTAAGGATGCACGTAGACCAACTGCCGTTGTTGCCCGAGTTCGCCGGCATGCGCGGCCGCCTCGGCCAACGTCTCCCCATGCAGCACGACCTCCGCCCCCCAGGCGGCCGTGCGGGTGACTTTGGTGGAGGGGGTGAATTTCGGCATCACGATGGTGGCCGAGATACCCAGTAGCTGGGCATGCCGAGCGACGGCCTGCGCGTGGTTGCCGGCGGACACCGCGATGACGCCACGGGCGCGTTCGCCGTCGGACAGCAACGCGAGCCGATTGGCGGCGCCACGCTCCTTGAACGCGCCGGTCACCTGGAGGTGATCCAGCTTCAGCACCACATCCGCGCCAGTCGCCACCGACACCGCATGGCTCGGGAGGCTCGGCGTGCGGATAATCCGCCCGGCGATCCGGCCAGCGGCTGCTTCGATGTCGGCGAGGGTGATCATGGGGGTGTCCGTTATCACCGTCATAATCGGGCCTGACCCGACCAAATCCGGCCAATGGGTAAAAATGGTCGGGTCATGCCTGACCGTGACGAGGGGGGTTAGATAAACTTGATCCCCAGAATCTCGTAAGACCGATCCCCACCCGGCGCCGGCACGGACACCGTATCGCCCACCTTCTTCCCGATCAGCGCCTTCGCCAGCGGCGACGACAGCGACAGACGCGCATGCTTGATATCCGCCTCATGCACGCCGACGATCTGGTAGGTCGCTTCCTTCTCGGTCTCCTCATCGACCAGCCAGACATGCGCGCCAAACTTCACGTGTTCGCCGGTCAGGGTCGAAGGATCGATGACCTCGGCGGCGGAGACGATCACCTCCAGCTCTTCGATACGGCCTTCGATGAAGGATTGGCGTTCGCGCGCCGCGTGGTACTCGGCGTTTTCCGACAGATCGCCGTGCGCGCGCGCTTCCGCGATCGCGCGGATCACGGCGGGGCGTTCTTGCGAACGGAGTAGGCGAAGCTCGTCTTCCAACCGCTGAAGACCGGGGGCGGTCATCGGAAACTTCTGCACGCTAGGGTCCTTCGATGAGCATGTATTGCGTAGGGAGGCAGTCAAGCACGAAAGCCGCGACGGGGAGAAGATGCCCCCGCGCGCGGCGTTCAGCCTAGAACGAACCCCGAAAGTAGGACTGTAGCGGCGCGACTTCAAGCGTTCCCGCGCGTAAAGCCGCGATTGCGTGTACCGCCGCCCGCGCACCGGCGAATGTGGTGTAGTGCGGCACCCCATGCGTCAACGCGCCACGGCGGATGGTGGAGCTGTCCGCCACCGATTGCGGGGTGGACGCGGTGTTGATCACCAGTTGGATGTCGCCGGAGCGGATGGCGTCCACGCAATGCGGCCGGCCCTCCAGCACCTTGTTCACCACGGTCACCGGCAGGCCGGCTTCCTTGATCCGGGCGGCCGACCCGCGCGTAGCCACGATCGTGAAGCCCATGTCGATCAGCCGGCGGGCCAAAGCGGGCAGCGCTTTCTTGTCGGAGTCCTTCACCGACAGGAACACGGTGCCTTTCTCCGGCAGGATCACGCTGGCACCGAGCTGGGCTTTGGCGAAGGCGCGTTCGAACGACGAGTCGAGGCCCATGACTTCGCCGGTCGAACGCATCTCCGGCCCGAGGATCGTATCCACGCCAGGGAAACGGGCGAAGGGGAAGACGGCTTCCTTCACAGCGACGTGCGGCGCGATGGAATCGTCGTCGAGGTTGAACTCCGTCAGCTTGGCGCCGGCCATGACCCGAGCGCCGATCTTGGCGACGGGGACGCCGGTAGCCTTGGCGACGAACGGGACCGTGCGGGACGCGCGCGGGTTCACCTCCAGCACATAGATCGTGTCGTCCTGAATGGCATACTGCACGTTCATCAGCCCCACGACGCCCAGGGCTTTCGCCATGGCTTCGGTCTCGGCTTTGAGTTCGGTGACCATCGCCGGCGCCAACGTGTAGGGCGGCAGGCTGCACGCGGAGTCGCCGGAGTGGATGCCGGCTTCCTCGATATGTTCCATCACGCCGGCGACGTAGACAGTGTCGCCGTCGCAGATGCAGTCGACATCGACCTCAATGGCGTCGTTCAGATAGCGGTCGATGAGGACAGGATTATCGCCGGACACGATCACGGCTTCGCGCATGTAGCGTTGCAGGCCGGTGCGGTCGTAGACGATTTCCATCGCGCGCCCGCCGAGCACGTAGCTGGGGCGGATGACGACGGGATAGCCGATGCGTTCGGTGATGGCTTCCGCTTCGGCGGTGGAACGGGCGATGCCATTCTCCGGCTGCAGCAGGCCGAGGCGGTGGAGCAGTTGCTGGAACCGTTCCCGGTCTTCCGCCATGTCGATGGCGTCGGCGCTGGTGCCCAGGATCGGGATGTCCGCCTTGGACAACGCCTGCGACAGTTTCAGCGGCGTCTGCCCGCCGTACTGCACGATGCAGCCCAGCAGCGTGCCGTTTTGCTGTTCGCGGCGGATCAGGGCGATGACGTCCTCGGCCGTCAGCGGTTCGAAATACAGCCGGTCGGAGGTGTCGTAGTCGGTGGAGACGGTTTCCGGGTTGCAGTTGACCATGATGGTCTCGAACCCCGCGTCTTTCAGCGCATAGGCGGCGTGAACGCAGCAATAGTCGAATTCGATCCCCTGGCCGATCCGGTTCGGGCCGCCGCCGAGGATGACGATCTTGGTCCGGTCGGTCGGATCGGACTCGCAGACCGGCGTGCCGTAACCGCCTTCGTAAGTGGAATACATATAGGGTGTGGCGGAGGCGAACTCGGCGGCGCAGGTGTCGATGCGCTTGTAGACGGGGACGACGTGCAGCGCTTGCCGTTTGGCGGCGACGGATTCTTCCGGCTGGTTCGTCAGCTGCGCCAGACGCTTGTCGGAGAAGCCCAGCGCCTTCAGCCGCCGCAGGGCGCCGGCTTCGGTGGGAAGGCCGTTGGCTTCGACAGCGCGTTCGGCGAGGACGATCCGTTCGAGTTCCCGCAGAAACCAGGGGTCGAATTTGGTGGCGTCGTGAATGTCCTCGATGGACAGGCCGGCGCGAATGGCCTGCGCCGCCATGACCAACCGGTCCGGACGCGGGGCGGACAAGGCGGCTCTGTACGCGTCCTGGCTGCCGTCGCCGGGCGCCGGTACAGGATCGAGGCCGGCGTACCCGGTTTCCATGCTCCGCAGCCCCTTTTGCAGGGCTTCGGCGAAGGACCGGCCGATGGCCATCGCCTCACCCACGGATTTCATGGACGTGGTCAGCAACGCCGGGGTGCCGGGGAATTTCTCAAACGTGAAGCGCGGGATTTTGACCACGACGTAGTCGATAGTGGGCTCGAACGAGGCCGGGGTGACCATGGTGATGTCGTTGGTCAGCTCATCCAGCGTGTAGCCGACTGCGAGCTTGGCGGCGATTTTGGCGATCGGGAAGCCCGTCGCTTTGGACGCCAGCGCCGAGGACCGCGACACGCGCGGGTTCATCTCGATCACCACCATGCGCCCATCGGCCGGGTTCAAGCCGAACTGCACGTTCGATCCGCCGGTATCGACGCCGATCTTGCGCAGGCAGGCGATCGAGGCGTCGCGCATCCGTTGGTATTCTTTGTCGGTCAGCGTCAGGGCCGGCGCGACGGTAACGCTGTCGCCCGTGTGGATGCCCATCGGATCCACGTTCTCGATCGAGCAGATAATGATGCAGTTGTCCTTGGAGTCGCGGACGACCTCCATTTCGTACTCTTTCCAGCCGAGGACGGATTCTTCGATCAGCACTTCGGTAGTGGGGGAGGCTTCGAGACCGCCGGCGACGATCTGTTCGAATTCTTCTTTGTTGTATGCGATGCCGCCGCCGGTGCCGCCGAGGGTGAAGCTGGGGCGGATGACGGCAGGAAGGCCGGTGAGCGCCAAGCCGGCGCGGGCTTCCTCCATCGTGTGAGCGATGGTGGAGCGGGGGGACTCGATCCCGATTTCCGACATGGCGTCGCGGAACTTCAGCCGATCTTCCGCGCGGTCGATCACGTCGGCCTTGGCGCCGATCAGTTCGACGCCGTACTTCTTCAACGCGCCGGAGGCATCCAGCTTCATCGCCGTGTTCAGCGCGGTCTGCCCGCCCATGGTCGGCAGGATCGCGTCGGGGCGTTCCTTGGCGATGATCTTTTCGACCATCTCCGGCGTGATCGGCTCGATATAGGTGGCATCCGCCAGACCGGGGTCGGTCATGATGGTGGCGGGGTTGGAGTTTACCAGGATCACGCGATAGCCCTCGGCTTTCAAGGCTTTGCAGGCCTGAGCGCCGGAGTAGTCGAATTCGCAGGCCTGCCCGATGACGATGGGGCCGGCGCCGATGATCATGATGGATTTGAGGTCGGTGCGTTTGGGCATCGTATCGCCTATTGCTTCTTGTATGGGGTTTGCCAAACGGGAATGGTTCGGCGCAGGAATTCATCGAATAGCGGTACCGTAAAGGCTGTGTCGCCGTGCGACGGGCTGTAGATCATGCCCTTATGGATCAGTGCGCTGCGAAGCGGGCCGATATTCTGTATTCGGATGCCCAAAATCTCCGCAATATCGCCGGAACGATGCGGTCCTGGGCCAATCTCGGCCATCGCGCGCAGATAGTCCTTTTCCCGGGGTGTCAGACGATCGAAGCGCACCCGGAAAAAGCTTTCGTCGAGCCGCTTGATCGCTAAATCGGACGCCGCTCGCACATCGGTCAATTTGATCAGGTTCGAGCGTGCGATATTCCAGGTCTGATAGCCCCATTCCTGTAGGAAATATGGATAACCTTGGGTTATGCGCACAATCTCGATCAATGCGTCGGAGTCGAATTGCGCGCCTTCCTTTTCGACGGGCAGTTCCAAGGCCCGAATCGCGTCCTCCGGCGGCAGCGCGTCAAGGGGCGGAAAATCGAACAATCGTTCCGCATAGGACTTGGATCGGCCACTGAGACCAACGACCTGAGGCAATCCCGCCGCGACCAACATTAATGGCAGACTGTTCTGCACGACACGGTGGAGCGCCATGATCAACGCGCTCATGTCCCGCACGGATAAATATTGCAGTTCATCGATCAAGATAACGACAACGACCGATCGCGCCGCCGCAGCCTTGCCGACGGCCAAAAACAACGTCGGCAAATCGGCTTCGAGATCGCCGCTGTCGGCGGTCCCAACCTCTGGGTCCACGCCGAGCGACAACTCCGCTTCCCCGTATCGCAGTTTGACTCCCGACATGAAACTGCGCAGTACGCGCAGACCCCGCTTCACTTGGTCGCTGACGGCACCGAGGCGATCTAGCTCCAGCAACAGTTCTCGCAAACTTGGGACCAACAGTTCCGGCAGTGATTTCTGCTCATGCGCCTCAATGAAAACGGGCTTACACCCAGCGCGTTCCGCCAAATCGCGTACCCGATTCAGCAACACGGTTTTACCTACCCCGCGTAATCCAACCGCTATAAAGCTTTTGGCGCTGCGGCCGACACGCAAACGCTCCAGCATGACCCGAGCATGCTCCAAAATTGGTTGCCTTCCAACCAATTCTGGGGGTTGAACACCAGCGCCAGCGGAGAAGGGATTGCGAACGGGGTTCATTTAGATGAAGTTTACCAATTTAGGTGAGAATGTCCACCTAAAAGCATAAATTGCCGCTATTCCGGTGCGCCTGCGATGCTCGGCCTGCATCGAGCCTTCATGCCGGACCGAGATGAAGCGAGTACTCATGACCTCCCGACCCAACCTAAGGCGTCAACATTCGGGGAATTCAGCCGGCTGCAAGGACCAACGGACATTGTCCGCGCCGCCCCAACCCCGGCAGGCGTCAATTCCAAATGCCAATGGCACTGCAACGCCCCTTCCGGCAGCCGAACCGGCTCACGCACCAGCTTGTCGCGCACACACGCTGCGACCGCATCGCAAAACGCACCGTATCCGACCGAGCTGCCAGTCAGCGCGGAGAACCGCTCGAACCCCGCCTCAATGTTCGGTTCGTCGATCCGATGCGTCAGGGCCGTGGTCAGAAGCAACTGGACAGCGTCCATCTCACCCCCGGACCCGCTCGATCATCTCCACGAAACGCCCGAACAAATAATGGCTATCGGACGGGCCCGGGCTCGCTTCCGGGTGATACTGAACGGAAAACGCCGGGCGATCGGTACACGCCAAGCCCTCGTTCGACCCGTCGAACAGCGACACATGCGTCGCCTCCACCGTCGCGGGCAACGTCTTCAAATCCACCGCGAACCCGTGGTTCTGCGACGTGATCTCCACCTTCCCCGTCGTCAGATCCTTCACCGGCTGATTCGCCCCGCGATGCCCGCGCTCCATCTTATACGTGGAAGCCCCCAGCGCCCGCGCCAGCAGCTGATGCCCGAGGCAAATCCCGAACACCGGCAGTCCCGCCGCCAGCACGCCCTGGATCGCCGGCACCGCGTAAACCCCCGTCGCCGCCGGATCGCCGGGTCCGTTGGACAGGAACACACCGTCCGGCTTGTGCCGCAGAATATCCTCGGCCGACGCCGTCGCCGGCACCACCGTGACCCGGCACCCGGCCGAGGCCAAGCACCGCAGAATGTTCCGCTTCGCCCCGAAATCCACCGCGACCACATGATGCTTCGGCGCGGTCTGGCGACCCTGACCGACGCCCCATTCCCACTGCGTCTCATCCCACCCGTAGGTCTGCGCGCAGGTGACATCCTTCGCGAGGTCCATCCCCTCCAGCCCCGGCCAAGCCGCGGCCCGCGCCGTCAGTGCCGCCACATCGAACCGCCCATCGGCCGGAAACGCCAGCACGCCCGTCGGCGCCCCACCGTCGCGGATGCGAGCCGTGATCGCGCGCGTATCCACGCCCGACACGCCAGTAATGCCACGCGTCTTCAACCAACCGTCCAGATGCTGGATCGAACGCCAGTTGGACGGTTCGGTGATATCCTGCTTGATCACCAGACCGCGCGCGGAAATCCCACCCGCTTCCAGGTCCTCATTGTTCGTGCCGACGTTGCCGATATGCGGGAAGGTGAAAGTGATGATCTGCCCGGCATAGGACGGGTCGGTCAGAGTCTCCTGATACCCGGTCATGCCGGTGTTGAAGCACACCTCGCCCACCGGGTTCTCCGACGGCGTGTGGGCGCCGAAGCCACGGCCCCAGAACACGGCGCCATCGGCCAAAATCAGAGCGGCGGTGGCACCGGGGGGCACATCGGTCATGGCGGGTTTCTCTCCGACGGGTTCGGCCTGCAAATCGGCCAGGGTAAATCCGGTCGCGGCAATCACGCTCGGCCAGTGACGGGACGGGACGAAGCCGGCCTGACGCCACTTACGCACGGCTTCGGTGCTGACGCCCGTCAGGCGCGCGGCAGCTTCGGGCCCGCCGAGGCGGTCGATGATGAGATCGATGCGGATTGACATGCCGAGAGGCTACCGGAAATTTTTTCCGTCGCCAAGGAGTTTGTCGACAGGACGGAAATTCCATCCCAACGGACAATCCGGTTGCGCTCGGTTGCAGCGCATGCTACCGTTGCACCTATCGGCAGACTTACAACAAACAGGAGCGCTCCATGACCGATCCAACCTTGCATACACTGCTTTGCGCCTGCTGCACCCCTTCCCCCCGTCTCGCGCGCCGCAGCCTGTTCGGCCTCGCAGGAGCGCTCGGCGCGACCGCGCTGCTGCCCCGCTTCGCCGGCGCGGCCAGCGGCAACTACGAAGCCCTGCTGCTGACCTGCATCGATCCGCGCTTCCCGGAAAACACCTTGAACTACATGCGGGACCGGCATTTGGCGGGCAAATACAGCCAGATCAGCCTCGCCGGGGCGTCCATCGCCGTGGTCGCCGAACCGTTCAAGACCTGGCGCCCCGCGTATTGGGAGAATTTGGCCGCCTCCATCTCTCTGCACCACATCCCCAAGGTCATCGTGCTGAACCATCGGGAATGCGGCGCCGCCGGCATCGCCTATGGCCCGGACTCTATCGCCACCCGCGAGAAGGAGAACGAGACCCATAAGAAGGTGTTCGCCGAATTCCGAGCCGTGATGGCTGAACGTCATAAGGATCTGACGGTGGAAACTGGCCTGATGGGGCTGGACGGTAAGGTGGATACGTTCACCGCCTGATCCGTTCGCGCGGAACGACAACGACTCGGTTCCCCTCCGGGGCGGATTTCCTGTTATAGAGACAATCCGCACCCGGAGGGCACCATGAGTATCCGCGACCAATTTTCCGAGCAGCTTAAGATCGCG
Organism: uncultured Acetobacteraceae bacterium; assembly: GCA_903895595.1. Classification (GTDB taxonomy): domain Bacteria; phylum Pseudomonadota; class Alphaproteobacteria; order Acetobacterales; family Acetobacteraceae; genus Rhodopila. The sequence continues at coordinate 39,261 of CAITUP010000141.1, read as the reverse complement.
ATGCGTGCTCACGACGCACCCCGCACGTCCACGCTTCGTATGATCCTGTCCAAAGTGAAGGACAGCGATATCGCCGCCCGCCCCAAGGGCGTCGACAAGGTGCCGGATGAGGAAATCCTGTCTGCTTTGCGCGGCATGGTGAAATCCCGCCGCGAGTCCATGGACCTATATCGCCAAGGCAACCGCCCCGAGCTGGTGGCGAAGGAAGAGGCCGAGATCGCGGTGATCGAGGGCTTCTTGCCCCAGCAGATGGACGATTCTGCGATGGAACAGGCCGTAGCAGACGCCATCGCCGAGGCCGGCGCTGCCAGCATTAAGGACATGGGCAAGGTCATGGCCGTGCTGCGGGCGAAATATGCCGCGACGCTGGACATGGCCAAGGCTGGCCCGATCGTGAAAGCGAAGCTGTCCGCCTGATGGCACTGCCGCCCAATTTTCTGGACGAACTACGCGGCCGCACGCCGATCGCAGCCGTCATTGGGCGGCGGGTCCGCTTGGCTCGGTCCGGGCGGAATTGGAAGGGATGTTGCCCCTTCCATGGGGAGAAATCCCCCAGCTTCTATGTCTACGACGACCATTTCCACTGCTTCGGCTGCGGCGCCCACGGCGATGCCATCGGCTTCGTCATGCAAAGCCAGGGCGCGGGATTCATGGAGGCGGTGGAACAGCTTGCCTCCGAGGCCGGCCTCGATGTCCCCAAACCCACCCCGGAAGCGGCGGAGGCGGAACGCGAGCGGCATACGCTCGTCACCGTCCTGCAAGCCGCTGAAACCGCCTATCAGCGCCGGCTATTCCTGCCGGAAGGCCGCACCGCACTGGACTACCTGCTCCGCCGCGGCCTGACCGAAGAAACCATCAAGCGCTTCGGCCTCGGCTGGTCGGGCGAGGGGCGCGGCGCCTTGGCCGCCGATCTGACCCGCGACGGGATCACCCAGGACCAACTGGTCGAATCCGGCTTGATGCGGCGGGATGAGGACTCCGGCCGGGTCTACGACCTGTTCTTCAACCGCGTCATGTTCCCGATCCGCGACCGCCGCGGCCGCACGATCAGTTTCGGCGGCCGCATCATGGGCGACGGCCAGCCGAAATACGTCAACGGGCCGGAAACCCCGCTGTTTTCGAAGCGCCGCAACCTCTACGGCCTCGATCTGGCACGCGCAGGCATGCGGGCCGGCGCCACTTTGGTGGTGGTCGAGGGTTACATGGACGTCATCGCCCTCGCCCAAGCCGGCTTCGCCGGCGCCGTCGCCCCGCTCGGCACCGCTTTGACCGAAGAGCAGCTGGAGGAACTGTGGCACCTTTCGCCGATGCCGGTCCTGTGCTTCGACGGCGACGCGGCCGGCGGGCGCGCGGCGGCACGCGCGGCGGAACTGGCCCTGCCGCTGCTGGCGTCGGACAAGACGTTGAAACTGGCGACTCTGCCCGCCGGTGAGGACCCGGACAGTCTGGTGCGTCGGCAAGGAAAGGCCGGTTTCGACGCCGTGTTGGCAGCAGCCGCGCCGTTGGCCGACGCGCTGTTCGATTTGCTGCGGCAAGCCAACGGCGATTCCACACCGGAACTGCGCGCGGCGTTCCGCACCCGGTTGGAAGAAGCCGCCAAGCGGATCCCCGACAAATCCTTGGCGAGCGAATACCGCAGCACATTCCTGGACAAATTTTTCGCCAGCCGGCAGCGACCGGCCTCCGCCAGGCGCGGTTTTACCTCTGGCCGCAAATTTCCCGGTTTTGCTCCGCCGCCGGTGCGCACCGGCCCTCGGCCGCATCCTGCTTTGGACATCACCGCCCAGGAACGTGCCCGCATCCTGACCGCCATCCTGATCCGACACCCGCATTTGCTGCACGATGTGGAACATGCCTACGCCGAATTGGAGCTGACCGACGGCCTCGCGCGGGTGCGCAATGCATTGCGGGAATGGGCCGGTGAAAGAGATCACCTTGACTCTCAAGACCTGATGGACCACCTGTCATCGGCTGGGCTAACGGCGGATGTCGGTCAGGTCATGGCGCCGGTTCCGGTTCCCTTACCGGAATGCGCGGCCGCCGCGGCCATGCCGGCGGAAGCCGCGACGGGTTGGTGGCATATCTTCGGGTTCCTGAACGTGGACCGCTTGCGGGAAGAGCTGACTTTGGCGGAAGCCGAGGTCGCGCGAAACCTCACGGGCGATACCGCGCGACGTCTGGTTGCCTTGAAGGAAGCCTTGTTGAAGGTGCTGCGTGGCGATCCGGATGGGATCGATCTCGCCGCCGCGTGACGAACGGGGCGCGAGCCCGCATTGAGATTAGGAGTGTCTTGACCGATGGCCACGAAACCCGCCACTGCCTCTGAAACCGTGACATCCGAACAGGACGTGGAGAGTAACCTGCTGGACGTACAGACCGCTTCCGTCAAGAAGCTTATCGCGAAGGGCAAAGAGCGTGGCTACATCACATTCGATGAGCTGAACGCCATCCTGCCGCCGGACCAGAACAGTTCCGAGCAGATCGAAGACGTGATGGCCAATTTCTCCGAAATGGGGATTCAGGTCGTCGAGTCCGAGGAAAACGAAGAAGGCGATCTTCCCGTCGCCAAGGCCGAAAAGGCCGAGGAAGAGGAAGCCGAGGAGCAGACCGGCAACGTCGACGAAGCGAGCCTCGGCCGCACCGACGACCCCGTCCGCATGTACCTGCGCGAAATGGGCAGCGTCGAGCTGCTGTCGCGTGAGGGCGAAATCGCCATCGCCAAGCGGATCGAAGCCGGCCGCGACATGATGATCAACGGGCTGTGCGAAAGCCCGCTGACGTTCAAGGCCATCATCTCCTGGCACGACCAGCTCAAGGCTGGGCGGATGCTGCTGCGCGACATCATCGATCTGGAAGCCACGCAGGGCGCCGGCGCGCCGCCGCCGGAAGCGGTTGGCGAGGTTGAAGAAGGCGCGCCCCCGGTCGAAGCCTTCACGCCCCCGGCCGAAGACATGGACTCCGACGATGAGGACGGCGGCCCCAGCATGTCGCTGTCGGCGCTGGAAGAGAAACTGAAGCCCGAGGTTCTCGCGAACTTCGAGGAGATCGAGAATCTGTACAAGAAGCTGCACAAAATGCAGCACCGCCGGCTGGAGACCATGACCTCGGGCGAGGAAATGACGTCCCGGTCGGAAAAAAGCTATGAGCGCACCCGTGAGGAGCTGGTTCAGAAGGTCGGTCAGGTCCGCCTGCACAACAACCGGAGCGAGGAGTTGGTCACCCAGCTCAAGCAGCTCAACCAGCGCCTGACGACTCTCGAAGGCCAGCTGATGCGCATGGCGGAAGGCTGCAAGGTCAACCGCGAGGAGTTCCTGAAGAACTATCGCGGCGCCGAGCTGGACCCGAACTGGCTGGAACGCGTGAGCCAGCTGACGGGCAAAGGCTGGCGGCTGTTCGCTGCGAAGCATTACACCGATATCGGCAACATCCGCGGCCAGATTTCCGCCGTGGCCACCGATGCCAGCCTGCCGATCGACGAATTCCGTCGCGTCTACGTCACGGTGTCTCGCGGCGAGCGCGACAGTGCCCGCGCCAAGAAAGAGATGATCGAGGCCAACCTGCGCCTCGTGATCTCCATCGCCAAGAAGTACACCAACCGCGGTTTGCAGTTCCTGGATTTGATCCAGGAGGGAAATATCGGGTTGATGAAGGCGGTGGATAAGTTCGAATACCGTCGTGGCTACAAATTCTCCACCTACGCGACCTGGTGGATCCGGCAGGCGATCACGCGTTCGATCGCCGATCAGGCGCGCACGATCCGCATTCCCGTGCACATGATCGAGACGATCAACAAACTGGTGCGCACGTCGCGCCAGATGCTGCACGAAATCGGCCGCGAGCCCGCCCCGGAAGAGCTTGCCGAGAAGCTTGGCATGCCGCTGGAAAAAGTGCGCAAGGTTCTGAAAATCGCGAAAGAGCCGATCAGCCTGGAAACGCCGATCGGCGACGAAGAAGATTCGCATCTCGGCGATTTCATCGAGGACAAGGCGGCGGTCATTCCGCTGGATGCGGCGATTCAGGCCAACCTGCGCGAGGCTACCACACGGGTGCTGTCGTCGCTGACGCCGCGTGAGGAACGCGTGCTGCGCATGCGCTTCGGCATCGGGATGAACACCGATCACACGCTGGAAGAAGTCGGCCAGCAGTTCAACGTGACTCGCGAGCGTATCCGCCAGATCGAGGCGAAGGCGCTGCGCAAGCTGAAACACCCGAGCCGGAGCCGGAAGCTGCGCAGCTTCCTGGATGACTAATACTGACGCCACCGCGGGTTCCCGGTTTCGGTGACCCCTGGAAAAGCATTGGCACGTTGCCGGATTTTATCCCCGGTTTCGTCCATCGATGCGGCCGCTCAAACCCAAGCGAACCTCCGATAGCAGAGGTCCTATCTTTTGACCTTTGGACGGTTGCCCCTGCATGTCATGGCCCGCCCGAGGACAGGCTACGGCGGACCACCACGCCTTTGTTCCACCGACAGAAGGCGTGGGGCCTCGGCCTTCGCCGAGGATGACAAAAAAGCACCGCAGCCCACCGGTCGATAATTCCGGCCGCTGCTATGATACCACACGCTCCGATCAGAGCATGCCGGACGCGGTTTCTGAGACAGGGTCTCTGCTTTTATCGTATTGAGACGGTGATGGAATGGTCGACATCGAACGCGAGCAACGGTGGTTTACTCCCCTCGTGCGGCACAAAACCATGAAATTGTAACGCTCGGAGTACGCGGATCGACCACTTACGCCTTCGGTAGCCGCACGATGAACTTGGCCCCAAGAACCTTGCCGGCGGGGTCCCGCCGGTTTTCGGCGGAGATCTGGCCGTGCAGCGCCTCCACGATCTGGCGACTGATCGACAGACCCAGACCGGAGTGCTGGCCGAAGCTCTCCCCCTTCGGCCGTTCGGAGTAGAAGCGGTCGAAGATGTGTTCCAGATTCGACTCGGGGATGCCAGGGCCGTCGTCCTCGACGCTCAGTTCCCCCATGGCACCAACATCGCGCAGACGCACCCGTATGCGGCCGCGGGGCGGGCTGAAGGATTGGGCGTTGCCAATCAGGTTGCGCAGGACCTGCACCAGCCGGTCCTCTACGGCCCAGACGGCGAACTCACCGGGCGGAGCGATCACCTCCAGCTTCGGGTCGTTTTCGGTGTCGCGCGTGGCCTCATCCAGTTCCAGCAAGGTGCTGAGGATCGGCGCGATATCGACGCGTTCGGCGGTGACGCGGGACATTTCGGCATCCAGGCGGGACGCGTCGCTGACGTCGCTGATCAGGCGGTCCAGCCGCACCACGTCCTGGCCGATGATGGCCAACAGTTGGCGCTGCCGAGCGGGATCGTCGATGCGGCGCAGGGTCTCGATGGCGCTGCGGATGGACGACAGGGGGTTCTTGATTTCGTGTGCCACATCGGCGGCGAAGCGCTCGATGGCATCCATACGCGCCCACAGCGCCGAAGCCGAATCGGCCAAAGCGGTGGCGAGCATGCCGACCTCATCCCGTCGGGCGAGCAACGAGGCCGGGACACCGCCGGTCCGTCCTTGCCCCTCCCGCATGCTGACGGCGGCCCCGGCGAGGCGGAGGATCGGGCGGGCGATGGTCAACGACAGGTACCAGGACAGCAGGACCGTGAGTACCAGCGCCAAGCCGAAGAGCACCAGGATGGACGTTCGGACGGCAAACAGACTGGCATCGACTTCCCGCCCCTCGCGGGTCAGCAGGACGATACCCACGGTATGACGGTCGCGTTCGACGGGCACGGCGACGGTGACCAGCAGGCGGTTGTCGCGCGTCCGACGAATATAGGGCGGCATGTCGGTGCTTTTGCCGGAGCTGGAGAGCCGAAACTCTTCCTTCACGTTGGGTTGCCATTCCGGCCCGCCGGCATTGGGGTTCAGATCGACCTGCGTCAGGGCCGGGCGATGCGGCAGCCAGGACAGGATGATGTCGTACAGCGATGTGATGGTGGTCAGCAGGGCCCCGCGATCGGGTGCGGGTGGCAAGGGTTCGGTGGTCACGATGCCGCCTGCGCCTTCCCGTACGCGGGAGTCGGCGACGAGGGTGCCATCCGGGCCGTACAGCTTCGCCTGCGCATCCGGGGTGGGATCGGTCAGACGGCGCAGCAGCGGCTGGGCGATCTCCGGCACCAGGCGGGGGTTGTCGGGGTCGATCGTGCGCACCGCGCTTTCGCCCATGGCACCGGCGAAAACCCGCGCTTGCTCCCGCAACGCGCCGACCTGGGCTTCGAGGAGGCCGTTCTGATACTGGTCCAGGTACAGCAGGGCCACGACCAGCAATGCCAGCGGCAGCGCGTTGACCAGCAGGATGCGCCGCAGCAGCGGCGAAACCCAACGCTGACGAAAAACCGAGGACGGGGCAGCCGGGATCGCCTGGGACAACGGCTTAGTGCTCCTTGTACCGGTAGCCGATGCCGTAGAGCGTCTCAATATGATTGAAGGTATCGTCGACGGTGCGGAATTTCTTGCGCACCCGCTTCACATGGCTGTCGATGGTGCGATCGTCGACATAGGTGTTTGCGCCGTACGCCGCGTCGATCAGCTGATCCCGACTTTTCACCATGCCGGGACGCGCGGCGAGCGCCTTGACCAGCAAGAATTCGGTCACGGTCAGCTGGATGTCCTCTCCATGCCACGTGCACTGGTGCTTGGTGTCGTCCAGCACCAGACTGCCACGGGTCAGCACACCACCGGGAGGCGCGCCCGACCCTTCCGCCTTGCTCGCCTCATTGCGGCGCAGCAGCGCTCGGATGCGTTCGATCAGCAGGCGCTGGCTGAAGGGTTTGGTGATATAGTCGTCGGCACCGAGGCGCAGACCCATCAGCTCATCCACTTCCTCATCCTTCGAGGTCAGGAAGATTACCGGCATGGTGGAGCGCTGGCGCAGCTTCTGCAGCAGCTCCATCCCGTCCATGCGCGGCATTTTCACGTCCAGCACCGCCAGATCGGCGGGGCGGGCGGTGAGACCCTGAAGGGCGCTTTCGCCATCGGTATAGGTACGGACGGCGAAGCCTTCCTGTTCGAGCGTCATGGACACACTGGTCAGGATGTTTCGGTCGTCGTCGACCAAGGCGATGGTCTGTTTGGACGAGGCGTCTTTGGGCGGCTGGGTCATGAGTGCGCTCCGGGATGGGGAACCGACCCTGTTGTGGCAGGCAATTGTGGCGCTTTGTGGATGGAAGGTGAACAAAAAATGGCGCGTGAACGGGCCGGCCAGCATTGAAAAATGCGACGGCCGAAGAGATGTTCCAAATAATATTACCGACAATCTATCTCTGGATGGCGATTGTCACGTCTGTGTGAGAGTGCACCTAATCTCATTCTGTTTTGTTGACCGTGGTTTCGCGATATCGCACTGCCTGTCGCAGTCGCGACGGACCGCCGTGCCGTCGCTGGGGCAATTCAGGGAGATTCCGACATGAGCGAGCTTTCATTCGATTTCAATCGCGGCACGATCGCACCGGGGACCGGCAAGGTCATCACCCATACCGCGACCGGCTGGACCACCGCCGCCGCGGGATCGCCGCTTCTGTTGTCGTCCGGCAATCACATCGTACTGGACAATCAGGCTAATCAATTCATCGTCGCCGGTGCAGGCGACAATTACATCGTCGAGTACGGCGTTAACGCGCTCATCGCGCTGAACGACGGCAACAGCTTTATTTACGATCCGGCTGCCGGCGCGAATATCCTTGTCGGTCACGGCAATTCCACCATGATCCTGACGGGCGGCGACGCGACCGTCGTGATGGATGTCGGCAACCCCTCGACCGGTCGTGTGCCCCATCATACCGTCTCCGTCGGCGGCGACCGCAACAACATACAGATCGGCGACGGCGACAATCTGATCCATGCCGTTGGCAACACCATGACGTTGTGCATGGGCTTCGGGGTCGATACCTTCGATGTCCGCGGCGACCATATTACCATCATGGCCGGCAATGCCGATATGGGTACCGGGGTGAATACCGGACAGGTCACGACATACCGCGTCGACGTACATGGCAACAACAACACCGTCGATCTGGGCGACGGCAACGCCAGCGTCCACTCGATCGGCAATTTCATGACCCTGTGCATGGGGTTCGGCAACGATACGTTCGAATCCAATGGTATTGGCAACAACATCATGACCGGGGGCGGCCGGAATACCATTACCCTCGATCGCGAGATGTCCGACCACGACGGCCGGGCGGCGATCACCGCTAACACGCTGCATCTTGGTAACGGCAGCAACACCGTATTCCTCGGCGGCAGCGGCGACAAAATCTACGACGGTACGGGCAACGACAACATCACGGTACTGCACGGTGCCGGCACAATCGAGGAGCTGAACGCCCACGGTGGAACCGAAACCGTGCTCGGGTTCAATATCACCAACGGCATGACGCTCTGCCTGACGGATATCCTGGCCGGTATCGCCCACGACAGCATCGCCGCGCACCTGTCTTTGAGGTCGTTCACCGACCCGTCCCACAGCGGTTGGACCGACAACGTGCTGACCGTGTCGGGGCTGCAGGGCACCGCAACGATGACCTTGCTGAATTCCGGCCACTTCACGATCCCGAGCCTGCTGGGCAGTTCGCATGTGATCGCGTAACCTCGATCCATGGGCCGCGATGCCGCGCGGCCCATGGATCGAGGACAATTGCGACATGGACTCTCCCGCTTGGCATACGCGGTGCCTGCTCCGCTCCCTCCGCGCTGGAACCTTGGCGACCTCGGCGCAGGGGCAACCATTCGCGTCGCTGGTCACCCATGCCTGCGCCCCCGACCTGTCGCTCCTGTTGTTTCTGTCAGATCTGTCGGAACACACGCGGCATTTGCGGGCCGACGCCCGGTGCTCCCTGCTTGTCTACGGAACGCCGGAGGAAACCAACCCGCAGACCGCGCCGCGGGTGACCGTCACTGGGCTGGCCGAGGCCGTCGCCGATCCGGCGCTAAAGGCTCGGTATCTAGCGATTCATCCCTATGCATCGCTGTATGCGGAGTTCGCCGATTTCAACGTTTGGCGCATTCGCCCGGTCGCCGCGCTGTATGTCGGCGGATTCGCCCGAGCGGTGCGGCTGCGCACGGCCGATCTGACGCCTGACGCCGCGGCGGTGGCCGCCGTGGCGGCGGCGGAGGCCGACATCGTCGCCCATTGCAACCAAGACCATCCGGCCGCGCTGGCCGCCATCGCGCGAGAACCCGGCAATTGGCGGATGGCGACAGCCGACGTGGACGGGTGCGACCTGGTACAGGACGAACGCGTGATCCGCATCCCATGGGCCGCGCCCGTCAACTCCGCCGGCGAAATCCGGTCGGAGCTGGTGCGTCTTGCGCGGGAGGCACGCGGTTAAACCGGCGGGTGCGGAATGCCGTCCGGGTCCAGGCGGTAGCCGCCGGCATCGGTGATCAGCAGTTTGGCGTTGGCGGGATCGGGCTCGATCTTCTGGCGCAGCCGGTAGATGTGCGTCTCCAGCGTGTGCGTCGTCACGGCGGCGTTGTAACCCCACACCTCATTCAGCAGCACCTGCCGCCCCACGGGAATCTTCCCCGCCCGATAGAGGAATTTGAGGATCGCCGCTTCCTTTTCCGTTAGCCGGATGCGGCGGTTTTTGGTGCGTTCCTCCAGCAGTTTGGCGGCCGGACGAAACATGTAGGGGCCGATCGGGAAGACCGCGTCCTCGCTGTTTTCGAAGCTGCTGAGCTGGCGGCGAACACGCGCCAGCAGTACCGCCAGACGGAACGGCTTGGCGATATAGTCGTTGGCGCCGGCTTCCAGGCCGCGCACGACGTCGTCATCGTCGTCAGAGCCGGTCAGGATGATGATGGGCATTTTCAGCCCGCGTTGCCGCAGCTGGAGGCAAAGGTCGCGGCCGTCTCCGTCGGGCAGTCCAACGTCCAGAATAATGGCGTCGAAGCGGGCTTCCTTCGCCGACAACATCTGTTCAGCTGCGGCGATGGACGCGGCTTCGCTGGTAGCGAATTCGCCATCGACCTCCAACTGTTCGGCCAAAGTCTCCCGCAAGGCGTCGTCGTCGTCCACGATCAGGATCGGGTGTCCGGCTGCCATGTCTGCTCCCTGTCGTCCGTTGCCGGGTCGCCAAGATACCCAGCCGGGCATGTTGGCACGTTATCCGTGCAATGGCCTGCATTCTTCACCGCGCGCGCGCGCGTAGCAAGAGCGTTCCGATCGTCCCTTGTTGGAACGGGCGGGAACGCCCATTATCCGGGGATCATGGATACCGAAATCGCCCAATACCGCCAAATCCACCGCGCCGCATCCGACCTCCGGCGTGGCGTTCCCGTGCTGCTGACGGGGGCCGAACCGTTGCTGATTCTGTCGGCGGAAACCGCGGGTCCGCAGGGGATCGCAGAATTGCGTGCCCAAGGTGCCCCGATGCTGCTGGTGGCCCCAGTGCGCGGCGCAGCGGTGCTGCGCCGGCCGGTGGAAAACACGGTGGCCGCGGTCGCCGCGCATGTGCCGGATGCGCTGTTGACCGCCGACGTTGTGCGCGGTTTCGCCGACCCGACGGCGCCGCAGACACGCACGGCTTTGGAGCCGGTCCTCACGCCCGCCGCCGCCATGGCGGCTTTGACCCTGGCGAAACTGGGGCGGCTGCTGCCGGCACTGTTGGCGGTGTCGCCTGGACCGGCCTTCAATCCGGACGGTTTGGTGTCGCTTTCGGCGTCCGGCGTGCTGACTTACCCCGTTGGGGAAACCGCCGGCCTACGCAAGGTGGCCGCAGCGCCGGTGCCGCTGAACGGCGCGCCTGATTCTCGCGTCGTGGCGTTCCGAGCGGAGGCATCGGCGATCGAGCATTTGGCGATTTTGGTGGGAACGCCGGAGGAGGCGGAGGCGCCGTTGGTGCGCATCCACTCCGAATGCTTCACTGGCGACCTGCTGGGCTCGATGCGCTGCGACTGCGGCGAACAACTGCGAGGGGCGATCCAGAAGATGGCCGAGGATGGCGCGGGGGTATTGCTTTACTTGGCGCAGGAGGGACGCGGCATCGGGCTGGTGAACAAGCTTCGCGCCTACACGCTACAGGACCGTGGCTTGGACACACTGGATGCAAACCGGGTCCTCGGCTGGGGCGCCGATGAGCGGAACTTCCTGGTGGCGGCGCTGATGCTGGTGGAGCTGGGCATCAAGCGGGTGCGTCTTCTCACGAACAACCCAGACAAGCTGGCGGCTTTGGCTGCCTGCGGGGTGGAGGTTGTGGGGCGGGAGGCACATGCGTTCGCGCCGAATGGGGTGAACGACGAGTATTTGGCGACCAAAGCCGCTCGGTTTGGGCACATGTTGGACTGAAATCCGGGGCGGGCGGCTACGACAGCGCCGCCCGCAAAGCGTCGTACGACAGCAGAGTCTCGTATTTCCGGCCACCAATCACGAATGTCGGCGTGTAGGAGATCAGGTATTTCTTGCCTTCGGCATCTTTCTGACTCGTAATCCAATTCCGTAACGCGGCATCGTTGGTCGCCCGGTCGAAAATCTCTCGGGTCATGCCCTGCTCGCGGGCGACGTTCCAGAGTTCCCGAGTCGCATCCGCCGGGGCGATATCGTAATTTCCCCATTGGCGTTGGGTCGCATACAGCGCTTTCGCAAAGCCTTCATAGCGTTCGATGGGCACGTAGCGCGCGACCATCGCCGCGATCGTGGCAACCGGACCCATCGGATAATCGGCGAATACCCATCGGACCTGTCCGGTATCGATCAGGTTCCGTTTTACCTCCGGCATGGTCTCTTTCGCGAACCGCGCACAATGTGGGCACGTGAACGAGAAGAATTCCACCACCGTGGATTTGGCGGACTTCGAACCGATAGAGCGCTCGCCGCGCGGATCCGAATCCGCTGCACGGGCCGGCGCCGCTAAAAATCCAGCTGGCACCATCATTAACAAAGAGCGGCGCAACATCGTCATACTACCCTCGGCACTACCCCGCATGTTTTCGAATAAACGCCAGCACCGCCTCTGCCGCCGGTTCGGCGTGCGACGTCGCCACATGATACGAATCCCCAGGCAGCACCACCAGTTCCGAGTTCGGAATCTGTTGCTGCCAGGCACGTGTATCCTCCACCGAACCCAGCCCGCTTTTTTCGGTCGTGATCACCAGTGTCGGGCAGGCGATCTTCGGCAAATCCTCCCGAATATCGGCGGCGGCGATGGTCGGCATGAAGCTCAGCTGAGTCGATACGGCGGTACGGCCCATATAATGGGTCCACCAGTCCACGCCCGCCTGTGGAAAGGACGACCCCAGCCGCCCGCCCATGTTTTGCTTGGCCCAATATTCGACGCCGTGATTTTTAAAATCCTCGATCAGCTTGGGCACATTCTCCTTTACCCCCACCCGGAACGGTGCCGGAGTCCCCACAACCGACAAGGTCTTCACCCGCTCGGGGCGCCGAGCAGCGAAGGCGCGCGCGATGGTGCCGCCGATTTTGGCGGCAACGACGTGGAATTTCTCCACGCCGAGATGATCCATCAGTGCGCAGTAATCGTCGGCCAACCGATCCAATGTCCACGGATAATCCGCGGGCATCGGGGTCGACTGCCCGAATCCCCGCATGTCCGGCCGCACCACGCGGTAATGACGTGCGAGCTTTGGCGTCCAGGCGTACCAAGCGAGGCTGCTCTCGGCATTGCCGTGCAGCATCAGAACGGTTTCCGGGTATGTCCACGGGTCGGTGAAGTCGTCGACCCGATAGAACATGTCCAGATCGCCGGTCGGGCGGAAATTCGGCATGGTCGGTTACCCCAACTTGTCCAGCACGCCATCCTTGAACCGGCGCATGTTGTCGATCGTCTGGTCCACGACCTCATCGCGGGTCCGTCCGAACAGCCTCACATCGACGGAGGAAACGCCGAGCGCTTCGAGCTGCTTGATGTCGGCAACCCAGTCGGCGTCATTGCCGGTGAACATTTCCGCTTCCCCGTCGATGCTCCCGCGCGGGCGTCCGCCCGGGGCGGCGAGCACGCGGAGGGCCAACGCGATTTCCGACGGATCGCGTCCGGCTTTTTCGGCGAAGCCGCGGAAGCGTTCGATGCCCTTTTTAAACCGCGACAGCGTGTTCATCGGAAATTGCGGGTTGGTGCCAACCGGATACCAGCCGTGGGCGTATTTCACCGTGCGGCGCAGGGCCGGACCGCTCTCGCCGCCGACCCAGATGGGGATCGGTTTCTGCACCGGCTTCGGCGTGAACTGCACGTCGTCGAATTTTACGTATTTGCCGTTGAATTTTGGCTCATCTGCCGTGAACAACTCGGTGCAGGCCGCCATCCATTCGTCGGTGACGTTGCCTCGGTCGTCGTAGGGCGCGGCGTTCAGAGCCTCGAACTCCTCCCGGCACCAACCGACGCCGATGCCGCAGGTCAGCCGGCCTTTGGACAGAAAATCGATGGTGGACAGCAGCTTCGCGGTCAGCACAGCGGGACGGTAAGGCACGACCATGACCGACAGCACGAAACGCAGCTTCTTCGTCTGCGCCGCGATCCAGGCGGTGGTGGCGAGCTGGTCGAGCCATGCCGCTTGGGTACCGGCGGGGAATTCCCCCGTGTCGGTGTAGGGGTACTTCGAGTCCAGATTACGCGGCACCATGATGTGGTCGCTGATCGTGACGTAGTCGAAGCCGAGGGTCTCTCCTTCGACGATGATCCGCGAGAGAGAGTCCGGCTCGATCAGTGGGCCGGAGGTGGGGGCGTTGAAGCCGATTTGCATGGCAATTTCCTCCTGTCGTTGCGCGCCGGTTACCGCACCTTGGCGATAACCTCATCGCGGAACCGCCGCATGTTATCGACGGTCGTATCCAACGAAGGCCCGAACAGCCCGAAGTCGAACGCCGTCACACCGACATCCCGCAGCGCCCGGATATCCCCCGCGAAATCGGCGGCACTACCGGTGAACAATTTCCGTTCGCCGTCCACGGTGCCTTTCGGCTGCGCCTCGGGGTTCGACGAAACGCGATAGGCCAGCGCCACGGCTTTCGGATCGCGACCGGCTTTTTCCGTCATGCCGGCCAGCTTGGCAGCGGCGGCTTTGAAGCGGGACAGGGTGTCCATGGGGAACTGAGGATTGGTGCCGATCGGATACCAGGCATCGCCGTACTTCGCGGTGCGGCGCAGCGCCGGGCCGCTCTCCCCGCCGACCCAGATGGGGATGGGCTGCTGCACCGGCTTGGGCGGGAACAGCACGTCCTTGAACTGCACGTATTTGCCGTCGAATTTGGGTTCGTCCGACGTCCACAGTTCCTTGCAGACCATCATCCATTCGTCGGTCACGGCACCGCGTTCGGCGAAGGGGGGTGCGCCGATGGCGATGAATTCCTCCTCGCACCAGCCGGCGCCGATGCCCAGGGTGATGCGACCTTTGGACAGGAAGTCCAGAGTCGCCAGGATTTTCGCCGTCAGCACCGCCGGGCGGTGCGGCACGACCATCACCGACGTGACGATCCGCAGCTTCGACGTGGACGCGGCGATGAAGGTGGCGGCCGTCAACTGCTCCAAACGAGCGGCGGCGGCGCCGGAGGGGAATTCGCCCGAGTCCGAATACGGGTAGCGCGACGCGATCGACGTCGGGATCATCACGTGATCGCTAACGGTGACATAGTCGAACCCCAGCATCTCGGCCTCGGTGGCGATGCGAACGAGGCTGTCCGGCCCGATCAGGGGGCCGCTGGATGGTGCACTGCAACCGATTTGCATGAGTCTTCTCCCGTGTGTTTGCGCTATGGGCCAGGATAGCACACGATGCCACGGTCGGTGGCAACCCAAGCCGGCTTCCGCGGGGAAGGTTATGGGCAACCTACCAAGCTCGGCGCCCGCGCAAACCAGCTTGGGTTCTGATTTTTACGCAAACCTCCAGAGGTTTGCTTAGGGGGAGCGGACGGCGTGCAATTCGGTATCCATATCGGCCCGCGCGGCTGCATGACCAACCGCGCCAACATCATGCGGCTGGGCACGCGTGCCGAGGCTCTGGGCTACGACATTCTGGGCGTGGCGGATCACGTCATCGCGCCGGTCAGCACCACCGTGCGCTACCCCTACACCGCCGACGGCGTCTGGCCGGGCGCGCCGACCGGGGAGTGCATGGACACGCTGGCCGTACTGGCGTTCCTCGCCGGGTGCACCGAACGGATACGGCTGCTGACATCCGTCATCGTCGTGCCGCACCGTCAGCCGGTGTTGACCGCCAAGCTATTCTCCACGGCCGACGTGCTGTCCGACGGGCGCATCATTGCCGGCGTCGGCGCCGGCTGGATGCCGGAGGAGTTCGCCGCTCTGGGCACGCCGCCGTTCGAGGCGCGCGGGGCCGTGACGGACGAATATATCCGAGCGTGGAAGACCCTGTGGACTCAGGATCGGCCGGAGATGGCGGGGAAATATGCGAATTTCTCCAATGTGGTGTTCGAGCCGAAACCGGTAACCAAACCGCATCCGCCGATCTGGGTGGGCGGCGAAAGCCCCCGGTCTTTGCGCCGCGTGGCGGAACTGGGCGACGGTTGGTACCCCGTGTCCAACAACGCGCAGGTGCCGCTGAACACGCCGGAACGGCTCCAGGCCGGCATCGGCCGCATGCATCGCGCGGTGGAAAAAGTCGGCCGCGACCCATCGTCCATCGACATCGCCTATGTCTGGTTCATGCCGCCATCCTGGAAGGCGCGTCCGGGGCCGGACGGCGAGGGACGGCAGATGTTCAGCGGCGGGCCGGACGACATGCTGGCCGACATCGCGGCGCTGGAGGCGATTGGCGTCAAGCACTGCATCTTCTATCTTCAACGCCCGACGATCGAGCAGACGATGGATCTGACCGAGCGGTTCGCGGAAGACGTCATACGGAAAGTACGATGACCGATACGGAATTGAGCACCTGGCTGTATGCAACCCCGCTGCCCGAGCTGATGGCGGCGGCGGCAGCGAAACGCGATCTTTCTTACGGCAGGCTGGTGTCGTATTCGCGCAAAGTGTTCATTCCATTGACAAAATTGTGTCGCGACGTGTGCCATTATTGCACCTTCGCGGAACATCCGCGCGATGGGCACGCGGCCTACCTGACGGCGGACGAGGTGCTGGCGATCGCCCGCGCCGGGCAGGAAGCGGGCTGCACCGAGGCTCTGTTCACCCTCGGCGACAAGCCGGAACTGCGGCACCGCGCCGCTCGGGAAGCCTTGGCGGCGCTGGGGTATGCGAGCACGATCGAATATCTGAAGGCGATGTGCGCGCTGGTGCTGAAGGAAACGTCCTTGCTCCCGCACGCGAATCCCGGCGTCATGACGCGCGAGGAAATCGCGGGGCTGCGCGAAGTGTCCGCCAGCATGGGCGTGATGTTGGAATCCACCAGCGAGCGGTTGTGCCTGCCGGGCGGCGTCCATTTCGGCTCGCCAGATAAGAAGCCGGCGGTGCGGCTTGAAACGTTGCGGCTGGCCGGGGAACTGGCCGTGCCGTTCACGACCGGCATCCTGATCGGGATCGGCGAAACGGCCGAGGAACGGCTGGACGCGCTGTATGCGATTCGCGACCTGCACGCCGCGCATGGGCATATCCAGGAAGTCATCGTCCAGAATTTCCGCGCCAAGACCGATACAAAGATGGCCGACGCGGACGAGCCGGGGCTGGACGATCTGCTCTGGACCATCGCCGCCGCGCGTATGATTTTGCCCATCGATGTGCACGTGCAGGCACCGCCGAACCTGTCGCCCGGCGTGTTTCCGCAACTGATCAAGGCTGGCATCGACGATTGGGGCGGCGTGTCGCCGGTGACCCCCGATCACGTGAACCCGGAAGCGCCCTGGCCGGAGCTGGAGGCTTTGGCCGACCGCACCGCCGAGATGGACAAAATCCTGGTCGCGCGCCTGCCGGTTTATCCGGCTTATGCCGCCGACACCGCCCGCTGGTGCCACCCGAAAATCGCCACGCGCGTCATGCAGCACGCCGACGCCGAGGGTTGGGCGCGCGACGACGATTGGGCGCCGGGTCTGACGTTCTCCCCCAAGCCGCGCAAAGTGCGCTTGTCCACGGTCGATCCCGCCGTGGAATCCGCCATTGCCCGTGCCATGCTGGGCAAGCGTTTGAATGAGTCCGAAATCATCCGCCTGTTCGCCGCCCGCGACGCGGACTACGAGCGCGTCATTACGGCCGCCGACGAACTGCGCCAGGCCGTCAGCGGCGAGGTCGTGCGCTACGTCGTCAACCGCAACATCAACTACACCAATATCTGTTACTACCGCTGCAAGTTTTGCGCATTCTCCAAGGGGAAAACCCACGAAAACCTGCGCGGCACCCCGTACGATCTGGAATGGAGCGAAATCGTTCGCCGGTCCGAAGAAGCCTGGGATCGCGGTGCCACCGAGGTCTGCCTGCAAGGCGGCATCCACCCGGATTACACCGGGGAGACCTATATCGGCATCTGCAAGGCCATCAAGGCGGCTGTGCCGGATATGCACATCCACGCGTTTTCGCCGCTGGAAGTGACGCAGGGCGCGGCGACTTTGGGTCTGACGCTGGTCGAGTTTCTGCAACGGTTGAAGGACGCCGGCCTGGGCACCCTGCCCGGCACGGCGGCGGAAATTCTGGATGACGAAATCCGCGCGATCATCTGCCCGGATAAAATCAATACGCAACAATGGATCGACGTCGCCCGCGCCGCGCACTCGTTGGGGCTGCGCACCACATCGACCATCATGTATGGCCATGTGGAAACTCCGCTGAACTGGGCACGGCATCTACTGGTGCTGCGCGATCTGCAGGAGGAAACCGGCGGCTTCACCGAATTCGTGCCGCTGCCCTTCGTCCATATGGAAGCGCCGATGTACCTGCGCGGCATGGCCCGCAAAGGCCCGACTTCGCGTGAGGCTGTTCTGATGCACTCGGTCGCTCGGCTGGTGCTACACCCGCTGATCCCCAACATCCAGACGTCGTGGGTGAAGATGGGGCCGGAGGGCGCGGCCTTGTGCCTGAACGCCGGCGCCAACGACATGGGCGGCACACTGATGAACGAAAGCATCTCGCGCGCCGCCGGCACCCAGCACGGCCAGGAATTCCCGCCCGAGGCGATGGAGGGGTTGATCCACGGCATCGGGCGCCAGCCGGTGCAGCGCGCGACTGCCTACGGCGGCGTGTCGAATGAGCGGCAGATCGTGTCGTTCAACGCGCCCGAGTTGGCGCCGGTGGTGCAGACTCCGCCTAGGAAGGCATACGCGGCGGAGTAGCAGCGACCTACTCCTGCCTCTTGCGTCCGGTGCCCACCCCCCGGATCATCGGGGGATGGTGAACAATCCAAGACTCGATTGCCTCAAATGCCCCAGCCTGTGCTGCCGCATGGCGGGCTACGTCGCCGTCAGCCGCGAGGACATCCGCCGGCTGGCGAAACATCTGAAGATGACGGTCCCGGCGTTCGAGGACAAACATATCCTGGAAACCACCCGCAAGGGTGAGAAGCGCATCAAGCCCGGCTTCAAGACATGCCAGTTCCTGACCGAGGACCGGCTCTGCGGCGTCTATGAGGCGCGGCCCAACGACTGCCGGGGCTATGTCTGCTGGAATCAGGAAGACACAACCGTCTACGACTACGCCGCTTTCCTGCAAGTGGCGGTCCCGCAGCTCCGGGACCGGGAGAAGGACCAAAAAAAATGACGCCGAGGCGAAGATAATCGCTCCGTGTTAACTGTTTGGTAACTCCTTTGCGTCATTCTGTCGTCGCGGCCGCGAGGCCGGACAACAGGATCGACCGACGCGGATGACCGGCAAAACGCCCAAACCCACGCCCCGCCACCCCGGTGGCACCCCATGACGTCCTTCCTTGAGGGGTTGCGGACGCTTGGCGCCGCGCGTCTCGTCGCGATGGGCGTGGTCGCGGTCGGGCTGCTGGCGCTGCTGGCGGTCCTTGTGCTGCGAAGCGGCGGCGGGGGCAGCCAAATGTCGCTGCTCTACGGCGATCTCGATCTGCGGGACTCCGCCCAGATCACGGAGCAATTGAATCGCAAGCACATCCCCTACCGGTTGCTGGCCAACGGGACCCAGATCTTTGTCCCTACCGATCAGGTCGCCGATGCAAGGATAGCCCTGGCGCGGGATGGCCTGCCTTCCGGCGGGTCGGTCGGCTATGAGCTGTTCGATCGAGGGGACGGCCTCGCGTTCACGGAATTCCAACAGAAGATCAACGAAACCCGCGCGCTGGAAGGGGAGATCGGCCGCACCATCAAGGCGATGCGGGGCGTGCGGCAGGTACGGGTACACTTGGTACTGCCGCACCGGGAACCCTTTGCGCGCGATCGCCAGGACGCCCAGGCCAGCGTGCTGCTGACCATGGCCGGCGCCCAGCGTCTGGACCGGGAGGGGGTGCAGGCGATCCTGAACCTCGTCGCCGCCGCCGTGCCGGGGCTAACAGCACGCAACATCGCCATCGTCGACTCGCGCGGGGACTTGCTGGCCCGGTCGGGACAGCCGACCGGCCAATCCGCCGAAGCCGCGACGGCGGACGAAGTACGCCGCGCCACCGAGTTGCGCCTGTCCCGCGCGGTGGAGGAGATGCTGGAACGCAGCCTGGGGCCGGAGCGGGTACGGGCGGAAGCATCGGTCCGCATGAATTACGACCGGGTCAACGAAACCAAGGAAATCTACGATCCGGACGGGCAAGTGGCCCGCAGTTCACAATCCGTGACGACCAACAGCAAGACGACCGAACAGACGTCCACTGTATCGGTACAGAACAACCTGCCGAACGCCGACGCCGGCAAGGAGGGCGCAGGATCCAACGAAGGCCGGCAGGAGGAAACCACCAATTTCGAGATCGGCAAGACCGTCCGCACCTTGATCCGGGAGCAGCCGCAGATCGACCGCATCAGTCTGGCGGTGATGGTCGCCGGCGCCGCGGAACCCGGGAAACCCTGGCAGCCAATGGCCGAGGCCGATCTGGCGCAGATCACGGGTCTGGTGAAAACCGCCATCGGCTTCGACGACAAGCGCGGCGACCAAGTCAACGTCGTCAGCATGCCCTTCGTGGCGTCCGAGGCTCCGCCGCAGGAAAATCCTGGATTTTTGGGCATCAAGCTGGAGAAGGCTGAAATTCTGACGCTCGCGCAGACCGCGCTGATCGGCATCATCGGTCTGTTGGCGTTGCTTCTGGTGCTGCGGCCGATGATCAACGGCATCGTCGCCATGGCGCCGACGGGTGCCGCTCTGGCCGGAGAGGCCGGCAGTGCGGCTCAGTTGTCCGGGACCGTCGGGGGACAAGGTCCGGGCGCCCCAGGCCAGCCCGGCGCACACAACAATCTGCTGCTGGGCGGCCCAGCAGAGGACGAAAGCATGGTGGATATCGCGCAAATCGAAGGCCAGATGCGGGCGTCGTCGATACGGAAACTGTCGGAAATGGTGGAAAAACACCCCAGCGCCACGCTGAATATTCTCCGTGGCTGGATGGCGCGCGACAATGCCTGAATACAAATCCGGCGACATTCGTAACCTGAGGGGCTCCGAGCGCGCTGCCATCATGATGATGGCGTTGGGCGAAGACCATTGCGGCCGCCTGTTCGGCATGATGCACGAGGACGAAATCAAGGACATCTCCTCCGCCATGGCGCAGCTCGGTAATATCCGATCGGACATGGTGGAACAGGTTTGCAATGAATTTATGGAGGGTATGGGTCTGACCGGTGCCCTGACCGGCAGTTTCGAATCGACAGAAAACCTGTTGCTAAAAGCGTTGCCGCGCGATCGCGTGGCACAGATCATGGACGAAATCCGCGGTCCCGCCGGTCGCACGATGTGGGATAAGCTGGGCAATGTCAGCGAAGACGTGTTGGCGAATTACCTCAAGAACGAATACCCGCAGACCGTGGCAGTCGTGTTGTCCAAAGTGAAACCGGATCACTCCGCCCGTGTCCTGAGCCTGCTTCCCGACACCTTCGCCATGGAAGTGGTGATGCGGATGCTGCGTATGGAAACCGTGCAGAAGGAGGTTCTGGACGGCGTGGAGAAAACATTGCGGGCAGAGTTCATGTCCAACCTCGCCCGCAGCGCCCGCCGCGACGCGCACGAGTTGATGGCGGACATCTTCAACAACCTGGATCGTCAGGCAGAAACCCGGTTCCTAAACGGGTTGGAGGAACGCAACCGCGACGCGTCCGAACGCATCAAGTCGCTGATGTTCACCTTCAACGATCTGCAACGCCTGTCCGGCCCGTCGGTGCAGGTGCTGCTGCGCTCCGTCGAAAAGGACAAGCTCCCCGTCGCGCTGAAAGGTGCGTCCGACAAGATCAAGGAACTGTTCATCGGGAATCTGTCGGAACGCGCCGCCAAAATGTTGCGCGACGACATGGAAGGCCTCGGGCCGGTCAAGCTGCGCGATGTGGATGAAGCGCAGGCCAGCATCGTGCTGCTGGCGAAGGAACTGGCGGCGCAAGGCCTGATCGATATCGCGGCCGGCAAAGACGAAGAGGTGATCTACTGATGGCCCACGCAACCGCCCATCTGGTCTTCGCCGAGGATTTCGACGAACCGCGTCCCGTCGCCAAGCCACCGGAACCCGCGCCGGTGGAACCCGTTTACAGCGCCGCCGACTTGCAGACCGCCCGCGCGGAGGCGTTGCGGGAAGGGCATGCCGCCGGCATGGCGGAGGCGGAAGAGTCGAACCTTGTCCTCGCCCGCGATGCGCTGCTGGCCATCGCCGGCCGGCTGGATACTGCCAGGGAGGAAGCCCGCACCATTGCCGAGGAAGCCGCCGAAGCGATCGGCCGGCTGGTCATGGATGCGTTGGCCGCCGCGTTCCCGGCTTTATGCGCGCGGCATGCCGAGGCCGAATTGCGCGCGATTGTCCGAGCCATTTTGCCACGGCTGCACGAGGAACCCGAGATCGTCGTGCGCACCGGCCCCCACATGACGGCGGCGCTGACGCAGGAGATCGCGGCCCTGGACCCTGACCTGCTGGACCGCGTGCGCCTGATCCCCACCGATGCCATCCCGCCGGGGGACATGCGCATCTCCTGGCGGGCGGGATCGGTTCGGCGGGATACCGCCGGACTTTGGGCCGACATCGAAAACATTCTTGCTCCCGCCGGGCTGCTGTCTCCCGCCGTCCGCGCAACCATCACCAGGAAAGAGACCGAAAATGTCGAATGACATGGAACTCGCCGAACTGAACGAACCCCAAGCGCCGGAAGCCAACACCCCGCGCTCCGGGCGCGAGCTGGAAGCGGTCTACGACATCCCCGTCACTCTTTCCGCGGTGCTCGGAAAAACCACCATGCAGGTAAGCCAGCTGCTGAAACTCGGCCGCGGCGCGGTGGTGGAGCTGGACCGCAAGTTGGGAGAGGCCATCGACATCTACGTCAACAACCGCCTGGTGGCCCGGGGTGAGGTCGTCATGGTCGACGACAACCGGCTGGGCGTGACCATGACGGAAATCGTAAAGACCGACCGAGCGCAATCATGAAAGTGCTGATTATCGGGTCGCTGGCGGGGGATTTGGGGCAGGCCGCGCGGATCGCGATCGCCCGAGGCGCCAAGCTGGATCACGCGGACGATGCCGACCGGGCGATGCCCCGGCTGCGGGCAGATGCTCGGCTGGATCTGGTGCTGTGCGATCTGGCACACGACGTGGGCGCGGTGGTGCGGGCGCTGGCGTTGGAGCGGATCAACGTACCCGTCGTCGCCTGCGGCACCAACGACGACCCGGATGCGGCGGTGCGTGCGATCCAGGCAGGCGCGCGGGAGTTTCTGCCTCTGCCGCCCGATCCCGATCTGATCGCCGCGATCCTGGAGGCCGCGTCGGGCGAATCCCACGCCATGATCGTCAACGATCCCATCATGGCCGCGGCGGTGCGGCGGGCGGAGCAGGTGGCGAAGTCGGAGGCTTCCGTCCTGATCGCCGGTGAATCCGGCACCGGTAAGGAGGTGTTGGCGCGGCATATCCATCGCCGCTCCCGCCGCTCCGGCGGCCCGTTCGTGGCGCTGAATTGCGCGGCGATCCCGGAGAATCTGCTGGAAAGCGAATTGTTCGGGCATGAGAAAGGCGCGTTCTCCGGGGCGCTGGCGCGACGCATCGGTAAGTTCGAGGCGGCGCAGGGCGGGACCTTGCTGCTGGACGAAATCAGCGAAATGGATGTGCGGCTACAGGCGAAGCTACTGCGCGCCTTGCAGGAGCGGGAGATCGACCGGCTGGGCGGCGATACGCCGGTCAAGATCGACGTGCGCATCCTGGCGACCACCAACCGCGATCTGCTGGCCGACGCGCGCGCCGGGCGGTTTCGGGAGGATTTGTATTTCCGCCTGAACGTCGTTTCGTTGACAGTGCCCAGCCTGCGGGACCGGCCGGGGGATATCGCGGCGCTGTCGGAACATTTTGCTCGTAAGTATGCCGATGTGAACGGATTGTCGTACCGGCCGGTTTCGGCGGACGGTCTGCTGCGGCTGACCGCGCATCGCTGGCGCGGCAATGTGCGGGAGTTGGAAAATACCATCCACCGCGCGGTGCTGCTGGCCGAGGGGAACGATATCGGGATCGAGGCGATCGAGCTTGGCCCTCCGGCGCCTGGCGGTGGCGCTTCGGCCAGCGCGCCGCAGGGCGGGATCGCAGGTCTGGTCGGGCGGCGGATGGATGAGGTGGAAAGGTATTTGATTATCGAAACGGTTTCTCGGACATTGGGCAACCGGACACATGCGGCGACGATTTTGGGGATCTCCATTCGGGCATTGCGGAACAAGCTGAAGGACTACGTTGCCCAGGGCATGCCGGTACCGCCGCCGCCTTCGAATATGGCAGCTTGATATGGGGATTTCCCGTCATGCCGACGCAGGTCGGCATCGCCGACTAATACTACCGCACTGTGGTCTCCCCTTTCCGTCATCCCCGGGCTTGCCCCGTGGACAAATACCGACGGGAAATCGCGAAATTGTGCGTGATCTGGTTCCCGGGACAAGCCCGGGGATGACGCGTTTAGGCGGCTGATGCCAGCCTCCGCCCTCCTCGCCGGACTGCCGCCGGGCCTCATGGCCGGGGTGCGCCGCTATGCGCCGGGCAGCGACATCGGCTTGGCGCTGGGCGTGGTGGCGCTGCTGTCCGTGCTGGTCCTGCCGTTGCCGACGGTGCTGCTGGATATCGGGCTGGCGCTGTCCATCACCGCGGCCGTCCTGGTGCTGATGGTCGCATTGTTCCTGCGCCGGCCGCTCGATTTCACCAGTTTTCCGACATTGCTGCTGCTGACCACTCTACTGCGCCTGTCGCTGAACGTGGCGACCACCCGGCTGATCCTGTCGCAAGGCAACGAAGGCCCCACCGCCGCCGGCCATGTCGTCGCGGCGTTCGGCGGGTTCCTCATGGGCGGGGACGTGGTGATCGGGTTGATCGTGTTCTCGATCCTGCTGGTCGTGAACTTCATGGTCATCACCAAAGGCTCCGGCCGCATCGCCGAAGTCGCCGCGCGTTTCAGCTTGGATGCGATGCCCGGCAAGCAGATGGCCATTGACGCGGACCTCTCCGCCGGGCTGATCGACGAGAAAATCGCCCGCCGCCGCCGCAAGGAGCTGGAGGAGGAAAGCGGTTTCTACGGCGCCATGGACGGTGCCGCGAAATTCGTGCGGGGCGATGCCATCGCCGCCCTGTTGATCACGGTTATCAACATCATCGGCGGGCTGACGATCGGCGTGATCCGCCACGGGATGCCGTTCGCGGAAGCCGCCGCCACCTTCACCACTCTAACCGCCGGCGACGGCTTGGTTTCGCAAATACCGTCGTTATTGGTCTCGGTCTCCGCCGGCATCGTCGTCACCAAAGGCGGGATGGAGGGTTCGGCCGACGTCGCGCTGATCCGCCAGCTCGGCGGCAATCCCAAACCGCTGGCAATGGCGTCGGGGGCGGCGCTGGTCCTCGGACTGATGCCGGGTCTGCCGTTCATGCCGTTCGTGGCGCTGGCCGGGCTGGCCGGTGGGGCGGCTTGGCTGCGGCACCGGCATCCGGAATTGGCGGCGGATGCAGCCGAACCGGCGCCGGTCGCGACCGAACCGCCCATCGCCGAGTCGTTGCGGATGGATATGATCCGGGTGGAGTTGGGGTACGGGTTGCTCTCGCTGGCCGGCGGCGACACGCCCCGCCTGACGGAACAGATCAAAGGACTGCGCCGGGCCATCGCGGCCGAAATGGGGTTCGTGCTGCCCCCGGTCCGCATTCAGGACAACATGCAACTGCCCGCCAACGAATACGTCGTCCGCATCAAGGAAATCGAGGCCGGCAAAGGCGAACTCCGCCCCACCATGCTGCTGGCCATGGACCCCGCCGGCGCGACGCCGCCCATATCCGGCGAAGAGACCCGCGAACCGGCATTCGGCCTGCCGGCGATGTGGATCGAGCCGGAGACCCGGGAAGAGGCGATGTTCCGCGGCTGCACCGTCGTCGATCCACCCAGTGTATTGACTACACACTTGACCGAACTGGTGCGGGAGAATGTTGCCGAACTCCTGTCCCACGCGGAAACGCAGAATCTGCTGGACGAACTCCCGCGGGAGCAGCAGAAGCTGGTCGCCGATCTGATCCCGGCCCAGATCACCGTTGGCGGGGTGCAACGTGTGTTGCAAATGCTGTTGGCCGAACGCGTTTCGGTGCGCGATCTTTCCACCATTCTGGAGGGCATACAGGAGGCTTGCGGCGCAACGATACGCGCCGTCCCGGCCATCGTCGCCCATGTCCGTATCCGTTTGGCGCGACAGATCAGCGATTCGCATGTGGGGCCGCAAGGGTTCATCCCGCTGATCACGCTTTCCCCCGATTGGGAGGCCGCGTTTCAAGAGGCTCTGACCGGCCCGCCCGACGACCGTCAACTGGCGATGGCGCCGAGCAAATTGCAGGCATTCATGCAGGCGCTGCGCAATGCGTTCGATACGGCGACAGCGGCGGGGGAGAGTCCGGTTCTGCTGACGAGCGGCACGATCCGCGGGCATGTGCGGGCGATCGTGGAACGTTTCCGTCCCGGCACCCCGGTGCTGTCGCAGATGGAGATTTTCCCGAAGGTGAGGATACGCACCGTGGGGACGATATGATCGATCCTAACCCGCCATGCGCCTGAAGCTTTACCGGGCGGCATCGGTTCCCGAGGCGATGGCGAAGGTGCGCGCCGACCTGGGGGCGGATGCGTTGATTGTCGGGACCCGCCGGGTTTCGGACGGGGTGGAGGTGACCGCGGCGCTGGAGGAGGCGGAGCGGCCGTTGCCGGCGCCGGAGCCGAACCGCGTGGCGGTATTGCAATTTCATGGGGTGCCGGAACCGTTACGATCGGCGCTGGAGACGGGTCCGTTGGACGGTCCTTTGCGGTTCGGCGCTTTGGCGTTCGATCGCCCGCTGCTGATCGCCGGACCGCCGGGAGCGGGAAAGACGCTGACGGTGGTGCGGCTCGCGACACGGCTGATGCTGAGCGGGATCGTCCCCATGATCGTCGCCGCCGA
Source organism: uncultured Acetobacteraceae bacterium (assembly GCA_903895595.1). Lineage (GTDB taxonomy): Bacteria > Pseudomonadota > Alphaproteobacteria > Acetobacterales > Acetobacteraceae > Rhodopila. The sequence continues at coordinate 12,840 of CAITUP010000141.1, read as the reverse complement.
TGGCAACAAGGCCGGCGCGACGGAGCAGTTGCTCGCGTTCACCCGGGTATTGGGCGTGAAGCTGATTCACGCCCCGGACCCGTTGACGATGGCCCGCGCGCCACAACTGCGCCGGAATGGGGCACCGGTGCTGATCGATGCACCGGGATCGGATCCGTTCGACCCCGCCCAGGCAGACTCCCTGCGCGCCCTGATCGGTGCGGCCGATGCTCGGGTGGTGCTGGTACTGCCCAGCGGATTGGACCCGGCAGAGGCTGGGGAACTTGGCCAGGCCTATGCCGCGCTGGGGGCGGACAGTTTGATCGCGACCCGGTTGGACCTCAGTCGCCGCCTCGGCGGGTTGCTGGCCGCAGCTCACGCCGGACGTTTGGCGCTGACCGAGGCCGGGATCGGAACCGGCATCCCCGACGGGCTCGTACCGTTGACGCCTGATTTTCTGCTGCACCGCCTGCTTCGTACCGGGACACCCCGCCATGACCGCTGACAGTTTTCGCCCGCGCCTGATCGCCATTGCCTCCGGGAAAGGAGGCGTCGGCAAGACCTGGTTCGCGATCACGCTGGCGCATGCGCTGACCCGGTTGGGCCGGCAGGTGTTGCTGTTCGATGGCGATCTGGGGCTGGCGAATATCGATGTGCAGCTGGGTTTGGTGCCTGAATACGACCTCGGGTCGGTACTGGAAGGCCGGGTCGGGCTGGCCGAGGCGGTGGTGCGGGAACCGCGTGGCGGGTTCGATATTCTGGCGGGACGGTCCGGGTCCGGATCGTTGTCGGGGTTGGACCCGGCACATCTGGAAACGGTGCTGGCCATGCCGCGCGCGGGGGCAAGGTCCTACGATGACGTGCTGCTGGACCTTGGTGCGGGGGTAGAACGCGCGGTGCGGCGGATGGCAGCGGCCTCGGACCTGCTACTGGTGCTGGCGACCGAGGAACCGACCAGCCTGACGGATGCCTATGCGGTGTTGAAGCTGTTTCGCGCGGATCGGCCGGATGGGGAGGCGCGGGTGGTCGTTAATCTGGCGTCCTCGGTTGCCGGCGGGGATCGGACGTACGCAACGCTGCGCCGGGCCTGCGCGACGTTTCTGCAGTTCGAGCCTGGGTTGGCCGGGGTGGTCCGGCGGGACGACAAGGTGCGGGACACGATCCGGCGCCAGGCGCCGCTGCTGACACGGCATCCAGGGTGCGCAGCGGCGACGGATGTGGAGGGGGTGGCGCTGGGGCTAGTGCGGTAAGCTACCGCGACGCGGTCACCCGAGCCTCGGCGGCGACCCAGGGATCGATGCAGCCGGCTTTGCCGCGGCGGTAGACGGTCAGACCGTCGAACGACGCGATCGGCTTGTAGCGCGTCCACACACGGGCGAACGACGGATCGGCGACGCTCAGGACACGGATGTAATCGGTGGCTTCCCGCGTATCGACGACCGCGATATCGGGGCAGCCGGCGATGAAATCGTGCGCGACCCAGCGGCGGATGGGGAATTCCTTCGTGCCGGCCGGGTCGAAGCGGGCGCGCCACAGCTCCCCCTTCAAGGCCCACATGGAATCGAAGCGGGACGCCCAGGCGACGCCGGTGTTGTTCACCACGGGGAAGCCCAACGCGATCCACTCGGAGAAGGCAATATAGGTGCGGGCATGCTGCTGGCGGACGAGCTGCTCCAGCTTCTGGACGGTGGTGACCTCAGGCTCCATCGCCAGCGCGACCTCGGGCTCCAGGCGCTGGAAGGCGGTGACGCTGAACACCATCGCGGCGATGCCGGCCATGGCCATCGGCAGGCGCAGGCTGCGGGCTTCCGAGTGCCGGTGCAGCCACGTCGAGATCGCCCAGCACAGCAGCGCCAGGACGGTCACGATGGTGGCGGGCAGGCGGTGGTAAAACCAGTCCTTGCCGTCGATGAAGCAGATCACCGTGCTGGCGGCGGCGAAGGCGACCAGAGTGAGCAGCAGATTGCGCTCTGGCAGGTCCTTACGAGCGTGGTGCCACAGCAGCAGGGCGATGACCTCGCCCAGAATCAACGGCAGGCTGTCCACGAGCAGGGAGGTAAACGGCACATCCGTCCCGCCGTACAACGCCAAAGCCAGCGGCACCGCTCGGGTCAAATACGCGGGGCAGGTCAAAGCGACAGCGGCACCATACAGCGCCATGGTCGTGGCGGCGGCGATCGGCATGACACGCCAGGGGCGCAGTCCTTGCAGCAGCGCGACGCATTCCAGCGCCACGAACACCCCGGCATAGCGAGGTTTCAACGCGCAACCCAACCCGGCCAAAATACCCGCGGCGAGGCCAATGAGCCGTTTTGGCGGCGCGCGATCCAGCGCCCCAGCGAACAACACGAAGTAGGGCAGCATGGCGGCGACCAGCAGATGCTCCCGCTGGCCCAAATCGGCCGCGGGCACGATCAGCAACACCGACCCGATGACCGCGAACACCGGCAGCCGATCGGCGAATAAACCGCCCCTGGCGCGCAGCAGCGCCGCGGCCCACCAGGCACAGCCCATGACGGATACGATAAAGAACGGCATCGCGATGCGCTGCGGGTCGATATCGAGCCATCCGCCAATCTGGATGGGCACCGCCGAGAGCCAGACGATCAGAGGCGGGTTGACCTCCACCACGTCCACATACAGCGCACGTCCGGCCATCCAGCGGCGCGCCACGTATAGCAGCCAGGCGATATCGTCCTTCAGCGGCGTGCGCATGACGGCGAACAGCATGATGGCCAGCGCGGCCCCCAGCAGCAGCACGCTGGCGACGCCGATCATGGTCCGCCGAGCAGGGCTGGCGGGATCGAAAGCGCGTGTGGGAACGGGCTGCATGGGGGAGTGGGGCACTCGAAAATGGGCGGCTGAGGCGCCCTGTTGCCAGAATATTAACGCCCAGCCAAGTGGCGGAATGATGGCGTGTGTTTTTGCTTTTTGCCTAAACTGCGGACAGTCGGGCGAGCCGCCCTTGCCACCAGCAGAGCAGCGGCGTTACCACCAGCTCCATCCCCAATGCCGCCGTCATCGGGGCGGATGGCTGGCCGACGACGAACACCCCCAGCAAGCGCCCGAGTCCGCCGACAAACACGATCAGCGTCAGCACGCGGAACAGCACCGCGTGGCGTTCGATTCGCGGCACCAGGGACCAGAAAACCAGTCCAATCCCCAGCAACAGCCCCGACAAATACCGGACATGACTGTCCAGATCGGTCCCGCCGCCGCCCGCGAGGCCGGCGCCGAGGATCACCCCCGCCGATCCCGCGGACACCGGCACAATGCCGGCCAACAGAACGGCGGCCTGCAACAGCCGCCGTTCCATGGGTTTAGAACCCGACCCGGTCGCCGCCCTTGAGCTTCAGGATCTCACGCGCCTCGGCCGGGGTGGCGATTTCCAGGCTGAGGTCTTCCAGGATGCGCTTGATCTTGGCGACCTGCTGCGCGTTCGACACCGCCAGCTCGCCCTTGCCGATGTACAGGCTGTCTTCCAGCCCGACGCGCACATTGCCGCCGTGGATGCCGGCCATCGTGGTGAACGCCATCTGATGTCGTCCCGCCGCCAGCACCGACCAGACGTACTGATCGCCGAACAGCTTGTCGGCGGTTTCCCGAGCAAACAGCAGGTTGCGCGGGTCGGCGCCGATGCCGCCGGTGATGCCGAAGATCGACTGCACGAACAGCGGCGGCTCGACGATGCCGCGATCGAGGCAGTAGGCCAAGTTATAGAGATGACCGATGTCGTAGCACTCGAACTCGAACCGGGTGCCGTGGCCCTTGCCCAGACGCTCGACGATGTTCTCGATGTCCTTGAAGGTGTTGCGGAAGATGAAGTTGTCGGTGGCGTCGAGGTACGGCTTCTCCCAGTCGTACTTCCACTTGGTGATGCGGTTGCCGGCCTGGGAAATATTGAAGTTCATGCTGCCCATGTTCAGGCTGCACATTTCCGGGCTGGCCTGGATACCGGCCGCGAGGCGTTCTTCCAGCGTCATGCCCAACCCGCCGCCGGTGGTGATGTTGATCACCGCGTCGGTGTTCTGTTTGATCCGCGGCAGGAACTGCATGAACAAGGCCGGGTCGGGCGAGGGGCGGCCGTCGTTCGGGTCGCGCGCGTGCAGATGAATGATGGCAGCCCCGGCCTCGGCGGCTTCGATGGAGGATTTCGCGATTTCCTCCGGCGTGATCGGCAGATAGGGCGACATGCTGGGGGTATGAATGCCGCCGGTGACGGCGCAGCTGATGATAACTTTGGCCACGATGGCGCTCCTTCCTGGGAATGGTGAGGGCGTTTCTGCCTCAAGCCGGCGAACGGGGCTAGAGCGCCGCCAGCAGATCGGCTTCCTGCACGACGGAATTACCCGGATGCGCAACCGACAGCCCGGCAGCCAGGTTCGCCAGTCGCACCGCGACCGCCAAAGGCTGCTTGGAAGCGACAGCCGCGGCCAAAGTCGCCAAAGCCGTATCCCCAGCCCCGGACGTATCCAGCACCACAGGCGCCTCCGCCGGGAAGTGCTGAACGCCGTCGGCATCCACCAGCGTCATCCCGTCGTTCGCCCGCGTCACCACCACGGCGCCGAACCCGAACTTGGCCCGCAGCGCCAAAGCGGCGGCGACGATCTCGGCCTCATTCCCCGTCGGCATGCCGATCGCGGCGGCCAGTTCCGGACGATTTGGCATCACCACGTCGGCACCGGCGTAACGGGCGAAGTCCGTGCCGCGCGGATCGACGATCACCGGCCTTCCCATGCGGCGGGCGTTGGCGACCAAAGCCGCTGGTACGTCGTTCGTCAGCACGCCCTTGCCGTAATCGGACAGCACGGTGACCGAGGTCGCCGCCATCGCGTCGCTGGCGATGCGCACCAGCCGGTCGGCGAGTTTGGGATGAATAGGATCCGTCTGCTCCCGGTCGGTGCGCAGGATTTGCTGCCCGGAGGCGATGAACCGCGTCTTGAGTGTCGTCGTGCGGCCGCCCTGCACCAGCAGCCAAGGCTCGACCCCCTGCTGCCCGCCGATCAGCGCCGTCAGGTCCGATCCCGCGGTGTCGTCGCCGACGACCGAGATAAACGCCACGGCCGCGCCCAGCGCCGTCAGGTTCCGGACCACGTTGCCAGAGCCGCCGGGTTGGGCGAATTCCCTCTCGATGGTCAGAATCGGCACCGGCGCTTCGATGCTCTGGCGGTGCACGGCGCCGTGGGCGAAGCGGTCCAGCATCGCGTCGCCGATCACCAGCACGCTGGCGTGTGCGAGCGTCCGGACGGCGGCGGCATAGTCGGGGGTCTGTGTCAGGGGATCCATTGCCCCCGCCGTAACGTGCCCGACACGCGGTTGCAAGAAACCGGTGACATCACGCCTGAATAAATCCGATCCGGCCGCCTTCCAGGATCGCGCAGGTCAGGACGCCGCCCAGCACCGCGCCGGTATCTATGCCGATGCGGTTGGCCCGCACCACCGGATTTTGCGTCGGCGTGTGCCCGTGTACCACAACCGCCCCGTGATCCTTTTTGGAGCCTAAAAACGGCTCCCGTATCCACAGCAGGTCTTCCCGCGTCTGCGCGTCCAGGGCCTTACCCGGCCGGACGCCCGCATGGACGAACAAGTACGGCCCGATCCGGTGGGTCAACGCCAAGTCGCGCGCGAACCGCTGATGTGCGAACGGGATCATCGCCGGCCACAAAGTGGGGGGCACGCTGCGGCCGATCCGCCAGCCGAGCAGCGATTCCGCCCCGCCGTTGCGCATCCACTGGGCAGCGTCCTCGGCCCGACCGGTGCTGATGGCGTCGATCATCATCTCCTCATGGTTGCCCATCAGGTTGATCACAGTCGCACCCGGCACGTTCGGTCCGGCGGTCAGCAGATCGACGACCTCTCGGCAGTCGGGTCCCCGGTCGATGTAATCGCCCAAATGGATCAGGACGCAGTTGTCGCTCGGCCGGTCCGCGATATCCGCCGCGATCATCGCGTGGACCGCCTGCAAATGCTCCAGGCAGCCATGGATGTCGCCCACGGCGTAGACACGTTGTCCAGGCGGCAAGGTCGCGGGGGCGGCGGCAAATTCGGGCACTATCGACAACTCGCGTATGAGGAAACACGCCGTGGTCCAAAAGAATACCGAACCGGCCTGGATGGGAATACCCCTCTCGCCGTCCGGCCCGCCTATCCTGTATGGTCGCCGGTATGAACATCGTTGCCCCAACCGACGACGCTTCCCTCACGGCCGAACGCCCCCAAGTTTCGGGGGACATCGCGCCGGACAGCCCCGAGCGGTTCATTAACCGGGAACTTTCCTGGCTGGATTTCAACCACCGGGTTGTGGAGGAAGCGGAAAATCCGCGCCATCCGCTGCTGGAACGCCTCCGCTTTCTGTCGATCAGCGCGTCGAACCTGGACGAATTCTACTCGGTCCGCGTCGCCGGGCTGGTGGGGCAGGCTAAGGCCGGATTTACCCACGTCTCCCCAGACGGCCGCACCGCCGCACAGCAGCTGACGGAAATCAAGGTTAGGGCCGAGGCACTGCTGGCGGATCAACAACGCGTCTGGCGCGATCTGGCGGCCCTGATGCGCAAGAAGGGTATCGAAGTCTGCAAGCCGGCAGCGCTGACCGACGAAGATCGCGCATGGCTGGATGCCTGGTTCATGGAACGGGTGTTTCCGGTCCTGACCCCTCTGGCGGTCGATCCGGCCCACCCCTTCCCCTTCATCCCGAACATGGGCCTGGTGATGGCCCTGCTGCTGCTGCGGGAAGAAGACGGCCTGACCATGCGCGGCCTGCTGCCGCTTCCGGCGCAGGTGCAACGCTTTATCCGCTTGCCGCCCACGGGCAACGACACCGCGATCCGCTTCGTACTGCTGGAGGATCTGGTCCTCCTGTTCCTTACCCGTGTGTTCCCCGGTTTTCGGGTCACCGGTAACGGCCTGTTCCGCATCATTCGCGATACCGATGTGGAATTCGAAGAAGAGGCAGAAGACCTCGTCCGCTCCTACGAGACCGCGTTGAAACGCCGCCGTCGGGGGGTGGTGATCCATCTGGAACTCCAAAAAACCATGCCCGACGAGCTCCGCCTGTTGGTCAGCGATCAGCTCGGGGCCACGCCGGATGAGACCCACACGCAGGAAGGGCTGCTGGCCCCCGCCGATCTGTCGCAACTGATCGTCGACGACCTGCCGGAACTGCTGTTCACCCCCTACACACCGCGGTTCCCGGAACGCATCCGCGACTTCGGCGGGGACTGCTTCGCGGCGATCCGGGCGAAGGACATCGTCGTCCACCACCCCTACGAAAGCTTCGACGTGGTGGTGCAGTTCCTGCGGCAGGCCGCGCAGGACCCGAACGTGATCGCGGTGAAGCAAACGCTCTACCGCACCAGCCGCGATAGCCCGATCGTCAAGGCGCTGATCGAGGCCGCCGAGGCCGGCAAATCCGTCACCGCCATGGTCGAATTGCGCGCCCGGTTCGACGAGGAAGCCAACATCCGCCTCGCCCGCAGCATGGAGGCCGCCGGCGTGCAGGTGGTGTTCGGTTTCACCGAACTGAAAACCCACGCGAAACTATCGCTCGTTGTCCGGCGGGAGGCAGGCGCCATCCGCTCCTACGCGCATTTCGGTACCGGCAACTACCATCCGATCACCGCGCGCATCTACACCGACCTGAGCTTCTTCACCTCCGACCCCGCGCTGACCCGCGACGCCGCTCGGCTGTTCAACTTCATGACCGGTTACGCCCGCCCGGATACGATGGAGGACATCGGATTCAGCCCTCTGACCACCCGCGACACGCTGCTGGACGGCATCCAGCGCGAAATCGCGTTCGCCAAAACCGGCCGGCCCGCCACCATCTGGATCAAGCTGAACAGCCTGGTCGACCAGACGCTGATCGACGCGCTGTACGAAGCATCTCAAGCCGGGGTGAAAATCGTCGGCATCGTGCGCGGCATCTGCTGCCTGCGCCCCGGCGTGCCCGGCCTGTCGGAGAACATCCGGATCAAATCCATCGTCGGCCGCTTCCTGGAACACAGCCGCGTCTTCGCCTTCGGCAACGGTCACACGCTGCCGAATCGCCACGCGAAGCTGTTCATCAGCTCCGCCGACTGGATGGAGCGGAATCTGGACTGGCGGGTCGAGACCCTGGTCCCTATTCACAATGCGACCGTGCATGCCCAAGTGTTGGACCAGATCATGGTGACCAACATCCGCGACACCCTGCAATCCTGGGATTTGCGCGCCGACGGCACATGGCGCCGCGTGGCGGCCGGCCGGCGGCCGGTCTCGGCGCACAACTACTTCATGACCAATCCTTCGCTGTCGGGCCGCGGCTCCGCGTTGCACGAGCCGATATTGGCCACCCCGCTGCTGGCCCCGCGCCGGCAGGACCGCGTGAATCAGGACTGACCCGCATGCCCTATACGCCCTCCGTCAACCTGCCGCGCTGCGGGGTTGTGGACCTCGGCTCCAACTCCGTGCGCCTGGTCGTCTACGAGGGCCATCACCGCAATCCCGTCCCTATTTTCAACGAGAAAGCCGTCCTTCGGCTCGGGCGCGGGTTACAGGCGACCGGACGGCTGAACGAGGACGGCATCGGCCCGGCACTGACCGTGATGCAGCGCTACTACCTGATCGCGAAAGCCATGGGGGCCACGCCGTTCGAGGTGCTGGCGACCGCCGCGGTCCGCGACGCCACCAACGGCCCCGATTTCGTCGCCGCGCTGCAAGCCCGCATGCCGGAGGTGCCAATCCGCGTCCTGTCGGGCCACGAGGAAGCGGCCTATTCCGCCGACGGCGTGCTGTGCGGCATTCCCGATGCTGATGGCATCCTGGCGGACATCGGCGGCGGCTCCTTGGAAGTCGTGCGGCTCGACGGGGCCTTGCGCGGCCCCTCCCAAACCCTGCGCCTCGGCGTCATCCGGCTGGCGGAGCGGTCTGGCGGCGACCTGAATCGCGCGCGAGAGCTGGCCGAGGCGGATATGGCCACGGTGCCGTGGCTGGCGGACGGGTGGGACCGGGATTTGTATCTGGTGGGCGGCGCCTGGCGCGCGCTGGCGCGCATCCATATGGCGCAGTCCGGCTATCCGCTGCAAATGGTGCATCATTACAAGATTGGCCGGGACGCGGCGCGCGATCTGACGGCGCTGCTTGCCACCGCCGGGCGGCGGGCGCTGGAGCGGCTGCCCGACGTGTCGCGCCGGCGTATCGACGACCTCCCCTACGCAGCCATCGCTTTACGACGGCTGTTGCGGGTGACGAACGCGCGGCAGGTCGTATTCAGTGCCAGCGGCTTGCGGGAGGGCTGGTTCATGCACCGGATGCCCGCCGAGATCCGCACCCAGGACCCGCTGCTGGCCGCCGGCCACGAAATGGCAGAACGGCTGGGCCGCGATCCGTCGCTGCCGCCGGCGCTGTTCGCCTGGACCGCGCCGCTGTTCCCGCGCGAAACCGTGACGGAACGGCATCTGCGGGAGGCCGCGTGCTGGGTGTCGGATATCGGCAGTCACGATCACCCGGAATTCCGGGCAGAGCAGGCGTTTCTGCGGGTGCTGCGCCAACCCGGCATCGGGCTGGATCACCCGACCCGCGCCTTCCTGGCGCTGGCGACGGCGCTCCGCTACGAGGTCAACGCCGATGCCGGGTTCCTGCGGCCGGCGCGGGCGTTACTGGATTTGGCCTCCACCGCGCGGGCGGAGATTTTGGGCACGGCGCTGCGGCTGGCTTACACACTGTCGGCGGGAACGCCGGATTTGCTCAGCGGCACGTCGTTGCGGATTCGGGGCAGACAGCTGGTTTTGAGTTTGGAAGAGGATCATGGGGTCTTCACAGGCGAGAGCGTGATGCGCCGGCTCGACCGGCTGGCACAGGCTTTGGGGCTGGAGGCTGTTTCCGAAACCGCTTTGGCCCGGGCGGCGGAATAATCCGAGCGGTTCTCGGATGTGTTGAGGCCATCCGTTGGCGGCATGACCCCGCGGCGCCGTTATTTTGCGCGAAGAAGCGTTACAGCGCTCCGCGCGGCCAAGTGTCCCGAGGTCCTGGAAGGGTTACATCGGGCCAGCGGACGCTATGGTCTCGCCGAAAGCGGCATGTTAAGTCGAAGACGCTACAGCACCAACGCCACCAGCAATGAGTCCAACCGCAGCCGGCCTTCCGTGGTCGCGATCAGGCGGCCGTCGTCATGCGTCATGTAGCCGGCGTCAACCGCCTGCCCCAGCACACCGACGTCGAGTGCGCTTTCCAGCGCCACGCCGGTACGGGCGGTAAACCGAGCGGTGTCGAGGCCCTCGGTGAGACGCAGGCCCATAAGCAGCATTTCGCGGGCCTTGTCCTCGGCTGCCAGCGGCGAGTCGTCGGTGGTGCCGTGGCCGTCGCGTTCGACCCGCTCCGCCCAGGGTTCGGGGGCGCGGTGGCGGCGGGTGGCGCGGAGGTCTCCCCCGACCATCACGCGCCCATGCGCGCCGGGGCCGATGCCGGCGTAATCGGCGTAGCGCCAGTAGGCCAGGTTATGCCGGCTTTCCGCGCCGGGCTTTGCGTAGTTGGAGATTTCATAGGGCAACAGCCCGAAGCGGGCGGCTTCGTCGGCGGTGGCTTCGTAGAGAGCGGCGGCGTCGTCGTCCTCCGGTAGCACGATGTCGCCGCGGCGGTGCAAGGCCTCGAACGCGGTGCCGGGCTCGATGGTCAGCTGGTACAGCGACAGATGATCGGCCGCGAGCGCCAAGGCGGCCCGCAGTTCGCCGCGCCAAGAGGCCTCGGTCTGGCCGGGACGGGCGTAGATCAGGTCGAAGGACAAGCGAGGGAAGATTTCGCGCGCCGTTTCCAGGGCCGCGATGGCCTGGCTGGCGGAATGCTGGCGGCCGAGCATCCGCAACGCCTCCGCGTCCAGGCTTTGCACGCCCAGCGACGCTCGGTTCACGCCGGCGGCGCGAAAGGCGCGGAGTTTGGCGGATTCGACACTGGTGGGGTTGGCTTCAAGCGTGATCTCGATATCCGGGGCCGGTTCGAACAGGCGGAACGCGTCCTCCAGCAGCAGCGCGACGGTTTCCGGTTCCATCAGACTGGGGGTGCCACCGCCAAAGAACACCGATGTCAGCCGGCGCGAGCCGAGGCGGGCGGCTTCCCACGCCAACTCGGCACGCAAGGCGGCGCGGAAGCGGGCCTGGGGAATGCGCTCCCGGACGTGGGAGTTAAAGTCGCAGTACGGGCACTTGGCGAGGCAAAACGGCCAGTGGATATAGAGCGCGATGGGTTCCATGGCAGAGGTATAGGCGATGTCGGGCGGTTCGCGGCATGGTTCGATCGAACGGGTGCGCGCGGGTCAGGCCCGAACATGCTGCGGAATACGCAACCCCAGCCGGGTCGGCACGTTCCAGACCTCTCGCGCCTGACGCTGCGGGCGGAAGCCGGAGCGGATGTAGGTCGGCAGTGCCCGAGCGTGATCGGCGGTACATGTGTTCACCGTCAACGCCTTCACGCCCCGCTGCCGCCAGGCGGTATCCACGGCGTGGCGCAGGAACCGATAGCCGATGCCGGTGCCGACCGCGTGCGGCATCAGGCCGAAATAGCACAGGTTCACGTCGGGCCAATGGCGGCTGTCGAGTTCGAAGAACCCGGCCGGCTCGCCTTCGTGATACAGCGTGTGGACGGACACCTCGGGCTGGTCCAGCCAATCGGCCAGCTCCCGGTCCGGCAGCGTCCGGCGGAGCCACCAGACGTAGTCGGCGCCGACGGTATTATAGAGATAGCGGTAGAACCCCACCGTCGGGTTCGTGGCCTGCACGACCTGATACCCCGGCGGCAGCGCGGCGGCGCGGTCGGACGGCGGCTTGTCCATCCGCAAAAACGTGACGGTGACCGCGACACGCACCACTGGTTCCATCCCGTTCGTTCCCCCGCCTTTGCTGGATGACAGTTTAGCGGCTTGCGGGGCGGGAGGCGATAAGGGGTATTCTCCCGCCTCGTCCACGCACAGGAAGACCGAAGATGTCCGCTTTGCTGACCGAACAGGCCCGTGCCGACCTTGCCGCCACTCTGCCGGATTGGACGCTGGAGAAGGCCGGCACCGCCATCGCGCGGACGCTGAAGTTCAAGAATTTCAATGAGGCCTGGGGCTTCATGACCCGTGTCGCGCTGCTGGCGGAGAAACTGGATCACCATCCCGACTGGTCCAATGTCTGGAATACGGTGCGAATCGAACTGACGTCCCACGACTCAGGCGGTCTAACGGCGCGCGATGTGCGGATGGCCGCCGCGATCGACGCTTTGCTGGCGTGACCGGGCCGTCATTCCCGGAACGGGCGGCATTGGTGCGGCGGGCGACGGCGCGGCTGTGCCTGCAGATGGGGTGGGCGCCGCTGCATGAGGTGCCTCTGCCGAACGGCCGGCGGGCCGATATTCTGGCGCTGCGGCCGGATGGCGGGTTTGTGTGCATCGAGGTCAAGTCGGGGCCTCGGGATTTCCTGACGGATGGCAAATGGCCGGAATACCGTGGCTACGCCGACGCGCTGTATTTCGCGGTCGATACCGACTTCCCGGCGGAGTTGCTGCCGGCTGAAGTGGGATTGATCGTCGCGGCCGACCTGGAGGCCGATGTGCTGCGCGATGCGCCGTCCCATCCCTTGGCGCCGGCGCGGCGGACGGCGCTGTTACGGCAGTTCGCGGCGCTCGCGGCCGGACGGCTGGCGGCCATGGAGGACCCGGCGGGCGTTGCCTCGATCCGGTCGTCGTTGCGGGCGGAATAGGGGGCCGTCGCGGGACGGTGGTGGAGCTGAGGGGAATCGAACCCCTGACCTCCTCATTGCGAACGAGGCGCTCTCCCAACTGAGCTACAGCCCCATCCCGCGCGTTCAACGGCCCCCCGGCAGGGGCCGTCGCAGGGCGCGGACAATGCTCAGG
>CAITUP010000140.1 GCA_903895595.1 uncultured Acetobacteraceae bacterium | reverse complement strand
GGCGACCGTGGCGCGGCATCGCGGGTCTTTCACCGATGAATGAGATGAGCAGGCGACCTTACCCCAGTTCGGTAAGCGCGGCGCCCCTGGCCGGCGCCGATTTGCGCATGGCGCGGGAACGGCTGAACTGGCCGCTGCCGGACGTCGCCGCGATGCTGCGCATCCGGCAGCCGCATCTGGAAGCGCTGGAAGACGGCGATCTGTCGCGCTTGCCCGGCAATGCCTTCGCGCTCGGGTTCCTGCGCAGCTATGCCAATGCCCTCGGCCTGGACGCCGAGGAAATGCTGCGCCGCTTCAAGGCCGAAGCCGCCCAGGTGTCTTTGCAGACCGAATTGTCCTTTCCCGCACCGGTCCCGGAACGCGGCCTGCCCATGGGCGCGGTCATCCTGCTGGGCGTCGTGCTGGCGATCGGCGCCTATGTCGGCTGGTACCGTCTGTCGGGGGAGGGCCGGCTTCCCGCCGAAACCGCCGCGGCGGTCCCCGAACGCCTCGCCTCTCTCGCCGATCAGGCCCTACCGCCGGCCGTCGTCACGCAAGTGCGCCCCGCCCCCCCCACCGAGGCGTCGGAACCGCCGCAACCCGTGTCTTCGCTGTCGCCGAGTTCGGCCGCCGCCGCACCGGTGAAGCCCCTGGCCGTGCCCGCACCACCGCCAGCCGGTGTGGCGGTGACCTCCGACCAGCCCCGCCTGATGCTGCGCGCCACCGCCGACGCCTGGGTGCAGGTGCGCGACAAGACCGGGACCGTGATCCTGAACAAGGTGCTCAAGCCCGGCGAAACCTGGACCGTACCCCGCCCCGGCTTGCTGCTGACCACCGGCAACGCCGCGGCGACGGAGGTTTTGCTGGATGGCGTCGTCTCCACGACACTCGGCGGGGCCGGCGCCGTCCGGCGCGATCTGCCGCTGGAAGTGGACGCGGTGAAGGAAGGCAAACTCGCCGCGATCGCCACCCCTCGCACGACGCAGTAGCGCAACCCGCCGCGATCCGTCATTTTACCGCCCGCCGCCGGGATTCGGGCCCGCGGCCAGGAGACCGAGCATGAGCAGCTATCGCCCCTATCAGGAAATCCTGCGCCGCAAGTCGCGCCGGGTCTATGTCGGCAAGGTGCCCGTCGGCGACGGCGCGCCGATCAGCGTGCAGACCATGACCAACACGCTGACCACCGACGTGCCCGGCACGATCGCGCAGATCCGCAAGGCCGAACTGGCCGGCGTCGATATCGTCCGCGTGTCCTGCCCCGATCAGCCCAGCGCGCTGGCGCTGAAGGAGATCGTGAAGGAAGTGAACGTCCCGATCGTCGCGGACATCCATTTCCACTATCGCCGTGCCATCGAGGCCGCCGAAAGCGGCGCCGCCTGCCTGCGCATCAACCCCGGCAACATCGGCAGCGACGACCGCGTGCGCGAGGTCATCAAGGCCGCCCGCGACCACGGCTGCTCCATGCGCATCGGCGTCAACGCCGGGTCGCTGGAGAAGCACCTGCTGGAGAAATACGGCGAACCCAACCCGGAAGCACTGGTCGAAAGCGCGCTGTACCACGCCAATATTCTGCAACAGCACGATTTCCACGACTTCAAGATCAGCGTGAAAGCGTCCGACGTGTTCCTGGCCGTCGCCGCCTATCAGCAGTTGGCCGAAGTCTGCGACCATCCGCTGCATATCGGCATCACCGAGGCCGGCGGGCGCCGCATGGGCACCGTGAAATCCGCCGTCGGCCTAGGCTCCCTGCTTTGGGCCGGCATCGGCGACACGCTGCGGGTGTCTTTGTCCGACGAACCGGAGGAAGAGGTCCGCGTCGGCTGGGACTTGCTCAAGACGCTCGGCATCCGCCATCGCGGCGTAAAAGTGATCTCCTGCCCGTCCTGCGCGCGGCAAGGCTACAACGTGATCGAGACGGTGCGGACGCTGGAGGACCGGCTGGCGCATATCGAAACGCCGCTGACCCTGTCGATCATCGGTTGCGTCGTGAACGGGCCGGGGGAGGCGCTGATGACGGATATCGGCGTGACCGGCGGCGGCAACGGGCGGCACATGATTTATTCCGCCGGGAAGACGGACCACACCATCGACGGGGCGTCGATGGTGGATCATATCGTGGAGCTGGTCGAGGCTAAGGCAGCTTCGTTGAAGGCGGAGAAGCTGGCGGCGGAGTGACGTTCGACGACGCTTCGGCACCCTTGACCCATGGTCGGCGGCGCTCCCCTGTCATGCCGACCTGCGTCGGCATGACGATGTGGCGAATTCCGGTGCGTCAGTGGTTATACCAGCGGGCCTAACCATCGACACACAGGCGCGTGCCAACTCGTCATGCCGACGCAGGTCGGCATCCACGACTTGCTGGCCGCTACCAAGAAAATCGTCATGCCGACCTCCGTCAGCAAGACGATGTGGCGAATTCCGGTGCGTCAGTGGTTAGTTCGGTTGGTATAACCCCTTCAATAAGGCTCCTTAACGAAAATAAACGTCGTCCCCGTCACAATCGGCGCACTCGCCCCCACGAACGAAACGTTCACGTCCTTCACCTGCCGCGATCCCGCCCGGCCGGAGGCTTGCAACGCCCCTTCGATAATATGCCACAACCCGTGGATACGCCCGGTGCCCAACGACCCGCCGAACGTATTCAACGGCAGCTCCCCATCGAGTTCGATGCGGCCGTCCTGGATGAAATCCAGCGCCTCACCCTCCTTGCAGAAGCCGTACGACTCCAGCCCGTAAATCACCGACGCCGAGAACCCGTCGTAGATTTGCGCGACATCCACGTCTTTCGGTGTGAATCCGGACCGTTCCCAGGTCAGCTTGGCAGAGCTGCTGCCGCCTTCCATGTAGCTGGACAGGCTGCCGATGCGGCCGGCGGTTTCGAAATGCAGCCGCTGGCCATACCCCGCCAGATACGCCGGTGCCGGCTTCAAATCCCGCGCTCGGTCGGCCGCCGTCAGAACGATCGCGACGGCGCCCTGCACCGGAATATCGCAATCGAACAGGCAGAACGGGTAGGCAACCATGCGCGAGGCGAAATAATCCTCCCGCGTCAATTCGGTGCCGTAGAAATACGCGTGCGGATTATGCTGCGTATGTTTGCGCTGAGTCACCGCCAGCGTCGCCATCTTGTCGCGAGTCTGGTGATTTTTTTCCAGCCAACGGGTGTAAGCAACCGCCATCCCCTGCCCCGGCCCGCCGAACCCGTACGGCCCGGTGAACTGCGACGCGCCGGCCGCCATGTTGCCCGGCAGGTTCTGATACGTCCCCCGAGGATTATGCATCGCGCGCCAAATCACCGCGTATTTGCACACGCCCGCCAGCAGCGCATTCGTCGCCTGCTGCACCGCGCCGCCGATATTCGTCGTGCCAACCTGGATGTGCCAGGTCAGGTTCGGCAGTTTCAGCATCGCCATCATGCAGTTGACCGAAACGACCGAGATCCCGTCGACCTCCGCATGGCCCGTCGCCGGCAGTTCCGGGTACGTCGCGAGACCGTCGATATCCTCCATCTTCAAGCCGGAATCGGCGACGGCGCCGCGCACCGCCTCCAACGCATGCGCCGCCAGCGGAATATCCGCGGAGCGGGTGGCTTTGGAGTAACCGACGCCCGATATGGCGATTTTGCAGCGATTTTCCCACATGGCGTTCACTCCCCAGCCAGCCGGAATTGCGGCAGCGTGATGTCGTCGTTGAGTTTCTCGAATATCACCTCGACGCGGCGCCCGACTTTGGCTTCGGTATATTCCGATCCCAGAAGATTACCGGCCATCAACGCCCCCGGCGCGTCGTCGAGTTCGACAACGATCGACGCGTACGGCACGGCGGAGGCGAAACGCTTATCGCCGGTGTGGTACATGATCGTGTAGGCGTAGATCGTGCCCTTGCCGCGCACAGGCTCGAACTTCAGATCGACGCTGACGCACTGCACACAGGTCGCGAACGGCGGGTGCTGGAAGAAGCCGCAGCTTTGGCAGCGCTGCAGTTCCAGCGATTCGCGCTTCGCCGCGTCCCAGAAGGGTTTGGTCCATTCGTTCGGCACCGGGATGGGCCGCGTCACTTTGCTCCAGTCGCTCACGATCGTCGCCTCCGCTTGTCGGTGTCCGATCTACCGGGTTGGCGCCCAGCCGTAAACTTCGGCCAGCGCGCCGCCCATCGGGGTTTCGCGGTCGGAGGCGGACAGGATGCGGGCGACCGAACTGTCGCGTTTGCGTCCGGCCGTCATTCGGGGCAAATTTCTGCCCAAGGAAGCGTGCGGGGAATATCATGCAATACGACTACATCATCGTGGGCGGCGGCTCCGCCGGATCGGTCCTGGGCAACCGCCTGTCCGCGCGCAGCGCCAACAAGGTGCTGATCTGCGAAGCCGGGCAGGACACGCCGCCGGGTGCCGTGCCGAAGGAGATTCTGGATTCGTATTCCGGGACCGCCTATCTGGATAAGCGGTTCCATTGGAACGACCTGAAGGTCACGACCGAGGTCGTTTCGCACAACAATCCCGATGCGCCAAAACCCCGGCTCCGCAAATACGAACAGGCGCGTGTACTGGGCGGCGGATCGTCGATCAACGGGCAGATGGCCAATCGCGGGGCGCCGACGGACTATGACGAATGGGATGCCCGCGGCGCCACCGGCTGGAAATGGGACGATGTCCTGCCCTACTTCAAGAAGCTGGAACGCGACCTGGATTTCGACAACGAGTACCATGGCAAAGAGGGCATGATCCCGATCCGCCGGGTACCGGAAGCCCAATGGCCCGGCCATGCCAAAGCGCTTGCGAAGGCGTTCGGGGACTCCGGCTATAAATATTTGCCCGACCAGAATGGGCATTTCGAGGACGGGTACTTCCCGGTCACCATCTCCAACGCCGAGGAAAAACGTGTCTCCGCTGCCATCGGCTATCTGAACGCCGACGTGCGCAAGCGAGAAAATCTGACGATTTCCACCGACACGCAGGTGACGGAACTCTTGTTCGAGGACCTCCGCTGTGTCGGGGTCAAGGCGTTGGTGAACGGCCGCCCCACGGAATTCCGGGGCAATGAGATCATCCTGTCCTCGGGCGCCATCCACTCCCCCGCGCATCTGCTGCGGGCCGGCATTGGGCCGGTCGGGCATCTGCGCGATATGGGCATTCCCGTACGCCAGGCGCTGGCGGGGGTCGGACAACGGCTGATGGATCATCCGTCCATCGCGCTGGCATCGTTCCTGAAGCCCGGCGCGCGCGTTACCAACAAGGAAACGCGGCGGCATCTGTTCCTGGCGATGCGCTATTCGTCCCAGATGGGCGGCGCCCCGCCGGGCGATATGTTCGTTGTCGGCGCGACAAAGACGTCCTGGCACGCGGTGGGTGAGCAGATCGGCAGTTTCATCCTGTTCGTCAACAAGACGTTTTCCGAAACCGGGCAGGTGCGCCTGACCAGCCGCACCTGGTCCGATGAGCCGGAGGTCGAGTTCAACCTGCTATCCGACAAGCGCGACCTCGATCGCATCGCCGACGACATCCGCCGCCTGACCCCGTTGTACGACCACCCGGCGATGCGGGGGGCCATGAGCGATCCCTTCCCCGCCAGCTACTCCGACAAGGTAAGGCAGGTCGGCGAAATCAATGGCAAAAACCGTTTCCTGACCAGCGTTCTGGCGAAGTTGCTCGACGGGCCGGGCTTCCTCCGGCGCATGCTGATCCAAAACCTCATCATGGAGGGTTTTACCCAAGAAGGCGTCTGCAACGATGAGGAGCAAGCCGAGGCTTTCATTCGCAAGGCCGCCGTCGGCGTATGGCACGCGTCCTGCACCTGTCGCATGGGCGCCGAAGACGATCCCATGGCAGTGACCAACAACGCCGGCCGGGTGAAGGGAATCGCCGGGCTGCGGGTGGTCGATGCCTCCATCTTCCCGGTGGTGCCATGTGCCAACACGAATATTCCCACCATCATGACAGCGGAGAAAATCGCGGACGCCATTCTGGCGGGTGCCTGAATAATCGATGCCGGGCGCCAAAAGGCCCGTTCGCAAGACGTGCGTCATCCACGCAGAGTTCGAACCGATCGGCGATACGCTCTAAAGATCTCGTCAACCATGCGGAAGTGGCGCGCCGCATGGATTCACCGCTTTAAGCCTTTGTTATCCATTCTTTCAGCCGATTGCCCTCTGCCGCCAGGGCAATCGCTTGAACGCCGTCATTCGCCCCATCCGTCATCCCCGGGCTTGTCCCTACCGGATTCACGCATCCCGCGAACGAATTCCCGATCGTCTGCGCGGCGCGCGCGTCCCGAAAAATCCGCATGGACGTGCCGG
>CAITUP010000139.1 GCA_903895595.1 uncultured Acetobacteraceae bacterium | reverse complement strand
TTCAGCCGCAGCACCTTGCCGTCGATCTGCTGCGCCTCGGGGAAGGGCACGCCATCGACATCCGCCGCGCGCGACGACACCGCCAACGCCAACAGGACAAAAAGGGATAGCAGGAGGGGCCGAATTGTCATTTGGCTAGTATGCCCCGCTTTGTCGCGCCGGGGAAGGTGTTTATGGTGCCCCCAACCAGGGAGGGAACCCATGCGCTTCGGCCTGATCATTCGCGGCCAATACCCGCAGGGCGACGACATGCGCGTGCGCCTGAAAGAAGACCTGGACGCCGCCGTGCGGGCCGAGCAGCTCGGGTACGATTGTATTGGGAAGGGGTCGCATTACAGCTCCCACCCGTTTCAGTACATCCAGCAGATTCCGTATTTATGCCAAGTCGCGATGGTGGCGCCGAAACTGCGGCTGATCCCCAGCGTGGTGCTGCTGCCGCTGCACTCGCCGTTGCATGTGGCCGAGGAGCTCGCCTCGCTGGACGTGATGTGCGACGGCAAGATGATCTTCGGCGCCGGCATCGGCTACCGCGAGGTGGAGTTCAACGCCTTCGGCACCACCACCAAGCAGTCCGGCCCGCGGTTCGAGGAATGCCTGACCGCCGTGAAGCGGCTGTGGACCGAGGATTTCGTGACCATGGAGGCGTCCTACTTCAAGCTGGACCACGCCAATTGCACAGTGCTGCCTTTGCAAAAACCGCTGCCGCCGGTGTGGATCGGCGCCAATGCCAATGTCGGCATCCGTCGCGCGGCCCGCATGGCGGATGCCTGGATGATCAACCCGCACAACAAGATCGACACCATCGCGCAGCAGATGGAGGTCTATAAGCGTGCGTTGGACGACGCCGGCAAACCATTTCCCGCCGAACTGCCCATGATGCGGGAGGTCTTCGTCGCCCGCACCCGCGAGGAAGCCATCCGTCTGGCGCGCCCGTCGCTGGAGGCGAAATACAAGGCCTACAAGGATTGGGGGCAGGACAAGGTCATGCCGTCGGGCGATGCGTTCAGCGGCGACTTCGCCGATCTGATGAACGATCGGTTCCTGTTCGGCTCCCCGGCCGAGGTTACGGAACAGATATTGGTGTTGAAGCGCCGGTTCGGCGTCAACACCCTGGTACTGGGCATCCACTGGGTCGGCATGCCCGCCAGCCTGGCGATGGAACAAATGCAACTGATCTCGGAAGAGGTTTTCCCCGCCGTTCGTTCGGCCTGATCGAGGATATCGCAATGCACATCGGTGCCGTCATGTTTTTCACCTCCGCCTCCATGCAGCCGGCGCCGTTGGCGCGGGAGCTGGAGCAGCGGGGGTTCGAGTCGCTGTGGGTGCCCGAACACACGCATGTTCCGCAGAGCCGGGTTACGCCGTTTCCGTCCGGCGGGGCGATGTTGCGGCCATACTACGATATCTACGATCCGTTTCTGGCGCTGAATACAGCGGCGGCGGTGACGTCTACGTTGAAAATCGGCACCGGCATCGCGCTGCTGACCCAGCGCGACCCGATCGTGACGGCCAAGATGGTTTCGACCATCGACCGGCTGTCGAACGGACGCTTCCTGTTCGGTGTTGGCAACGGCTGGAACCAGGACGAGGTCGAAAACCACGGCACCGTCTTCAAATCCCGCCACAAGCTCGCGCGTGAACGAGTCGAGGCGATGAAGGCCATCTGGATGAACGAAATCTCCGAATATCATGGGGAATTCGTGAATTTCGATCCGATGGAACAAGGCGTGAAGCCGGTGCAGAAGCCGCACCCGCCGATTATCGTGGGCGGTGCTTACCCTTATGCCGCGCGCCGCGCGATTGCCTATGGCGACGGCTGGATTCCGCGGGCGGACCGGCTGGCGAAGGACGGCGTCGGCGTGCTGATCGAGCAATTCCGGGTCATGGCGAAAGAAGCCGGGCGCGACCCGGCGTCTCTGCCAATCACGATTTTCCGCACGCCGGATAATGTGGAACAATTGCGCTTCTGCCAGGAAATCGGCATCGATCGAATCGTGTTCAGCCTGCCGGCGGAACCGGAGGAGGCGATCATGCCGATCCTGGATCGTTGGACGGCGTTGAAGAAGGAGTTGGAGGGGTGATGCTCACTCTCGCACAGCCGTCATGGTCGGGCCTGACCCGACCAGCTCAGGCCAATTTTCCGGAGATGGTCGGGTCAGGCCCGGCCATGACGGGTCGATGAAACTCGGCTACCTCCTCCCCACCCGCGAGCAAATCATGGAGGGCCGGCCCGAAACCGGCCCCATGCTGGAACTCGCGACACGCGCGGAATCCATGGGTTTCGATTCCATCTGGGTCGGCGATTCGTTGCTGGCCCGTCCCCGACACGAACCGTTGACGTTGCTGGCGGGCGTTGCCGGTCGGGTGCCGCGCGTGCAACTCGGCACGGCGGTGCTGTTGCCGGCTTTGCGCAACCCCGTTTTGCTGGCGCATCAGGTTGCCACGCTGGATCAGGTCAGCGAAGGTCGCCTGATCCTGGGTGTCGGCATCGCCGCCGACCGGCCGAATATCCGCGCCGAATTCACCGCGGCCGGCGTGCCGTTCGATAAGCGGGTCGGCCGGATGATGGAGGGGTTGCGGCTGTGTCAAGCGCTCTGGACCGGGGAGCCGGTGGATTGGAACGGGCGCTGGGACGTGCAGCAGGGGGTATTGGCGCCGGTCACCTACCGGCCCGAAGGCCCGCCGCTTTGGATCGGCGGCAACCTCCAGGCCAGTCTGGACCGGGCAGCGCGTTCTTTCGACGGGTGGTTTCCAATTGCGCCGACAGCGGAACAATACGCCGAGCAGTTCGCGTATATACGGAAAACGTCGCCTGTTACGGGGGCGATGTATTTGACCGTGGCGCTGGATGAGAACGCCGAACGGGCGGATGAGCGAATGAACCAGTTCCTGGAAGCCTATTACGGCGTGCCCGGGCACATCACCCGCAAGCGCCAAGCTGCCTATGCCGGACCGGAAGCCGGAGTCGCCGCGTGGCTCGATGGCTATGCCCAGGCCGGCGCGACGCATTTGATGATTCGTTTCGCAGGCGGCGACCACGCAACCCAAATGGCAGCGATGGCACGTATCCGCGTCTCGCTCGGCTGGTGACACAGGAGACAAAAACATGACGATGGGCGAAGGCGCATATAAATACGAACCCGCCGATGGCTGGATGAAACTGCCGCCGGGCTGGGTGACTTTGGACGTGGCCGCGGTCGGCGTGGACCGGCACGACAACGTCTACGCGTTCAACCGAGGCGAACACCCGATGATCGTGTTCGATCGCGACGGCAATTTCCTCCGCTCCTGGGGCGAGGGGTTGTTCAGCCGTGCTCATGGCATTTCCATGGGGCCGGACGACACCATTTATTGCACCGACGACGGCGATCACACGATGCGCCAGTGCACGCTGGACGGCAAAGTGCTGCTGGAAATCGGCATCCCCGGCAAACCGTCGCCGTTCATGAGCGGCGAGCCGTTCAATCGTTGCACCCATACCGCGCTGTCCCCTTCCGGCGACATTTACATATCGGATGGTTACGGCAACGCCCGTGTCCATAAATACGACCCGTCGGGCCGGCGTCTGTTGTCCTGGGGCAGCTCCGGCACCCGTCCCGGGCAGTTCAACATCGCGCATAATATCTGCTGCGATGCCGATGGCTGGGTCTATGTCGCCGACCGCGAAAATCACCGGGTGCAGGTGTTCGACGGCAACGGGAAATTCGAAACGCAGTGGAACAATCTGCACCGGCCCAGCGGTCTGTACATGACCTCCGGCGCCTGCCCGATCTGCTACATCGCCGAGCTCGGGCCGCATCTGCCGGTGAACATCGATCACCCGAATATCGGGCCGCGGATCAGCGTGATGGACCTGAAGGGCAATCTGCTGGCGACGGTGGAAGCGACTCCGGCGCGCGGTGCCGGGCCGGGACAGTTTATTTCGCCGCACGGGATGGCGGTGGATTCGCATGGCGATCTCTATGTCGGCGAGGTCGCGCATACCTCCTGGCCGCGGTCGTTCCCAAATATTCCCCGGCCGAATCCGGTACGGTGTTTACAGAAATTAGTGAAGGTGTAACGCATGTCGCCTCGGGGTGTCGTATATGCGACACCCCTTACGGAGACACCGACATGGACCGCATCCTGCGCTTTCTGACCTGGCCCGCCGCGCTGTACATCGCCGGGACGTTGCTGTGGTATGAGCAATACAAGCTGACCGGCAACGAAGGATCGGTGTATCTGTTCACCATCCTGTCGGATTGGCTATTTATCCATGGTTACGAAAAGCCGTTCCGCCTTTTCGTCGCGATTATGGAAATTGCAGCGTCGATTTTTGTTGTGCTCCCAGGCACGCGGGTCTTCGGCGCGGCTTTCGCGCTCGGGGTCATGTCCGGCGCGATCTTCTTCCATTTGGTCAGCCCGTTGGGCATCGACCCGTACCACGACGGCGGTGCGCTGTTCAAGGAAGCGTGCGAGGTCTGGGCCTGCGCGGCGTTTATTCTGATCGTGCGACGGGACGACGCGATTGCGTTGGCGCGGTCGGTGCTGTTCCGTCAGGGGCGGGCATAACCCGCCCCCAATCCGCGGGCGCGGTTACGGCCGTGCCCGCGTCGCCTCCCGCACTCGGGGCAACACTTCCTTGGCCAGCATGCGGATGCCTTTTTCGGCCTCCATATGCGTCAGATAGCCGGACCGCCCGATGAAAATCAGGTGCCCGAAGCCGCCCAGTGCGTCGTAGGCGGCCATGATCTGTTTGAACACCGTATCGGGATTGCCGGCGAACATGATCTGGCGCTGGATCGCCTGTTCCGCCGTCATCCCGATCAACCCATCGGCCGGGCGGGCAACCCGAGCCTCGCCGGGCCGAGGCTTGGTGCGGTAGACCTGCGGGGCCATTTCAGCGGGCATGCGGCCCGGCAAAAATTTCGAAAACTGCGGCGCTTGCTTCAAGCTTGTGTTCAGGAACCACAACAGTTTCGACCCGACTTCGATCCCTTCCTCATCGGTATCGCCGACATAGACGAATGCCGCGTAAGCGAAACGGTCCAGCGGCGCCTCCGGCAGACCGGCTTCGACCCGAGCCTCGCGATAGGCGCCCCAGGCGCGTTTGGTACCCTCGATCCCGCGCAGCACCACGGAATTCACCATTCCGCGCCGCCCGAGCTCGCGCGACGTATCCGGATCGCCCGTCGCGGCCCACATCGGCGGGTGCGGCTGCTGATACGGGCGCGGCCAGAGGTTGATGTGGCGATGGGCGTAATGCTTGCCCTCCCACCGCATCGGTCCGTCCTGGTTTTTCAGCGCGGCGGCGATCAGGTCGATGGCTTCCCAGAACCGTTCGAGATTGCCGACGGGGTTGGCGTTGTTGGACGCCATTTCGCTGTCGCCGGATTTCACGAAACCGATATCCAGCCGTCCCCGCAGCATGACGTCGGCGGTGGCATATTCCTCGGCGACGCGGACCGGGTCGTTGCGCAGCGAAATCAGCGTGCCCTGCGACAGGATGCGCACGTTACGGGTCTGACGTGCCAGCGCGCCCAGAATGATCGGGCTGGCACCATAGAGGCTGTTGATGCCGCTGTGATGCTCGATGGACACGATATTGATGCCGACATCGTCGCACAGCAGCGATTCGTCCATGCATTCATGGAACAGATCGGCGGCGATACGCGGGTCCAGCAACTTGCCCGGCAGGCTGGCGCGCACGGAATCGGCGGAGTCCAGCACATCCTTCGGCACGAACGGATAGGTGTTTTCGTTATGGAACCAGAGTTGCATCGGTCAGCCCCCCAGGAAAGCGGCGATGGACCGCGTCAATTCATCCGGTTGTTCAACGTCCGGGTGGTGCCCGGCGTCCGCGATCGTCTCGAACCGCGCCCTGGGGATCAACCCCGCGAAGGTTCGGCCGTAAGCCGGCGTCACGATTCCGTCGCTTTCGCCCCAAACCACCAGGGTCGGCACCGCGATACGGCCCAGCCAGCGGTTCAGCTGCGGATTATACAAATATGGGTGCCACCCGTACAGGCACAGCGCATCCCAATCCCGCGCATGGCGGATGATGCCCCCGTCCTCCATTTCGTCGAAATCCGGTGCGTTCCTGGCGGGGTCGTGCCATTCCGCCGCGCGGACATCGGCCGGGGAGCGGTTGAACACGTCCAGAATATCGGCGGTCTGCCGGTCGCTGATTTTAATGCCGACCGGGTCCACCAGCACCAGCCGCTTCAAGCGCGGGTGTCCGCCGGCAGCGACTTCGGCGGCGATCCAGCCGCCGAACGACAGGCCGACCAGCGTGATATCGCCGCCGGGCACCGCGTCCATGATCGCTCGGGTCAAATGGACAAGATCGTAGATCGTGTCGAAGTCCTTGGGCCTGGCTGTATCGCCGAAGCCCGGCAGCGACGGCGCAACGACGGAGCCGTGCGCGGCAAGCAACGCGGGAAACCGAGCGTCCGGCGACAGGCTGCGCATGCCGTGGAGCAGGACGATGGGGTTGCCTTCCCCGCCGCGCAAAACCTCCAGATCGATGCCGTGAACCGTTAAACGTTCCGTTTTCATATATCGGTGCCTCATTGGCCTGGGATGGTCGGGTCAGGCTCGACCATGACGATTTAGATGGGACGGTCACCCTCGGCGATCACGCGCCACAGAACCCGCGCCTGACTGCGGTCGTAATCCCCGTGCGCGCGATGCAGGGTGGCGCGGTCGTCGATTACCAAGACGTCGCCCCTGCGCCACGCGTGGTGGTAAACGATCTCCGGCCGGATCATCCGTTGCAGCAAATCCTCCAGATAGGCTTGGCTCTCTTCGGGGCTCCAGCCTTCGATCCGTTCGGTCTTGCTGATATGGAAATAAACCGCTTTCGACCCGTGCAGCGCGTGCGTGCGCACGATCGGGTGCAGGATGGGCTTGTCGTAGGCCTCGACATCTTCGGGCCGCGCGCCCTCCCGGCCTTTATCCAGCCGATTGACGGTCTTCAACCCGGACAACCGAACACGTTCCGCCTCCGTCAGAGCCTGATACGCCGCGCGCATCGACGCCACGCTGGTGCCGCCGCCTTCGGAGGGAATTTCGACGCCATACAAGACGGTCGCGGCCGGTGGACGCTCCCGGTTGGTATGATCGGTATGCCAGCGCTCCGCCGGCTTCTGCCCATTGCGGTGCCACACCAGCCCGATATCGGGGAAATCCGGCATGTTGTGCTGGGAGTAATGCTGCCGCATCGGCGGCCCGAAAATGCTGGCGGCCCGCAAGTATTCCGAAGGGGTGAGCGACTGATCGTGAAACACCAACGCCAGATGATCGCCCAAAGCGCGAGCAATCTCCTCGCGCACACCTGCGTCCAACGGCTTGCTCAAATCGACGCCCGACACCTCGGCGCCAAGCGATGGCCCCAGCGGCGTGATGGTCAAGCCGGTCATGGCGGTAACCTCCTGTCTTCTGACAAGCAGGTTACCGCCATTCCCGAAACTCTCAACCCGTCAGCGGATGAAGCCGCTGATTTCGTCCTTCGCCCAGGCAATAACCTGCGGGATGGTCTGCTTGGCCACCAGCCGCGACACCATGCCCGGCACAACGCTGCGGTTCCAGATTTGCACCGCGATCTCGGGCGGACCGGAGGAGCCGGTGATGTAATACTCGGCGTCGTGCCAAGGGCGGACCGGATAGTTGTAGATCGTGCCCTTGGGAGGCTCGACATCGGTCCATATCTTGAAGTCCGTCATCGATTGGAACGGCGGGATGTCGTAGCCCGCCACCGCGACGCCCATCGGTTCCACCTGTTCGCGCTGCGCCAGATGCAGCAGCAGGTCTTTCGCGGCGGGCTTGTTCTGCGCGAATTCCCAGATGCCCCAGAAATACGGGCGCATCGGCACCAGCCGCCCTTTGGGTCCCTTGGGGTTGGGGAAGGTCCAGCAATCGGCCGCGACCTCGGGCGCATCGCGTTTCGCCACCGCCCAGGCCGACGGCGGGTTCCAGATCAGCGCCGACTTACCGGAGATCAAGGCTCGGTTGTTCGAGGCATCGTCGTACTGCACGGTGTCGGCCGGCAGGAACGGGATCAGTCGCTGGCAATACTCAAGCGCGATCTTCACGTTGTCGCTGTCCACGGTGACATTGCCCTTGGCGTCGATCAGATCGGCCCCGAACGCGCCGAAGGTCGCACCCCAGGTTTGCCGAGCGTCGGTACTGCCGGAACCGCAGCCGAGGCCGAAGGTGAAGCCGGCTTTGTGGCAGGCTTCGGCGGCGCGCAGCTGTGTCTCGTAGGTCCAGTCCTTGGCGGCGTCAGGCGAGGTTTCATGCGCCGGATACCAAGCCTGCACATCGATGCCGGCGTACTTCTTCAGCATGCTGATACGCGCACAGGGGGTCAGCGGCGCCGAACCCCAACCCACCGGCATCGCGCGCCAATGGCCCTCGGCAATGCCCAGATATTCGTATGCCTTGCTGATTTTGCCGTACTGGCCGATCAGCGTCTTCATGATGTCGTCGACCGGCATCAGCTTGTCGGCGAACTCGTGGACCGTCCACATGTCGAATGCATAGATATCGTGGCCGGTGCGGGCCTGCGCTTCGGCGGCCATGGTGATGTTGATCTTCTCACCGATGGCGGTCAGGAAATCGAGCTGGACGTCGACCTTGTTCTTCTCGGCCCAGGCGTCGACGATCGTTTTCAGCGCGGCGTCGCCCGATGGGACCCAATGGTCCCACAATGCCAGCTTGAGCTTGCCGGCGGCACCGGCGGTTCGGATGTGTACCAACGGTAAGGCGGTGGCGACGGCGGCGGTTTTCAAGGCCTGCCGGCGTGTGACGCGTTGTGTCATCGTGTTGCGCTCCCTGTGCGGTCTTTGGATGGGCGCGTTGAATCGCGCTCCTGCGGTAACTATCGTTCGCCGCCGGGTCCGGTTGCAAGCGATACTCGACGCCCTGGCCGCACTTTCCTTTGCCTGCGGTATGGGCCAGCTTGCGCCGCCATGACCGAACCCAACCCGTCGCCTCCGTCTGTCCCTCCGCAACCGGCCCATCGCGGCAACGGGCGGCCGCGTGCGATCCTGTTGCTGGTGGCGTTGATCGCTGTCGGCTGTGCTTTCGGATATTGGTTCCTAACCAAGGACCACGCCTCCACCGACGACGCCTACACAGATGGGCGCGCCGTCATGATCGCGCCGCGCGTCGCCGGGATGGTCGTGATCCTGGCGGTCAAAGATAATCAGCCGGTGCATGCGGGCGATCTGCTGGTGCGGATCGATCCTCGCCCCTTCCAGGCCGCCAAGGATCAGGCCGCCGCCAGCCTCGCGGTCGCACGCGCCCAATTGGCGAATGCCCAGGCGACGCTGGAGACCGTGCGAGTCACTGTCCCCGCGCGTCTGGACATGGCCCGCGCTCGCCTGACCGCCGCGACAGCCGAACAGACCAAGGCCAAAGCCGACGCCGGGCGGCAGCGTTCGTTGCCGAAGGAAGCGACCACCCGCCAGGAGATCGACAACGCCGACGCCGCCCTGCGCACCGCCAGTGCCAACGTCGCCCAGGCCGACGCGGCAGTGCGGGAGGCCGATATTCTGGGCGACTCCATCGCTCAGGCCGAGGCGCGGGTGCATGAGCTGGATGCTCAGGTGGCCTTGGCGCAGGCGCAGTTGGATGTCGCGTCGCTGAACCTGGAATGGACGAACGTCACCGCGCCGCAGGACGGATGGGTCACCAAGCGCGGCGTCGAGGCCGGCAACTACGTCGTCGCCGGACAGGCGCTGATGTCGCTGGTGACGCCCGAGGTCTGGGTGACCGCCAATTTCAAGGAAGATCAGCTCGACCGCCTGCGCCCCGGGCAGAAGGTGGATATGACGGTCGATGCGTATCCCAGCCTGAAGCTGCGCGGCCATCTGGACAGCGTGCAGTTCGGATCGGGGCAGCGGTTCAGCGTGTTCCCGGCGGAGAACGCAACCGGTAATTTCGTGAAGATCGTGCAGCGCGTGCCGGTGAAGATTGTTATCGATGAAGGTCTCGATCCGAAACGCCCGCTGCCGCTGGGCATGTCGGTGGTGCCAACGGTACACTTGGGGGATGGTCGGTGAACTCCCCGCCGGGGCACAGCATCAACGTCATGCCGATGCATGTCGGCATCCACGATTTACGGGCGGTCCAGCCCAAAACGGTGACACCCCGTGAGTGACGCCCCCCAAGCCGCCTTCCACCCGCGCGGACCGGCGTGGCTGATCACCGTCGTCGTCACCATGGCGCCGTTCATGGAGATCCTCGACAGCACCATCGTCAACGTCTGCCTGCCGCACATCGCCGGCAGCCTTTCGGTCAGCTACGACGAAGCAACCTGGACTCTGACCTCCTATCTGGTCGCGAACGGCATCATCGTGCCGGTATCCGGCTGGCTCAGCCGGCTGTTTGGGCGGAAGCGGTATTTCCTGTTCTGCATCGCGGCCTTCACCGTCATGTCGTTCCTGTGCGGCATCGCTACCAGCCTGGACCAGCTTGTGCTGTTCCGCCTGCTGCAAGGCCTGTTCGGCGGCGGGCTGCAACCCAGCCAGCAGTCGATCATTCTGGACACCTACGAACCCAGATACCGCAGCCGAGGCTTTTCCTTCGTCGCGGCAGCCGTGATTTTCGCGCCCATCGTCGGCCCGACCTTGGGCGGCTGGATCACCGACGCGCATTCCTGGCGCTGGGTGTTTCTGATCAACATCCCCGTCGGCATTTTCGCCTTCTTCGCCGTGCTGCAACTGCTGGAGGATCCGCCTTGGGTCATCGGCGACCGGGTCAAAGCGCGGGACATCGACTATATCGGTCTCGCGCTGATCGGCGTCGGGCTGGGCTGCCTGCAATTCATGCTCGACCGGGGCCAGGACCTGGACTGGTTCGGCTCCGCCCAAATTCGCGTTTTGGCGCTGGTGGCGGTGGCGACGATCGTCGGAGCCTCGGTCTGGCTGGCGATGTCGTATCGACCGATCGTCAGCCTGAAACCTTTGGGAGACCGCAATTTCGCCGTTGGATCGGTCTGCACCTTTGCCATCGGCGCTTTGCTGTACTCGTCGAACGCCCTGATCCCGCTGCTGGCGCAGGGGTGGTTCGGCTACACCGCGCTGACCTCCGGCCTGCTGATGTCGCCGGGGGCGGCGTTGATGCTGGTGCTGATCCCGTTCTCGGCCAAATACGTGCTGCCGAATTTGCCGACACGATGGGTCCTCGGGTTCGGGTTCTTTTCCATGGGCACCGCCGCCGCTTTTGCCGCGCATCTGACGCCGGACATCGATTTCTGGACCTTGGCGACCTTCCGAGCGCTGCAAACGGTGGGGTTTGCGTTTTTGTTCGTGCCGAACAGCACGTTGTCCTACGCGACGCTGCCGCGGCACCTGAACCGCGACGCGACCGCGCTCTATTCCATGTTCCGCAATATCGGCGGCGCGGTCGGCATTTCGCTCGGCACCGCCCTGGTAGCGACACAGGAACAGGCGCACCGGGCGCATCTCGTCAGCCATCTGACCCCGCTGGAGGGGCCGTATCCCGCCGCCGTCGCGCGCTATGAAACCGCCTTGCGCGGCCTGGGTTACGCGGGCGATCAGGTGCACGGCATGACAATGGGGATGCTGAACCGCACGCTGGATTTGCAGGCGGCGGTGCTGGCGTATTCGGATATTTTCACGCTATCGGCGATACTGGCCTTCGCGGTGGTGCCGATGACATTGCTGTTCCGGCCGGGTGTGGCGGGACGGCGCGGATAAGGGGGAAACGATGGTCACGAACATCAAACGTCTGGTGTACTTCGAGGAATTCATGGCGGATGACGCCGTCCACATCCTCAGCCAAAGGCCGGAGATCGAGCTGGTGCGGCTGGAGTATGCCTCCCCGGTCGAGGACAACTGGGCGGAAATGAGCCGCGCGCTGGGCTACCAAACCCAATCCCGTGTCGAATTGCGCGAGCCATGGTTCGCCGCCGCGCCGATGTTCGAACGTTGCCCCAATATTCTGGCGTGCAGCTCCACCGGCGCCGGCTACGACATGATCGACGTGGACGACTGCACCAAAGCCGGCATCATCGTCGTTAACCAATCCGGCACCAACAAGGAAGGCGTCGCCGAACACGCGCTCGGGTTGATCCTGTCCTTGTCGAAGAAAATCGCGACATCGGACCGAGCGATGCGGACCGTGACGAATTTGGCGCGGCGTCAATTCCAGGGCAACGATATCCGCGGCAAGACCGTGGGGATCGTCGGGATCGGCAACATCGGCACGCGCGTATCGGAGCTGTGCCGGGGTTTGTTCGGCATGACGGTGCTGGTCTACGACCCGTATCTGACCCCCGAACAGGTCGCGGCCCGTGGTGGCACGCAGGTAGGGTTGGAGGAGCTCATGCGCCGGTCCGACTACGTCACGGTCCATTGCCCCCGGACAAAGGACAGTTTCGGTATGTTCGGCGCCGAGCAGTTCGCGATGATGAAACCGACGGCGTATTTCGTGAACACGGCACGCGGCGGCATCCACGACGAAGCGGCCTTGGCCGAGGCTCTACGTAAGGGCCAGTTGGCCGGTGCCGGGCTGGATGTGTTTTTGCAGGAACCGCCGCCGCTGGATCATCCGTTGCTGCATTTGGACAATGTGATCGTATCGCCGCACAACGCGGGCATGACCGATGAATCGATCCTGGAAATGGTAACCGCCACGGCCCACCAGTGGATCGGGATATTCGAAGGCCGCGTGCCGCCCCGGCTGGTGAATCCGGAGGCGTGGCCGCTGTATTCCAAGCGCTTCGCCGAGATTATCGGTCACGCGCCGGATCCGCTGACGTAGGATAATGTCACCCGGCCCGCCGTTTCCGTCCCGGCCGCAAACGTGGCAAACTGTTCCCGACGGCGCCACCCGCGCGCCACGGCCCAACAAACGGGGAACGAGCACCATGACGACAGTCCAGACCAAATCCGTCCGCCGCCGCGAAGACGTGCGGCTGCTGACGGGCGGGGGCAACTATGCCGCCGATGGCAAGAACCCGGATATGCTGGTGTCGTTCCTGCTGCGCTCCCCGCATGCGCACGCCAAGGTGACCAAGCTGGACACGACGGCGGCGAAGGCGATGCCGGGCGTGGTGGCGGTGTTTACCGAGGCCGATTTGACCGACGTGGCGCCGATCCCGGGCGGCCTGGGGTTCACGCGGCCCGATGGCAGCCCGTCCGCCAAGACGCATCGCGCGCTGCTCGCCAGCAGCCGGGTGCGGTTTGTCGGCGAAGCGGTGGCGATGGTCGTGGCGCACGATCTAGCCGCCGCGAAGGAAGCCGCTGAGGCGATCGAGGTCGAATACGACGAACTTCCCATTGTCACCGACCCGCTTGCCGCGATGGCGGACGGTGCGGCGCCGGTGTGGGACGAGTTCCCCGACAATGTCGGCTTCCTGTGGAAGCGCGGCGACGTGGACGCGACCGAGGCCGGACTGAAAGCCGCCGCGCATGTCGCGAAGCTGCACTTCACGGTGTCCCGCGTCACCGCCAACACGATGGAACCGCGCGGTGTGTGGTCCGAAATCGGCCCGGACGGGCGCATGGTGGTGCATGCGGCGCATCAGTCGCCGTTCAACCTGCGCAACGGCATGGCGAAGGACAATTTCGCGATCAAGCCGACCGATATCCGCGTGATCCCCGGCGACGTCGGCGGGTCTTTCGGCATGAAGTCCGGCGTGCATGTGGAAGAAGTGCTGGTGTCCTGGGCTGCTCGGCGGTTGAACAAGCCGGTGCGCTGGGTGTCCGAACGGACCGAGGGGTTTCTCACGGACGAACAAGCCCGCGAAATGCACATCACGGCCGAGCTGGGGCTGGATGCCGATGGAAAATTCACGGCATTGAAACTTCGCTGGGACTGTAACCTGGGCGCCTATACCTCCGGCCGCTCGGGCTGGGGCGTGGGGAACATTGGCGGCATCGCGGGTGTCTACCACATCCCCGCCATCGCGGCGCAGGTTTGGGGGATCATGACCCACACCGTGCCCACCGCCGCCTATCGCGGCGCCGGGCGGCCGGAAGCGACCTACGCGATTGAACGTCTCATCGATGTCGCCGCCCGGGAAACCGGGATTTCGCCTTACGAACTGCGCCGCCGCAACCTGATCCCACCGACCGCGATGCCGTACAAGACCGCCCTGACCTTCACGTACGATTGCGGGGAGTTCGAGGGGAACATGATCAAGGCGGCCGAACTGTCCGAACTCGACAGCTTCGACGCCCGCCGCAAGGAAGCCGAAGCGCGCGGCAAGCTGCGCGGCATCGGCCTGTGCAATTGCATCGAGGTCGCGGGCGGACCGTTCCTCCGCCCCGCCAAGGACCTGTCCACCCTGCGGCTGGAGGCCGACGGCACGCTGACGTTACGCTCGGGGTCGATGTCGGTCGGGCAGGGCCTGGAAACCACCATGACGCAGATCGTCGCGGATCGCTTCGGCATCCCCATCGAGAACGTGAAGTGGGACGGGGGCGACACCGATCTGCTGGCGTTCGGCAAGGGCAACGGCGGCTCCGGCGCGCTGTGCATCGGCGGGTCGGCGGTGATGCTGGCCGTGGATAAGGTGATGGAAACCGCGAAGAAGCTGGCGTCCGATCTGCTGGAAGCGGCGGTCGTCGACATCGAATACAGCGCCGGCAAATTCAGCGTCGCCGGCACGGATAAGTTCGTCACCCTGTCCGATTTGGGCCGAGCGGCGAACGATCCGGCGAAGGTGATGCCGGGTGAGGAAGGCGGGCTGGTCGAGTCCGGCGAATTCACCCCCACCGCCGTCACCTTCCCCAACGGCACCCATATCTGCGAGGTCGAAATCGATCCCGAAACCGGCGTCACCGAAATCGTCCGCTACAGCGCGGTGGAGGAACTCGGCAAAGTCCTGAACCCGATGATCGTCGCCGGCCAGATCCACGGCGGCGTGGTGCAGGGCGTCGGCCAGGCGCTGGGCGAGGTCATTATGTTCGACGACCAATCCGGCCAGATGCTGACCGCGTCCTTCATGGACTACCAAATGCCGCGCGCGGACGAATACCCGGACTTCCGGTTGGCAACCCGCGAAGTCCCCACCGCCGTCAACCCGCTCGGCGCCAAAGGCGTGGGCGAGGCCGGAACGGTCGGTGCCCTGGGCGCGGCGATGAATGCCATCAACGACGCGTTGGCGGGCGTGGGCATTCGGCATTTCGACATGCCCGCCACGCCCGGGCGGGTTTGGGAGGCCATCCGCGCCGCCCGGGGGTAATTGGGATTATCGTATGTATGCGGCTGAACGCCCCCTCGAGCGCGACAAATCTGGGGCGATCGCGCCGTTCCGCCTGTTCCTGTAACTACGGCGATCGTCGCACGGGTTTCATCAAATACGGAGTGGCGGACCCGCCCCGTCCCGTGCGATGACGCCCCAATGCCTGACACCAGCGCGCCACAGGACGCGGCGACAGTCGCCGCCGAGCTGATCGCGGTCATCGTCGCGGTGACCGGGGGGGAGCCGCGCGTGCTGACCATCGAGGGCGGGCACGCTCTGCCGTCGGGCCCGTTCGAGTTCGGCCACCGATCTCTACAAGCCGGGCTGCGGTCCTGGGTGGAACGACAGACGCATCATCCGCTCGGGTACGTCGAACAACTCTACACCTTTGCCGATCGCGATCGCACCGACAGCGTGGCCGAACGCGTCGTTTCCATCTCCTACCTCGGTCTGACGCGGGAGGCTCGGATGGCGCGCGAACCTGGCGCGGGGTGGCTGAGCTGGTACCGTTTCTTCCCGTGGGAGGATTGCCGCGGGGACGCCGCCGGCATCGCCGGAGAGCAACTGGTGCCCGCCCTGCGCAGCTGGGCCGATGCCGGACCCGACGCCGCTTCCAGGCGCGACCGGCGTCACCGGTTGGCGGTGAATTTCGGCCTCGACGAGCAGCGCTGGAACGAGGAGCTGGTGCTGCAACGCTATGAATTGTTGTGGGAAGCCGGTTTGGTGCCCGAAGCAGGCGCCAACGTCGGCGTACCAGGCCTGCCCATGGCGCACGACCATCGCCGCATCCTCGCGACCGGCATTGCTCGGTTACGGGCCAAGATCAAATACCGGCCGGTGGTGTTCGAACTGATGCCGCCATCCTTTACGCTGCTGCAATTGCAACGCGCGGTGGAGGCTTTGGCCGGCCGGCTGCTGCACAAGCAGAATTTCCGTCGGCTGATCGACCAGCAGGATCTGGTCGAGGAAACCGGCGAAATGGCCAACGAAACCGGCGGGCGCCCGGCGAAA
The DNA here is from genome assembly GCA_903895595.1 of uncultured Acetobacteraceae bacterium. Classification (GTDB taxonomy): domain Bacteria; phylum Pseudomonadota; class Alphaproteobacteria; order Acetobacterales; family Acetobacteraceae; genus Rhodopila. The sequence goes on along the minus strand of CAITUP010000139.1, from coordinate 34,411 downwards.
CTGTTCCGGTTCCGCCGGGAGATTCTGGCCGAGCGCGCGGTGATCGGGACGAAATTGCCGTTGGTGCGGGCGGTTTAGTATTCCCCGCTGCGATAGACCTCATCCAGCCGCTTGGCATCTTCCTCCGACCATTCCTCCCACCCTTTGCCGCGGCGGCGCAGGCGGCCGGTGAATTTCGGCTTTTCCTTCGCGTTGAAGGCGCGGCGGCCTTCTTCGCCGTCGGTGGTGGTCTGGATGAGCAAATGGTTCATCAGGTTTTGCACGTGCCACGCCTGATCGGTCGGCAGATCGCCGAACCGCACGACGAACTCCTTCATCATCCGCGTCGCCAGCGGCGGCAGATCGACGATGTGCCGCGCCAGGGTTTCGGCCCGAGCGAGGAGTTCGGCGTGGGGGACGACTTCGTTGACGAGGCCGACGCGCAGGGCCTCGGCGGCATCGAACGGCAGATCGGTCAGCAGTATTTTCATCGCGTCGGCGTAGCGAAGTTGCTTGGTCAGCAGCGCCGCACCCGGCCCGTTGCCCACCCAGCCCTGCGTTGTCAGGCCGAATTTGAAACGAGCGTTCTCGGCGCTGGCGATACGGATGTCGGTGGAGGCCAGCAGGATGTACATCCCCGCCCCCGCCGCCCATCCGTTGACCGCCGCGATGACCGGCTTCCAGACGCGGGGGTAGTGATCGCCCATCCGTCCATCGACGCCGGTTTTCTGCCCATGCACGGTGCCCGCCAGCGGCCAGAAGATTTTCTGGGTGCGGAGGAATTCGCGTTCTTCTTCGGTGACGTCCTTACGCGGTGCGAGGTTGTGCCCACCGCAGAAATGCTTGTCTCCGGCGCCGGTCAGGATGGCGCAGCGGATGTGCCGGTCCTCCCACAGATCGATCCAGGCGGCGGAGATGTCGTCGGACATCTTCTTGTCCAGGATGTTCGCCTTGGCCGGGTTGCTGAGCGTGATGTAGGCGACGCCGTCGCGCTTTTCGTAAATCAGGGGCACTGTCGAATGTCCTCCGGTTCAATGCCAGGTTAGGCGCAGGGCCAGGGCGGCGGTGCGCACGGCCATTTCGGCGCCGCGCAGCATTTTGCCCATGGATACGAAGCCGTGGATTTGGCCGCTGAAGTAATGGCTGGTGACCAGCACGCCGTCCTGTTCCAGGCGCTTGGCATAGGCTTGGCTTTCGTCCGCCAGCGGATCGTGCGCCGCGACGATCACCGTGGCCGGTGCGGTGCCGGCCAAGGATGCCGCCCGCAGCGGCGACGCGCGCCAGTCGTATTTATCGGCATCGTTGCGCAGATAGTGGTCGATGAACCAGACCATGGTGCGGTTGACCAGCGGGAACCCGTCGGTGACCCGCGCGTAGGAGCCGTGAGTCATGGCGAGGTCGGTCACGGGGTAAATCAGGATTTGGTTGGTCAGCACAATCCCGGCGTCTCGGGCGGCCAAAGCCGCCGCGGCTGCGAGATTGCCGCCCGCGCTGTCGCCACCGACCGCGATTTTCGCGGGATCGGCACCGATTTGGTCCGCATGCGCCACCGCGAAGTGCATCGCCGCGACCGAGTCGTCGAAGGCGGCGGGGAATTTATGTTCGGGGGCGAGACGGTAATGCACCGACAGGACCAGGCAGCCGGCATCGTTGGCGAGGCGGCGGCACAGCACGTCGTGGGAATCCAGATCGCCGATCACCCATCCGCCGCCGTGGTAATAGACCAGACACGGCAGTTTCGCTGCCGGATCGGTGCCGACGCCGCGATACAGGCGCACCGGAATATCGCCCGGGATGGTGAAATCGCGCACCGATGCGACCTCGGCCGGTTCCGGCTGCAACACGGTGCGGCCGGCGAGGAACGCGAGCCGCGCCTCCGGCGGCGGCAGGCTATCCATCGGGGGACGGCCGGCGGCTTTGATCAGGTCGAGAAGTGCGATCACATCGGGGTCGAGAGTCATTCGTCTATGTCCGTCATGCAAGGAGAAGCAGCCCCTTCCGTCACCGGAAGGGGCTTTTGGATATTACCCCAGGAAGCGCTGGAAGAACGCGGCCGTTGGGTTGTGCGACTGGTCGGATACCTTGGTGGCATTGTCGATATACAACGTTTCGATATGGCCACAGGCCTTGCGATAGTTGTGGGAAAACCGCAGCGGTTCGTTCAATTCCACCGGCGATTCCGGGTCGCGGTAGTCATGGGTCTGGTCCGGCTGGCCCTGGATCCACAGGGTCGGCGGCATTGTTACCTTTTCCCCTTTTTCCAAGATTAGCATCGGGTTGCCCTCGATCATCCCGGCATCGCCGCCCCAGAAGCCTTCCTGACGTTCGGGGATGTTGCCGATCCATGCCGGCGGATTGGCGGAATCGCGCAAACGGCGGGCGTGGCGGTAGCGGGAGATCGGGTTGATCACCGGCCATTGCATCACGATCGCCTGCGCGGTCGCGTCCACGGCCGGGGAGCCGGCGGGCAGCGGGATCGACTCATAACGCGCGTCGTGCGGGCGCATCGACGACAGCATCGCCAGATGCCCGCCCGAGGACGTGCCGGACAGCCCGAATTTCGCGGGGTTGCCATTGAAGCGCTTGGCGTTCGCCTTGAACCAGCGGATGCAGAAATTGATGTCCGCCATGCAGGCCAGATAGCCCTCGGTGCCATGCCGGAAGTTGATGGCGCCGACGACGAAACCGCTCGCGGCAAGAACGCGGTCGCGCGCGTCGCAATCGGCGAGATCGCCCGAGCTCCAGGCGCCGCCATGCAGGTCGATGATCATGGGGAACGGGCCGTCGCCGGTCGGGCGATACAGCTTCATCATCTGCGGCTTGTCGCCGTGACGGATGTACTCGATGTCTTCGGTGGTGAAGGCATAGGTTGGCATTGGAACACTCCCTTCGAGGCTGCACGTTGGCAACGCGACCTCCCACGCTCGTGGGGGACCCGAAGGGAGCATAGACCTGCCGCGTGTGGCAGGCGAGTCAGGCGCGGGGCACGGCGCGATCCAGGAATGCTTCGACGCCCTGCCAGACGTCGTCGGCGTTCGCGCGCCGTAGCGTCGAGGACCCGTGGACACCGCCGGGCGATCGTATCTGGCGTTTCAGTGGCGAAGACGAGGCTGCGAGGATTTCCGCCGCTGCCGCTTCTTCGCCGGGGTCGCCGGCCGAGGTCGCGAACACCGGACAGGCGACCTTCGCCGCGGCGGACCGGATGCTGACGCCGCCGATATATTCTCCGGGCGAGAACGCCAGCAACGCCGCGATACCGCCAGGATGGCGCGACGCCAACAGAAACACCAACGCGGCCGAATAGCTGCTGCCCCAAATCGCCACGGGCACCTTCTGGCTTTGTGCCCAGGCGAGCGCGGCCTCCAGGTCCGGCAGTGCCGCGAGATACCCCGGGTCCCGGCCGACACGTTCGGCCGTTTCATTACGGTGCCCGAAAGCGGTGCCGCCGGATCGCTGGTCGATGGCCAGCGTATCGAAACCCATCCGGTTCAGGCGGGGCGCAATCGGGTCGTATTCCCCATGATTGGTTCCGGCCTGATGAAACAGAAGGATAATCCCCCGCCGCGTGCCCGCCGCGATCCGGTGCTCCGCCCAGACCTGCACCCCGTCGGCGGCCGGCAGGGTCAGCGGTGCCGCGAACGCCGGCACGGCCGCCATGGCCGAGACAGCGGCGAGAAACAGGGTGCGACGATGGAACATGGGCAGGGTCCTCGGGTCCGTGTCATCGTTGGACCCCAAGTCTGGCGCGGCGTTACAGGTCATGCGATATTCGGCCCATAGAAAAGGAGAGGTCCCATGCCCATCAACGTCGTCGAAATGCACCATCCCGGCATCCGCATGAGCGCATCCGAAGCCGACAACACCGCCTTCTACCAAGACATGCTCGGCCTCTCCGCCGACCCCGGCCGTCCGACCATCCCCGGCGTGCCCGGCTTCTGGATCAATGTCGGCCAGACCGGTCAAATCCATCTGATGGGCGGCGCCCAGCCCTCCACTTTGGCGAAAGGGCCGGGCCAGGATCCGACGCATCCGCACATCGCGCTCGCGGTCAGCGATATTCAGGAAGCGAAGGCCGAACTGGAAGCGCGCGGCGTGAGATATTGGTCGATGACGGGGATCAACGGTCCGCAAGCCGAACAGATTTTCATCCATGACCCGAACGGCAACATGATCGAACTGCATCAGATCGATCAGTGCCGCTGCAAGGTGGCGAACCGGGGGTAAGCCTATCCGACCATCCCCAGGAACGTCTGAAGCGCCGGAATGACCACTTCCGGCGCGTCTTCCTGAATGTAATGCCCGGCGCCGGGTACTTGGATCACGGGCGCGTCCGGCCAAATTCCCTTGAAATCGGCGATCGCCAGAGCCGCCGGGATCGCGCGGTCCAGCATCCCCTCGATCATGATCGCCGGCTTGTCGCGCAACGACGGCACGCCGACCACACCCTCCCGCACGAAATCGCGGATACGCCCGAGCGCGAGGTCGAGCGGAAAGTCGATGGCACCGCGGCAGTCGGCTTGGGTGGGGAACGGCGCGGCGTAGGCGCGGATGAAGGTCGGATCGACGCGGTCCAGCCGTTCTAGCCCGACGATCTGCAGAACCGACAGAATGGTCGATCCCAGTTGCGACAGAACGGCTTCGGTCCGGCCGCTTTCCATGCCTTCGCGAATCCAGCGGAACCACGGCGTTTCCAGCGGGTTGGGCAGATCGCGGCGCCCGGCGGCCCCGTACCCGAACACCGTATTCATCAACACCAGACTATGAATCCGCTCGGGGTGCCGCACCGCGTAGCCGATGCCGATGGGACCGCCCCAATCCTGCATCACCAGCGTGATATCCCGCAGGCCCAGTTGTTCGATCAGCGCCGTGAGGTTGTCGACATGGGTACGCAACGTATAGACCCGATCGGCGGGCGTTTCGCTTTTGCCGAAACCCATATGGTCCGGCACGATCACGCGATGCGTCGCCGCCAGAGGCGGAACGAAGCGGCGGTAGATATAACCCCAGGTCGGTTGCCCATGCAGCAGAATGACGGGTCGGCCGGCGCCCTCGTCGATGTAGTGCTGCCGGAAGCCGGCGGCGGTGCAGTACCGCGCCGCGAAGGGCCAGGTGCCGTCGAAGGTTTCGTCCGAGGGAATCATGTCGTAACCTTGTTGAAAACGTTTTCCGCGGCCGTCAGCACCGCGGCGATCAGGCAGAACCGCCCGATGAACAGGAACTCGCCCAACCCCAAGGGATCGAGAAGCAAAGGCGCCCAGCGCCAAACCGCGTAAGCAACCAACACGGCGATTATCGCCCTCATGGCGTCACCGCCGCATCCACGTCGGTTTGAAAGATCAACACATCCGCGATCCGCCGAACGGAGCCATCCATCCTTTGCGGCAGGCCGGTGTGATCGCGGAAAGAATCCGGCAAAGCGTGGCCGTTCCTGTCGCCCATGAGCAGGAAACCAGCGCCCTCCACCGGTGCGGTCGTCACCAGCACGGGCGGGACGCCGCCGGAGATGCACACATTCGCGCAAGCCTTGTGCGCCAATCCGTCGCCCGGACGCATCACGCCGGACACGCATTTGCCGTCGCAGATTTCTCCGGTCAGGCGCCAAGTGCCCAAGGGTTCCATGGCCGGAGCCGATGTCGGGCCTTCGGCGCCGGCAATCGTATCGACCAACAGCATATCGATGCTGCCCCGCTTGAACCCCGCCCCCGTCGCGCGGGCGCGCTTGCCGGACAGAGCCGCCGCCAGGGCTTCCACGCCGTGCTTGCCGCCGCCGGACATCAGGACGGCGTGGCCGTTGGGGTGAGTCGCGTCGGGGTCGAGGACCAGTAGCGGATAGGGTTCCGCGACGACGACGCCAGTCAAGTCTTTGTCCCCCGCGAAATCGCCGCCGCCGGGGTCGTTCACCGCGCTGCCGATCGCGAGGGCCAAACCGCCGAACAGCACAAACGCGAGGATGCACACGCCGATCAGAAAGCCGCTGACCGAGCGGCCGCGCCAGCCGACGAAGAAGGAATCGTGGTTCATGCTCCCCTCTCCCCCGCGTCATGGTCGGGTTTGACCCGACCACCTTTATCCGATGGGCCTGAGTTGGTCGGGTCAGGCCCGACCATGACGATGGGGAGGGGTTCGACGAAAGTCCCGGGCGGATTGGGCGTGGGGTTCAGCAGTACCGTATCGCCTTCCAATCTTAACCGAAATGTCGCCAATTTCTCGGTGTACGGCGCCGGGGCGCAGCCATCGGCGAGCCGGTATTGGAACCCGTGCCACGGACAGGTGATGCAGCCGTCCACGACGGCGCCCTCGCCCAACGGACCGTTCTGGTGGGCACAGAGGTTCGTGACGGCGGACAGATGCCCCTCATGCCGGAAGATCGCCACCGGTTCGGCGCCTGACACAGGGACCACGATGGCCCGCCCCTCCGGGATCGAGGCCACGGTGCCAGCGACCACCCAAGGCGGTCGCACGACGGGATCGTCCGGGCGGCGGCTGGCAGCGACGTGCAGTGTGCCGACCAGCAACACGCACAGCATCATGACGACGGCGAGCAGAGGATTGCGGGACGTTTGCAAGGCGCCGAACGCCACGTGCAGCACGACCGAAGTGTAGCCGGCATACAGCCCCATGTGCAGCGCCTTCCAGACCGGCGGCGTCAGGAATTTCAGCCAGAAATCGTGACTGGTGGCGGCGAGCAGCACCAGCACCAGCAGCGCGAAAATGCCGAACACCTCGAACGGGAACCCGTGCGCTCGGCCGAAGCTGGTGTTGCCCGACAGCAGCGCGACGAACGGATCCAGTGGCGAGTAGGAGAAATACCAGTCCAGTGCGGCGTTTGCGTGCGTCAGCGCCACCGCACAGGTCATCACCCCGAAATGCCGACGGTTATACAGCAGCGGCAGGAACCGCGGGTCGAGCCGCGCGGCCGGGCCGATGCACAGGATCATTGTCAGCAGCAAAAAGGCGCAACTCCCGAACGCCGCCATGCGCGCCGAATAGTCGTCCAGCGGCAGCGTCACATGCTGGAAGCGCGGTGCGAGCCACAGGAACACGCCGATATACAGAACGATCGCGGCGAGCAGCACGGCGTCGTAGACCAGCTTGCTGGTGTTCCAGCCGATGGGGACGTAGCGGGCGCTCATGGAGGCGACAACCGGATGGCGGGCGCTTCGAGCGGGCCGGACGGCCGGGTCGCGATCGCGCCGAGAACGATAGTCGGCAGGACAATGACCAGCACCCGCCAGAGCCAGCGATGGGCCGAACGGTGGCCGAGCCTCATGAATGGGATTCCAGTGCGATCCAGCGGACTAGAACGAACGGCCACAGCAGGACGATGCCGGGGATCAGCAGCGGGCGGAACGCGTAGCCGCCGGATGCGCCGGGGTCGATCCGGTCGATGCCCCACAGGAGGAACACGGCCGCGACGATGCAACCCGCCACGCCGTACCACATTGTCGCCTGAACGATTAATTCTGCCATTCCGCCACCTCGGCCCGATGCTGTAGCCAACAAGCGTCCCACTGAAACGCCGACGTTCGCACCCCGTCATGCCGACTTTCGTCAGCATGACGCGTGGTAGCCCGCCGACGTTACAACATGCCTGTCAGCCCCGCCACAACGACCGCGAGCCGATCGCCAAACCCACGCGGGCCGAGCACCGCCGGACGCTTGAGGTCGCGTCGTGCGAGCACCGCGGGTAACGCGGCGGCGATCGCGGGCTTGGGCACTTTGACACGACGGCCCGCCGTAAGGAACGCCTGTCCTTCCTGTGCCAACCGACGAATCGCCGGTTCGGGTGAGGCACCGCCGGTAATCGCCTCGGGCAGCAGACCATGTTCGGCCAGGACGTCGGACGGCAGCAGACAGCGACCTTGGGCCGCCAGTACGGGCACGCTGCGCAGCAGACCGGCGGCGCCATAGGCGGCACCGAAGGGCCGAAACGCCTCGGGGTCGGGGGCGCCGAGCAGGCGGGCGGCGGAGACAGATAGGCCGCCGGCGCCGGTCAGAAGGTAGGCGCGCCAATCGGAAAGGGTTTCCACGCATGGGTCGGCCTCGATTTCCCGCGCGTCGATGATCGGCAGGAGGTCGGACGGCAGCAGCAGGCCCTGGGCGATGGCGTCGGATAAGGGGGTGGCGACCTCATGCCGCCGTCGTGTGCCTTCGACGACTTCCCGCCACCATTGCAGGCGGATCAGGGCCATATGAGGCTCGCTCGTCACTTCCCGCGCCCGCGCCAGCTCGTGGTTGAAGGCGTACAGGGTCAGCAGCGCGTCGCGGCGGTCCGGCGGGGCGAACAGCGCGGTCAGGAAGCGGTCGGGGTCGTGGCGGCGGAGGAGATCGGCGATGGCGGTGTTCATGCGGACATGGTGGCGCGGATCGGGCGGTTGTGCGAGATTGCCCTATCGCGGCAGGAACCCTACAACCCCGCCGCTGACCGTCACACGGAGGATCCAATATGGCTTTCGAACTGCCAAAACTGAACTACAGCCACTCCGCCCTCGCGGCGAAGGGGATGTGCGAAGAAACCCTCGACATCCACTATGGCAAGCACCATCAGGCGTATGTCACGGCGCTGAACGGCTTCGTGGCGGCCGACGCCTCATTGGCCGGCAAATCGCTGGAAGACATCGTGAAGTCGTCCGCCGCCGCCGGTGGGCCGCTGTTCAACAATGCCGGCCAGATCTGGAACCACAACATGTACTGGCTGTCGCTGAGCCCGACGGGCGGCGGCATTCCGGGCAAGCTGGAAACCAAAATCAACGAAGATTTCGGCAGCGTCGCCGCCTTCAAGGAAGCCTTCAAGCAGGCCGGCATCACGCAGTTCGGCTCCGGCTGGGCATGGCTGATCCTGGGCAACGACGGCAAGCTGAAGATCACGAAGTCCCCGAACGCCGGCAGCCCGCTGGCCTCCGGCGAAGGCAAGACGCTGATGGTCGTCGATGTGTGGGAACATGCCTACTACGTCGATTTCCGTAACCGTCGTCCGGACTTCCTGCAAAACTGGCTGGATAACCTGGCGAACTACGAATACGCCGCGTCTCAGCTCTAAGACCTTCGCGACGCCGGACGGGGGGATGCCTCCGTCCGGTTTTCTTACGGGAATTCCACCATGGCCTCGACCGAAGAACTGCGCGCGACGCGCGCCAGCATGGAATTCGCCCTGGAGAATTTGCAGCGCGAACGCGGTTCGGACGATGCGGATGTCGGCCTCGCTTTGCGCGACCTCGGCCGGGTCACGCACGAACTGGGGGAGATGGAAGACGCCCAGGCGCTGTTGCGCCGCGCGATCGCCATCCACACCGAAACCCTGGGCGCCGAACACCCGGATACCGCGACCGACATCAACCATCTGGGTCTCGTGTTGCACGACATCGGCGATCTGGACGCCGCGCATAACGCGTTCGAGCGTGCGCTGTCGATCGACGAATCGCATTTCGGCAACAACCATACGCATGTCGCGCGCGACGTGAACAACCTTGCCGGCGTGCTGCGCGACATGGGCGACAATTATTCCGCCCGTACCGCGCTGCAATGGTCCTTGCGCATTTATACCGAGGCCCTCGGCCCCGATCACACCACCACCAAATCGGTCGCCCGCAACCTGCTGCTGCTCGGCTGACCATAAAGGGAGAAGACCATGACCAAGATCCTCGTCATCCACGGCGCCGGCATGAACATGCGCGGCAAGGTCCAGACCGAGATTTTCGGCACCATGACGCTGCCGGAATACGATGCCCACATTCAGGAATACGCCAAGGAGCTGGGCGTGGAGATCGAGATTTTCCACTCGAACATCGAGGGCGAGGTCGTCAACAAGCTGTATGCCGCCAACGACGGGGATTTCGATGCCGCGATCTTCAATCCGGCCGGGTTCTCCCGCGGGTATCCGGCGCTGACGGCGGCGATCGGTCAGGTGCGGTTCCCGACGATCGAGATGCATATTTCGAACCCGATGCGGCGCGGGCCGGCTTCGGACACGGTGGCGGTGAGCCGTGGAGTTGTCGCGGGGTTCGGGGTGGCTGGGTATTATCTGGCGCTGCGCGGCCTGCGGGACATGCTGAAGAAGTAGTTAGAAATGCGCCGGCGGCAGCAGGCGCATCGCGGCGACGATCAGGCCGGCGGCAAGGAAGATCAGGCTGCCGAGCTTGATGGTCATGTCGCGGCGGAGCAACTCGATGGAGGTTGCGAGGCCGGCGATGGCGGCTTTGGAGTCCGAACGCAGCCCGGCAATGTCGGCTTTTAGATCGGCACGCAACGCGGCGGTATCTGATTTGGTTTCCGAACGTGCCGCCGCGATTTCCAGCCGCACTTTGGCGAACTCTCCATCAACCCGCGCAAATTGGCCCGCGACTTCGGACCGAAACTGCGCGATATCGCCCTTCAGCTCTGTGCGGAGCAGGGTCATGTCGCCTTTGGTCGCGATATCTGCGTCAGTCATGGCCTCCGCCAGTGCGTGCGCCATGGTGCTGGCCGACACCGGGGACATTCCGGCTGCTTCCAACCCGCGGGCAAGCTTCAAAGTGTCGAACGGAACTGCGTTCATGTCAGGACTCTACTGCTGTGTTGCCCGGACAGTCCACCAGCAAATCCCTAGTAAAGGGTTAACAAAACCAAGATTCATACACGTGTACACAGGATTTTTGTAACAGCCGTTCAAGGCGCGCCGAATGCGTCTTTTGCCAGTGTCATCAACGCACGTATGTATGCTTCACCGTTCGCCGGGGCATGGGTAGTGCCGATCTCCACACGGTATTCATGCGCGAATATATTGAAGTCTTCGATGCCGTCGGACTCCGCCAGCCAATTGCAAATACAGCGGTATTCGGCGACGAGAGGCGTCGTGCCGTTGGCGCGCAGATCATCGGCGATCGCCTGCAACGTCTCGGCGGCGGCAGCGCTGACGCGATCCGCCGGGTCGGCGTCCACCTTGCGCAGGCGCCACGCGGCGGCGCGTTCCAGTTCCTCGGCTTCCGGGAAATCGTCCATCGGTTCCTCCGTCTGGAGGGGATCGTAGGAACCGCCTCCAGACCGAGTCAACGCGGGCTTACGCCTCCATCATGACGTGCGCATCCCGTTCCGCCCAAATCAGCGTGGCGGGGTCGCCGGGGCCGACGGGATCGGCGTAGAAATCCCGGTCCGGCATCAGCGCCGCCGCTTCCGGCCCGAGATCGGTCATCATCGCGACGCGCACCATCGCGCCCTGGTATTCCACCGCCGTGATCCGCCCGCTGACGAATGGGCCCTCGCCGGGCACGCCGAGCCGGCAACGATCGGCGCGGATCGCGATCGGGCCGGAGGGGCCGGACAGGACGTTATGGCTGCCAATGAAGCGGGCGATGAAGGGGCTGACGGGTTTCTCGAACACCTCGCGCGGGGAGCCGCTTTGGCGGATGTGCCCGTCCTGCATCACCACCATCATGTCGGCCAGCGCCATGGCTTCGTCCTGGCTGTGGGTCACGTGTACGAAGGTGATGCCCAATTCGCGTTGCAGACGCTTCAGCTCCTCCCGCACCTTGATCCGCAGGAAGGGGTCGAGCGCCGACAGCGGTTCGTCCAGCAGCAGCACTTTCGGCCGCATGATCAACGCCCGTGCCAACGCCACCCGCTGCTGTTGCCCACCCGAGAGTTGCGCCGGCAAACGTTGCGCGAAATCCGCCATCTGCACGAGGTCGAGGAACTCCCGCGCCTTGGCGTGCCGTTCCGCCTTGCCAACACCGCGCATTTTGAGGCTGAACGCGACGTTGTCCAGGCAATTCAAATGCGGGAACAATGCGTAGCTTTGGAACATCATTGCCGTGCCGCGCCGCACCGGCGCCAGTTCGGAAATGTTCTGACCCTGGATCAGGATGTCGCCGGACGAAATCGCCTCATGCCCCGCGATCATGCGTAGGGTGGTGGTTTTGCCGCAGCCGGAGGGACCCAGCAGGCAGCAATAGCTGGCAGCGGGAATGCGGAGCGAAATGGCATCCACGGCCAAAGTCGCGCCATAGCGCTTGCTGACCTCGATCAACTCCACATCGAAACGCGTATCCATATCAACCTACCTTCAAGGAAGCGGCGGTGCGGCGCTTTTGCATGCGCAGCACCAGAACCAAGGTGACACCGATCGCCAGGAACGATCCGCCGGTCGTCAAAGTCCCGATCGCGAACAGAGTGGGCGACGTGGCGGACGAAATCAGGGCGTAAATCTCCAGCGGCAGGGTGTTTTTCGTGCCGATGGTCAAGGTCGTGCGGGCATATTCGTCGTAGGACAGCGTGAACGCGCCCATCGCGACGCCGATAATGCCGGGCAACAGGATCGGCAGCGTCACATGCCGCAGACGCTGGAACGCGCTGGCTCCCAAATCTGTCGCCGCTTCCTCCCACGACCGATTGAACCGGTTCACCACCGCGAACATGGCGAACAGTCCGAACGGCAGAGTCCAGGTCAGTTGCGCGCCCAGCGCCGAGGTGAACATGCTGGTTTCCCAGCCGAGGAACTGAAATCCCAGGCCGATGCCGAAGCCGACCAACAGGCTGGGCATCACCAGACTGGCGACCGCCAGATAGAACACGACGCCAGAACCCGGAAACCGCCGCCGGAACCCGAGGCCGGCCGCGACAGCGAACACCACCGTGATAATACTGACGACCGAGGCCAGACCCATCGACCGTGAGAACGACACCGGAATATTCGCCATCTGGCCGGGCTTCACGATGTCCTGAAACCAGACCGTGGAAGTCCCGACCATCGGGAACGTCACCCCACCGTTCTCCCCTTGGAAGGACAGCAGGTAAATCACCAGCATCGGTCCGTAAAGGAACGCCATATACAGACAGAAAATCCCTGCCAACGCATAAAACGTCCACGGCCTGCGTTCGGTGACCGCCCCTGCCTTGCTTGGTCCACCGACAATCATTTCACCAGTTCCTTACGGACATCGACGACACGCATCATCAACGCAACCATGATGGCGACGAATATCACCAGCACCATCGCGTTGGCCGAAGCCGGCGGGTATTGCATCGCCTGAATTTCGGTCGACAACATCGATACGATCGATGCGCTCTGCCCCCCGCTCATGGTCTTCACCACGAAATAGTCGCCCATGACCTGCGTGAACACGAGCAACGACCCCAGCGCGATACCGGTCTTCGACAGCGGAATGACCACGTCCGTCATCGTCCGCCAGCGGCTGGCGCCGGCATCGCGCGCGGCCTCGATCAGTGCCGGATCGATCTTCGACAGGGAATTGGCGATGGGGCCGATCATCAGCAGGGTGAACAGGTGAACGTAGGTGACGATCACGGCGAAATCGGAAAACAGTAGAAACTCGAGGGGCCGCTGCGTGACGCCCAATGCCATCAGTATCTGGTTGAAAGCCCCATTGCGGCCCAGGAAAGGCACCCAGGCGATTGCCCTGATAATCCCCGATGTCCAGAACGGAATCGCGCACAGAAGGAACAGGACCGTGCGGAGCATGGAATTGCGGATATGGAACACCAGGAAATAGGCGACATTGAATCCCAGTCCCAGCGTAATCGCCCAGACGATGACGGCGAATTTCAGGGAGCTGACGTAGACGCGCCATGTGGACGGCGTGGACAAAAGCTCCTTGTAATTGTCCAGCATGAACGCCGGATATATGCCTGTGCGGTCGTAGTCGAAGAAGCTGACAGCCAGGAACAGAAACGTCGGCAGCGCGAACAGCACCGACAATATCAGCATCATCGGCCCGACCTGGAGCCAGGATACGGCCCAGGCCGGGAAGCGAAGGCGCGGCCACGCCATGCGCCGTTCCGCCGCGAAAATAGGGGACGCGGTCGTCGTGCCCATCACGCCGCCTCCAACAGTTTTTCCCGGCAGCGCAGCAATGGCATGATCCGCGTGCCGAACTGCTCCATCCCGATGACGAAATCGTCGAACGTCATCATCACCCCGCGCACGCCGGGAACCTCGGATAATTGGTCCAGCATGCGTGCGACGGTCGCGTACGATCCGACCAACACGCCCTGGTTGGTGGGAAGCCGGTTCGTCCCCAGAATATCGCGCCGGTTCGGCTGCGCATATATATCCGTCGTGGGATCGTCCCGCGCTTGCGCGTCGCGATAGGCCAAGGCTTCGAGGTCGGTGCCCGCCTTGTAATGTTCCCACTTCGCGTTGGCGGCTTCGTCGGTTTCGTCGGCGATCACCATCGTCAGGATCAGCGCGCCGCAATCCCGCCCCGTCACACGATTGGCCTCCACCAGCCGCGCCACGCTTGGCGCCACGGCGGTTGGGGCGTTGTAGCCGAAGCTCGCGCAGAAATTGTAGTCGGCGTATTTCGCCGCGTACATCGTGCCGGCATCGCTTTGCGCCGCGCAAATGATTGGGATTTTCGCTGTCGGCATCGGCAGACAACGGCAATCGTCCATGGTGAAGAAATCGCCCTTCAGGTCGGACCGTCCGGTCGCCCACAGCTCCTGCATAATCGTCACGTATTCGGCGCAGTAGTCGTAGCGACGCTTGTAATGCTCCGCCCCCGGCCAAATCCCCATCTGGGTATATTCGCGGCGCTGCCAACCGGAGATGATGTTTACCCCGAACCGCCCGTGCGAAATGCTGTCGATCGTCACCGCCATACGCGCGGTCAGCGGTGGCGGCATTGTCAGCACGGCGCAGGTGGCGAACAGCTGGATCTTGCTGGTCACCGCCGCCAGACCGGACATCAGCGTGAAGGACTCCATATTGTAGTCCCAGAACTGCGACGGCCCGCCGAAACCGTGGAATTTGATCATCGACAGCGCGAAGTCGAAACCGAATCCCTCGGCTTTCTGTACGATGGTCTTGTTCAGGTCGAAGCTGGGTTTGTACTGCGGCGACGTGGTGGAAATCAGCCAGCCGTTGTTGCCGATGGGGATGAAAACGCCGAGTTGCATGGTACGAACTCCTTCGTTCAGGACGTGATGAATTCGGCCCATTTGCGGGTCAGGTACCGATCCTCATCCATCACGGAATTCCATACCGCGATATTGCCCAGCCGGTCCCAGAAGGCGCCGCCGTCGCGGGTGTTGCCGGCTTTTTCCATCAACTTGCCGTAGGGATTCATGATGTCGGTGGCGGCCGGTTTGCCGCCGTACCAATAGTCCCACTCGGCTTCCGTCATGAACTTGCGGGCGTTTTCCGGTTGCGCGGCGTAGTAGCCCTGACGGGCGATGAAGGCGCCCTCGAACCCGCTTGTGTACCAGGTCATGTATTCGTTGAAGCAATCCAGCTTCAGCCCGTCGACATGTTTCATCACGCCCAGCGTGTAGCCCCAGCCGCGGAAGCCTTCCTTCAGGGGCTGGTATGTGCAGGCGACGCCGCGGGAGCGGACCGAAGCGACGGCCGGCGACCACATGGACTGAATGACCACCTCGCCCGATGCCATCAGGTTCACAGATTGGTCGAACGACGTCCAGAACGAGCGGAAATGGCCGCTGCGCTTGATGTCCATCATGGTGGAGATGGTTTTGTCGATCTCCGCCTTGGTCATGTTGCCTTTGTTGCCGTACTTGATGTCACCCCGCGCCTCCAGCGCCAGAGCGACGTCGATCACGCCGACGCTGGGCTGATCCTGCAAGGCGGCTTTGCCTTTGAATTCCGGCGCCAGCAGATCGGCCCAGCTGGCGATCTTGCGGCCCACGAGGTCGGGGCGAATGCCGAGCGTATCGGCGTTGGTGACGGTTGGGACGCCGGTGAGCCAGTCGGAGGGGCCTTCGTGGAATTTTTGCCCGTCGGGGCCGGTGGCATACAGCACGGTGTAGGGCGCGGTGCCTTGCTGCGGGGCTTTGCGGCCGTCGGGATATTCGCTTTTGGTGAACAGGGGGATGGTTTTGTCCCAGTGTTTCACCTTGGACAGCGGAATGGCCTGCAACACGTTCCGGCCGACGAGGTATTTCAGGTAGGTGATGCTGACATCGGCGCAGTCCATCGAGGTGGATTGCGACAGGAAGCGGTTGAGCAGATCGCCCTGCTCCGTCGCCTGCATGGTGACGGTGAACCCGAGGTCCTTCGTCGCCTGTTCGGCGATGGCGGGGATGGCGGTGACGGGCGGGCCGGCGTGGCGGAGCACGACATCTTTGATGTTTTGTGCCCAGATGGTGGGGAAACCGGTCAAAGTGCCGGAACCGGCGGCGGCGCCCACGGTGGCGGCGGCGGTTTTCAGCAGACGGCGACGCGACAGGGCGGGTGTACGGGGGTGGCTGGGCATGACGGCTCCTTCACGATTGAAAACGCCGTTGCCTCCCATTCGGGCATATGACGCGAAATCGATCCAATCGATCCAGCGCCTCACCTTTGTTGCACCGCAGCATGGCGCAGATACGGTCATTCACGCAAGGCTAAAATGCGCTTCATCGGGCATAAATCCGATATTGATTATTATGTGTTCAATAAAAGATTATAAATTAATCTATTCGCTGAAAATCCAGCCCCATTGCCCCTGAGGCCCCAACCCCTAAACTCCCAGACATCGCAGAAGACGGAGGAAACAACCCATGGACACCGCACGATGAGCCACACCCTCACCGTCTCCGGAGTCGCGCTGGAAATCGAGGAACGCGGCTCCGGCAGACCGCTGCTGTTCCTGCATCCCGGCGAAGGCCTGCAGGCCAACCGCCCCTGGATCGACGCCCTCGCCCGCACGCACCGCGTCATCGCGCCCAACCATCCCGGCTTCGGCGGCTCCGCTTTGCCGGACTGGTTCGGCACCGTGGACGACATCGCCTATCTCTATCTGGACCTGATCGAGCAGCTGAAGCTGGAAAAGACCCTGCTGGTCGGCGCCTGCTTCGGCGGCTGGATCGCGGCGGAGATGGCGGTGCGCAGCACGGCCGCGCTGTCCGGTCTGGTTCTGGCGGCACCGCTGGGCATCAAGATCGGCGGTCACCTGGATCGCGACATCGCCGACATGCACTCCCTCGCGCGCGCGGCGTTCATGGCGAAGGCCTGGGCCGATCCGGGGAAGGGGGAGATCGATTATTCGTCCTTGTCGGACGCCGAATTGTCGGGGATCGCTCGGGGCCGCGAGTCGCTCGCGCTGTTCGGATGGAAGCCGTACATGCACAATCCGCGTCTGCGCCGCTGGCTGCACCGTATCGACGTGCCGACCGCACTGATCTGGGGCGACAGCGACGGGATCGTATCGCCCACTTATGGCGAGGGCTGGCAGCGGGAAATTCCGGGCGCCACACTGACGACAATCGACAACGCCGGCCACTACCCGCACTGGGAACAGCCGGACGCCTTTGCCGCCAGCGTCGCCGCTTTCGCCAACACAATTTGAAGGGGAGTACGACCCATGCGCACCTGGTATTTCTCGGAAATGGCCTATCACCCCGCCTGGAAAGAAGGCATCGAGCGCGGCTCCTTGCGCGTCAACTTCCCGAACCAAGCGGTGGACCCGGTCGAGGCCGGCAAGCTGCTCAATCGCTATCTGGATGAGTTCCGGCTGTGCGACGAAGTCGGCATCGACATCATGGTGAACGAGCATCACAGCACCGCGACATGCATGACCGTCTCGGTCCCCATGGCACTCGCCGTCATCGCCCGCGAAACCAAAAAATCCCGCCTGCTGACGCTCGGGAATCCCATCGCCAATCGCCCCGATCCGGTGCGCGTGGCCGAGGAAATGGCGTGGCTCGACTGCCTGTCCGGCGGGCGGCTGGAAATGGGGCTGGTGAAGGGCGCGCCCTACGAGATCGCCCCCGCCAATTCCAACCCCGCCCGTCTGATGCGTCGGTATTGGGAGGCGCACGATTTAATTCTTAAAGCGCTGTCCACGCATGACGGGCCGTTCTCCTGGGAGGGAGAATATTACCACTACCGCAACGTCAACATCTGGCCGCGGCCGATTCAGCAGCCGCACCCGCCGGTGTGGATGACGGGCATGAGCGTGGAAACCGGCACGCTGGCCGCCGAACGCGGCCACGTCGTCGGCACGCTGCTGTCGGGCGGTCTGGCGAAGCCGATGTACGACGCCTACCGCAAGCGCGCCCGCGAACTCGGGTGGGAGGCGAAACCGGATCGTTTTGCCTATGCCGCGATCATCGGCGTGGGGCATACGCGGGAGGAAGGCTATCGCCGAGCGGACCAGATCGCCGATTACGTGCGGACGGCGCCGCTGGTGTACGAAGGGTTCACGAACCCGCCGGGCTACAACTCCCTGGGCGCCAACGTCGCGATCCTGAAGCACGGCGCACGGGCCAACCGGATCGTGACCGACCGCAACGGCGAGCAGATCAACCACCGGACCGCGACCGTGGAACAATTCATGGACACGGAAACGGTGTTCGCGGGGACTCCGGACGACGTGTTCAACCAGTTGAAGGCCTTCAACGCCCGCATGGGCGGCGTCGGCCATCTGCTGTTCTTCGGCCAGGGCGGGCATCTGAGCCACCAGGACGCGATGTCGAACATTTCGCTGTTCGGCAAAGAAGTCGCGCCCCGGTTGCTGGAACTGGGTGTGCCGGAGGTCGCGGCGGCGGAGTAACCGGCGAAGCGGAAGGGGCTAACCCTTCCGCACGTTCCAAAACAGGACGAACCCGTTCAGCACCCCGGTCAGGTCCGACCGGTACGCTGTCGCCTGCAACACTTGACCCAGCGGCACATAAGGCACGTCGGTCAGCGCCTGACGCTGCAGGTCGCGTGACAGCGCCTGACGCGTGGGCAGGTCAGGCGCGTCGAGCCATTGTTGCCGCAGTTCCTCGATCCTCGGCGCGGTGGGCCAGCCGGGCGCGGCGCCCGGGCCTTCGCCCATGCCGCGCATATGGACGTGGCCGACCGGGTTGAACTGATCCAGCCCAGCCCAGAACGTGTTGAACACGCTCCAGCCGCCATGATCGGTCGGGTCCTTTTTGGTGCGCCGCTGCACCACGGTGCCCCAGTCCATCGATTGGTAGTCGACGTTCAGACCGATCTTGTGGAACACGTCGGCGCACACATCGGCCAGCGCCTTCAGCAGCGGGAAATCGGTGGGGGCGAGGATCACCGTCTTCTCCCCCTTGTAGCCCGCCGCCAGAATCTCTTTCCGTACCGCGTCGTAGTCCCGCTTGCCGGCGAACACATCCAACCCGTCTTCGCTCGCGTAAGGGCTGGAGGGGCAGAACAAGCCGGTCGGCACATGGGTCATTGCCGGATCGTCGCCGCCGGCCGCGACGGCGAAATCCCGCTGATCGATCGCCTTCAGCAACGCGCGGCGGATTGCCGGATTGTTGAACGGCGTGGTCAGATGGTTCAGCCGCATGGTGCCCATCAGGCCGGTCGGATCCTGAACCTCCACCTTGATCCCCGGCGATTTGCGCAGAAGCGGCAGCATGTCGCCGGTCGGGTTTTCCCACCAGTCGATCTCCCGCTTCTGCAACGCCGCCAGCGCGGTGGAGGGATCGGGGATCACATGCCACTCCACCCTGTCGAAATGGGCGATCTTGGGGCCGGCGGTCCAGTCGGCCTTGCCGCCGTCGCGCGGGACGTAATCCTCGAACCGGTCGTAGACCAGTAAGGACCCGGTCACGCGTTCCTTGGCGTTGAACCTGTAGGGGCCGCTGCCGACCATTTCGGTGACCTGGGTGAACGCATCGGTCATCGCCAGCCGTTCCGGCATGATCGCCGGGAAGTTGGTGGGGGACTTGCCGAGCGCGTCGGGTAGCAGGGGGAATGGGCGTTTGAGGCGGAATTGGATGGTACGGTCGTCGGTCGCCGACAGCTCATCGGTCGCGGCCATCAGGGTTTGCCCGAACGTGTCTCGCTTCGCCCAGCGCTGAATGCTCGCCACGCAATCGCGCGCGAGGACGGGGGTACCGTCGTGGAACATCAAGCCTTTGCGCAGGCCTATGCGCACCAGCTTGCCGTCGTCCTCGGTCGTCATGCCGGCGGCCATCTGCGGGGTGGCGGCGAAGGTGCCGTCGGTGCCGAACAGCGTGTCGAAGATCATGTAGCCGTGGTTGCGGGTGACGTAGGCCGTCGTCCAAATGGGATCGAGCACCGCCACATCCGACTGCGGCACGAACCGCAACACCCGATCCCCCGCCGCCCCTGCTATTCGAGGTGCGGCGAGCGTGGCGGCGGAAGCGGTCAAAAACGAACGGCGGCGCATGGTCTTCTCCGATAGTCGCGACATCGGACTATCGGATGATTCGTCCCTGGGCCGCAATCCGGGGTCAGTAACTCAGCGGGCCGGGCTCCACCGGCGTCCACCGTGTCTTCTTCACCACCGACAGAAAGGAACTGCTGGAGGCGTGATGGTTGGTCGCGCTCATGGTCAAGGCCGGGCCGCCGAAGATATCATGCCAGTCCTTCGTGCTTTCCAATCCGGCGATCAGCGTGTCGAGCGTGAGGTTCTTGCCCACCCGTTCCAGGACATCGACGATGTAGGTCGCCGCCGCGTAGCCGGCTTCGCCGAGGTAGTTCACGTCGAAGCCCCAGCGTTTTTTGTATTCCTCGCAGAACGCATGGATCTTCGGATCGGGATCGTCGGGATAGCGGTAGAGCGCCGGCGCCATGGAATAGAATCCCTCCGCCGGCTCCCCGGGCGCTTCAGCGACGGCGGTGGAGTAAGTGGCAAAGTTGCCACAGAACATGGCATTGAAGCCGGTCTTCCGCGCGGTCTGTAGGATGATAACGGTATCCTTCACGATCGTGCCCATGATGACCAGGTCGCATTTGTCGTCCTGCAACCGAGCGACGGCGGCGTTGAAGTCGGTGTCGGTTGGGCGGAAGGCGGCGGTCGCACCTGCTTTTAGCCCCATTGCGTCGGTCTGCGCGACGGCGCCGGCCAGTACGTCCTTGCCGTAGTCGGTATCCTGGTACATCACGCCGACCCGCTTTTTGCCGTGCTTTTCGACAAAGTATTTCACGGCTGCGCGCATCTGGTCGTAGTACGATGCGAACTGTCCGTACTTCAATCGGCTGAACGGCTCGTACATGGACCGGGCGCAGGTCAGCGGGAAAATATTCGGCACGTTCTTCTCGAACATGGACGGCATCACGGCATCGTTATGCGGCGTGCCGCCATTGCCGAGGGCGAAGAAAATCTCGTCCTTGTTGACCAGCTTGTTCATCGCCTGAACGGCTTTGGGGACGATGTATTGCATGTCCTCCAGCACCCAGTTCAACTTCCGGCCGTGGATGCCGCCTTTGGCGTTGACGGCGTCGTAGACCATCCGCATGGCATTGGCGTTGTTGACGCCCTGCACGGCTGTGACTCCGGACAGGTCCTGCATGGTGCCGAAGGTGATTTGGGTGTCCGTGACCCCTCGGGTCGCGGCATAAGCGCGCCCGACGATGGCGGGTGCGGCGAGCAGACCGGCCGATGCGGTCAATATTGTGCGGCGGGTTACGCCTTGTGTTGCTGTCATTTTGTTACCTCCCTCCCGCGGCCGGTTGCTCCGGTCGTCGGGTTGTTTTGTTGACGCCTTGGACGCTAACGGGAACGCGTGGGTAGGTCACGAAAATAACGCGGGCTGGAAGTTTTGCTTGAAGCGGAGGGCGGGCCGAGCTAGAAGGCCGATAGAGAGTTTTCCAGGTGACTTGCTTGGCTGCGTGTTCGGCAAGCACCGTGGCTACCCGGTGGGCGCAAGCCTCGGTTGCCGGCCACAGCTTTCCACTCCATCAGAGCCGCCTTCGGGCGGCTCTGTTCGATTCAGGGCATCTGGATCCCGAACCGTTCCCGCAAAGTCCGAGCATTGAACGTGCGGTTTTCCACCCATTTGCGGCTGTAGGCGACGGCATCGGCCAATTGCAGCAACCGCGACGCCGCTGAATCCAGCCTTGCCACTCGCCGGACGGCGCGGAAGCGGCCATCGTGGCGTTGGGCCAGCGCAATTTCGGCATCGAAGGCCGGATGTTCGTTGTGATGGTTCAGGTCCAGAATCACGTCCACGTTGCCGATGGTGTCGCGGCGCAACACGTCGGTTTGGAAGCGCTTCAGGCCTGCTTTTACCGTTTCGACCACCGCCTTGGCATACAGCACGGGCGGTTCCCCGCCTTTGGGTGCAATGTGCTGGTTGATCATGGTCAGGCTGTGCGGCGTAACGCTATCCCGGAAGCGGGTCAGCAGGGTTTGCAAATACAGATCGTCCAAGCCCACCGCGTGGATTTCGTTCGCCGTCGGTTCGAGTGCGTCGCTGAACGCCTTGTCCACACGCCCGGCATCGCGCGCGAGCACCAGCACGCCGCCCAGATGCAACGGTCCGACACCGGGAGTCCCGTGTTCGTCGATGAAGCACAAGACCTTCTTGTTCAGCTTTCCCGCCACTA
The DNA here is from genome assembly GCA_903895595.1 of uncultured Acetobacteraceae bacterium. Classification (GTDB taxonomy): domain Bacteria; phylum Pseudomonadota; class Alphaproteobacteria; order Acetobacterales; family Acetobacteraceae; genus Rhodopila. Next base: position 12,186 of record CAITUP010000139.1, on the reverse strand, counting down.
CCCCCGTCCCGGTGTGCGGTGCCGGAACGCCAGTGCCTCGGCGATGTAAGGCCGGCCGACGAGTTCGCTGCCAGCGAGATCGGCGATGGTGCGGGCGACCCGCATCACGCGGGTGTAACCGCGCGGCGACAGGCGGAGCTTCTCCATCGCCTGTTCCAGGAGTTTTTGCGCCTCGGGTGTCAGCGCGATATCGCGGCTGTCGGCTTCGGCGTTGCTCGCTGGTCCGTCGGCGCCGTAGCGGGCGGTTTGGGCTATGCGCGCGCGGGCGACGCGTTCGGCGATGGCGGCGGATGGCTCGCCGTAGGGGGCGTGGGCCAGTTCCGCCGCGGTGGCGGGCTGCACGGCGACGGTCAGGTCGACGCGATCGATGACCGGGCCGCTGATGCGATTTTGATAGTCCTCTCCGCAGCGCGGTGCGCGGCCGCATTCGCGGGAGGCATCGCCGAGATACCCGCACCGGCACGGGTTCATCGCCGCGATCAGTTGAAACCGAGCGGGATAGGTGATGTGGGCGGAGGCGCGGGAGACGGTGGTGCGACCGGATTCCATCGGTTGGCGCAGGGCTTCCAGGGCTTGGCGCGGGAACTCCGGCAATTCGTCCAGGAAGAGCACGCCGCGATGGGCCAACGATACCTCCCCGGGTTTGGCGCGTTGGCCGCCGCCGGTCAGCGCCGCCTGCGACGCGGAGTGGTGCGGTTCGCGGAAGGGTGGGCGCATCACCAGCCGTCCGCCATCCAACAGGCCGGCGACGGAGTGGATCATGCTGACCTCCAGCGCCGCGTCGGGCGTCAGATCGGGCAAAAGACCGGGCATGCGCGCGGCAAGCATGGACTTGCCGGCACCGGGCGGACCAATCAGGAGCAGGTTATGACCGCCGGCCGCCGCGATCTCCACCGCGCGCTTGGCGGTCTCCATGCCTTTTACGTCCCGCATATCGGGGCCGCGTCCGGCGTCGGCGACACCGGCTGTTTCGGGCGGGGTCAGCACCTGACTACCGCGGAAGTGGTTGATGATGCTGAGCAGATCGCGGGGGGCCAGCACCTCGATCCGGCCGGCCCAGGCGGCTTCGCCCCCTTGGCTGGCCGGGCAGATCAGGCCGAGGTCTCGCGCCGACGCCGCCATCGCGGCGGGGAGAATGCCGGCGACCGGGCTGAGGGTGCCATCCAGGGACAGTTCTCCCAGTGCCGCGTAGCCGGCGATCTCCTCGCGCGGCAGCACGTCCATCGCGGCGAGGATGGCCAGCGCGAGCGGCAGGTCGAAATGGCTGCCCTCTTTCGCCAAGTCGGCGGGCCGCAGATTGATCAGCACCCTTCGCGGCGGCAGCGCCAACCCGATCGCCGCGAACGCCGCTCGTACGCGGTCTTTCGCCTCGACCACGGCTTTGTCGGCGAGGCCGATCAGCATCAGCGCCGGCGTGCCGGGGGAGATTTGGACTTGCACCTCGACTGGAACGGCATCGATGCCGGAGAATGCGAATGTGTTCACGCGGGCGATGACGCCTAATGAGGACCTTGGGGGGGATGACTTGCTCATGCCCCCACTGTGACGAGCAAAGGTAAACAAATTGATAACGCCGGGCGGATTTTTTCGCGCGAATGCATTATTCCGGCGGGGTTGAGGAGGATTCGGTATGACGGAACGACGAGTCGGTATCATTTTGCATGGGGCCACCGGGCGCATGGGCACGACCCAGCACCTGCGGAATCTCCTGGCGATCCGGCAGGAGGGCGGCTTGCCGCTGGCAAATGGGGACCGGCTGATGCCGGACGTGCTGCTTGCCGGCCGCGACGCGGCGAAGCTGGAAGCGCTGGCGAAGGCCTCGGGTGGGGTACGCTGGAGCGCGGACCTCGATGCCGCTCTGTCCGATTCCGCCAACGACATCTTTTTCGACTGCGCCATCACCGGGTTTCGCGCCGGCTTCGCACGCAAGGCGATCGCCGCCGGGAAGCACGTCTATCTGGAGAAGCCCATCGCGCCGACATTGGACGAAGCGATGGAGCTGGTGCGGCTGGCCGAGGCGGCCGGGGTGAAGCACGGGGTGATCCAGGACAAGGTGCATCTGCCCGGCCTGATGAAGCTGCGCATGCTGCGGGATGCCGGGTTCTTCGGGCGGATTCTATCGGCGAAGCTGGATTTCGGCTGGTGGGTGTTCGACGGGTTCCATCAGCCATCGCAGCGGTCCAGCTGGAATTACCGCAAGGACCAGGGCGGCGGGCTGGTTTTGGACATGTATGCCCATTTTCGTTACATCCTGGACCGCGTCGTGGCCCCGGTGGAAAGCGTCGTCTGCCGCACCGCCATCCAAACGCCGCGCCGCGCCGATGAGGCGGGGCGTCCCTACGACGTGGACACCGACGACGCCGCCTATGCGTTGATGGGTTTGGAGGGTGGCGCGATCGCAACTGTATCGAGCTCCTGGTCGGATCGGTTGCGTCGTGACGATATGTTACAACTAAAAATAGACGGAACCCACGGATCTGCCGTCGCGGGATTGCATAATTGCTTCACTCAATCGATATACACTACGCCGAAACCGCCGTGGAATGCCGATTCACCTCAACCAATGAATTTCTACGCACAGTGGCAAGCGGTGCCCGACAATCTCGCGTATCGACCCAGTTTCCGTGCCTGCTGGGAGGATTTTCTACGCCACGTTGCAGAAGATGCGCCTTTTGTACCAACATTGTTAGAGGGTGCCAAAGCAGTGCAACTCGCCGAGATTGCACACCGGAGTAATGCCGAGGGCAAATGGGTAACGATACCGACACTTGCCGCTTGAACGGCCGCCCGTGAACGGCTATACCGCGTTTGTATAAAGACAAAAATGTTGACGGTTGCCGGGGGATTGAGGCACTGTGAAAGAAAAAAACACGTGCAACTCTCACCCCGGAGCGACCTGTGTCGATGTATCAAACTCACGACCGCCTACTCTCTTTGGCGGCACAAATCGTTAGCGCCCATGTGGGCCATAACGATACTGACGCGAACGAACTGCCCGCGTTGATTCAAGAAGTCTACGCAACCCTCTCCAACCTCGAACCAACGGGCCCGGCCGCGGCAGCGCCTGTGCATGCTCACACGCATGCACATGTTCCCGCACCCGTCGCCGCCCGCCGTGCGCCCGCGCGTGCGCATTCGGTCGCGAACGATCATCTGGTTTGCCTCGAAGATGGGCTGACCATGAAGATGCTCAAACGGCATTTGATCACCGTGCATGGCCTGACCCCGGACGAATACCGGGAAAAATGGGGTCTGCCATCGGATTATCCGATGGTCGCGCCGAGCTACGCCGCCCTTAGGTCGCAATTGGCCAAGGAAAGCGGTCTGGGTTTGCGCCCGGAGGCTCGTCCGAAACGCGGCCGCGGCTGATCTTACGCCGATGGTTGCAAGACTGGCCTGTGGGGGTACAGGACGGTTTCAACAAGACACCGAAGACGGAAACAGCCGCATCAGTGCCGTGGCAACTTCTACCGACAGGCCGTGCCAATCACCCGGTGCGGCCTGACGGAAGAGCCGCGCCGTTGGGTACCACGGGCTGTCGGCGCGATACCGCAGCCAGCGCCAGTCCGCGACATGCTGCAACATCAACCAAACGGGCTTTCCCATGGCCCCGGCCAGATGTGCGACCGCCGTGTCGATGGTGATCACCAAATCCAAGTTGTCGATCAAGGCGGCGGTTTCGGCGAAGTCCGTCAAATCGGCGCGATGATCCCGAAGGCCGAGGGCCGGCAGGATTCCCAGCTCCTCCGACGGTATCACTTTTTGCAGAGCGTGAAACGAAATGTTCGGACACGCCAGGATCGCGCGCAGGTCATTCAGCCGGGTCCGCTTTGGCGCGACTGTCGTCGTGTGCCATGTCAGGCCTACCCGGGGCGCCGTCTTGTCCCCGAGCTTTTCACGCCATTGCGCGACGCGGTGCGGTTCGGCGTGAAGATAGGGAACCTCGGCGGGGACCGTTTCGATCGTCGTCCGGAATGCCAAAGGGAGGCTCCCGATCGGCGTCGCGATGTCGTGCGCGGGCTCATTTTCGTCCTCCCCGACGACGCGCTTTATGCCGCGCAAGCCGGACAAAAGCGGCTTCAGGCCGTCGTAGGCGGATAGGGTAACGATCGCACCCCGATCGGCCAGCAGCGGTGCGTATCGTGCGAATTGGATGATGTCGCCATGGCCCTGTTCGGCATCCACGAGGATGCGCTTTCCCGCAATGGCGTCGAGATTCAGAACCAATGGATTCGGCCGCGATGGGCTCTGATATTCGACGCCCCATCGCGACTCATATGCTTCCCAACCGGCCGCGTAATCGCCGACATGCAGCAGCAAGAGCGCATAGGCCCAGGCGAGTTTGGGCAAATCCTGCCGGCTGGACACGATCGGGCGCGCCAGTGTCAAAGCCTCTTCCGGCCGGTCGAGCTCGACCAGTGAGGGAAGAAGATGGGCGTAGACGTCATCGATACGTTCGGACGGTGTGTCCGTCGGTGCGCATGCCAACGCCGACCGGAACGCCGCTTCTGCCTCCGTCAACCGGCCCGATCGCGCCAGAACCCGGCCAAGATTGAAATGGGCCGGCGCATAATCCGGTTTCCACGCAAGCGCCATTCGATAGGCTTCGATGGCGTCCGAGTCCCGCTTCTGTTCGCCCTGTGCGATACCCAAGTTGTTCGCGGCATCGATATGCTGCGGATACAAAGCGAGAATGTTCCGTGCCACGTGCTCGGCATCGGAGAACCGCTTCAGAGCAACCAGCACATTGCCGAGTTTTAGCGCCACCGCGGCATCGGCCGGTCGCAACCGCATGGCTCGGCTCAGGTAGCAATAAGCGTCCGCCAATTGACCGCGATTTTGGCACAGCCATCCGATTAGATGCAGGGCGTCGAAGTGCTCCGGCGCCTGCCTCAGGATCTCCAACCCGCATGCCGCCGCCGCGTCGGACTCGCCGGCCCGCACATGGGCCCCGGCACGCGCGATCAGAACGTCCGGCGAATCCGGCATGCGGCGTTTGCTACCCCCGTTTCTTGCGCACCGGCGCCGGGTGCTTCGGTGCGGCGGCCCGCTTGGGTTTCGCGGCGGGTTTCGGCGGCGTCTTCCCCGCCCGCATATCCGTAATCGTCGTCCGGGTCGTGATCTGCTCGGGGTTCATCCGCAGCTCGATCAGCGCCGGCTTGCCGCTTGCCACCGCGCGGCGGAACGCCGGGGCGAAGGCGGCTGTGTCGCTGACGACTTCGCCATGGCCGCCGAATGCCTCGATATATTTCGCGAAATCGGGGTTGGTCAGGGCCGTGCCGGAGACGCGGAACGGGTGGTGGCGTTCCTGGTGCATGCGGATCGTGCCGTACATCTGGTTGTTGAACACCAGCACGATGGGCGCGACACCGTGGTGGAAGGCGGTGGCGAGTTCCTGGCCCGTCATCATAAAGCCGCCGTCGCCAACCATCGCCACGACCATGCGGTCGGGGAAGGTAATCTTGGCGCCGATGGCGGCGGGCACGCTGTAGCCCATCGCGCCGTTGGTCGGGCCGATGTAGCGCTGGTTTTCGCCGAAATTCAGGAACCGGGTCGCCCAGCCGGCGAAGTTGCCGGCATCGGTGGTCACGATGGCATCCGGCGCCAGCATCGTTTCCAGTTCGCGCATGGCGGTGCCGAGGTTCAGCGTGCCCTCGTAATTCGGCACCGCGCGTTGCGCCTCCCGCAACGAGCGCAGGTCTTTCGTCCATGCCTGCCACGCGGGTTTGGCGATCGGGTCCAACGCGGCGGCGGCGATGGCGAAGGCGTTCAGGTCGGACACGATGCCGAGCGCCGGGCGGAAGACGCGGCCGATTTCGGCGCCGTCGGGCAGCACCTGGATGATCGGCACGCTGCCGGCCATGTCCAGCAGCGTGTAGCCTTGGGTCACGGCGTCGCCCAGGCGGCTGCCGATGGCGATAATCAGATCGGCTTCTTTCACCTTGCCGAGCAGGCCGGGGTCGGAGCCGACGCCGACATCGCCGACGAAGTGCTCATCGGTGCCGTCGAAATGCGCTTGGCGGCGGAAGCCGGTGGCGACGGGCAGTTTGTTGGCGGTCAGGAATTCATGCAGCGCTTGGCGGCCGGTGGGGGACCAGCAGGAGCCGCCGACCAGCGCGAGCGGGCGGCGCGCCTTGGCGATCATCGCCCGCATTTCCTTCAGCGCGGCCGGGTCGGGGAAAGCGACGCTGACGGGCACGCGCGGCAGGTCGGGGACGTCGACGAAATCCTTCTGCATTTCCTCCGATAGCGCGATCACGACCGGTCCCGGCCGGCCGCTGGTGGCGACATCGACGGCGTGGGCGACGACCTCGGGGATGCGCTTGGCGTGGTCGATCTGCGTGACCCATTTCGCCAAGGGGGCGAACATCTGGCGGTAATCGACTTCCTGGAATGCGTCGCGGCCGGTGTCCTCATGCGGGATCTGGCCGACGAACAGCAGCATCGGGGTGGAGTCCTGGAACGCCACATGCACCCCGATGGCGCCGTGGCAGGCGCCTGGGCCTCGGGTAACGAAGGCGGCGGCGGGCTTGCCGGTCAGCTTGCCGTAAGCCTCGGCCATGTTCACCGCGCCGGCTTCGAACCGGCACGTGACCAGCTTCAGCTTGTTGTGGACGTCGTACAGGCCGTCGAGTGCGTCGAGGAAGCTCTCACCCGGGACCTCGAACACATGGTCGATGCCCTGCGCCACCAGCGCGTCGGCGAGGATGCGTCCGCCGTGGCGGGGCGGGGTCGAGGGCTTGCTTGTGCGGGCCAGGGCCATGCGTCGTCTCTCCGGTGCGGGTGTTTCGCGGCAGGATACGGGGGGAGGGGTGGTACGTCACCTGCCGGCGTGCTACGATATGCGCGACACAGACGTTCGGGAGGCATTCATGCGAGCCATATTCGTGCAGATCAAATGCGAGATGGGGCAGGCCTATGCCGTCGCCCGCGCGGCGGCGGACAGCATCGAACAACTGTCGGAGCTGTTTTCGACCTCTGGGCAGTACGACCTGCTTGGCAAGTTCTATCTGGATGCCGACCAGGATGTGGGGTTGTTTGTCACGGAAAAGGTACAGAGCCTGCCGGGCGTAAAGGATACCTACACGATCATTGCGTTCAACGCGTTTACGGGGTCGTAGCGGAACACTGGCGGCCTACGCCGCCAGCGCCATCCGCCCCTTGATCATATCCGACGCTTTCTCCGCGATCATGATCGTCGGGGCGTTCGTGTTTCCGGACGCCACTGTCGGCATGATCGACGCATCCACCACGCGCAGCCCGTCGATCCCGTGCACCCGCAACTCCGCGTCCACGACCGCCATCGGGTCCGGCCCCATGCGGCAGGTGCTGGTCTGGTGGAACGTCGTGCCGCCGGTGCGACGGGCGTAGTCAAGCAGCTCATCGTCCGATTGCACGCCCTTGCCGGGGAGGTACTCGGACTCGATGAACTGTTGCAGATGCGGCGTTTCCAGGAAGCGGCGGCACCATTTCAGGCTGTCCACGATCGTGCGTTGGTCCAGTTCCGCCGACAGGTAATTCGGGAACATCGCCGGGGTATCGCGCGGATCGGGGCTGCGCAGTTTCAGCTCGCCCCTACTGTCGGGGCGCAGCTGATAGCCGATCAGCGTGAAGCCGGAGAAATCGTGCAGCCCTTTCGCCGGATTGTCGGCGCTGAACGGCGACAGCGTGAATTTCACATCCGGGGAGGCATATTCCGGCCGCGTTTTTCCGAACAATGCCACCGGCCCTACGCCCATCGTCAACGGGCCACGCCGGCGCAGCAGATAATTCAGCCCGACGCCGAGTTTGCGCAGCGGGCTCTGCATCGTGTCGTTGAAGGTGATTTTTTGGTTGCAGCGCAGCTTCACCGCACCGGAATAATGGTCTTGCAACGATTTCCCGACGCCGGGCAGATGGTGCACCACGTCGATTCCATGGTCCTGCAGATGCTCCGCCGGCCCAACGCCCGACAACAGCAGAATATGCGGGGACCCGATCGCCCCGGCGCACAGGATGACCTCTTTGCGGGCTTTAATCGTTTTCTTCACGCCGTTTTCCTGGAACGCGATGCCGACGGCGCGCTTGCCCTCGAAAATCACGCGATCCGTCAGCGCGCGGGTGATGACCCGGAGATTCGGGCGGCCCATGGCGGGTTTCAGGTAGCCGACGGCGGTGGACCAGCGTTTGCCGTTTTTCGTGGTCGTCTGCTGGTAGCCGACGCCTTCCTGCACCTTGCCGTTGAAGTCGTCGTTCCTCGGGAAGCCGAGTTCCACCGCCGCCTCGATGAAGGCGTCGCACAGCGGATGAGTGTAGCGCACGTCCGACACCGCCAGCGGGCCGTCGGTGGCGTGGTATTCGTCGGCGCCACGCTCCTGGCTCACCGAACGGCGGAAATAGGGCAGCACGTCGGTGGATGACCAGCCGGGATTGCCCAACTGCCGCCAGTGATCGAAATCCTCATGCTGGCCGCGGATGTAGATCATGCCGTTGATGGAGCTGGAACCGCCGAGCACCTTGCCTCGGGGCCAGTACATGGAGCGGCCGTTGGCGTCGGGTTCGGTGTTGAACATCCAGTTCACCTTGGGGTCGGCGAAGGTCTTGCCGAAGCCCAGAGGCACATGGATCCAGAAATGGTTGTCGTTGCCGCCGGCTTCCAGAAGGGTGACGGTGGTGTTCGGGTCCTCGGTCAGGCGCGCGGCCATGACACAGCCGGCCGAACCGGCCCCGACGACGACGTAATCGGCTTCCAATGTCTCGGACATCGCGTTTCCCCTTTTTCCCAGTTGCCCTAGTGTGCGCGGCGGAGGCGTGGGCCTCAAGTGGCAGGATTTTCATGGCCGAAGAGCGACCGCCCCGGGAGATTATCGACGCGCTGCGGCGGATGGGGTTGCGTGCTCCCGACACGGCGACGGGGGAGCGCCTGACCGGCGGTGTGTCGTCGGACATTTGGCGGATCGATACGCCGGACGGCCTGGTTTGCGTGAAGCGGGCGCTGGCGAAACTGCGCGTCGCCGCCGATTGGCGGGCGCCGGTCGAGCGCAACATCTATGAAGCTCGGTGGATGCGGCGCGCCGCCGCGGCCGTGCCGGGTTCGGCGCCTGAATTGTTGGGGCAGGACGAGGAAGCCGGCGCGCTGGCCATGGCGTTTCTGCCCGGCGATGCGTATCCGCTGTGGAAGGCGGAGTTGCGCGACGGCCGCGCCGATCCGGCATTCGCGGCGCTTGTGGGAACGACTTTAGCGCGTATTCACGCCGCTACCGCGGGCGATCTCTCGGTGGCCGCCGACTTCCCGACCGATGGGATTTTCTACGACATCAGGCTGGAACCGTATTTGGTCGCGACCGCCCGCGCGCACCCGGATTTGGCGGAGCGGCTGCACGGCCTGGTGGCAACGACTCAGGCGAACAAGCGGGCTTTGGTGCACGGCGATGTCAGCCCGAAGAATATTCTGTGCGGGCCGGAGGGACCGGTGTTTCTGGACGCGGAATGCGCGTGGTGGGGCGATCCGGCGTTCGATCTGGCGTTTTGCTTGAATCATTTGTTGCTGAAATGCCTGTGGACCCCCGCCGCGCGCGACGGGTTTTTGGCGTGTTTCGATGCCATGGCGGAGTCGTATCGCGCCGGCGTCGCTTGGGAACCGCCGGCCGATCTGGAACGACGGGCAGCGCATTTGTTGCCGGGACTGTTCCTCGCGCGTGTGGATGGAAAATCGCCGGTCGAGTACATCGTGGACGAAGCCGACAAAAACCGGGTGCGCCGCGTGGCGCACGCGTTGCTGACCGATTCGCCGGAGTTTCTTGCCTCCGTGCGGCAAATCTGGACCGAGGAGTTACGCTCATGACATCGACCGCCATTGCCTTCGTACACGGACGCCGGGTCTGGGACAGCCGCGGCCGCCCCACCGTGGAAGCCGATGTGATGCTGGAGAACGGCGCCGTGGGGCGGGCGATCGCGCCGGCCGGGGCCTCCACCGGGTCCGGGGAGGCCGTGGATTTGCGCGATGGCGGAGCGGCGTTCGGCGGTTACGATGTCACCCGCGCGGTGGCGAACGTGAACGGGGAAATCGCGCGGGCGGTGACCGGGTTGGACGCGACGGATCAGGCGGCGCTGGATCGGGTGTTGATCGAACTCGATGGCACACCGAACAAGTCGCGCCTCGGCGCGAACGCGGTGCTGTCGGTATCGATGGCAGCGCTGCACGCGGCGGCACATGCGTCCGAGGAGCCGTTGTATCGCTACATCGGTGGGCCGGATGCGGCGTTGATCCCCCTGCCCCAGATCCAGATCTTTGGGGGTGGCGCGCATGCGGGGCGGCGCGTGGACATTCAGGATTTTATGGTCATGTGCCCGGCGGCGGCGAATTTCGCCGAAGCGCTGGACTGGACGGCCGAGGTCTATCGCCACGCCGGGTTGCTGATGAAGGAAGCCGGCACGCTGCAAGGCGTCGCGGATGAGGGCGGCTGGTGGCCGGCGTTTTCCACGAACGAGCAGGCGCTGGATACGCTGGTGCGCGCCATAGAACGCGCGGGTTTTCGGCCGGGCTCGCAAGTGGGTATCGCGCTGGACATCGCGGCGTCGGAATTCGGCAAAAACGGGCGCTACAAGCTGGCGCTGGAGGATCGGGAACTCGATACGGAGGCGATGATTCGTATGCTGACGGGGTGGATTTCCCGTTACCCTGTTTTATCGATCGAGGACCCGCTGGCGGAAGACGATACCGAAGGTTTCCGAGCGTTCACGGCTGAAGTGGGCAAGCGCGTGCAGATCGTGGGCGACGATTTCCTGGTCAGCGATGCCGGGCGCGTGCGGGAGGCCGCGCGGATCGGAGCCGCGAATACCGTGCTGCTGAAACCGAACCAGCGCGGCACCATCACCGAAACATTGGCCGCCTGGGACGCGGCGAAGGAATGCGGTTATTCAGCCATTGTTTCCGCTCGATCAGGGGAAACCGAAGATACCACCATTGTGCATCTCGCGGTCGGCTGGGGCGCCGGGCAACTGAAGGTCGGCAGCTTCACGCGCAGCGAACGCATGGCCAAGTGGAACGAAACCCTTCGTGTCGAGGAAGCGCTCGGCGGCCGCGCCCGTTACGCGGGCGGGTCGGTTCTGGGGCGGTCGCGGTGACGCGCGTCGTTTTTCACAATACCGCCGGTCCCGATCTGGCGGCGCGATTGGCGGCGGTGCCGGGTTTGTCGATTACGGTTTGCCCGGAGAACGACGATGCGCTGCTGATGCAGTTGCTGCCGGACTGCGACGTGCTGTGGCACGTGCTGAAGCCCTGCACGGCGGCGATGATCGCAGCGGCGCCTCGGTTACGGCTGATCCAGAAAATCGGCGTGGGCGTGAACACCATCGACCTGGACGCGGCGAAAGCGCGCGGGATTCCGGTGTGCAATCTGCCGGGGACGAATTCTCGCGCGGTGGCGGAATTGGCTTTGTCGCTGATGCTCGCGGTGATTCGCCGCATCCCGGCATTCGATGCGGGGATGCGCGCTGGGGTCTGGAGCGATCCGGCATTGCAGGATGGCATCGGGGAATTGGGCGGGCGGACCGTGGGACTGATCGGATACGGATCGATTCCCCGGTTGCTCGCGCCGGTGCTGGCGGCGATGGGGTGCCGCGTTGTGTATACCGCTCGGCGGCCGGTGGCCGATGCCGTGGGGGAATACCGGCCGTTGGACGCGTTGTTGGCGGAATCCGATGTGGTCAGCCTGCATGTGCCGCAGACGGCCGAAACGGTGGGGATGATCGATGCCGCCACGCTGGGCCGGATGAAAAAGGGTTCGGTACTGATCAATACGGCGCGCGGTGGGTTGGTGGATCAGGCGGCTTTGACCGACGCGTTGCGCTCGGGGCATCTGGGCGGCGCCGGCTTGGATGTATTCGCCGCCGAACCGCCGGATTTCGCCGACCCGTTGTTCGCATTGCCCAACGTCGTCGCGACGCCGCATATCGCGTGGCTCACCACCGGAACGTTCGACCGGAGCTTTTCCATCGCGGCGGAAAATTGCCGCCGCGCGATGGAAGGCGGAGACCTGCTGCACCGCGTTGTTTATACCAACGGCAGGGCAATCGCTTGAACGCCGTCATTCGCCCCATCCGTCATCCCAGGGCTTGTCCCTACCGGATTCACGCATCCCGCGAACGAATTCCCGATCGTCTGCGCGGCGCGCGCGTCCCGAAAAATCCGCATGGACGTGCCGG
>CAITUP010000138.1 GCA_903895595.1 uncultured Acetobacteraceae bacterium | reverse complement strand
GAACGGCAGGAGGGTATCTTCGGTGTCGGCAGGCATGGCAGATTCTGTCCGGGCATCGGGTATGGCGTCGAGAACCAAACCTTATGCGATTCCAGACGGGTGTGCCGTGCCTGCCAGCGAATCCCTGCTATGCGGTGAATATGAGGGGTTAAACCCGTCGTGCCCCCCAAAACAGCGGGAACCCGTCCGGGATGCCGTCGATGGAGTTCTGCCAGGCCACCGGCTGATACCAGATACCGACCGGCAGATGCGGCACGTCGATCCAGCACTGGCGCTGGATGTCGGCGGCGACCTTTTTCTGCGTGTCCAGATCGGGCGCATCGGCCCAGGCGCTGCGCAGTTCCTCGATTTTCGGGCTGTCGGTCCAGCCGAACCAAGCCTTCTCGCCGGTCGTGCGCAGGAAGTGCAGCAGCGGTGTCTGCATATCCAGGCCGTTGGCGGTGGTGAAGACTGTGCTCCAGCCGCCCTGATCCACCGGTTTCTTGATTTCCCGGCGCACGATCGCGGTGCCCCAGTCCATCGCCGCGGTTTCGACGTTCATGCCCACCGACTGCATCATCGCGGTGCCGACATCGGTCATCGCCTTGCGGTAGTAAGGCTCCCCCGGTGCGAGCATCACAACTTTCTCGCCATTGTAACCCGCATCCTTCAACGCGGCACGAACCTTGGCCAGATCGCGGGGGCCGTTCAACACCTCCATCCCCGCGTCGGTTGCCATGTCGGTTCCTGGGGTAAAGATGCCAACTCCGGCCCGCCACATCGCCGGGTCCTCGCCGGCGACGGCGGTCATGAATTCCTTCTGGTCTATGGCGCTCAGCAATGCCCGCCTTATGGCGGCGTTGTTAAACGGGGGCTGCAGGTTGTTGGTCTTCATGAACCCGAGCGTGCCGTTGCGGTCTTTGATTTCCACGCGGATTTTGCCGGATTTGCGCAGCATGGGCAGCAGATCGGGGGTGGGCAGTTCCCACCAGTCCATTTCGCCCGCGCGCATGGCACTGGCGGAGGTGCCGTCGTCCGGGCTGGTCAGCCACTCCACCCGTTCGAGATGTACAATCTTACCGCCCGCGGTCCAGCCAGTGGTCGGTTCGGCGCGCGGGACGTAGCGGTCGAATTTCGTGTAGACGGCGCGGGCGCCGGATATCCACTCATCGGCCTTGAAGCGGAACGGTCCGCTGCCGGTCATTTCCGTCACCGCCTTGAACGGGTCGGTGTTGGCCAGACGTTCCGGCATCATCGCGCACATCGGCGTGGAGATTTTGCCCAGCGCGTAAGGCAGGATGCGGAACGGCCGCTTCAGGCGGAACTGGATGGTGCGGTCGTCGATGGCGGCCAGTTCGTCGGTCCGCGCCATCAGCAGGCTGCCGATGCCGTCGCGCACCGCCCAGCGCCTGATGGAGGCGACGCAATCGCGCGCGGTGACCTTTTCACCGTCGTGCCAGAACAGCCCTTCGCGCAGGCGGAGCTTCCAGCGCTTGCCGTCGTCCTCGGTCTCGACCCGGTCGAGCATCTGCGGCTGCATTTGATAATTGCTGTCCATGCCGAACAGCGTGTCGAACACCATGAAGCCGTGATTGCGGGCTGTGTAGACGGTGGTGACGATGGGATCGATGATCGTCAGGTCCGATTGCGGGATGAATTTCAGCGGCGCGTTGGCGGCGGCGCGAGAGACTGCGGGCGCGGCCAAGATGGCGGCGACCCCAGCGGTGAATGCTCGGCGGCGGATCATGTTATGGCGCTCCCTGTCGAACGTGTTTGGGGAGCGTGTACGGCGCGGGAGGAAATGCGGCAAGGCCCCCATTTTTATGTTGGCGATTAACCTTCTGTTAACCGTCCCCTTGTATGATCGGTCGCGCCCGTTCGAACCGCGTGCGGGCAAGCAAGCGATTTTGGAAGGTGTGCGATAGGCCGGATGGCACCGAGAAAGAAGACCCTGGCCGGGAGTTGGCGAGGACCGCAACTCGAAACCTACTCCGCGTTCGTATGGAATGTCGCCAATCGCAGACGGCATGAGACCGACTATCCGACGCGTCCGGCGTTCACGGCGGCGGAGCGGGCGGATTGGACGAGAATCTACAAACCGGTCGATATCGAACACCGAAAGCCGGGACGAAACAGCTTTCAGGCGTTGGTCGGGCGGCAACTCGCAGGACCTGATGGGATCCCTCGTACGGTGGTTTATTTTGTGGCCTACATGAAGGAACATGGTATTATCGAGATTGTCAGCATACGGTACGCGGATACACATGAGCGCACGATCTTCCTCGGCTAAACGGGCCATCGTCTCCGGCATCCGGCATCAACTGGCCGTAGGGGCGTTGGACCACGACGCCCTTGACGCGTTGGCGTGGATCGAGAGCGGCATGCCTGACAGTCGAGTCGCCTATGGCCCCGATGCGCCAGAACTGACCGAGGCACAGCGTCAGGCGTTCGAGCCAGCGTCGTACCGGCGCGTCTCCCGCCGATAATGCCTTACATTCCTGTCGGCCACACCCGCTGCCGGTAAGCGCCATCCCAGAAAAGCCATTCGTATTGGCAGCACCTTACGAACGCCGTCGTCATCTTCTGTCGCACGGCGGGCGAGGCTTCCTCGGCAGCTTTGTCCGTCAGCGCGATGACCGCTCGGACGGCGTTCCCGAAACCCTCATCGGCGTAGGTGTCGATCCAGGCGCGATAAGGATTGTCCGGCGCGGCGGTGCGAGCGATCGCCTGGCCGACGTCCCAATACAGCCAAAAACAGGGGAGCAGGGCGGCCAACAAAACCTCCCACGGTTCATGATAGGCGGTGGCGAGCAGGAAGCTGGTGTAGCCCAGGCAATCCGGGGATTGTTCGGTATCGGACACGATGGCCGGATCGACGCCGAATTCCTTTAAATAGCGTTCGTGCAGTGCTTGTTCGACCGATACGGCGCCAAGGGCGGAATGCGCGAATGTTTGCAGCACCGCCATATCGGGGCCGCGGGCGGCCGCCAATGCCAGCACACGTGCGTAGTCGGACAAATACAGGGAATCCTGGACAATATACGTATGGAACCGTTCTCGGCTGAGCGTGCCGGCGGCGAGTTCGGCATTGAAGGGCATGGCGTGGATGGCCGCGCGCAGAGGTGCGGTGCTTTGCCAGACCTGATCGGAGAATGTTGCCATTGTACGAAATCCCTCAATCCAGACGGTAGACGCGCGAAGCCGTCCCCGCGAACAGCGCGGCCTTTTCCGCCGCCGATGCGCCGGACGCGATGCGCTTGAACGCGTTCCATACCACGGCGTAGGAGCACCAGCGCTTTTGCACCGGGAAATTGCTCTCGAACATGCAGCGGTCGGCGCCGAACAATTCGATACAGGTCTCCAGCCAGGGGCGCCAAGCGGTGGCCACTTCCTCGGACGACGGCGGCAGGTCGCGGTTGGCGGTGGAGCCGGGCAGGCGGATCGGCAATGCGCCCAGCTTGACGGTGACATTGGGGTGACGGGACAGAGCGGCCATCGACGCCCTCCAATCCACGAACACTTGGTCCCGCATGCTGGCGTACGGCCCGCCGAGGATCGGGCTGCCGACATGGTTCAGCACGATCTGCGTGTTCGGGAAGGCGGCGGCGAGTTCCGCGACCTCTTGTATCTGCGGGTGATAAACCCAGGCATCGAAGGCGATGTGCAACGGCGCGAGGCAGGCGACGCCCTGGCGGAAGGTCACATCACGCAGCATTTCGGGCGTCGGCACGACCTTGTGCACCTTGTCCGATCCGTCCCAGGCCGTGGACTGGCGGATCGCGGTAAACCGTCCGCCGCTGACGGCGATGTGCCGTTCCAGCAATCCCTTCGCTCGGCTGCCCAGCATCATATCGACGCGCCCGACCATGCGTTGGCACGCGCGATCCGAGGCCAAACCGGTGACGAATTCGGTTTCGCCGAGGGAGGCTTCTTCCTCCGGCCCGTCCGTTCGATACATGGAATGGCATTCCTCGAACACCGTCGCCACGATGTTGTGGCCGCTTTTCATGTCGGTCAGGAGTTCCGGCATCAGATAGGTATTGCCGTCGCGCTCCCACAGATGATGATGCGGATCGACGATCGGCAGGTCGGGTTCCAGGATCGGTTCCACGAGGCGGTCGAGCCACGCGGTGTCGGCGGCACCGGAAAAGCGGCTGGTTTGGGCCATGGGTTTCCTCCGTTTCTTCTCGAACCGGTCTGTTCGACCATTGTCCGATTTTTTTACCTCGTCATTCCCGGAAAAAGTCCGGGGATGACGAACAGGGACATTACTCCGCCAAACTCTTCGACGCCATCTCGAACGTATTTTTGCTCACGCCCGCCAATGCGACGATCCGCGCCAACTCGGCTTTCATCAGCGCCTGCCGGCCGGCGTCGAACCGCCGCCACTGCCCCAGCGGCGACACCATCCGCGCGGCGATCTGCGGGTTCGCGGGGTCGAGCCGGATAATCATGTCGGCCAGGAAGCGGTAGCCCGATCCGTCCGCCGCGTGGAAACGCACCTGATTAAACCCGAAACTGCCCACCAGAGATCGCACGCGGTTCGGGTTGCGCAAATCGAAATCCGGGTGTGCGGCCAACGCCCGTACGGCTGCCATCGTTTCGGGCAACGGCGAGACCGCCTGCAGGCTGAACCATTTGTCCAGGACCAGAGGATCGTCCCGCCATGCCGCATGGAACGCCCCCAACGCCTGCGTGCGGTCCGGACATTCGATGCCGGACAGCACGGACAGCGCCGCCAGCACGTCGGTCATGTTCCCGCCGGCGTCGAATTGGGCTTTGGCGCGCGTGGGATCGCCCTCGGCCGATAAATAGGCAAGGCACGCGTTCCGCAACGACCGCCGTCCGACCGCGGCGCCGTCGGTGGTGTAAGGGCCTTTGTCTGTCAGTTTTTCGTACAGCGCCGCCAACCGGTCGCGCAGGCCGGCGGCGATGGCGCGGCGCGCCAAATCCCGAGCCGCGTGGATCGCGTCAGGGTCCACCACCGCCATCTGGTCGGCCAGGAACGCCTCGCCGGGCAGCGACAGCGCCTCCGCCACGAATGCGGGATCGTCGCCGTCGAGCGTCGCGCCCATGGCCTGGATCAACGCCGGTTCCACGACCGGCGTTTCGCCGCGCTGAATGGAAGCGACCATGTCCAGCAGCAAGCCGGTGGCATATTGCTGACCGGCCTCCCACCGCGCGAATGGATCGGTGTCGTGCGCGGCGAGGAATTGCAGACGCTCCCGCGACATGCCGGACATTTTCACCGGGGCGGAGAAGCCGCGCAGCAGCGACGGCACCGGCGGGCTGGCGACCTCCACGAACGTGAACTTGGTCTCGGTGCGGTTGGCGAGAACGACACGGGTGCCGGTCAGTGCCTCGGTTTCGCCTTCCAGTTTCGTCGGCAACTCCTGGCCGTTACCGTCCAGCAACCCCAGCGCGACCGGAATGACGGCCGGTTGTTTGTCGGTCTGACCCGGCGTCGGCGGGGTGCGTTGCGTGATCGTCAGCGAATACCGCTTCGCGGCGGGGTCGTATTCGTCGGTGACGACAATCTCAGGCGTACCGGCCTGATGGTACCAACGTTTGAACTCGGTCAGATCGACGCCCGAGGCATCCTGCATCGCGGCGACGAAATCGTCGATCGTCACGGCCTGATTGTCATGCCGAGCGAAATACAAATCCATGCCGCGACGGAAGGCAGCTTTGCCGATGATGGTGGCCATCATGCGGATCACTTCGGCGCCTTTGTTGTAGACCGTGGGTGTGTAGAAATTGTCGATCGCGAGGTAGCTCGCGGGCTGCACCGGGTGTGCCAGCGGCCCGCTGTCTTCCCGGAATTGCATCGCCCGCAATACCCGCACGTCCCCGATCCGCTTCACCGCTCGGCTGCCCTGATCGGCGGAGAATTCCTGATCGCGGTAGACCGTGAGGCCTTCTTTCAACGACAACTGGAACCAGTCGCGGCAGGTGACGCGGTTGCCGGTCCAGTTGTGGAAATACTCATGCGCGATGACGGCCTCGATGCCCTGGTAATCGACATCGGTCGCGGTGTCGGGGCGCGCCAGCACATATTTGGTGTTGAAAACATTGAGACCCTTGTTCTCCATCGCGCCCATGTTGAAATCGGACACGGCGGCGATGTTGAAGACATCCAGGTCGTATTCCAGGCCGAACACGTCCTCGTCCCAGGTCATGGACTTCTTCAGCGACACCATGGCATGGGCGCACCGGTCCTCATCGCCGCGGCGGACGTAGACGCCCAGATCGACGTGGCGCCCGGATTTCGTGGTGAAATTATCCTTCACCGCGACGAGGTCGCCCGCGACCAGCGCGAACAGATAACAGGGTTTCGGGTGCGGATCGGTCCACATCACGCGGTGGCGGCCGTCGCCGAGGTCCTCCACGGCGCCGGGATTGCCGTTCGACAGCATCACCGGGACGGCGGCCTTGTCGGCGGCGATCGTGGATGTGAAGCGCGCCATCACGCCGGGACGGTCGGGGAAATAGGTGATCCGCCGAAAACCCTCGGCCTCGCACTGGGTGAAGTAGCTGCCGTTGGACAGGTACAGGCCACTGAGTTCGCTGTTGCCCTTGGGATCGATTTGGACCGCGATTTCCAGCACGCAGGCGGCGGGCATCCCCAGGACGGTCAGCCCGTGGGGTTCGACGCGGTATTGGTCAGGCGTCAGCGCAACGCCATCGCGGGCGATGGACAGCAGGGTCAGCGCTTCCCCGTTCAGATGCATGTCCGCACTGTCGCCATCTCGCCGCACCGACAGGCGGGACCGGACCACGGTCGCGGTTTCATGCAGGTCGAACGACAGATCGACCGTATCCACGCGGAAGGCGGGCGGGCGGTAGTCGGACAGCAGGATGGGTTGCGGGGCGGCATCGTTGGGCATGGCGCGGTCTCCGTCGTGCGAACGCCGCCATGTTCGCACGAACCCAGCGTTTAGGCATCAGGCGGTGCGGAAGCTGCGGTAGAGCGCGTCGGCGGCTTCGGGTCCGGCGAGCAGCTCGACCAGCCGCACCTGGCGCATCGGGGTCAGGATGCCGGCGGCCACCGCGGCACTAACGGTCGCGGTCGCTTTTTCCAGTTGGGCCCGATAGTGGCTGGCGCTTCCGATATCGCGCGCGGCGGTTTCCAGGACGCGCAGGTCCCGCACCGATGTCTCCATGCCGGATTGCGTCGAACCATCGACCGCGCGAGTTGGCGACGACAAAGGCGCGACGAGCCGGTCCGTCAGGCCGGCGTCGAAGCGCTGACGACACAAGGCATCCAGTTTGGTGCGGATGGCATACAGACGCGGCCGGTGTTTGGCGGTGTCGGGTTCGGCTTCGATGTCGCGCAACAAGGCCGAGATGCGCGCGACTTCCCGCCCGATCTCCTGCAAGGGGGCGTGGCGGATTTCGTCTTCGAAACCCGTTGGCTGTTCCATTTGGGTCAGCAGATCGTCGACGCCGCGTTCCATGCTTTGCCGCAGGACCGCCCATTCCGGCGTGCCGCTGCCAGCGGCCAGCAGCAGCCGCAGATGCGTCGCGGCATGCGGCAGTTCCTCCAGGAGAAGCGTGACGAGCATGCCGCAGCCCACGGCCGATTCCTTGGCGATTCCCTCGAACAGGCGGCGCAGCGCGGCTTCGTTAGGACCGGTTGCCCCGATCGCGGCGTCGCGCACCATGCCGCGCAGATCGAGCGCTCGACGCAGCACCGACGCGATGGCGCGCGCCAGACCCGGATAAACGGTGGCGGGCAGTCCGGTCGCGTCCCAGCCGACCGGGTCGGGGGTATCCGCCAGATAATCCGCCGCGCGCGACCATAGAATCTCTCCGGCCTCCATGACGGCGGCGGTATCGTGCGTGGTTTTGTCCTGGATGATGCGGTCGATGTCGGCGGATATCGCATTCAGCCCGGCGCGCACCGTCTGCCCGAAGGACATCAGCGTTCCGCGTGGAATGGCCGGCTTGTCCGGTCGCCACGCCAGCGCCGGCACCACCAGCGACCCGAAGGGCATGAACAGCAGCCGTTCGAACCGCAATGGCCGCGACGGACGTAAGGCGGCGAGGCGGGGGCGCAAGGGATCGAGAATCGCCTGAGCGCCGGCCGGGGCGGATGACCGGTCGAGCAAGGCCACGATGCGCAGTATTTTTTCGTCGCCGGCATCCGCCACTTCGTGACGGATCGCACGCGTTTCCGCGGCCCGCTGGGCAGTGGCTTTGTCGGGCATCGTTCGCTTACTCCTGGGATGCATCAGCATGTCGCGGCCAAAATGCGTTCGTTGCGCGCGATCAGCTCGAACACCTTGCCGCCGGTGCGCCAATCTTCGTTCAACGGGATCGTGCGTCGCCAGCGCGCCTTTGGGTCGCTTTCCAGCTCCAGGTCGGCCCAATCACGCGCTTCCCGCGGCAGCACTGGCACGAGCAGCGCGATTTCGATCAGCGCGGCGCGGCAGGCGGCGTCGTCCTTCGCTTCATCCCAGATGTGGCAAATCTGATCCCAGCCATCGAGCAGCCATTCCGGGCGGGCGGCGAGGCGGACGATGGTGTCGGGGTCCCGCGCCCATTTCATCAGAAGATCGGGCAAATTGGCGGTCATCGCCTGGGTCTGCGCGATGCCGGTTTCGGCGATTGCCAAGGTGTGTTCGGCGACGGCACAGATCATATCGACATAGCCCACGTGGTCAGCCTGCTGCTGCAGCCGGCTCCAGATCGTGAGATCGGCGCAGGTGCGGCGCAACATCGCGATGAGCCGCGGCACCCGGCTCTGGGTCGGCTGTCCGGCCACACCGATCGGCGCGAACACATCGCCCAGGGCTTCGAGCGCGGTTGCGATCCAGTCCGGCGAGCGGCCGACCCGCGGCGCGATCCGGGCAACCGTGAGGCGCGCGCGCGTTTCCATGTCCGGATCGCTCGGGCCGGCGTCGCGGAACAGGCCGACCTGTTGGATCAGCTGCATCAGCAGCAGGAAGTTGGTGACGGTGCGGTCGTTCTTGTCGGTATCGCTGGCGTTCAGGGCGGCCAGACGGGCTTCCTCGCCGGCCAGCCCCTCCGCCGCGACTTCCCGCGCGACGCGGCGGATGGTGCTGGGGGCGACGCTGGGGATCGTGGCGATCCGCTCGCTGAGCTGCCGGTCGTGAATGGTGGGGCGGCAGAGCGCGTCGATGCTGGTCCAGCTCAGGATATAGACCCCGGGGCCGCCCGATGGGTTGGGAATGACCAGATCCAGCCCGAATTTTTCCGATGGACGCGCGCGGGTGCCGCCCAGCAGCGGGGTGGTGAACGGCACCAACACCCCACGTTCCTGAAAGGTCGTGGGATGGTAGGGTTGGATCGGAGGCAGACGGAGGTCGGACACGCGGCGCCTTTCTGATGGCAGCCGAGTGTACCGGAGCAATGGTTGATAAAAGGTTAACGCGCCGCCGATTTTTTGCGGGAATTAGCCTCTTTTCGCGTCCGCGAGTACCTCCAGCGCCAAGGGCAGCATGGCATAGTCGACCATGGCGCCCTGGTAGCTCACCGCGCCGAGCCCGGCTTTCTCTGCCGCTTCGAACGCCGCAAGCAGGCCTTCGTAGTAGGCGACTTCTTCCGGGGTGGGTTTGTAGACGGCGTTGGCGACGGTGACATGGGTCGGGTGCATCACCGCGACGCCGGTGTAGCCGAAGTCGCGGGCGCGGCGGATCAGGCGTTCGACGGCGTCGAGGTCGGCGGCCGGGGTGCCGAAGGCGGCGGCGATGGGGTAGTTCGCCCCGCCGGCCCGGCTGTCGAGCACCAGCTTGGACGCGAGATACATCTGTTCCAGGCCCTCGCTGGTCGCTCGGAATCCAAAGGCGCGGGCGAGGTCGCCGGATACCGGGCCGCTGAGGGCGCCGTGGATGCCGCGGACGCGACTGCTGGCTTTGGCGATGTCGCGGGCGTCGTACATGGCCTCCGGCGTTTCCGGCAGCGGCAGCAGGCCGACGCTGCCATGCGCGACACCGGCTCGGCCCTCGGCGTAGCTGAGGATATCCGCCATTTTGCGGACGTCGTCGGGGGAGAGCACCTTGGGTATGATCAGCGCGGTCAGCCCCTCGGTGACGGCGGCTTCGACCTCGTGCGGTGTGCCGTCGTGGATGGGCTGGACGCGGACGATGGCGCCGATGTTGGCTTCGCGGAGTTCGCGGATTTCGTCCTTCAGGAAGGACATCGCTTGGGGCTTGAACTGGGGCGGGACGGAGTCCTCGATGTCCAGGATCACGGCGCCGGGTTTGACGCGGATGCCCTTGGCGACCCAGTCGCGGCGGTGGGCGGGGAGATACAGGGCGGAACGAATGGGCCACATGGGGGAGGGGACTCCGGTCGGAACTTGGTTACATGATCCCCGTATAGACGTCGTCGATCGGGAGGGCGATTCCGGGTGGGTCGAGCTGGATGGTCCCAATATCGACGATGCGGCAACCGATTTCGTCCCCCCTTCGAAAATGGTGCACGATTTCGCGGCGGCGGGCTCGGACGATCAGATAATGCTGGATGGAGGGGACACGGAAGTAATCGGCGAGCTTGTCGGTGGTGTCGATCGATTGCGTGGAGGGCGGCAGGACTTCCACGACGACGACGGGATTGCTGGCGACCGTGGCATCGGGGTGGACTGGCGGGCCGCAATGCACGATAACGTCCGGCTCGTAATCGGTATCGTCGTCGATTTCGACCGTCAGGCCATCCGCCAACGCCTCGCAGTCAAGGCCCGCCGCGCGAATGGTGCGATCCAGCGTCGCCCAAACACGACTTTTGAGGCGGACGTGCATCGCGCGTTCGGGGGCCATCGCGACGGGTTCGCCCGCGATCCGCTCGTAACGGCCCTCCTGGCCTTCGGACCACCGATGGTACTCTGTGCGGTTGAGGCGTTGGGCCATGGCTTGCTCCTGTCGCGGCAGCTTACCATGTTCGCCTCCCCCCTGTGCAACCGACCGGTCCTGGCGGATGATGTGGGCAATCGCACCCACGTCCAAGGAGCATTTGCCATGGCCACGTTGCCACTCGCAGGCCTGAAAGTCCTCGATCTGACCGCCCATCGCGCCGGGCCGACGTGCGTGCGGCAGCTCGCCGATTGGGGCGCCGATGTCATCAAGATCGAACCGCCGGGGGAGGCGAAGGGCGACGTCGTCGGCGGCAACCGGCATGGGTTCGATTTCCAGAACCTGCATCGCAACAAACGCGGCATGACGCTGAACCTGAAGACGCCAGAAGCGCATGCGATCTTCATGAAGCTCGCGGAAACCGCCGATGTGGTGGTGGAGAATTACCGCTCCGACGTGAAATTCCGGCTGAAGGTGGATTACGAAACACTTGCGAAAGTGAATCCGCGGATCGTCTACGGATCGATTTCCGGCTTCGGGCAGAGCGGGCCGGATGCGACGCGGCCGGGTGTGGATCAGATTGCGCAGGGCATGGGCGGGTTGATGTCGATCACCGGCCTGCCGGGGCAGGGGCCGGTGCGGGTGGGTATTCCGATCGCCGATCTGACCTCGGGCATTTTCCTGTCGCAGGCCATTCTGCTGGCGCTGATGCAGCGGGCGCAGACGGGCAAAGGCCAGTGGGTGCATACCTCGCTGCTGGAATCGCAGATTTTCATGCTGGATTTCCAGGCCTCCCGCTGGCTGATGGCACACGAGGTTCCGGGGCAGGCCGGCAACGATCACCCCACGGGGATTCCGACCGGGGTGTTTCCGACGGAAGACGGGCACATCAACATCGCCGCCTCGGGGCAGGGGCTGTGGGAGCGGTTCTGCAAGGCGATCGGCTGGGAAGCGGCTTTATCCAACCCGGACTACGCGACCGGTGGGTTGCGGTCGAAAAACCGGAAGCAAGTCAACGAAGACATCGGCAAGATCACGCGCACGAAGCCCAGCGCGCATTGGTTGAAGGTCATTAACGAAGCCGGCGTGCCGTGCGGGCCTATCAACGATATCGCCATGACCTTCGCCGAACCGCAAACGCAGCATTTGGGGATCGCGCGCACCGTGCATCATCCTGTTCTCGGCGATATCAAGGTGGTGGGGCAGCCGATCAACATGAGCGATGCGCCGCAGCCGGACGCTTTGGGGCCGACGCCGGACCTCGGGCAGCATACGGACGCGATCTTGGCAGAGCTGGGCTACAGCGGTGCCGCGATCGCGGATTATCGGGCGCGCGGCATTATCTGAGGAGTTTTACATGACATATCCGACCCATCTGCTGCCGACCACCGTTGTCGGCAGTTACCCGCAGCCGGATTGGCTGGTAAACCGGGAAACTCTGCACCATCACGGCGTGCCGCGGACCCACGCGCACGATGTTTGGCGCGTGGCGGAGCCGTATCTGGAACAGGCGCAGGACGACGGGACGGTTCTGGCCATCCGCGAAATGGAACGGGCCGGGATCGATATTGTCACCGACGGGGAGATACGGCGGGAGAGTTATTCCAATCGCTTCGCTCTGGCGCTGGAGGGGATCGATACCGCGAATCCCGGCCAGGTATTTTCGTCGGGCGGACGGGCGACGCCGGTGCCTCGGGTGGTCGGGCGCATCCGGCGCGTGGCGGCTGTCGAACGGCGGGACGCGGAGTTTCTGCTGGGCCACGCGACGCACGCAACGAAAATCACACTGCCGGGGCCGTTCACGCTGTCGCAGCAGGTGAAAAACGACTTTTACAAGGACGAGGAAGAGATGGCGATGGATTATGCCATCGCCGTCAATGAGGAACTGCGGGCGCTGAAGGCGACCGGCGTCGATGTGGTGCAGCTGGACGAACCCTGGGTGCGGACCTCGCCCGAAAAGGCTTCGCGTTACGGGCTGAAGGCGATCAACCGCGCGCTGGAGGGGATCGAGGGCATCACGGTCGTGCATCTTTGTTTCGGATATGCGGCGGTCGTGGCGAACAAGCCGTCGGGCTACAGTTTCCTGCCGCAGTTGGCCGATACGGTGGCGACGCAGATTTCCATCGAGGCGGCGCAGCCGCGACTGGATTTGGGCGTGCTGCGGGACTTGTCCGGCAAAACGATTATGCTCGGGGTTTTGGACCTTGGGGATAATACCGTGGAGACGGCGGATATCGTGGCCGAGCGGCTGCGGGCTGGGTTGAAGTTCGTGGATGCGACGAAGCTGGTGGCAGCGCCGGATTGCGGGATGAAGTATCTGCCTCGGGATGTGGCGTTCGGGAAGCTGAAGGCGATGGCCGAAGGGGCGGCGATCGTGAGACGGGAGTTGGCGGGGTAATTACCCCCCGCGACCATGACGGGGGGTAAACGGATAATCCGTATAGCCCTCCGCCCCGCCGCCATAAAACGTGGCGCGATCATAGGGTGCGAACGCGGCCCCGACCCGCAGCCGTTCCACCAGGTCCGGGTTCGAAATATACGCCCGGCCGAACGCCACCGCATCCGCCACGCCCTCCGCCAGCACCGCGTCCGCCTTTGCCCGATCGAACCCTCCGGCCACGATCAACGGACCGTGCCACAATGGCCGGAACAGCGCGGCGGCCGAGATCGCGTTCGGGTCGCCGTCGGTGTTGCCGCTGACGCGGGGCTCGATCAAATGCAGGAACGCCAATCCCAACCCATCCAAGGCTTGTATCGCCGCATTGTAGGTCGCCTCCGGGTCGCTGTCGCCGCCGTCGTTGGCGAATCCGAACGGGGAGAACCGGATGCCCACGCGATCCGCGCCCCAGACGTCCACCACAGCCGCAACGACCTCCATCATGAAGCGCAGCCGGTTCGGAAGCGACCCGCCATACGCGTCCGTCCGGTGGTTGGCTTTATCGGTCAGGAACTGCTCGATCAGGTAACCGTTCGCGCCGTGCAGTTCGATACCGTCGAAACCCGCGGCCAGAGCGTTTGCCGCACCCCGGCGGAAATCGTCGATGATGCCGGGGATTTCATCCAACGTCAGCGCATGCGGCACCGGCGGCTGTTCGGCCCCGCCGGGCAACCGCACCGGCAGAGACGGACGCACCGCCGAGGCACAAATCGGCAGCGCCCCGCCCAGCAGCGACGGATGCGACCGCCGTCCCGCGTGCCACAACTGTAGAAAAATCCGCCCGCCGCCCGCGTGCACCGCGTCCGTCACCAGCCGCCAGCCGGCCACCTGTTCCGGCGAATGGCAGCCCGGCGTGCCGACGTAGCCTTTGCCCCGAGCCGACACTTGCGACGCCTCGGCGATAACCAACCCGGCCGAGGCCCGTTGCGCGTAGTGCAGCGCGTTCAACGCGGTCGGCGCGTCGCCGGCTCCGGCGCGCTGGCGGGTCAGGGGCGCCATCACCACGCGGTTCGGCAGTGTCAGGCCGCCCAAACGGATTTCGGAGAAAAGCATCGGCGCTATTCCGCCGCCATTGCCTGGTGTTCCTTGGCCAACAATCGGTCCACCACCCGGCGCATATGGATGCGCGCGGCGTCGGAGACGATGTCGACCAAAGCGTCCTCGCCCAGTTCGGTCAGGCGCGCCTGCTGGCCCTGGACGACGGCCATGTCCTCCATGAAGGCGCCGGCGATTTCCTGGAACAGCTGTTCGGTGGCGGCCGGATCGTTCGGGCGGAAGCCGTTGGCGGTGGACCAGAAGTAGTGGCAGGTCGTTTCCGTCTCCGGCGTCAGGCCGTGGAACAGGCGGAATTGCAGCTTGCAGTTTTCCGGCAGCCCGTCCTTGAACGCCCCGGCCTCATCCGCGGCGCTGAGCTGGATGATCGACCCCGGCGCGATGAACTCGAACTGCTGGGCCCGGTCGATGCGGCCGGTGAAGCCCGAGGCTTTCACATAGGTGGGCGGCGGGACCGAATTCAGCATCCAGCGGGTGAACTTGATGCCGAGCGGGGTGCGGACGGTGTCCATTTTGGCCTCGACATGGGTCATCGGGTTGCCGCCGATGGTCGAGGTATGGACGTAGCCGAGATGCGTCAGGTCCATCAGATTGTCCACCATCAGCATGGCGGCGCCCTTGACCGGATACAGCGTATGCTTGTGCGGCCAGTTCGTGGCGTCGTTGTGCCAGGGGTAGCGGACGATGGAGGATGTGCCGGCCTTGGCGGCCTCGCCCATCCAAATCCACAGGAACCCGTCCTGTTCCACCAACGGGAAGCTCCGGACGCGGGCGCGCGCGGGGATCTGCTCCTGTCCGGGGATGCGGACGCAGGTGCCGGCGCAGTCGAAGGTCAGGCCGTGATAGCCGCATTCGATGCCCAGGTCGGTGACCTTGCCGATGCTCAAGGGGGCGCCGCGGTGGCAGCACATGTCGATCAGCGCAGCGGCCTTGCCCTGCTTGTCGCGGAACAGAACCACGGCGTCGCCGCAGATGCGGCGCGCGAGCGGGGTGTCGGCGACCTCATCGGCCCAGGCGGCGACGTACCAAGCATTGCGGATGAACATGGGTATCCCTCCTTCTTTTTATAGTGGCCGGAGTGTTGTCCGAGAGACGAGGGTGCGCAAGCGGCGTTTCGGGTGAAATTTCTTCGCCGACGTTAACCTTTTCTTCATACATTCGCGTCATCATCCCCTGGCAATGAGCCAGACAGGGGTCACATGACATCGACACTCTCGCACGCCGACGTCACCCGGCTGCTGACCGAACCCTCGGCCAGCACGCGGGCGGAGCTTGCCGGCAAATTGGGACTGGAACTCGACAGTCCGAAACTCGCCGCGCACGAGCTGGAACTCGCGCAGGATATCGTCCGGATCCTGGCCAAGGATATCGAAACCGGGGTGCGCACCGCCTTGGCGCAAAGCGTCCGGTCGGCGCGCAACCTGCCGCGCGACGTGGCGCTGCGCATGGCCGAGGATGTGGAGGCGGTGTCGCTGCCCATCCTCGCGCAATCGCTGGTGCTGACGGACGACGATCTGGTCGCGATCGTGCAGCGCGCCTCCGCCCCCAAACAGACCGCCATCGCCGGCCGGTCCGTGGTGTCCGAACGCGTGTCGGACGCTTTGGTGACGCACGGGGCTGAGGAAGCGGTCGCGGCACTGATGGGCAATGCCGGCGCCCGTATCGCGGAGCCGGCGTTGGCCCTGGCCGTGGACCGGTTCCCGGCGAGCAACGCGGTGAAGGAGGCGATGGTAAATCGCGACACGTTGCCGCCGGCCGTGGCGGAGCGGCTGATCGCACTGGTGTCCCGCCGGCTGCAGGATCATTTGGTACGCAATCATAATCTGCCGGCCGGGGCGGCGGCCGATCTGGTGATGCGGGGGCGGGAACGCGCGGTGATCCGCCTCAGTGCCGGGGCGGCGGATGAGGATCTGCGGACAATGGTCGCGCAAATGCACCACACCGGGCGGCTGACTCCGTCGATCATGGTGCGGGCGATCTGCACCGGCGATATCGGGTTTTTCGAGGCGGCGATGGCGGAGCTGACCGGCGTGAAGGTGGAAAACGTGCAGGTCCTGCTGCACGACGCCGGGCCGAATGGTTTGGCCGCGTTGTACCGACGAGCTGGATTGCCGCCGGAATTGTTCTCCTGCGTGCGGGCGGCGGTGGATGTGGTGAATGAAACCGGCTTCGATGGGGAACCGCATGAGCTGGAGCGGTTTCGGGCGCGTGTGATCACGCGAGTACTGACACGGACGGAGGATTTCGATCCGGGGGATGTCGATTACCTGGTGGACAAGCTGGGGGATGCGCTCAATCTGGCGGCCTGATGGAGCATGCTGCGGCCGCTTAGCCCGGCACGCCCTTGCTGGTGGAATATTCGAAATGCAACGCCGTGTTCGGATGTACGACCGCGTGAGCGGCATGCGCGGCCATCGCGGCCTCGCTGAAACCCTGCAGGATCAGCTTCAGCTTCCCCGGATACGTCGCCACATCGCCGATCGCGAAGACGCCCGGCGTGCTGGTCTCGCAGGTGGAAGGCTCGACCTTCACGTGATGCGCGTCGCTGTCCAACCCCCAGCCGGCGATCGGCCCGAGGTCCATCGATAACCCGAAAAACGGCAGCAGCACATCGGCGGGCAGCAGTTTCGTTTCGCCCTTCAGTGTCGCGACCTCGACGCCGGTCAACACGCCGGCTTCCCCATGAAGCGCGTGAAGCTGATACGGAATGACCATCTCCACCTCGCCCTTCGCCGCCGCCGCATCCAACTGCGCTGCCGTCTCCGGCGCCGCTCGGAATTTGGGGCGGCGGTGGACGACGGCGACCTGGGCGATGTCCTTCAACGCCAAAGCCCAATCGACGGCGGAATCGCCGCCGCCGGCGATCACCACGCGCTTGCCGCGCAACGCTTCACGCTGCTTCACATAGTATTGCACGGCACCGGTCGTCTCGTACGCCGGCAACCCCTCCAGCGGCGGGCGGTTGGGGCCGAAGGCGCCGGCACCGGCGGCGAGGATGACAGCTTTGGCCTCCACTGTGTCGCCTCGGTCGGTGGTCAGGACGAACGCGCCTTTTTCCCCGGCCAGTCCCGTGACGACGCACCCGAGCAGGCGGGGGGTGGGAAAGGGGGCAATTTGCTGTTCGAGGCGGGCGACCAAGTCGGCGGCATCGATCGCGGGGTGCGCGGGGATGTCGTAGATCGGCTTCTCGGGATACAGCGCGGCGCATTGCCCGCCGACATCCGCCAAGGCGTCGATCAAAACGCTGGACAGCTTGAGCATGCCCAGCTCGAACACCGCGAACAGCCCGACGGGGCCAGCGCCGACGATTGCCACGTCGGTTTGAAGTGTCTGTGCCATTATTTCCCGTCATGGTCGGGCTTGACCCGACCACCTTTATCCGATTGGCCTGAGGTGGTCGGGTCAGGCCCGACCATGACGGATTTGCCCGGTCCCTCAGTCGATCGACGCATGCACCAGATTCGCCACCCGGTCCAGCCGAGCGCTGTGGAACGGATCGGGCACGACGTTGTTGGTCAGGTAGGTGAACGACACGCCGCTGGCCGGATCGGCCCAGGAATACGATGTGCCGGCCCCGCCGTGGCCGAACGTGTCGGGGTGGGCGTTGGTGCCCAGGCCGCGGATGCGGTCGGACATGCCGCGCACGTGCGGGCCGAGGCCGCGGTGCATGGGGATGCCGCCCATGGTGCCGTCGCCGAGCTCGCCGGTGTGGTTGCGGGTGACGTATTCCACGAGGCGGGGCGAGAAGATGCGGGCATCGCCAAGGCGGCCTTTGCCCAGCAGCATCTGGTAGAACGCCGCCATGCCGCGCGCGGTCGCGAAGCCGCCGCCGTGCGGCAGTCCGGCCAGACGCAGTTCGGTGCTGTTGTCGTAGGGCATCTCGTTGCCCTTGCTGTAGTACATGTCGGCGCAGCGGTCGTGCATCGCTTCCGGCACGCCGACGCGGACGTCGTTGCTCAGGCCCAGCGGGGTCAGAACGCGCGAGTGAATAATATCGCGGAAATCCTCGCCCGTGGCGGCTTCCATGACCATGGCCAGCACCGGATGGGCGCTGCGGCCGTGGTAGGCCATGCGGGAGCCTGGGGTCCAATCCAGGGAGAAATCGCAGACCTGCGCGCGCATCTTGGCATGATCCAGCCAAGCGTCGCGTTCCAGATGCGCGCCGGGGAAGCCGGCCTGATGGCTGGCGACCTGATGGATGGTGATGTCGGCTTTGCCGCGCTTGGCGAACTCCGGCAAATGTTCGGACACTTTGTCCATGAAGGACAGCTTGCCTTCCTCGACCAGCGCCCAGAGGCCGGCCATGCAAAGCACCTTGGTCTGGGAGAACAGCAGCCACAGCGTGTCGTCGGTGGCGGGTCGGTTGCCGCCCTCGGTGCGGGCGTTGCCGTAGGTGCGGCACAGCGCGAGCCGGCCGTGACGGGCCAAGGCGATTTGCGCGCCGGGGTATTTGCCGGCGTCGATGTGCGATCGGATCAGGGCGTCGAGGTGGTCGAGCGGCTTGGCGGCGAAGCCGAGGCTTTTCAGGTCGGCGGATGGCAGGGGATAGGACATGGTTCGCTCCGGTTCGGTTGACGCGAGCTTACAGTGGCTTCGGTGTGCATGTCACGATTGACGCAACGCCTTGTACGGCCAATGATCCCCGATCATCGCCGTAAAGGAGCGTTCCCATGCCGTTGGAGTCACTGCAACCGAAGGATCTCGATCTGTCCACGCAACGCTGGCAGGCGCGTGTCGATCTGGCCGCCGCGCACCGGCTGGCCGTCATGCATGGCCTGAATGAAGGGATTTTCAACCATTTCACCCTGCGCGTGCCCGGCCACGACGACCGCTACTATCAGATTCCGTTCGGCTTGCACTGGTCCGAAGTGACCGCAAGCTGCTTCATGGAAGTGGCCTACGACGGCACCCGCCTGAGCGGCGAGGGCGAAATCGAACGCTCCGCTTATTGCATCCATGCGCCGATCCATAAGCTGGCGGACCACGCCGCGGCGGTGTTCCACACCCATATGCCGTATGCGAGCGCTCTGTCCCGCCTGCAGGATCAGCACATCCTGCCGATCGGCCAGACCGAACTCGGCACGCTGATCCACACCGCGTACGACGAGGAATACACCGGCCCGGCGTTCGATCCGGCCGAGGGCGCGCGTCTGGCCGAGATCATCGGCGACAAGACGGTCCTGATGATGGCCAATCACGGCATCGCCACTGTCGGCAAGACGGTCGCGGAAGCCTACGACCGGCTGTACTACGCCGAACGGGTCGCGCAGGTGCAGTTGTATGCCATGTGGACGAACCGGCCGCTGAAGCCGATTACCGAAGAGGTGGTCGATCATACGCTGAGCGAGTTCCGCAACAATCGCTACCAGTATGGCGGCCGTCCGAACTGCGACTGGCACTTCGACGCGCTGAAGCGCATCCTTGACCGCAAGGAGCCCGACTACAAAGACTGATACCGGGATAATAATACAACGGAGGAAACAACAATGAACATCGGTCGTCGTCATATCGCCGCCCTCGGAATCGCCGCCGCCGCGCTGCTGAGCACTGTCTCGGCGGATGCGGCGACGGCCGAGGAACAGGTTGTCGCGAAGCGCGTCGAGGCGTTTCGGGCGGCTCAGTTCGCACGTGACCCCAAGGCGCTGGATAAACTGTGCGCGCCGGAACTGAGCTACAGCCACTCCGACGCGCGCGTCGAGGACAAGGCGACGTTCATCGCCAACGCCACCAACGCGAAATCCAAGTCGGTTACGCTGGAATACAAGGACGTCTCGATCCGTGTCGTCGGTACCGCGGCGATCGTGCGTTTCCACTGGATGGCCGAGAGCGAGTCGGTGCCGGACGGCAAGCGCAGCAACACCAATCTGGCGATTCTGATGACGTGGCAGAAGCAGAACGGGGTGTGGAAGCTGCTGGATCGCGGGTCGACGAAACTCTGATTTCGGGAGGGCAGGATGGATCAATCGGTGCGCGATCTCTCGACCGGGTACTGGCCGGAAGGCCTGACCCGGGTGCCCTACTGGGTCTACACGGACGAAAATGTCGCACGCGACGAACAGGTTCGGGTCTTCGAAGGCCCGGCCTGGGTCTATCTCTGCCTCGAAATCGATGTGCCGGACGTCGGCGACTACCGCACCACCTTCATGGGCAGCATGCCCGTGGTGGTGGCGCGGGCCGAGGACGGGGAGATCGTCGCTTTCGAAAACCGTTGCGCGCATCGCGGGGCTTTGATTTGTCTCGACGATGCCGGCAGCGGCAACAAGGATTTTCACTGCGTCTACCATGCTTGGCGCTACGATTTGCGCGGCAATCTGAAGTCCATCGCCTTCCGTCACGGTGTGAACGGCAAAGGCGGAATGGATAAGGATTTCCGCATGGAGGATCACGGCCCGCGCAAGGTTCGGGTGACGGTGCTTCACGGGCTGGTATTCGGCTCGTTGGCTGAAAACCCGCCGGATATAGAGGCGTATATCGGGCCGGAAATCACCGCACGCCTCCGCCGCGTCATGCATAAAAAGGTGGAGGTGATCGGTCGCTTCACGCAGGCGCTGCCGAACAACTGGAAGCTCTACATGGAGAATGTGCGCGACACATACCATGCGAGCTTGTTGCATTTGTTTTTTACCACGTTCCGCATCACCCGGCTGAGTTCCGGTGGCGGCGTAATGGTGGGCGAGAACGGCGTCGCCCATGCAAGCGCCACCGTCGGCGCGCCCCCGGCCGCGGACACGACCTATCAAGGGATTCGCTCCGATAACGACGGGTTCCGTTTGGACGATCCGTCTCTGCTGCATTCCCAGGACGAATTCGGCGATAATATTCAGTTGCAGATACTGTCGGTTTTTCCGGGTTTCGTGTTGCAACAAATCCATAATGCCATCGCAGTGCGGCAGGTCGTGCCGACGGGCGTGGATACGATGGATTTGAACTGGACCTACCTCGGTTACGCCGACGATACGCCGGAACTGCGGGCGATGCGGCTGAAGCAGGCCAATCTGGTGGGGCCGGCGGGGTTTGTCTCCATGGAGGATGGCGCGGTAGGCGGGTTCGTGCAGCGCGGCATTGCCTCGGCCGATCAGGTATTGTCGGTGGTGGAAATGGGTGGCGCGACGGCGGAAACCGCCGATACGCGGGCGACGGAAGCGTCTGTGCGCGGCTTCTGGAAAGCCTATCGTTCTTTCATGGGGCTGTGACCGATGGGCGACGCCGAAACCCTGTTCCGCCTGTCCGGCCTGAATGCCGCCTATGCTGCCGCGATCGACGCGGACCGGCTGGAGGCTTGGCCGGATTTTTTCACGGACTCCTGTTTGTACAAGGTGACGACAGCGGATAACGTCGCCAAGGGCTACGCGGCCGGGATTATCTTCGCCGACAGCAAGGCGATGCTGCGGGATCGGGTGTCCTCGCTGCGGGTCGCCAATATCTACGAACGGCAGCGCTACCGCCATATTATCGG
This sequence comes from uncultured Acetobacteraceae bacterium, assembly GCA_903895595.1. Classification (GTDB taxonomy): domain Bacteria; phylum Pseudomonadota; class Alphaproteobacteria; order Acetobacterales; family Acetobacteraceae; genus Rhodopila. The sequence continues at coordinate 70,172 of CAITUP010000138.1, read as the reverse complement.
TATGCCGGTGCTTGGCGCCGAACCAGGCGCGTCCGAGACGTCATTTGTAATCGTTCGGACCATGCGCGACGGGCGGATGGAATTGTTCGCCGCCGGTTCGTACATGGACCGGACCGTGGCCGGGCCGGATGGGGTGCTGCGGTTCGCGGAACGGATTGTCGTGTGCGACAGCGGGCGGTTCGATACGCTGGTGGCAATTCCGCTGTAAGCAGCACTCCCACAAATCGAGTGCCAACTTACTGATATCGCTCATTTTATAGTTGCGCGACGCCGAACCTCCACGTCATGATTTCGTCATCCCCGCCAATCCAGGCCGGGACAAGCGACAACGGAAATCCTGACGGGAAAGAGTTCACCATGCGGTTCGATGCTCAAATGAAGGACTACCGCCTGACGACAGCGGAAATTCTCTACCATTTGCCCGATCATCCCAACGTATTGCAGAGCTACGTTTGGCAGGAACTCGATATCGCGCCGCAGTATCCCGTGCTTAATAAATTCCTGGATTTCTGGAAGCGGGAGCTGGATGGCGCGGTGCATTCCGTCCGCGTGGCATCGGTGAAATTGATTACGCCCGGCCGCTTTCAGCACGCCGATGCGGTCTATCGGATGCACTGACAGTGTTTATGATGGCGGTGCCTGCCCACGGAAGGAACTGCCATCGTGACTTGGTCCATCGTCGTCCACGACCCCGACACCAATGCTTTCGCCGTGGCCGTTGCCACCAAGGCCTTCGCGGTGGGGGCGTCCTGTCCTTTTGTCCGCTCTGGCGTTGGCGCCGTGTCCACGCAGTCGATGACCAACCGGTATCTTGGACCGGCTGTTTTGGACGGTATGGCGCGGGGTTTGGCTCCGGCCGCGGCGATCGAAGGCGCGTTGGCGGGGGATGAGGGTAAAGGGCTACGTCAGGTTCACGCGGTGGACCGATACGGCCGAACCGCCGCATGGACGGGGCGGAACTGCGTGGAATGGTGCGGCAACGTCGCGGCGGACGGTATTTCCGTGGCCGGCAACATGTTGGCGGGCGAGGCCACCATCGCGGAAACCCTGGCGGCATGGAAGGCCAACGATCACGTGTCGTTAACCGAACGGCTGATGCTCGCGATGGAGGCTGGAGAGGCAGCGGGAGGGGACCGGCGCGGCCGGCAATCCGCCGCGATCCTTATGACCACGACCGAGGATTTCCCCGATTTGAACCTCCGCGTCGACGATCATACCCAGCCACTGGTAGAATTGCGCCGTTTGTTGGGCGTCTGGCGGGTGGAGGGCGTGCCGCGTCTGGGCGCGGCGCCGAGCAAGGCGAATCCGTCGGGGCTGACGGATTTGGACGCGATCGAGGCGGGGTGGATCGCGCGTGGGCTGGACCTCCGGTTGCGGCGCTAGGTGTCTTTACAGCCAAGTCGCGGAAGCGTTACGGTCAAAGCGTTGAATGCAATTCTTGGGCAGGAGCCTTGCCGATGAAAAAACACCTTCGTTTATTGTTCGTAGCGTTGGCGATCGCTGCGCTGCCGGTGCTGGCCATTGCCGCGGGCGATCCGCCGGCCGGATGGCCCACCAATCTTCGCTGGGACCTCGTGCCCAAATGGATTGCCTGGGATGGCGGCAAGGCCAATATCACGTGGCCGCCGAACGATGGCTGCGCTGCCGCGCCCGCGACGGAAGTCATTCCGACCGGCACGCTGATCGACCGTTTCGGCAGCGAGGGCGGCACGTTCTTCAGCCCGAAAGGGGAAAGCTTCAAGTCGCGCGCGGTGCCTTATGTTTGCAAGGCCATGGACTACCGGGTGTATAAGGTGCTTCAACCTCTCACCGTGAAGGGCTGCAAGGCGGCGCCCTGGTTCGATGAACCGGGTGGTGCGAAGCAGGTGCAAACAGCCGATCCCGCCTACAAGCTCGTGGCGGCCGGCACAATCGTGGCGGAAACCTATGTTGTTGGCGGAAGCAATAGCCCTATGCCGCAGTGCCGGAATCCCTGATTGGCTCTACGTCGCCGATGGCGGCCTCGGGACCGGCGAATGCGTCGGGATCGAGAATCTGCCCAGCGGCGGCTGGTCGATCTATTACAGCGAGCGGGGACGCAAATCCCCGCTCGAGTCGCATCCGGATGAGGACAGCGCGTGCCGGGCGTTTTTGCGGCACATGAACCGGACGATGCGGGAAAGCGGGCGGCCGGGGATTCCAGGGGTGTGAACGGCGTTGGGCACGTCATGGTTGGGCTTGACCCGACCACCTTTATCCCATTGGCCTGAGTTGGTCGGGTCAGGCCCGCCCATGACGAACGATCGTGTCCCGCCGCACGACCCCTTTGCGGGAGGCTACGACTTCCACCTTCTCCGGCAGCGGTTTCATCCGCAGGAAATCCCGTAAACCGTTGCAATAATAGGCATTGCACAGTTCCGCCCGCAGCGGTTGTGCCAGCGTGCAGCCGAAGCGGCCGTGGAACAGGCAGGAGCTTTCGTAGCCCTCCGTTGCCACCGACCGCACATACAACCCGATAATGGCACCGGCTTCCAAATCCGGGTTTTCCGCACGCACCCGCGCCATGGTGCGGTCGTCCAAATACGCGTGATCCCCGCCGCCCTGGCAGCAATTGCCCCGGCATTGGGTGCAGCCGGCGCGTACGACCTCCGCCGCGAACCCCTCCGGCTGCTCCCCCCGTTTCTGCACCAGCCGCTCGGGATGCCGAGCCTCGCGCATGTCGCGGATGGATTCGATGAGATGGCGCTTCAGGGCGCGCACCCTGGCGGGGGAAGGGGGTACCAGCGGCGCATTGGCGGCGGCCGGCACCGCGACGGTATGGACACCGGTCAGAGCATTGGACATCGCGCGCCAGCGTGCCACGCTGCGGGAAAGCCAGCAAGGAACCGCCATGCACACTCCCATTATCCTGGATTGCGACCCCGGCACCGACGACGCGCTGGCGATCTTTCTCGCGCTGGCGTCGCCGGAGTTGGATGTTCTGGCGATCACGGTCGCCGGTGGCAATGTCGGGCTGGAACATACATTGCCGAACGCCTTGGCGCTGACCGCTTTGGCCGGGTCCGATGTGCCGGTTTACGGCGGGGCCGACCACCCGCTGCTTGGGGCCTTTGTCAGTGAGACGCGGGTGCACGGAGAGGACGGGTTGGGCGGCGTCGTGCTGCCGCCGGGCGGCAAGGCGCAGCCGGAACACGCGGTCGATGCCATCCGGCGGATTCTGCGGACCTCGCCCGAGCCGGTAACGCTGGTTGGGATCGGGCCGGCCACCAACCTCGGGCTGGCGCTGACCACCGAACCGGCGCTGGCGGCGAATGTGCGGGAAATTGTGCTGATGACCGGCGCCTGGGGGGAGGGGAACATGACCCCCGCCGCCGAGTTCAACGCGATCAGCGATCCTGAAGCTTTGGCCATTGTGCTTGCGTGCGGTCGGCCGGTGGTGCTGGCAACCTTGGAAACGACGGCGCAGGCCCTGTGCACGCCGGCGATCCTGGCGGGGTGGCGGGCGTTGGGGGCCGGCCAGTGCCTGAAGGCCGCCTGCGATATCCAGGGCACCGTGCCGTTGAACCGCCGGTTGGCCCATGCCGGCGCCGCGCTGCACGACCCTTGCGCCATCGCGTGGATCGTCGATCCCTGCCTGTTCACGACCCGGGACGTGTCGGTCGTCATGGACCTCGGACCCGGTCCGAGCCGAGGCCGCACCGTCATCGACCGCTGGGGCCGGACCGGGGCGCCCGCCAACGCGAAGATACTGGAAACGCTGGATGCAACCGGGTTCTTCGCGCTGCTGGGGGAGCGGTTTAGCCGCCTGCCCTGACCGGGGGTTCCAGGTTCGCGATCTCCCGCCCCCGTGTCTCCGGCAACAACAGCAGCATCGTCAGCATGAGCAGGCAGGCGATGCTGCAGAATAGGGCGATCGATACACCGAGCGGCATGTAGGCGACGCCGTATCCCACGGCGGTGGGGAAGATGGCACCGACGGCGCGTCCGCCGTTGTAGCAAAACCCTTGGCCGGTGCCGCGGACGGCGGTGGGATACAGCTCCGTCATGTAGGGTCCCATGGCGGAGAACTTCATCAGGATCGCGATGCTCAGCGGTATGCCGCACAGCAACAGCGCCGTGTCGCCCATCGGGACGAAGATGTAGATGTTGACCATGATGAAGGTGGTGACGGCGGAGATTCCAAACGTCCATTTGCGGCCGAACGCGTCGGAAACATAGGCCCCGATCAGGAAACCGATCAGCGCGCCCACCATTTGCACCGCGAAGAACATCCCGGCGGCGGAGGCGGATACATGCCGCTCTGTCCGCAGATAGGTGGTCATCCAGAACTGCACGGCGAACACGCCGCCCTGGGCGCCCGCGACCATCAGCGTGACCTTTAACGTGGTCCGGAAATACACGCCCCGGAACGCTGCGAAAGCCTGCGCCAGCGTGGCCTTTTCGCCAGTCGCCTGCCGTTCCTGAAAGGATTCCGATTCGTGGATGTTACGGCGGATCCACAGGACCAGCAGCGCGGGAATAATGCCGACGAAGAACAGCACCCGCCAGGCCTCGGTTTCCGGCAGCACGGCATAGAGGCCGGCGAAAACCAGCGCCGACAGGCCCGGTCCGAAGGCGGCACCGGTCTGCACGAACCCAACCGCTCGGCCGCGATACTTATCGCGAATGACCTCGCCCATCAGGACGGATCCGGCGGCCCACTCGCCGCCGAAGCCGATGCCATGGAGGGCGCGCAGGATGAACAGTTGGTCGAAATTCTGCGCCAATCCGCACAGGCCGGTGACGACCGAATACCAAAGGATGGATAGCTGTAGCATGCGGACGCGGCCGTAGCGGTCGGATAATGCGCCGGTCATCCAGCCGCCGAGCGAGGATGTCAGCAGCGTGACCATCCCGATGGAGCCAGCAGTGCCCGCGGACAGGCCCCAAAGTGCCATCATGGTCGGTACGACGTAGCTGTAGAGTTGTTGATCGAACCCATCGAGGGTCCAGCCGGCCCAGCAGGCGGTCATGGTTCGGCGTTCGGTCGGGTTCAAGTCGCGTAGCCACGCAATCATGTCGTTCTCCCCTTTTTATAGCCGTTACCGGTATGGGGACAGTTTGTCGCGGCGGCGTCAAGTCCGCTTAATCTTCCTCATCGTTCTCCACGTGAAACAGCGTCGTCGCGGCTGACACGGGCCCCTCCGTATTCCCGCAATTTCGCTGGAGCCGGTTCATCCGGGGGCGGGCCGCCCAGCGCGAAACTGAACAGCCGTTCCTTGCCCAACAGAAACACCCGCCCGCCGCGCGGAAACAGGCGCGCGATCGCGGGGTCTCGGACGTCCAGGCCCCCGGTGTATTCGCCGAACGCAGGCATCATGATGCGGCGGCTGTCGGACACGAAGCAGGGGCGGCTGACGGCGGTACCGCGGGTGGAGACCACGGCTTTGGGGTGGTGGTGGCCGACGATCTCCCCGGGTCTGGCGCCTTTGATTGCTTCATGGCGGAAGACGAACGGGCCGGCTTCGAACTCGGCGACGGACTCGCCCCCGACGCCGGCCGGCGGGGTGGGGTCGTGGTTGCCGAGGACCCAGACGAAGCGGCACGAAGCCGTCATGGCGTTCAGCCGATCCAATTCGGCGGCCGGCAAACGGGCGGCGCCTTCGCGGTCGTGGAAGGAATCGCCCAGGGCCACCACGATTTTCGGGTTCCAGCGGCGGATCAGTTGCGCCAGCCGGTCCAACGTCGCCTGCGTATCGAATGGCGGCAGCAGCATGCCGCGTCGCGCGAAGGCGGTGCCTTTTTCGAGATGCAGGTCCGATACCGCCAGCAGCCCGGCGTTCGGCCAGACCAGCACCCCGCCGGGATCGAGCATCACACGCTCCCCGGCGACATGGATGGGGGCCGCGCTCATGCCGAAATCTCCCACTGGAATGCCATGCTGCCCTGCGCCCCGGTGGCTTCGGCGACGATGGCCTCGGCTTCGGCGAGCATAGCGTCTTCGCTTTCGCCGGTGCGCACGCTTTCGCGGCCGATTTCCAGCAGGACCGGGACGGCGAGGGGGGAGACGCGGGATAAAACCATGTGCACGATTCGTCCTTTAACCCGGGACAGCATCCCGGCGATGCGCCCCACATCGATCAACCCCGACGCCGCGTCCGCGCGTGTGGCGCGCAGCAGGATGTGATCGGGCTGATGCTGGCGCAGCACGTTGTAGATCAGGTCGGCGTTCACGGTCACGGCTTTCCGGGTTTTCTCGCCGCCAGGGTGATTGCGGGAAATCAGGCCGGCGATGACGGCGACGTTGCGGAACGTACGGCGCAGCATGGAGCTTTCGGCGAGCCAGTCTTCCAGATCGTCGCCGAGCATGTCTTCGTCGAAGAGGCGCGCGATGTCGTGGGGTTCCTGGGCGGACCAGATACCCAGGACGTAGTCGGTGGCGACGAAACCCAGAGGCGCCATGCCGAAACGTTCCATGCGTTTGGTGATCAGCATGCCCAGGGTTTGGTGGGCGTTGCGGCCCTCGAAGCAGTAGACGACCAGATACCAGCGGTCGCTGCGGGGGAAGGTTTCCACCAGCAGATCGTTCCGGCCGGGCAGGCGTGACACGGCGCGCTGCATCCGCAGCCAATCGCGGATTTGTTCGGGCATGACCTCCCACTCGGCGGGGCGTTGCAGCAGCAGGCGGACCCCGTCGGCGAGGTTGGTGGTCAGCGGCATGCGCCCGCCCTCGTACGCCGGGACCATGGGATCGCCCGTGCCGCCTTCCTGGCATTCGATGGCCATTTCGTGGATTTGGATGAATTTCAGGAGGCGTCCCGCGAACATGAAGGTGTCGCCGGGGCGAAGCAGGCCGGCGAAGTATTCCTCCAGTTCCCCGAGGATTTTGCCGATCCGGCTGCGCCCGGCGACGAGTTTCACTTTCAGCAATGGCGCCTCGACGATGGTGCCGATGTTCATCCTGTGCTGCGCGGCGATGCGGGCGGAGCGGACATGCAGCCGGCCCTCGCTGTCGCGAAACAATTTCCGCCATTGTTCGTAGGCGGTCAGGGCGTAGCCGCCGTTTTCGACGTACGTGAGGACGTCGTCGAAGTCTTTGCGGGTCAGGGCGGCGTAGGGGGCGGCGGTCACGACTTCGGCGTAGATGTCGTCGGGGAGAAACGGGGCGGAGCAGGCCAGCCCGAGCAGATGCTGCGCCAGCACGTCCAACCCGCCGGGTCGGGGCGGGTCGCCGTCGAGGTCCCGAGCGGCGACGCCGATGATGGAGGCCTCGCATTCCAGGACTTCGAAGCGGTTGGCGGGAACGAGGATGGCGCGCGAGGCTTCGTCCATGCGGTGGTTGGACCGGCCCACGCGTTGCAGCAGGCGGGATACGCCTTTGGGCGCGCCGACCTGGATTACCTGATCGACGCCGCCCCAATCGATGCCGAGGTCCAGCGACGACGTCGCCACGACCGCGCGCAGGCGGCCGGCGGACATGGCGGCTTCGACTTTGCGCCGTTGTTCGATCTCCAGCGAGCCGTGGTGGAGCGCGATGGGTAGGGTGGAATCATTGATCTTCCACAACGCCTGAAACATCAGCTCGGCTTGGGCGCGCGTGTTGACGAACACGATGGTCATGCCGGACGCCGCGATGCGCGCCATGATCTGCGGCGCGGCTTCAAGGCCCATGTGGCCGGCCCAGGAGAGCTCGCCCTCCGGCAGCATCATGGCGATGGAGGGCGGGGTGCCGTCGGCAACGGCGATCGTGCGGTCCGCCCCGACGAAGGCGGCGATTTCTGCGGGATGGGCGACGGTGGCGGACAATCCGACAGTGCGTAGTCCCGGGGCCAGCGCCCGCAGCCGGGATACGCCGAGCGCCAGCTGGTCGCCGCGTTTGGTGCCGGCGAGGGCGTGGACTTCGTCCATGATGACGCAGGACAGGCTGGCGAAGAAATCCGGCGCGTCGGTCAGGGACAGCAGGACGGCGAGGCTCTCCGGCGTCGTCAGCAGCAGTTGCGGCGGGTGTTTCTTTTGACGGGCGCGCCGGTTGGCGGGGGTGTCGCCGGTGCGGGTTTCGATGCGGATCGGAAGGGCCATGTCCTCTACCGGGCGCATCAGGTTGCGGGCGATGTCGGTGGCCAGCGCCTTCAGCGGGCTGATGTAAAGCGTATGGAGCCGGTCGGACGGGGTTTCATTCAGCGCGACCAAGGAAGGAAGAAACCCGGCCAAAGTCTTCCCGCCGCCGGTCGGGGCGATCAGCAGCACGCTTTCCCCGGCGCGCCCGGCTTCCAGCATGGCGCGCTGGTGGGGCCTCGGTTCCCACCCCTGGGATGCGAACCATGCCGCGAAAGGTTCTGGCAATGTTCCCGTCATGGCCGAGGATAAGCATACTGGGGTAGCGGATGCCAGAGGGTGTTGCGGTATCGTAAGCCGCAGGAGGGACCATGCTCACCGCTTTCGCCTATCAGGACCGCATGCTTCGGCCGACGCCGTGTGGATCGAACCCGTCAGGCCTTCCCCGGAGGAGATTGCCGCGACCGAGGAAGCCACCGGGTTCCAGGTCCCCTCGCAGGCCAATGTCAGCGAAATCCAAATCTCCAGCCGGCTCGCGACGCGGGAGCCGAACAGCAGGCATGTTCTGGTTGGGCTGTTGGAGGCGATGATCATCGCCTCCGTCGTCGGCATTCCACCGATGCTGGTGGCTGGCATTTACGGCATGAATTTCAAGGGTATGCCGGAATACGACTGGAGCTACGGTTACGCCTACGGGTTGCGCCAGATCGCATTGACGGCGCTGATTCCGCTGGCGATCTTCCGCTGGCGAAAATGGATCTGACGGGGGGCCTATGGACCGGATCGAAATCCGCGAAGCCGATATTACCACGTTGTCGTTCGATGCGATCGTGAACGCGGCGAACGAAACGCTGCTCGGCGGTGGGGGTGTCGATGGCGCCATCCATCGCGCGGCTGGGCCGGAGTTGCTGGCGGAGTGCCGTCTGTTACGGGGCTGCCCCACAGGGCAGGCAAAGATCACGCGCGGTTACCGGCTGCCGGCTCGGCATGTGATCCACACCGTGGGGCCGATTTGGCGCGGCGGACATCATGGGGAACCGGCGCTGCTGGCGAGTTGCTACCGGGAAAGCCTGATGCTGGCAGTTGCGCACGGGGTTCGGACCATCGCGTTCCCCGCCATCAGCTGCGGTGTCTACGGCTATCCGATCCCCGATGCCGCCCGCATCGCGGTGGGGACCGTTGCCAGCTTCCTGACCAGCGACGCGACCCTGACCCAGGTGGTGTTCGCCTGCTTCGGCCAGACGGTGACCGAAGCGTTTCGGGCGGCGCTTACCGGCTGTTCGCCAGCACCGCGGGGTTGACGACGTTGGTCGGTGTGCCCTGCGTGTAGGAGACGATCTGGCCGAAGATTTCGGTGAACTGCACCTCGTACTCGTCCTTGGCGACGTAGCCGATATGCGGGGTGCAAACGACGTTTTCCATGTTCAGCAGCGGATGCGCCGTGTCGGTAAGGGGTTCTTCCTCGAACACATCCAGCGCGGCACCGCCCGGCCGCCCGGCCCGCAACGCCGCTTCCAGCGCGCCCGGCACGATCAGCCCCGCTCGGCTGGTGTTCACCAGCAGCGCGGACGGCTTCATGCGCGCGAGGTCCTCGGCCACGACGATGCCGCGGGTCGCGTCCACCAGCCGCATGTGCAGGGCCACGACGTCGGATTTCTCGTAAAGCTCGGCCTTGCCGGAGGCGATGGCGTGGCCGTCGGCGCGGGCGGTTTCCAGGCTCGACGGGCGCGCCCAGACCAGGACGTTCATACCGAACGGGGCGGCGTAGCTGGCCACCACGCGCGCGATACGGCCGTAGCCATGAATGCCGAGCGTCTTGTGGCGGAGGGTGGTTCCGATGCCCATTTGCCAGTGGCCGGCTTTCATCGATGCCACCTGCTGCGGGATTTGACGCATCGCCGCCAGCACCAGCGCCCAGGTCAGCTCCGCCGCCGCGTAGGACGGCGTGTCGGCATGCTGCGACGACGACACGACGATGCCGAGGCGCGCGCAGGTGTCGATGTCGATATGCGGATAGACGCTGCGCTGGGAGATCAGTTTCAGCTTTGGCAGCCGTTCCAGCAGCGGCGTGCGGATTTTGGTCCGCTCCCGGATCAGGACGAGAACTTCGGTGTCCTTCAGCCGCTCCGCCAGGGCGTCGGTGTCCTGGACGTGGTCGTTCCAGATGGTGACGTCGTGTCCCCGGAGTTTGGCGAAACAGGGCAGCGTGCGGATCGTGTCGAAATAGTCGTCGAGGATGGTGATCTTCATGGTTGCGGTCCGTCGTACCCCTCGATGATCAGCAGGTCCGCTTCGGCGGCACCGATCCGGTGCGCCTTGGCGGCGGCGTATTCGGGGGAATTGTAGCAGGCGACGGCCGTCGCATAATCCGCGAATTCCAGGACGACGTTGCGGGCGCGGGGCGTGCCCTCTGGCGCTTCGAACGTGCCGCCGCGGACCAGGAACTTGGCGCCGTATTTCTTGAAGGCGGCACCGTTGGCGGCGACGTAGCCTTGGTAGCCCTCGGGGTTGGTGACGTCGACGCGGGCGATCCAGTAGGCTTTGGGCATGGTTTTGCTCCCTTTATTTGTGCGGGCGGTCGCCCAGCAGGGCGGCCAGATGCGGTTCGATGGACTGAGATAGCAGGATTTGCCCGGCGGGGGAGGGGTGCAGCGCCGGTTCGGGCGGCGTCATGAAGGGATCGGCGAACAGCTTTTTATCGATGCGGCCGTCTTTGGCGAACACATGCGTTACGTCGACGAAGGTGGCGCCGTTGGCATGGGCGGGGAGGGCCTTATTGATCGTGTTTGTCGTGGCCGTCACCCAGGCGTTCCGTTCGCTCGGCAGCACGCTCAGCAACAGGATTTTGGTGGCGGGCAGGCGGCGGTGCAACTCGGTCAGGATCGCGTCGAAGCCCGCCAGGGTGTCCTCGGCGGGCCAGTGGAGGCGGCCCATGTTGTTGGCGCCGATCAGCACGACGGCGGCTTTCGGGGCGATGCCGGAGGTTTCGCCATTCTGAATGCGCCACAGCAGATGGGATGTCGCGTCGCCCTTGAACCCCAGGTTCACCGCGTTGCGGTCGCCGTAAAAACGCTGCCACGCCTGCGCGTATTCGGGATGCTCCCAATCCTGGGTTATGGAATCGCCCAGGAAGATCAGGTTCGGCTTTTTGGTTTTGATTTCCGCCAGTTTCGCCTCATGCCGCGCCTGCCACCACTTGTCGGCGCGCGACAACGGCGTCGCCGCGAGCGGGGCTTTAGCCTGGGCGGGGAGGGCGGCCAGCAAAGGGACGGTAAACAGCGTGCGGCGGGGGAGCATCGGCGGGCTTTCGGCGGTGGCGCCGCCGCTCTAGCATCGGGACCGAGGAAACGGGAGACACGCCATGCGCATCGTGAAGATCGAGGATTTGCACTGCAACGCCGGATGGCGCGATTTCTCGTTCCTGAAGATCACCACCGACGAAGGGATCGTGGGCTGGTCGGAGTTCATGGAAAATTTCGGCTCCGAAGGCCTCGGCACCGTCATCGGGCGGCTCGGCGAGCGGCTGATCGGGATGGACCCTCGTCCGGTGGAGAAAATCGTCGCGTTTCTGCATGGCGTGACCCGACAGGCGCCGGGCGGGATCAACCAGCAGGCGATCGCGGCCATCGAGAATGCGCTGGTCGACGTCAAAGCCAAGGCGCTCGGCATCCCCGTGTGCGAGTTGCTCGGCGGGCCGGTGCGGGACCGGTTGCAGCTTTACTGGTCGCATTGCGGCACATGGCGGGTGAGCTTCGCCGACCGGATCAAGGAATGGACCGGCTGGGACCCGATCCGTGGGTTAAAGGATGTTGAAGCCGCCGGGGCCGAGGTCGCTCGGCGCGGCTTCAAAGGCCTGAAAACCAACATGATGCGGTTCGACGCCGAGAAACCCTACATCCACATGCCCGGCTTCAACGGCAGCGGCTGGCCGGAGCTGAACTGCGATACCGCGCTGGTGGACGCGGTGGTGGCCGAGATGACGGCGTTTCGCGCCGGGGCCGGCCGGGGCGTCGGACTGCATCTCGACCTGAACTTCAACTTCAAGACCGAAGGCTACATCCGCATGGCTCAGGCGTTGGAGCCGTTCGATCTGGTGTGGGCCGAGATCGACAGCTACGACCCGGCGGCCCTGGCAACGATCCGGCGCAGCACGCGGACGCGCATCGCGTCTTGCGAGTCGCTATATGGACGCCGGCAGTTCCGCCCGTATTTCGAACAACAGGCGGTGGATGTGGCGATTATCGATGTTGCCTGGAACGGGATTTTGGAATCTTACAAGATCGCGGCGATGGCCGACGCGTACGAGATCAACGTCGCGCCTCACAATTTCAACGGGCATATCGGATCGTTGATGAGCGCGCATCTGTGCGCCGCGATCCCGAATTTCCGGGTGATGGAGATCGATATCGAGGATGTGCCATGGAAGGACGATCTGGTCGACAAGGTGCCGGTGATCGAGAACGGGGAGCTACTGATTCCCACCGGGATCGGTTGGGGTGCGGAGGTGAATGAGGAGGTTATTCGCGCGCATCCGCCGCTGCGGCCGGTGAAGTGGAAGGGGTAGGGGCGTCGTTGCTCCCTCACAACCGCCCATCGGCGACCGCGTCGATCCGTTGAAGCACGTATTCGGCGATCGCGCGATCGTTCGCATATGGAATGGTGCGTAAGAGATGAAATGCGACCAGGGGCCATATCCGCTCCTGTCCCTTGGGGATCAAACGATACAGCAACGGTTCCAACCGAGCGGCGGCGCGCGACAGGGCCAGGTGCGCGGTCAAGGATTCGGGGCTTTCGGGCGCGCGCAAAATCATATGCCTGGCGCACCAATGACCGTGCAAATCCTGGAACAGCTTGGCCAAATCCAGCCACCAGGAGCTTTGTTCGGGTACATCGAAATCGATGAATACGATCTGGCCGTCCCGCCGCATCAGGATATTTTCCAATGTCAGATCGCCATGGCAATCGGATAGCGGGATGCCGCCCCAGGCGCGGTTCTTCAATTGCGCAATAATACCTTCGATGCGGTCCAGGCATGGCGTGAGAGTGTCGTTCAGCGCGCAAGCGGCGGCGATGCTGTCCAGCTTGGTCAGGAACGCGGCTTCCGGGATCGTGCCTTGGCTGGTCTGCCGGTAACGGTCCACCAGCGCGAACAACGGCGGGACGATCGTGGTCCAGTCCAAATCCCGGCCGGCCAGCAATGCGTGGGCGACGCTGTCGGCCGGGATATATTCCATGTCGAACGAGAACAGGCCGCCGTCCTCTCCGGAACGATACACCGCCGGGCAGGGCACACCCTGGGTATGCGCTTGCTGGAGCTTTTCGCATTGCAGGCGCAGCCGCGGATTTTGTTTCTCGGAACCCGCCTGCTTGCGTACGAACTGGCGGCCATGGTCAGACATCAGCAGCAGGCCGGCACCGGAATGTCCGGTCAGCGCGATCCGCATCGGCTCATGGCCCGCGGGGAGGCGATCCATGGATTAGGATTCCGTGGCGGATGCCGCTTGGGCGGATAGGAGATATTGCGGCAAACTCGGCCGATTTCTGTCGACACTGATCGCGACGGCCGAAGGATAGGGATTGGACGGCGCGTGATCGTTCACGAGGTAACGGGTCCCGTGCAGACAGTCCATGATCAGGGCATGCGGGCGCAAACCGGCTTTTTCCAGCGCGTCCTGTGTTACCTGCCGATATTTCTCCGGCCGGGCTGTCATGAAAATCAACTGGGCACCGCGATTTTGCAGCAAAATCAGGTGGTCGATATTTTCCTGAATGGGTTCCACCGGGTCGCCCCAAAATGGCGCGAAAAATTTGCTTTGGTTTTTGAAAATGACCCCGTCGATATCCAGCACCACCGAACTGAAATTGGCACGGTATTCGGCCAATTCCTCGGAAGTGTCGAGATCGACGTAACCGGATGCGGCGACGGGCAGGCAGATTCGACCGTTCAGGATCGCGCTGGCGAGGACGTGCGACACGAAAAGACGCCGGTGTCCGACCTGACGCGCCAGCCGGTCGAAGGCGTCGGTGAAATCCTTGGGGTCGAGAAAACCGTAGAGCCCGCACGATACCAAATGCGACACGATGCTTTTTTCCACGACATCGGAGACCATGCCTTGCTCATTCAACCGGACATAGCTTTTGCGGCCGGGGAAAGAGAGGCGCTTACGCTGCCGAATGTCGGCGACCGCCAGGAACGCGGAATCCGGCAAAGCGCCGACATGGAAAAACGAATCGCCATCCTTGATGCACATCGGCCCGGCGATACCCGCTCGGTCGATCACCTGCCGCACGGTGTCGGCCGGGCCTCCGGTGCGCTCCTCCAGCACGATACAGCGGGCGCGGCCATCGAACGCGCGCTTGATGGCTTCGGTGCAATGGTAGCGGTCTTCGACCTCCCGCAGGAACGCGATCACGATGTCGCCAACATGATCGGCCGGAACGCTGGCCGCAGCCTGCTGCACCATCAGCGCCCCGGATGGTGCCGTCAGCAGCCAATTCGGACGCCGGGGCGCTGCCAGATCGATGGGGCCCGCGCAGGGGAGAACGAGCGTCCACAAAGGCGCAGGCGCGGGCGTATCGGCGGTCATGGCAGGGGCGTTCCATTCGGGGCGATCAGGCCCAAATCGCGGAGATGGATCTGGAAAGCGGGATCGTTCGTGGCGGTGCGCAATTCCTCCGGCGTGCCGACCGACCAGTAGCGGTCGACATCCCGAAGCTGCACGACGCCACCGGTTTCGATCAGGCGGTTATAGGCGCTGCTGACGTAGTACTCGCCGTTTCCACTCAACTGCATGCGGTCGACGATATCGTGCGCCAGGCCGAAAAACCGAGCAGCGTCGGAAAACCCATAGGAACCGATCAGCGCACGATCGGAAATGACCTGCTTTTCCGCCGTGCGGATCACTCGGTCGCCGGCCAGTTCGGCGTAGCTGAACTGCGGACCGTTGGACCGGAACGACAACAGCATGCCATCGGCGGGATAGCGGCCCGCTTCCAGGTCGCGAAGATGGGCGTCATAGGCGGCGGATGCGAAGGTCAGATCGCAATCGAGGATAATCAGGCTGCCAGGTGCAATTGCGGATTCCGCCGCGAGGCAGGTTTCCATGGTACCGCCGGTCGGTTGGGCGATGGTGACGATCTCGGCCTTTGGGTCTGCCTGCCGCAACGCACCGGCGAGCTGGAACTTGGCGTCATGCTCCGCCAAGACGATGCAAACCAAGCGGGCATTCGGCAGGGTGCGGCGCACGGACGCTAAGGCGAGACGGAACATCGGCACGCCGAACACGGGCACCAGCGGTTTCGGCAGAACCTGTCCCTCCCGCGCGAAGCGGGAGCCTCGCCCGGCCATGGGCATCAGAATGGTGACGGTCATGGATGGCTGACTTTCGGTGCCTGGGGTGTCCGCGCCGGGTGCAGCTAGCATATCCCGCCGGCTGGATGCCAGCAGCCGGTCAGGTCAGGCTGGGGCTATGCGCCAGTCAGAAACCGGTTGGACTCCTCGAACGCCCGCCGAGCGATGTCGGTATCGAAGGGCCGGCACGCGAGGGTTTCCTCGTCCCATTGTTCCCGCGCCTGTTTCAGGAAATCCCCGCCGTAGACGTGCAGCGCGGCGGTCAGCTTGCCCAGCGGGTTGGTGACGGAGTGGATGATGTCGGGACCGAGTGTGCCGACGTCGCCGGGCATGAAGGAGGACGCGCCGGCGGCTTCGATCGGCCATTTGGCGCCGTCGGGCAGGACCCGCCAATAGATATTGTCCTCCCGCCCCGCGTACATGCCGATTGTCGCCCACATATGGTGGTTGTGCGGCATGGCCGTCATGTGCGGCCCCCAGACGAGGTTGAGGATGGTGACATGTTTCGAGCGGTGCAGCACCTCGATCCCGGCGCGGATCGGCTACCCCAGTTCGGCAATCACCCGGCTGCGGTCGCTGACCGCTTCCTTCAGCAGTGCGCGGATTTCGCGCTGCCCGCCGCCGGCTGCGACCGCGGCCTCGCACGCAGCGATGAAGCTGGCCCGTTCGAACATCTCAGGCCCGCACCGCGCGTGCCACGGGGCGGTGCAGCGGACGGGGGCGAAGCAACGGCAGCAACATGCCGACGCCGAGGCCCCAGAAGGAGGTCAACAGCAACGTCCGCGCGACCGGCCAAGCGGCCCAGCCATGGGCGACCGACAAGCCCTTGAGGGGCAGCACAACGAACAGCGTGATCATGCCGGCGATCAGCCCCATGCCCAGGCCCGCCAGCCACAGCAGGCGGCCGAACCGCGGGGACAGCAGTGCGAAGGCGATGCCGTACATCGAACCCCAAAAACTCAGGCTGACGAGCGCGGGAACGCCGAACGGCCAGGTTGGCAGCAATCGGAAGGCGCGCATGCTACCCAGACCAGCGATGTCGAACACCCCGGCCAAACCTTGGTGAAACACCAATACGGCAATGGCGCCGGCCGAAAACCCGATGCAGGCGCGTGTCGCGGCTGATTCCATGACGGCGAACTCCCCGTTACGTTTTTATGGCACCAGCATGACCCGGCGGTGTCCGGGGTGTCAATCGCGGAACGTCTTGGTCAGGAAGAACCGGCTGGTGCCCGGCGGATCGCACGGGATTTCCCCGAAGACGCGCCAACCGAGCTTTCGGTAGAACTCCGGCGCCTGGAAGCTGATCGTGTACAGCATCCCCGCTCGGCAGCCCCGGCGTCGGGCTTCGTCCTCGGCCATGGCCATCATGCGGGACCCGACATCCTGGCCGCGGAGCGTGTCGGGCAGGAACACCAGATCGACGAACAACAGCCCGAGGGAGGTGCCGCCGCTGATTCCGCCGATGACCGAACCGGTCTCGGGGTCGGTTACCTTTACTGTCAGCGGCATCCGGTCGGCGTAGCCGACGATCGCATCGTTATAGGCATTCAGCCCATCGCCGATGACGGCGCGGGCCTCCGGTTCGGGGCTGCTGGACAGGGTCAGGACCGGTTGCATACGATGCTCCTCCGTTATGGGGCGGCCGGCAATTTTTGCCGGGCATATATTGCCTATATAATAGAAAAAAACATGCGTGCGTCTGCAAGTTTTTTGTGTCGCGTAAACGATTTCTTAACCTTCTGTATGGTCCAATGCTCCCGGTTCAAACAGTGGGGGCTGCCGTGACGGCGAGTCGTCTGATCAATCGTAATGTCATTGCCAAGCGTGGGCGCACCAGCATGCGGCTGGAGCCCGAGTTATGGGACGCGCTGGTGGAAATCGGCGAACGGGAGGGTAAGGACCTGAGCGGCCTTGTCCGTAAGGTGGAAGCAAACGAGCATCCGGGCGGGCGCACCAGCGCCGTGCGGGTATTCGTGCTCGAATACTTCCGAGATGCAGCGACCGAGGCCGGGCACATTCAGGCTGGGCATGGGCGGCTGATGCCGACTCCCCGGTTCGAGGAGCCGCAGCAGACCCGAACGGCCGCTTAGTCCGCGGCGGCCGCCGTTTCCGGGACCGCGTCCGCACCTTTATAAAGGTGCGGCCAGCGGCGCTTCACCAGCGGGCCTTCGTCGCTGTAGGCGAGGCAGGTATTCAGGATCTTCGGCGGCCCGCCCATCTTCTCGGTGATGCGGGCGTCGACGACATCGCTGCCGTTCGGCGGGACTTCGCCGCTGGCACGCATTTCCTTGCGGACTCGGGCGGGGTTGATGGTTTGGAAGGCGGTGGTGGCCATCTGCTGGAGCAGTTCACGCAGATGTGTGCAACCGATTGTGCCGCCGACGGCGTGGTTGGCGTCGCGCAGGAAGCCGGCCTTGATCCGCATGCCGACCAGGCGGCTGAAATTCGGCGCGGCTGTCGGGCACATCCGGTAGGGTGTTTTGTCGCTGACGGCCTCGACGCCGACGATCTCCATGCCCTCGCCGATGGTCAATCGCAGCCACATATCGTGAATCGGTTCACCCTCGGGGATGAAACCACGGTCGAAGTTCGTCTGACCGAAGGTTTTCACGTCCGTGAGGTGAGCTTCGATGTCGTACAGACCGTCTTCCCGGCGATATCCGTCGATCCGGATGGAACGCGTGTGCTGCTTTTCGCGTGCGGCGGGCGCGCTCAACGGCATGGGAGGACTCCTGTTATGTTGCACCGCAGCGGAATTTAGGGCACGGGCTTGCCGGGACGCAAAGATCATCGGAACATGGCTGCTACCCGCCACGGCACTGCAACGCGCGGTTGTCTGACTTTTAATTCGCGGTAAGCCACCTATCGGTGCCGGCTCGCATCGGTTAGGTTGACCCAGGTCAATGCCGCTGGCCGAGCCTCGGAGAAAGTGCCTTAGCATGAACGCATTTCACGCCTTTTGCCGCCAGTCGTTGGAATCGATCCGCGCGCAGGGTCGCTATCGGGTGTTTACGCCGTTGCTGAAGCAGGCGGACGGATTTCCGCGCTACAAGGATACCGACGGGCGGGATGTGACCGTATGGTCGTCCAACGATTATCTGGCGATGGGCGGGCATCCGGTGCTGGTCGAAGCAGCGGTCGAAGCGGCGCGCACCATGGGCGTGGGCGCCGGGGGCACGCGCAACATCAGCGGCACAAGCCCGCTGATCGACGCGCTGGAGCATGAATTGGCCGATTTGCACGGCAAACAGTCGGCGCTGTTGTTCACCTCGGGCTTCGTGTCCAATCAGGCCTCGCTGTCCACCATTTTGAACAGCCTGCCCAACGGACCGGACGAACGGTGGCAGGTGTTCTCGGATGCCAAGAACCACGCCTCGATGATCGCGGGGATCAAGGGATCGCGCGCCATCGTCAATATCTTCCGCCACAACGACATGGCGCATCTCGAATCGCTGCTGCGCGCCGCGCCGGCCGCCGCGCCGAAGCTGATCGCCTTCGAGTCGGTCTATTCCATGGATGCCGACATCTCCCCCATCGGCGCGATCTGCGATCTGGCGGCGCGTTATGGGGCGATGACCTATTTGGATGAGGTGCATGCCGTCGGGATGTACGGCCCCAATGGCGGCGGCGTGTCGGAACGCGACCGCGTAGCGCATCGGGTCGATATCATCGAGGGCACCTTGGCCAAGGCCTTCGGCTGCCATGGCGGCTACATCGCGGGCGATACGGATGTGGTGGATTTCATCCGCTCCACCGCGCCTGGGTTCATTTTCACCACGACGCTGCCGCCGACCACCGTCGCCGCCGCGCTTGCGGCCGTCCGGCATGTGCGCGCCGATCAGGCCCGCCGCGACAAGCTGTTCGAGCGGGCGGACGCGTTGAAGCGCCGGTTCGATGCTGCCGGCCTGCCGCGGATCGAGTCGGACAGCCACATCGTGCCGCTGCATATCGGCGGGGCGGAGCTGGTGATGGAAGTCAGCCAGCGGCTGCTGAACGAGTTCGGCATGTACGCGACGCCGATCAACTACCCGACGGTGCCACGGGGCGAGGAACGCCTGCGCTTCACGCCGGGGCCGCTGCACACCGACGCGATGATGGACGAACTGGTGACCGCGCTGCTCGCGATCGTTCAGCCGGCCCGCCGCGCGGCGGCATGATCGTTGAACTCGGCCATTTCTGCCTGATCCTGGCGCTGTGCGTTGCCTGTATTCAGGCGACGGTGCCGCTGGTTGGCGCCAGCCGGCGGCATATCGGGTGGATGGACACCGGACGGACCTGCGCCTTCGCGGTGTTCGCGCTGATCGCGATGGCCATGGCCGCGCTGATGCATGCGTACGTCACGTCCGATTTTTCGGTCGTCAACGTCATCGAGAACAGCCACACCGACAAACCGCTGCTCTACAAAATCAGCGGTGTCTGGGGGAACCATGAGGGTTCCATGCTGCTGTGGGTGTTCATGCTGTCGCTCTGCGCAGCAGCGGTGGCGCTATTCAGCGATAATCTACCCCCGCCGCTGCGGGCCCGCGTGCTGTCGGTACAGGGAATGATCGGCGTCGGGTTCCTGCTGTTCATCCTGTTCACCTCCAACCCGTTTCTCCGCGCCCCGAACCCGCCGGCAAACGGGCACGGCCTGAACCCGGTGCTGCAGGACCCCGGCTTGGCGTTCCATCCGCCGTTCCTCTACCTTGGCTATGTCGGCTTCTCCGTCGCTTTCGCCTTCGCCGTCGCCGCGTTGATCGAGGGCAAGGTGGACGCCGCCTGGGCGCGCTGGGTCCGGCCTTGGACGTTGGCGTCCTGGTGCGCGCTGACGGTCGGCATCGCGATGGGCAGCTGGTGGGCGTACTACACGTTGGGCTGGGGTGGCTGGTGGTTCTGGGACCCGGTGGAGAACGCGTCGTTCATGCCCTGGCTCGCCGGCACCGCGCTGATCCATTCGTCCATCGTGGTGGAGAAGCGGGACACGCTGAAGACCTGGACCATTCTGCTGGCGATCGTGACATTCTCCTTGTCCCTGGTCGGGACCTTCCTGGTGCGGTCTGGCGTCTTGACCTCGGTGCATGCTTTCGCGACGGACCCGGCGCGCGGCACGTTTATCCTGTTGCTTCTGTTGGTTGCGATCGGTGGTTCGCTCGCGTTGTATGCGTTTCGGGCGCCGAAGTTGCAGGGGGGCGGGTTGTTCGCACCGGTGTCGCGCGAGGGATCTCTGGTCCTGAACAATCTTTTACTGTCATGCGGTTGCGCGACGGTGTTCCTGGGAACGCTGTATCCGCTGTTCCTCGATGCGATGAACGGGCCGAAGCTGTCGGTGGGCTACCCGTTCTTCGACCGGACTTTCGTGCCGCTGATGGTACCGATGATCGTCGCCGTCGGCATCGGCCCGATGCTCGCCTGGAAACGCGGCGATCTGCTGGGCGCCTTGCAGCGGCTGTCGGTGGCGTTCGCGGTCAGCCTGATCGCGGGGTTGATCCTGTTCTATATGACCTATGGCGGGCCGGTGCTGGCGGTGCTGGGCATTGCGATCGCCGTGTGGCTCGCCGGCGCGGTGATCACCGAATGGGCCGACCGCATCCGCTTGTTCCGCATGCCGCTCGCCGACAGCGTCCGCCGAGCGGTGAACCTGCCGCGGGCAGCGTATGGCATGAGCGCGGCGCATTTCGGGCTGGCGGTGTTCGTGGCCGGCGTTTCGGCCTCGGCCTTCAGTCAGGAGGCCATCGAGGTGCTGCCGGTCGGCGGTTCGATGCGTTTGGCCGCGTTCGAGATCCGCTTGCAGGCGATGGACAAAGTGCCGGGCCCTAATTTTTCGGCCGACCGAGCGACGATCGTTATCAGCAAGGCGGGCGAGACGGTGGCGACGATGTATCCGGAACGCCGCTTCTTCCCGCTGCAAAAGCAGACAACCGGGGAAACCGCGATCCGGGGCGGGCTGGTCGCCGATCTGTATCTCGCGCTCGGGGAAGCGGATGCCGCGGGGCATTGGACGGTGCGTGCCTATTGGAAACCCATCGTGTCCTGGATCTGGCTGGGCTGCCTGATCATGGCGGGCGGCGGCCTGATCAGTCTGAGCGACCGGCGCTGGCGGGTTGGCGCAGCGGCGCGGTCCGGGCGTGGTGCGGCGGTTCCGGCGGCAGGCGAGTAGACCATGCGCCGCGTGATTGCACTGGTACCGGTGGCGCTGTTCCTGGTTCTCGCTGCCTACTTCTTTGTGGTGCTGCAGCCGGGCTACGATCCGCACGCGCTGCCGTCGGCGATGATCGACAAGGAAGCGCCGGCGTTCGATCTTCCCGGACTGCGGGATGGGAAGGCTTTGGCCCGCGACACGTTGCGCGGCCAGCCGGCGGTGATCAATTTCTTCGCCTCCTGGTGCGTGCCGTGCCGGCAGGAGCATCCGCTGCTGATGCGTCTGGCGGCGACTGGGAAAGTGGCGGTGTACGGGATCGCATACAAGGACAAACCTGAGGATTCCACGCGGCTGCTGGATCAGATGGGCGATCCGTACCGCGCCATTGGGATCGACCGGTTGGGCCGCACCGGGCTGGATTTCGGGGTCTATGGCGTGCCTGAGACCTACGTGCTGGACGCTGCCGGGCACATCCGCAAGCGCTTCGTCGGTCCGCTGACTCCGGCGGATATCGAGAAGGAATTGCTGCCATTGCTGCGGACGCTGGGGGGGTCATGAGGGTATTGGGCCGCCCGGTTGCTGCGTTTTTGCTCATCGTCTGGTCCGTCGCAACGGCCCTCGCCGTCGAACCCGCCGAACGCCTACCCGACCCGGCTATGGAAGCCCGCGCCCGAGCGGTGAGCGCCGAACTGCGCTGTCTGGTCTGTCAGAATGAATCCATCGATGAATCCCACGCCGACCTCGCGCACGACATCCGCGTGCTGGTGCGGGAGCGGTTGAGCGCCGGAGACACCGACGCCCAGGCAACTGCCGCCGTCGTTTCGCGCTATGGCGATTTCGTGCTGCTGCGCCCGCCGGTGAAGCCCGCGACCTGGGTGTTGTGGTTCGGACCGGTTGGGCTTTTGGCGCTTGGCTTGATCGGTTCCTTTCTGTGGCTGCGCCGTCGCCCCGGTATTGGGCCGACGCCGCTGACGGTGGCCGAACAGCAGCAGCTCGACCGGTTGCTGCGGGAAGACGGCTGATGCTGGCGCTGCTCCTTGCGGTCATCGTCTTCGCTGTCGTCTTGGGGATCCTGGTGCCGCTGCTGCGCGCGGGTCCCGCCGGCCCGGATGCCAGCAGTTTCGACCAGGCCGTCTATCGCGACCAGTTGCGGGAACTCGAACGCGACCGCACCCGTGGCGTTTTGAACGAGGCCGAGGCTGCCGCCGCCCGCCTGGAAATCCAGCGCCGCCTGCTGGCCGCCGCCGCGGCACCGTCCGGCCGCGCGGTTCGGGGCGGGGCGAGCCCCATCGCCGCCGTTGTCATCGCGCTGTCGATCGCTGGTGGCTCGGTGGGGTTGTATCTGCGTCTTGGCGCGCCATCCGTGCCCGATATGCCCTTTGCGTCGCGCAAGATCGATGCCCCACCGGTCGGCGGTCAGGCGCTGGCGGCTCTGAAACAGCGCACCGAGGCGGAGCCATCCAACCCCGAGGCGTGGCTGCGCTACGCCCGCGCCGCCGCCGATACCGACCAATGGGCCGAATCCGCCACCGCCTTGGAACGCGCCATCCGGCTCGGCCAGTCGGACCCGGAGACACTGACGGCATTCGGCGAAATGCTGACCTTGGCCTCGGGCGGCACGGTCCCGCCCGCCGCTCGCACCGCCTTCGCCGCCGCGCTGGTGAAGGACCCGACCATCGAGGCGGCTCGCTACTACATGGCTCTGGCCGAAGGGCAGGACGGCGATCCGGCCAAGGCGATGGCGCAGTTGCAGGCGCTGCTGGCCGATCTGCCGGCGGATGCCCCGGCTCGTGCCACGATCGTGCAACGGATCGCGGAAGCCGCGAAGGCGGCGGGCTTGCCCGTGCCGGCGCTGCCCGAGGGCAAACCGGCCGCCCCCGGTCCTGACGCGGCGGCGATGGCAGCGGCCTCGCAAATGCCGGAGGCCGACCGTCAGGCGATGGTGCGCGGTATGGTGACGCAACTGGCGAGCAAGATGGAAACCGATCCCAGCAACCTCGACGGCTGGCTGCGGCTCGGCCGTGCCTATGGGGTGCTGGGCGATACCGACAAGGCCGCCGATGCGTATGAGCGCGCGGTGATGCTGAAACCGGACGATGCCGGGATTTTGCAGCAGGCAGCGCAGGCGATGCTGGCGAACCAGTCTGCGACGGCGCCAGTTCCGGCGCGTGCGGTGGCGGTGCTGCGGCGGATGGAGGCTCTGACGCCGGGGCAGCCGGCGGTGCTGTGGTATCTCGGGCTTGCGGCGGCGCAGAAGGGCGACGCGGCGGCGGCGCGCGGGTTCTGGACTCGGCTGCTGGCGGTGCTGCCGGCCGGCGGGGAAGAGGCGAAGTCTATCCAGGCGGCGCTGGAGGCGTTGAAGGGGAAGTGATCAGGCTGCTTCGTAGACGTTGTTGTTGCGCAGCAGATTATCCACCGTCATCGTCGAGACTTTGAAATGCCGGGCAGTGTCCTCGATGGCTTCCGGCGAATAATCCCCTTGCAGCATATCCGTTACGACGTTCAGCGGACTCAGGAGTTCGGCGGCAAAGGTGCGCTGCGCCTGTTGGCGGAAGGTATATGCGCCGGTCGCCGGTAGCAGGTGGTCGGTTTGCCCGAACCGCAGATGATCGCCTAACAGACGTGCCAATTCGAAACGGCGCCCGGTTTCCCAGCGTGACCGCAGCACCATCGACGCGTTAACCGAACTCTCCGGAAACAGGAACGAGATAGGGGACGTCGGCTGGCCACGACCGGGCCCGATGCCGGTGCCTCCAATCATTTCGGCGAGTCGGGCCGTCTCGATCGGTGCGTCCCCAAGGTTTTCCTGTTTACGCAACATGCGCGCGGCGTGTTGTCCCTGCTGCCACGCAAGCGGCCGCGAGCACGTTTCCGCCAGAACGTCGGCGGAAAGGGTCATGGCATCGGACCGCTTGATCATTGCTCCCTCACGCGCGGCGATGGAAAGCAGGCGCTCGGATGTCAGCGGTGAGGTTCCCGCGGTTTCCGCTGCCAGTTCGTCCACTGCCGCGCTGCCAAATCGTTGTCGGTCATCGAGGAGCGTCTGAATAAAGCGTTCGTCGGCTTCATCGGGATCGAAGCCCATCAACGCCTCAAGCCGGCGCCGTTCTGCCTGATCGGAATCCTGCCGTTCGGTCAGCACCTCGGTCCAAAGGCGATTGAGGTTACTTTCGCGGATTCCGCGTTCCGCCAATCGCCCGACAATCCGCATAAGGAAATTGTCGATGGCTTCTTCGACCGCGACCGATGGTCCCAACCATGGGTTGGCACCGAGATAGCGGAACGGTTTTGCCTGTGGATCGCTGGATGGTTCGGACAGGATCGCGGACCGTGCGCCGTCGGTTCGAAAGACGATATTGGGCCATACATATCCCTCGCCAATCGCGGTCATGCGGTGGGCGCGCCACCAATCGGCAGAGCGGGGAGAATAGGGTTCGTAACGCAGACGCCACCAGTTGGCGGCGAACCATTCGGCGGCGTGATAACCGGACACCAGCGGCCCCGGACGAAGGGCGTCGATGAAGGAGTCGTAGCCCTCGGTGAGGGCGACATTGCCGGAACCGATCGCGAAAAGGCCGAACGCTGCCCGTTCCTCAGGGGAGCCTTCGCTGAGCCGCTCCGGCGCCAGGGTGATTTCCAGCCCTTGGGTCATCGGCTGTTCCATTCCTTCAGGACTTCGGCACGCATTTGCCGCTCGTCGTCGCCCAGGCGGTAGCCATGGTACTCGGTTTCCTGGCCGGGCTTAGTCTTGGCTTCGAAGACCTCGCCGAATTCGTCAACGGCCCAGATGTACTTCGGAAGTTGCCCGGATTCAACGCGGCTGATCATGCCGCGCCGGATACCTTCCATCATCAGCGCCTGCGCTTCCGATTTCAGGATCGTCCGCTTGTCGTCGCACAGCGATTTCGATGCACGGGGATTGCTCGGCGGGACGAAGCCGTAATCGCCGGCATGCAGATTGTGATTGGCGCTTCCCCCATATCGGGCCGTCGCCGCGATGCGTGCCAGTTCCGAGGCATCCAGTAACCCAACCGAGCAGAGGCGTCGATCCGGTCTGTTGCTCTGCCGTTTGGCCATCTCGCCGCCTACCGATCCGTCAATCGCAGCTCGATCCGCCGGTCTTTTGCGAAGGCATCCTCCGTATCGCCGGGCCCGAACGGCTGATGTTCCCCGAACCCAGTCGCGGCTAGATGCTCCGGCGGCACGCCGAACACGATCAGCAGTTTCACGACCGAGATCGCACGCGCCGCCGACAATTCCCAGTTGGACATGAAGCTGCCACCGCGCAGCGGCTGCGGGTCGGTGTGACCGTCCACCCGCAGGATCCAATGCACATCCGGCGGAATGGTCGCGGCGATGTCCTTGATCGTGATGGCGAGCGTGGTCATCTGCGCCACACCGGCCGGCGTCAAATCGGACTTGCCGACGGGAAACAGCACCTCGCTCTGGAACACGAAGCGGTCGCCGATGATCTGGATGCCGGGCCGGCCCGCGAGCAGGACTTTCAGCTTGCCGAAGAACTCGCTGCGGTAAGCTTTTAATTCTTCGACTTTTTCTACCAACGCGGCGTTCAGCTTAGCGCCGAGGTTGGTGATTTCCAGGTCGCGATCCCGCACCTTTTGTTCCGCGAGGCCAAGCGCCGATTGGACGGAGGCGAACTGCGCCCGCAGTTCTTCGACCTGCTGGTTCAACAGGGCGATTTGGGCGCGGGCGCTGTCGCGCAGGTTCTTTTCCTCGGTCAGCAGAGCCTGCAAGGCAGCGCGCTTTTCCTGTTCGGTCAGGGAGGCGGCGGCGGCGGTTTGGGCCTTTTTTTCGAGTTCCGCGATCAGTGCCTGTAGGGCGCGGCCCTGCTGATCGAGTTTTGCGATCTCCGCCAACTTGGTCTCGATCGTGGCCCGGTCCGCGCGGACGATCTTTTCCAGTTCGGCCGACAAACGCGCGATATCCGCCGCCTTGGCGTCCAATTCCGCTCGGTTTGCACCGACGGTCCGGGTCAGCGCCGCGATCTGCGCGGTTAGCGTATCCCGCGTGGCGGCGGCGCTGGCGAGATCTTTGTTCAGGCCGGCGACCGACTGCCGCAACGTGGCGTTGTCCTGCTGCTCCAGGGAAAACGCGTTCGTCAGTTGTGCCAGCCGAGCATTCACCTCGGCCAGGCTGTCGGTGCGGCCGGCGAGCGTCGCGGTCAGGAAGGCCTGGGCGAGCACGAACACCAGCAGCACGAAGATGATGACCATCAGCAGCGTGGACAGCGCGTCCACGTAGCCGGGCCAAGCGTCCAGGCCGTTGGCGATATGGCGGCGCTGGCGGGCCATCGGTTAGGCCTGCCGCTGCGGTTCGGCCAACGCCGCCACGGTCCGCGTCAGCAGGCGCAGATCGCCGCGCAGCTCCGCCGTTACCGCCGTTCGACCCTGCTGCGATTCGGTCAGCAAGCGGTTCAATGCGGTCTCTATGGCGCGCAGATGGCCGCGGGCGATTTCGTCGCCGTCCTGAATCTCCGCCAGCCGCTGCAAGGCGGGGCCGAGCGCGGCTTGGGTTTCGGCGACGCGGATCATGAGCTGTTGGTTGGCGCGCATGCTCTCCGTCAACAAACCCAAGCGCTCGGTTAGCGCCAAAATGCCTTGCTGGTCCCGTGCTCGGGAATCCTCGCCACGGGTCAGGACGCGTTGCAGGCCTTCCATGTTCTCGGCGGTCTGTTCCAGCAGCGCCTGGACGTAGACGGGGACGGAGCCTTCACCGTCCGCCAAAGCGCCCGAGGCCAGCCGGGTCAGGCCGGCGAGCCATTCCTCCAGCTCATTGAAAAACCGGTTTTGCGCTTGGCCGGCGGTCAGATCGAGAAAGCCCAGCACCAGCGCGCCGGACAGGCCGAACAGGCTGGCGGAGAACGCGGTGCCCATACCGGCCAGGGGGCGGACGAGGCTGGTTTTCAGCTGCGCGAACAGCAGGTTCATGTCGCCGGCCCCGGCGCTCATGCTGCCGATGACGTCGGACACGGCGCCGATGGTTTTCAGCAGGCCCCAGAAGGTGCCGAGCAGGCCGAGGAAAATCAGCAGGCCGGTCATGTAGCGGGAGAGTTCGCGACCTTCGTCCAGCCGCGACGAGATGCCGTCCAGCAGGCTGCGCATGGAGGTGGGGGACAGCGTCATGCGGCGCTGGCCGCCATTGCCTTCACGGCCGGCGAGCATATGCGCCATCGGTGCGAGCAGACGGGGTGATGTGACGGTGACCAGACGGTCGCGGGCGTTCTGGTAGGTGGACAGCCACGCGACCTCGGTCGTCAGGCGGAAGACCTGCAGCAGGTTCCAAGCGACCCCGAAAAGCAGCACCCCCAGGATCAGGCCGTTCAGGCCAGGGTTGTTGTCGAAGATCGGCCAAAGGATCGGGAACAGGAAGGCGCCCAGCGCGCATACGGCGGCCAGGAATACCGCCATGCGAAACAGATATACCGTGGGGCGTGTCATGGGGTTCCCGTGGCGTTGCCGGCGACGATATCGACTCGGTCGGGCGGGCCTTCGCCGACCCGTCCTCCCAAAGCGCGGACGGTGATCTGGCTGGAAGGGATGCCGTTATCGATCAATGCTGCGCGCGCGGCCCGTGCACGAGCCAGGGACAGGCGCCGGCCGCTGGAAGGATCGTCCGCCACCCCGTCGGCATAGGCGGACACGGTGAAGCCGGCGGCATCGCCGGCCGACGCGGTTTTGATCAGACCTTTGACAGCGTCGATCCCGGCCGGATTCAGCTCCGATTGGTCGCGGGCGAACAGGATGCGAATGCTGGCCGCTGCCGGTTGCTTGGTGGCTACGGCCGGAGGCGGAGGTGGCGGCGGCGCGGCGGCCGGCGCTGCAACCGGAGCGGCGGGCGCCGGGGTCGGTGGAGGCGGGGAACCTACGGGAGGCGGCGCTGCCTCCGACACCGCTGGAGCGGGCGGAAGTGCCGCGGTTGCTGGCCCCTTCACAGGTGCAGTTGTCCGGGGCGCCGTGGCGATCGGTCGTCGTTCGGCACGTGGCCTTGGCGCGGGGGCAGGGGCCTGATCGGCCGAAGGCAAGCGATCCAGCGCGTGCAGGTCCACCGTCACCTGCGCGTCGGCAGCAGAGGCGGCGCAGAGCAGGGCGGCGATGAGAATAAGGGGATGGCGCATACGCCGGCCTCTTAGCCCATCGTCCCATATGTCTTCAATGAAGCGATACAGGTCCCCATTCTCAATACGTCTGGAACATGGTCATGATCGCGTCCGGATCGGCGGTGCGGGTCAGCGCGAGGGCCAGAAGAATACGGGCCTTCTGCGGGTTAAGGTTGTCGGCGACCAGGAAGCCGCTCTCCCGCAGTTTCGTGCCGCGAAACACCCGGCCGGAGCCGGCCCGCGTGCTCTGAACCACCACGACGCCCTTCGACACGGCTTCCTTCAGCGCATCCGCTTCATCCGGCGACGTAAAACCGGGCGCGAAACCGGCGGATACGATGCCCCGTGCCCCAGCGGCCACAAACGCGCGAACGGCGGTGCCGTCGCAGCCTGCGTAGGCGTAGGCGATGTCCACGCGGGGGAAAGCTTCAAGGTTGGCCACATCGAACTCGGTATCCGGCGCGCAACGGCGGATCGGGCGGCGATAGAACGCAATCGCGTCCCCATCGGCATGTCCCAGAACGCCGAAATCGGGGGAGCGGAACGTTTGCAAGCGGGAGGTCGCGGTCTTCGTCACCTCCCGCGCCGCGTGAATTTCATCGTTCAGTAATACCAGCACGCCCAGGCCGCGCGCCTCGGGGCTAGCTGCCACACGCACCGCGTTCACCAAATTCAGCCCGGCATCCGACGACAACGCGCTGGACGGCCGCTGCGCCCCGACCACGACCACGGGTACCTTCACCTTGACCGTCAGATCGAGGAAATACGCCGTTTCCTCCAACGTCGCCGTGCCATGCCCGATCACGATGCCCGCCAGATCGGGCGTCTCGGCTTCCACTTGCGCGCACAAGGCCGCCAACGCCTTCCAGTCCGCGAACCCGATCGCCGTGCTGGGGATATTGCGGTACCGCACCGCGAACACATCGGCCACCGAGGCCACATCCGGCCAATGCGCCAGAATCGCGTCGGCATGCATCACATTGCCCGCCGCGCCGTAATCCTGAATGTCCAACGGGCCACGGCCGAGCGAGGCGATCGTGCCGCCTGTGCCGATGA
This sequence comes from uncultured Acetobacteraceae bacterium, assembly GCA_903895595.1. Classification (GTDB taxonomy): domain Bacteria; phylum Pseudomonadota; class Alphaproteobacteria; order Acetobacterales; family Acetobacteraceae; genus Rhodopila. The sequence continues at coordinate 40,514 of CAITUP010000138.1, read as the reverse complement.
ATGCGACCTTCGGTTTGCTCATGCGTCGTCTCCGGGTTGGTGTGAAGTAAGGGCGAGGCCCTGCCTCGCGCTCCGCCAAGGGGGCTTTGCCCCCTTGGAGCCCCCACCAAGGAGCGATGCTCCTTGGAACCATTGAATTGGGTTTGTGTTGGGATGGGGGGCCATCCGAGGCGGTTGCAACATCCGTGTAGGCCCCCCATCCCAACACAAACCAAACTGACGGATTCCAAAGGGCGTCGCCCTTTGGTGGGAGGTCCAGGAGGGCAAAGCCCTCCTGGTGGGGTCCGGGGCAAAGCCCCGCTCTTGCTTCACCCCAGCACCGGTGGCCGGCGGATGTGCCAATCGGTGTCGCGTTGATACGCGTCGGCAGCCGCCAGGATGCGGGCTTCTGCGAAGGGGCGGCCGGCGATTTGCAGGCCGATGGGGCATCCGTTCGGGTCGAGGCCGCAGTTCACGCTGACGGCGGGCAGGCCGAGGTAATTGAACGGGCGTGTGTTGATGGACACCGCGAGGAATTTGTATTCGGTGCCGGGCGGGCCGTGGTCGATATCGGTTTCGGCCAGGGTGGGGATGCAGGTGGGAATGGTGGGCGTGACCAGGACGTCCACCCGGGAGAACACTTCCGCGGCGAAGGCGCGCAGGATGGGGCCTCGGCGGCTGAGGGATTCGACGTAGTAGGGCGCGGGGATCGCGTAGCCGGGGTACATGCGAGAGGAAATGTGCTGGCCGTAGGCCTGCGGGTCGTCGCGCATCCATTGGGCGTGGATGGTGGCGGCCTCCACGCGGGAGACGATGCCGCCATAGGCCGCGACGGCATCCATGAGGGGCAGGGTCATGCGGGTGACGGTGGCGCCTCTTGCCGCGAGGACGGCCAGGGCTTCGTCCATGGCGGCGAGGACGGGGGCGTCGGCGTTGTCCAGAAAGAACGTGGTGGGCACCCCGATCCGCAGGCCGCGCAGATCGCCGGTCAGGGCGGCTTCGTAGTCTGGGACGGGTTCGTGGGCGCTGGTGGGGTCCATCGGGTCGTGGCCGGCGATGACGCTCATGATGCGGGCGCAATCGCGAGCGGTACGGGCGAGGGGGCCGACGTTGTCGTGGGTGAAGGACAGCGGCATGGCGCCGTAGCGGGACACGCGGGTTTGCGTCGGTTTTATGCCGGTGACGCCGCAGGCCGCGGCCGGCAGGCGGATCGACCCGCCGGTATCGGATCCCAGGGCTGCGTAGGTCATGCGGGCCGCGACGGCGGCACCGGAGCCGGAGGAAGACCCCCCCGTGATGCGCGGCGGGTTCCAGGGATTGTGGCAATCGCCATAGGTTTTGTTGTGACCGGTGGGATTCTGCGCGAACTCGGCCATGTTCAGGCCGCCGAAGACGTAGGCGCCCTCATTTGCCATGCGGGATACGGCGGTGCAGGTGATGGTGGGGCGCCAGTCGCGGCGGAGCGCCGATCCGGCGGTGCTGAGCTTGCCCGCCTGATAATACATATCCTTATGCGCCATCGGCACGCCATGCAGTTTGCCGAGCGGTTTTTTGTCCGCGACGGCCTGGTCGGCGGCTTTGGCGGCGGCCTCGGCGCCCTCGCGATCCAGCCAGATCGTGGCGTTCAGCGTTGGGTTGGCTTTTTCCAGGTTGGCCCAACAGGCATCGAGCAATTCGCGCGATGTGGCTTGTCCGGTGCGCACCGCCTCGGCGGCGTCGGTCAGCGAAAGATTGGCCAGGGCGGTCATGGCGCGGTCTCCTTCGTCGCTTGCAGGGCGGATTCGAAGCTGGACGGTTCGTCCTCGAAGACCATGGTGCCGCGGAGTTTCTCGAACGCGGCGATGGTGTGCACCAGATCGGCGGCCATGCGGCGGCCGGGATCGTTGGGCGGCGCGACACCGAACCAGCGGGCGATCGCCGCTTCTGTCGCTTGAGGGAAATCGTCCATGGCGGCCTCTCTCTCCTGATTGTGCGGTGCAGTATGGCAGGAATTTGGGCGTCCGCCAGATGCTGGTCAAATGATTCCGCCCGCGCCATACTCCTTGGTATCCGCAGTGGGATGGAGAAGTACGGTGCCCGTCGAAAAGCAAGCCTATCGCGATGCCATGGCCCGGTTGGGCGCGGCTGTGAACGTCATCACCACCGATGGACCGGGGGGCAAGGCCGGGTTCACCGCCTCCGCCGTCACCAGCGTCACCGACATGCCGCCCACGCTGCTGGTGTGCGCCAACCGCAACAACGATTCGTATCCGGCGTTCATGAAGAATCAGGTTTTATGCGTGAATACGCTGACGCCCGCGCAGGAAGCGCTGTCGGGGATCTTCGCGGGCATGACCAAGCACAGCGATGCCGAGCGCTTCCAGGAACACACGTGGCACGTCATGGAAACCGGTGCGCCGGTGCTGGATGAGGCCGTGGCCGCCTTCGATTGCCGCATCACGCAAATCGTCGAATCCGGCACCCACGACGTGTTCTTCTGTTCGGTCGAAGGCGTGCGCACCGGCCCGTATCATGAAGGGCTGATCTACTACGCGCGTGGCTATCACAAGGTCGCCGCCGGCTAACGCCCATAACGCCGGTTGGGTTTCGTCGCAAAAGACCCAAATTCGACAAACACAGGGCACGTTTCCGACACAATCAAGCGCCAACCTCCGGTTCATCGGCAGCGGAACATCCCGCTGCGATGGACTGAAAGGAACGCCGCGATGTGCTCGAACGCCGACTGTGGACTGACGATGGCCGGATTGCTGGCCGATCCGTTGATCGCGATGGTTATGCACAGCGACGGTGTATCGCCGGACCTGCACGCCGCGCTCTGGCAGCGGGTCGAGGACGCGTCGGCCTCGCGCTTCTGGAATGAGACGGTGGGGCGCGGTTCGGTCGCCGCCGATTAACCGCCATTTTCCGGGGACGCCTTCTGGGCAATGACGCCCCGGCGGAGTTCGGTGACTGTCCCGTCAGCTGGAAGTCGCTTTACTCTGCATTGGCGGCCCCGCGTCTACCATCGGACGACGCGACCGTCCGGACGCCGGGTTCGTTTCAGCGCTTCTTGCCGCGGGTTGGCCAGCACGGCCCAAGGCGTCTATCATAGTAAGAAAATTGAAGTGGTGGTTGGCCTAAAATCCTGGAAAACAGCCATTTTCTTACCACGGGGGTGCGGCCGGCACGGCCGCTGGCCAACTCCGCCCCGATAGGAGGTATCCATGGCGCGCGACAAAATCAGGATCGGCTGCGGGGCCGGCTTCGCCGACGATCGCATTCCCCCGGGGGTGGAGATCGTCGAACGAGGCGAACTCGACTACCTCGCCATGGAGTGCCTCGCCGAACGCACCATTGCCCGCGAAACGCTGGACCGGGCCAAGGACCCCACCAAAGGCTACACGCCCGTCCTGCTGGAAAGGATGGAGGCGATCATGCCGCCCGCGTTGAAGCGCGGCATCAAGATCGTCACCAACATGGGCGCGGCCAACCCGATGGGTGCCGCGAACATCATGCGCAAACACGCCCCCGATTGGGGCTGCCCGGACTACAGCTGCGCCGTGGTGCGCGGGGATGAGGTCACGGACATCATGCGCGCGCACCCCGAGTTGGCGCTGATGGAGGATGGGGCGCCGCTGGAATCGCTGTTGCCGAAGATGGCGTCGGCGAACGCGTATCTGGGCGCCGACGTGGTGGCGCAAGGGTTCGCGACAGGGGCCGATCTGGTGATCACCGGACGTGTGGCCGACCCGGCGCTGTTCCTCGGCCCGATGCTGCATGCGTTCGGGTGGTCGTACGACGATTACGCAAAGCTCGCGAATGGGACCCTGGTCGGGCATTTGCTGGAATGTTCCGGGCAGTTGACGGGCGGGTGCTTCGCCGACCCCGGCAAGAAGGAAGTGGAAGACCTCGCCGGCCTTGGCTACCCGCTGGCCGATGTTTGGGCCGACGGGCGCGCGGAAGTATCCAAAACCCCTGGGTCCGGCGGGCGCCTGGATGTCGCGACGTGCACCGAGCAGTTGCTGTACGAGATGCACGACCCGACCGCCTACATCACGCCGGACTGCGTGCTGGATGCATCCGGGGTGTCGTTCCAGCAACTCGCGAAAGACCGGGTGGCGCTGCATGGCGCGCGCGGAAAGCCTCGGACGGCGACGTATAAGGTCGTGGTGGGGTATTTCGACGGCTACATGGGATCCGGCGAAATGGGTTTCGCGGGCGTCAACGCCGTGGCTCGCGCCAAGCTGGGGATCGAGGTGGTGAAGGAACGGTTGCGCCGCCGCGGCCTGACATACGAGGAAATGCGCATCGACCTGATCGGTATGAACTCCCTGCACGCGAACGACGCGGCCCTGGCGCCGGAACCCTACGAAGTCCGCCTGCGCATCGCCGCCCGCACGCCCGACAGGAAAGCCGCCGAGGCGGTGGGCGCGGAAGTCCGCAGTCTGCATATGCAAGGTCCGACCGGCGCCGGCGGCGGCATCAATTTCGGCGCGCGTCAAATTCTGGCGGTGAAGTCGGTGCTGATCCCGCGCGAATGGGTGAAACCGGAAATCGTGATGGAGAAAGCGGCATGAGCATCCGCCTCTACGACATCGCTCATGCGCGGGCGGGGGATAAGGGCAATACGTCGAATATCTCGGTGACGGCGTACGACGCGGCCGGCTGGACGGTCATTCACCGGGAATTGACGCCCGAACGGGTGCTGGCGCATTTCCGGCATTTGGGCGCCGGTCCGGTCCGTCGTTACGAACTCCCGCAATTACGCGCACTGAATTTCGTGATCGAGAACGCACTCGGTGGCGGCGTGACGCGGTCGTTGGCGATCGATCCGCATGGCAAAAGCCTGAGTGCCTCGATGCTGACGATCGAATTACCGGGGCATAACGAGGTATGACCGCGCAGATCGATCCCCCTCGGATTATCCATACCGACCGAAAAACGACGGCGGCCATTCGCCTGACGATTCCGCGCCAGGACATGATGAAGGCGTTCGGCCCCGCTGTCGGAGAGCTGATGGCAGCCCTCGCGGCGCAAGGCGTGAAACCCGATAGCGCTGTCTTCGCGCATCACTTGACGCTGAGCCCGGAATTTTTCGATTTCGAATTGGGCGTGGAGGTCGCGGCCCCTATCGCGGCGACCGGACGCGTGACCGCCAGCGAACTGCCGGCCGCCAGGATCGCTCGGACGGTTTACAGCGGGCCCTACGAAGGGCTGCCCGCCGCATGGCATGCGTTCGATGCGTGGGTGAAGGACAATGGGCACGTCCCGGCCAACCGCTTGTGGGAGGTCTACGCCATCGGCCCGCAATCGACGTCCGATCCCGCCGGCTGGCGCACGGAATTGAACCGGCCGTTGCTGGACGAACGTTAAGGCCCCGCTTCGTCCTCCGCCGGCACCGGCGTCGGCTTGCCGTCCTTGTCCAGCGCCACCATCACGAACTCCGCCGACGTCACCTTGTGCAAATCGCGCTGCCCGCGCTGCACCGCCCAGGCCTCCACCGTCAGCACGATCGAAGTCCGGCCGACCCGCGTCACATCGGTAAACACGCTGACGACGTCCCCGATCTTCACAGGCCGCAGAAACGTCAGATGCGACACTGCCGCCGTCGCCGTCCGTCCCCGCGCTCGGTCCGACGCCGCGGTGCCGGCCGCGAGGTCCATCAGCGACATGATCCAGCCGCCGAAAATATCGCCGGCCGGATTGGTATCGGCCGGCATGGCGACGGTGCGGAAGGCAAGGCTACCGGTGGGCTGCGGTTCGGACATTGGGGACTCGCGACAAGGAATGCCGCGCTTATAGCGGCGAACCGCCGGGATCGTTCATGAAAGTTCGGGGGTTGCCAGTGCCGCGGCGTTCGGCGAATGACTCCGGCAGCGAAACCGGAAGGAAACACCCCATGACCGACGTGCTGACCGAACTGCGTACCATCGACACTCCCACCATCACCAACGTGGTCGCGACCTATCCGAAGAATCCGCTCTGCCTGGGGCTGTACAATCCCTGGACCGAGAACTGGTACACCGACACCTCCATCCGCTGTATCTACCCGGAAATGGGCGCCATCGTCGGCCATGCCGTGACCTGCGTGTTCGGTCTGCCCGACCCCAACTACACCGGCCGCCTGAGCTTCATGGATGTGGTGGACGCCTTGGACGCGATGAAGAAGCCGACGATCCTGGTGATCCAGCAGAAGTGGCCGGCGCATCTGATGTCCAAGGCCGGGCTGGCCGGAGAGATCATGGTGACGTCCATGAAAGCGGTCGGCTGCATCGGCATGCTGTCGAACGGCCCCTCGCGCGACGTGGATGCGGTGCGCCGCCTGAATTTCCAGATGCTGCTTGGCGGCGTCACCGCCGGCCATGGCGAAATGGCGGTCCAGGCGGTGAATGTGCCGGTGTCCGTCGGCGGCATGGATGTGGCGCCGGGCGATCTGATCCATATGGACGAGAACGGCGCCGTGAAATTCCCGGTGGACAAAGCCGAACAGGTGCTGGCGAACGCGAAAGCGATGCTGGCGCAGGAGGCGGAGCATCTCGCCCGTCTGCGCGCCGCGACGACAGCGGCCGAGGTGCGCGCGGCCGGCGGGTCTTACGCCGCGAAGAAGCCACAGTAGTCAGTAGCGGGAGGGATCGGGGCGCGTCCCCGGTCCTACCCGCCCGGCCGCCACCGGAGTAAATAGTTTTCCAGCCGCTCGATCAGCAGATCGATGCCCAGCACCACCACGGACGTGAGAATAAGGCCAGCGAACACGCCGGTCGTGTCGAATACACCCTCGGCCTGCGCCACCACGAACCCGACGCCGCGCGCCGAACCCAGATATTCGCCCACCACCGCTGCCACCAGCGCAAAGCCGATGCTGGTATGCAAACTGGAAAAAATCCACGTCATCGCCGAAGGCAGATACACATACCGCAGCAACTGCCGCTGAGATGCCTGCAACATCCGCACATTGTTCAGCAGCACGGGGTTCACCTCCCGGATGCCCTGGTAGGTGTTGAAGAACACCACCATGAACACCAGCGTCACCCCGAGCGCGACCTTGGACGCGATGCCCAGCCCGAACCACAGCAGGAAGATCGGCGCCAGAATGACGCGGGGCAGGGCGTTGAACACCCGGATATACGGGTTGAACACCGCCGCCAGCAGCCGCACCCGCGCGAATGTCAGGCCGAAGATCACGCCCAACACCGTGCCGATGATAAAGGCCAGCAGCGCCTCGATCAGCGTGGTGAAAAGATGTTCGTAAATGAACCCGCTCGACAGCCAGTCCCACATCCGCACCGCGATCAGGCTCGGCTTGCTGAAGAAGAAGACATCGAGCAGGCCGGTCGACGACATGAGTTCCCATCCGACCATCGACAGCACGAAAAACCCGACCTGCATGGCCAGAATAACGGGGCGCCCCGCTTCCCGCCGCGTCGTCGCGGTGGCGACGGTTACTGGATCAGCCATGAGCGGCGGCCCCCACTTCGACGCGCAGATCCGCCCAAATCTTGTTGTACAGTGTATTGAACTCCGGGATCATGCGGATTTCCGCCACATCGCGCGGCCGCGGCAGATCGACCGGATAAACGCCCTTGATCCGAGCCGGACGCGCCGACAGGACCACGACCTCGTCGGCCAGAGCGATCGCTTCCTCCAGATCGTGCGTCACGAACAGCACCGTCTTCCGCGTCTCCGCCCATAGCCCCAGCAACTCGGTTTCCATGATTTGGCGGGTTTGCACGTCCAACGCGCTGAACGGTTCGTCCATCAGCAGAATGCGCGGATCGACGATCCAGCTTTGCGCCAGCGCCGCCCGTTTGCGCATGCCCCCCGAGAGCTGATGCGGGAACTGCATCTCGAACCCCGCCAGCCCGACGCGTTGCAGCCAATGCCGTGCCTCGGGTTCTGCCTCGGCGTGGGACCGGCCGCGGATCAGCGGGCCGAGCAGAACGTTGTCGATGATGGTGCGCCAGGGGAGCAGGGCGTCCTGTTGGAACAGATAGGCCGCGTGCTGGTTGATCCCGCCCAGCTCGTCGCCGAAAATCCGCACCTTCCCCTCCGGCGCGAACAGCAGCCCCGCCGCGAGGTTCAGCAGCGTCGATTTTCCGCAACCGCTTGGCCCCACGATGGCAACAAAGTGCCCTTCGGCAATGTCGAGCGACAGGTTGGTAGCGACCGTCAGCGCCCCACCGTCGGAGGTGGGCAGGCGGATGGTGACGGCGTCGAAGGATACGGCCGGGGTCATTGCGGGATCGGCAGCCCGAGCGTGCCCCAGGCCTGCCGGATGAAGGTGTTGTTGTAGGTTTTTTCCAGATCGATGGTGGCGTTCGCGACCTCCGGCAGGAATTGCCGCAGCACCTGCAACGCGGCCTCGGCGCCCTTCGGGTCGATCATGCCGCTGGTGTTCCAGCCGGGCAGGGTCTTCTGGATCGCGAGCAGGAACACCGCCGGATCGAAGCCGGGATAGTCGTCCTTGGCCATCGCCATGACTTCCTCGGCCGTGTGCGTTTGCAGCCAGTGCAGGGTTTTCGCCATCGCCAGCGTGTAGCGGCGGCATTCCTCGGGGTGGGAGTCAATCCAGCCGGTCATGCCGTAAGCCGAGGTCCCCGGATAATCGCCGCCGAACAAGGCGCGGGCGACGACGGGGTCGCGGTTGTCCGACAGGACGCGAATGTCGGGATGCCGCGCGATCATGGTGGAGGCGGCGGGGTCGTAGATAACGGCGGCGGCAACCGATCCCTGCTCCAGCGCCGCGACGGACGACGGGCCGATGCCGACGCCGATGACCGGCACTTTGGTCGTGTCCACGCCTGCCTTGGCCAGCAGGAATTTCACCAGGAAGTCGGACGACGCCCCCGGCGCGCTCGCCCCCACCGTCTGGCCGGCGAGGTCCTTGATGGTCTTGATCCGGTCGGTGAACTTCGGCGACACGACCAGCATCGCGCCGGGCACCTTGTTCATCTGGAAGATCGCGGTCATCGGCTTGTGCTTGGCCTGCATGTCGATGGTGTGGTCGAACACCGCGTTCAACAGGTCGGAGTTGCCGTTCATCACCGCCGTGATCGCCAAGGCGCCGCCGTTGACGTTGATCATCTGAACATCGAGGCCGGCTTCCTTGTAGAAGCCCATCCGCCGCGCCAGCAGCGCCGGGAAATTGTTCAGGCTGTTGCCGGCGGTGATGATGTTCAGCTTCAGCGGCGCATCGGCGGCGCGCGACGGCGACAGCCCGAGCAACAGCGCGACCGTCATCGCGCCGAGCAGGCGCGCGATATGTATGGGTTTCAAATCGTCCTCCCGAACCACCTTTGGACCCATCATAGGCCGGTGGCGCCGGAAGCCAAATCCGTGGGATCAGGCCGGGGCGGGGAGGGGAATTTCCAGGTGCGCCACGTGGGCCATGGTGGCGCGCAGCGCCGCCGCGTCGTCCCCGCCGAATGCCGCGTCGAACGCATCCTGCGCCGCCTGCCACGCCGGGCGCGCTTGCCGGAGTTTTGTTCGGCCGGCCTCGGTTAACGCCACCACCCGGCCGCGTCGGTCGGCGCCGGTTCGCATGTCCACCAATCCCTGCGCCTCCAGCGGGCGCAGGTTATGCCCCAAAGTCGCACGATCCATCACCAGCCGCTCGGCCAGCGCGCCGATCGTCTCCGGTCCGTTCACCGCGAGGCTGACCATGATTGGATACTGCGTAATGCGCAGCCCGAACGGCGCCAACGACTGATCGTAGAGCCGCGTCACCCGCCGCGCCGCCTGCCGGATGGCGGCGCAGGTGCAGGGCGAAACAAGAAGGGGCTTGTCCTTTATGCGCATATGCCCATATTCTGGCGCAAGCGCCCGATCGTCAAGAGCGCTAAGGAGTCCCGCCCCATGAGCGACACGAAACTGCGTCCTGTCTGGATCACGGTCACAGCGGCCTGCCTGATCGTCGGCCTGTCCATGAGCCTGCGTCAGGTGATGGGGCTCTATCTGCGCCCGGTGACGATGGATTTGGGCGTCGGGCGGGAGCCATTCTCCAACGCGATGGCCACCGCCAATCTGGTTTGGGGTTTCGCCGCGATCCCGTTCGGGTTCTGGGCTGACAAGTACGGCGCTGGACGCGCTGTGGCGGTGGGCGTGCTGTGCTCCATGTTCGGGTTTTTCATGATTACCCAGGTATCGACGGGCGCCGGGCTGCTGGCCGCGGGCGTGCTGATGGGGCTGGGGTCCAGCGGGTCGGGCATGACGGCGCTGGTGGGCGCGGTCGGTCGCGCCACGCCGCCGGAAAAGCGCACCGCCGCTGTCGCATCCTTGGGCATGGCGACGGGGATCGCGACCTTTCTGGCCTATCCCTATGTGCATGTGCTGATCGAATGGCTTGGCTGGCGCGCCAGCCTGCTGGCGGTGTCGGCGACGATTGCGCTGACCCTGCCGTTGACGTTGTTCGTCGCGGGCCGTCCCGTTGTCGCGGCAACCACGGTCCGCAAACAGACCATGACGGAAGCCTTCAAAGAGGCCTTCGCGACGCCCAGCTTCTGGCTGCTGACCTTCGGGTTCTTCGTCTGCGGCTTCCACGTGGCGTTCTATTCGGTGCATCTGCCCGCCTACGTGCAGGACCAGGGGCTGGGCGCCTGGGTCGGCGTTTGGGCGCTGATGGCTGTCGGGATCGCGAACATCGTCGGCACCTGGCTCGCCGGCCAGTCCGGACGCGTGATGCCCAAGCGCTTCGCTTTGAGCACGATCTATTTCGCGCGCACCGTGTTGTTCCTGGGCATGATCTATCTGCCGGTCTCGCCCATCACGGTGATCGGAATCAGCGCGCTGCTCGGCTTGTTCTGGCTGTCGACGATCCCGTTGACCAGCACGCTGGTCGGTACGTTCTTCGGCACAAGCTGGATGTCGATGCTGTTCGCGTTCGTGTTTCTGTCGCACCAGCTGGGTTCGTTCCTGGGCCTTTACATGGCGGGCGTGCTGTACGACGCGACGCATTCCTACACGACGATGTGGTGGATTTCGGCGGGGTTGGGCCTGTTCGCGGGCTTGGTGCATCTGCCGATCCGCGAACGGCCGGTGCCGCGCCTGTTGGCGGCCGCGGCGGCGGAATGATCAGGTTTATCCTGCGCGTTGGCGTGGGGTTGCTGCTGGTGGGGGCGGTGTGGCTTTACACCGTCCGAGGGGAGGCGATGTTGCTCGATCTGCGGACGGTGTTTTGTTTTTGAGGGGGTGAACAGCAGGCGTGGGCGCATCGCGCGCGAGGCGAAACGACGGGAATGGCCTTCATGAATCGTGGCGCGACGGCCACGATCTCCATCCCGGCTGCCGCGAGTCTGTCGCAGACGCGGGCGCACATCATGGCACCAACGACGGAAGCAATCAGAGGGATCGAGGCCGTCCAGCCGATCTCCCCGATCCGTGGGGCGATCGCGGCATAAAGACCTGGCGGCACGTTCGCGGTTTCAACCGGACGCGGAACAGGCCATAATGGCGACAACCAATCCCGCGCGGGATTTTCCCGAGGAGCCCCACCATGCGCATCCGTTCCGCCGTTCTCACCGCCGCCATGCTCGCCACGCCAGTCGCGGCCATGGCGCAGCCGTTCCAGGGTTTCTACATCGGCGGCGGCGCGGGTTACCATTTGCCGCTGGACATCACCGTCGTCACCCCGCCCGGCAACCCCAAGGCTACCCTGCGGACATCCGGCAGCTTCATCGGTTTGGCCAGCGCCGGCTACGGCCTCGGTAACGGCCTCCGGTTCGAGATCGAGGGCGGGGCGCAGCAAACCGGTTTGTCGTCGGTCGCGAGCCAGGGCGTCACCGGCAATGTCGGCGGCAACCTGCGGACATACACCGCCATGGCCAACGTGATGTTCGACATGGATGTCGGCGCCAACTGGCTTTACCCGTACGTCGGGGCCGGCGTCGGGTATGGCTGGACCAGCCTGCAGAACGTGACGATCACCTCGCCGTTCGGACGGTCGTCGCTGCTCTCGGGCACCGACGGCGGTCTCGCGGCGCAGGGCATCGGCGGCGTGTCATTCCCCATGCCGAACATGCCCGGCCTGTCGCTGACCGCCGAATACCGGTTCTTCCATATGGAGGGGAAACAGACCTTCCGGAACGTCAATAATGGCGGCCACTTCGTCACCGACAGCCAGAACAGCCACAATTTTCTGTTCGGTGTCCGCTACGCCTTCGGGGTGACCCCACCGCCCACGCCCGCCACCGCCGCCGTCCCGGCCGTCGTGCCCGCTCGGTCCTATCTGGTGTTCTTCGATTGGGACAAGGCGGTGCTGACCGAGCGCGCCCGCACCATCGTGAAGGAAGCGGCGGATGCCTCCGCTAAGGTGCAGACCACGAAAATCGAGGTGAACGGCAACGCCGATGCGTCTGGCACCCACGCCTACAATCAGGGCCTGTCGATGCGCCGCGCCCAGGCCGTGGCGGCGGAACTGGTGAAAGATGGCGTGCCGAAGACCGCCATTTCCATCCAAGCGTTCGGCGACACGAAACCGCTGGTCCCCACTGCCCCCGGCGTCCGCGAGCCGCAAAACCGCCGGGTGGAAATCATCCTGCGTTAGAATCCCAACAACCGCCGTAACCGCCCGAACCAACCCCGCTGCATGGATGGTTCGGGTCGCGGGGTTTTCGCGTCGCGTGCCAGGACGTCGATCGCCGTGGCTGGCACGGCCGGCGGTGCGGCGTTCGTTTTCCCCATGTTATAGACCTGCTCGCACACATCGTACCACGGGACGCCCGCAGCGCATCGAGCAGCGGTGCGACCTGGGCGCGATCGGTGACATAAAAATGCCGCCAGACCCATATTTTCGTCCCCTCGCGCAGATCGGTCCGGTTGACCCGTTGCCTTTCCAACAATTCGATCGTGTCGGCGACCTGATAGATGATGGGACGGACCATGAAACGCGGCTTAATCCAGATGCCGCGCCGCTTCCGCTTGGCTGCGCAACGCTTTGCCCTGACGGGCAGCGAAGCGGGCGATGCGTTCGGGCGCGAAGCCGAGATCGACGAAACCGGGCGCCGTGTCGGCGATTTCCCGGTAGGTCGCGATCAAGCCGTCGCGGAGGGTCATGATCGATACCCCCTCGAACATCGCGCGCTTGCCTTCTGACTCCGCCATTTTGGAGCGGTAGCTGAACACGTAACGGACATACAGAGTTGTGCCGTTGGTGACCGGATCGTGCATGTCCCAGCGGAAATCGGTGGCGTCGCGGCAGAACCGGTCGCGGATCATGTCCGCGATGCCGGCGCGCCCGGTGAATGCTCCATAGAACACGTCGTGGTAGACGCCGTCCTCGGTAAACAATGCGGCGAAGCGCTCGGCGTCCTCCGCTTCAACCGCGGCGCAGAAATCCCGCAGGAGTTTCATGGCGTCCCCCGCTCCCCCAAATCCCACCAGATCCCGGCGAAGGCGGCGATGCCTTCCCGAGCGGGGGCGCGCAGGAAATGCTCGTCCGGTCCGTGCTGTTTGCAGCCGTTGTAGCTGTGGGGAATCCACACCAGCGGCACACCCAAGTGGTCCACGAACACGTCACCCGGCAGCCCGCCGGAGGAATTCGGGATCACCTGCACATGCTTGCCGAGCGTCTTTTCCATGCTGGTGACGGCCCAACGAACCCAGGGGTGGCCGGGGTCGGTGCGGCTGGCGGGCATGCGGATGCCGGCGTTTTCGATCTGGATGTTGCCGAAACCCTCGGCATCCAGATGTTGGCGCAGGGCAGGGGCGAAGTCCGCCGGATCGGTGTCGACGGTGTAGCGAATCTGGCAATGCGCCCGCGCGTTCGGCGCCACCGCGTTGACCGGGTTTTCCGGCCGGCCGGAGGTCATGGCGAGCACGATAAACCCGTTCCAGCCGTAGATTTTCTCGGCCGGGGTCAGGCCCGGCTCGCCCCAATCGGGGTCGATCGACGCGGCTTCTCCGCCGCCGCCGACCGGGCAGCCGGCCAGCACCGAACGCACCGCCGCCGGGACGCCGTTGCGGGGCAACCAGTCGCGGACCAGGATTTTGCCTTTCCTATCGATGACGCAGCCGATCGCATGCGTCAGCACCACCGCCGGATCGGTCGTCAGCCCACCCCAATGGCCGGAGTGCACGCCCCCCGCGCGCAGGTTCAGGACCAGATCGAAGTGATACGTGCCGCGCGTGCCGGTGGCGATCGTCGGCACCTCCGGCATGACCCGAGGCCCATCGCTCGCGATCAGCACATCCGCCTTCAGCGCCTCCGCCCGTTCCGCAACGAAGGCTTTCAGCCCGACGGAGCCGCGTTCCTCGCTGGTTTCCAGCACCAGTTTGACGTTGTAGCCCAGCTTGCCGCCGCGTTCGGCGATGACCGCTTCCAGCGCCGACAAATTCACCGCGTGCTGGCCCTTGTTGTCGGCGGTGCCGCGGCCGTACCAAAGATCGCCTTCCTCGGTCAGCGTCCAGGGATCGAGGCCGGGGCGCCACTGATCCTCCAGCCCGCGCACCGTGTCGCCGTGGCCGTAAGTCAGAACGGTGGGCAGGGCCGGGTCCTCGATCCGCTCGGCGGTCAGGATAGGGCCGAAGCCGGCGGCGGGGTTGGGATGGATCGCGACGGTGAACCCCAACCGTTCGAGCCAGGGTTGGATCGAATCCGCCAGATAGGATTGCACATCCTTTTCGTGCGCCGGGTCCTGGGAGGTGCTGCGTACCGCGACCAGTGACGCCAGACGGTCGCGGAAGCCGTTGGTGTCGAAGAAGTCCAAAGCGCGGGCGATGGCGGTTTCGCGGGATGGCATGGTTTCAGGGTTCCTGATCGGGGGATTCGGGTTGGAGGCGTTCGAGGGCTTCGTAAGCGTCGATCTTCAAGCGCGGGAACTCGTTCGAGACGACGTCCCACACGACATTGAAGTCGATTTGGTCGTAGCCATGCCGGAGCCGGTTTCCCATCCCCCGGATGCGTCCCCAAGGATGTCCTGGCAGCAGAACATCGGCACGGTTTCCCAGCCGGAACGCAGCTTCGCATAAGCGTTCCATACACCGCTCCACCGCGTCGTGTCGCAATTCGTCCGCGTCGATGGCGTCACGGTCCAGGTCGCCCACGTGTCTCTCGATGCGAGCAATATTGTCGATAATGTCTTGGAGGCAGTCGATGGCTCGGTGCTTACGGGAATACATCGACGCGATCCTGCTCGATGTGGGCGCGCAAGCGGTCCTTCTTGATCTTGCCCGTCAGGATTTGAACCTCCCGCCCGAACACGGTGCCGAGTTCCTCTTCCAGACCCATAAGATCGAAAAGGCTGACCCGCACATCCGGGTCCAGCTCCGCCACCAAATCGATATCGCTGTCCGGCCGTGCATCCCCACGAGCGACGGAGCCGAAAATCCCCAGCCGCCTGATGCCGAAGCGGCGCAACTCATCCTCCCGCGCGCGCAGGATCCGGATGACTTCTTCTGCCGTGATCGCGTATGCCAAGTCCATGACGGGCGCCTTTCGCGCTCCGATTAGCACGAATGCCCCACCCCTCGCCATATTCGGCTGGACCGCGCGACCGCCGGAAGCCTACCGTCGTAAAGCCGCACGACGACGGAGGCCCCCATGACCGCCCCATTCCTCCCCGAAATCCAAACCGCGCTCGGCGCCCAATCCCGAGATATCGGGATCGCCGGAAGCGGCGACCTGCCATCGGTCTTCGCGGTCAGCGACCTCGCCGCCGCCGCGATCGGAACGGCGGGAGGTGCCATCGCTGAGCTGATCGGCGCACCCGGAGTCACGGTAGACCGCCGGCTGGCGTCGTTCTGGTTCGGCACCACGCTGCGGCCCGACGGCTGGAGCCTGCCTCCCGCCTGGGACCCCATTGCCGGCGACTATGCTGCCGCCGACGGCTGGATCCGCCTGCACACCAACGCCCCGCACCATCGCGACGCCGCGCTGTCCGTGCTCGGCGGCCCCGCGGAAAAAGAGGCCGTCGCCGGAGCGGTGTCTCGCTGGTGTATCGACGACCTGGAATCCGCCGTCGTCGCCGCCAATGGCTGCGCGGCGGCAATGCGTTCGCTGGACGATTGGGGCGCCCATCCGCAGGGCCGCGCGGTGGCCGAAGAACCGCTGGTGCGGTCGGAAGTTACCGGAGAGGCGTCTCCATTGCCCGCCCCACGGGCCGCCCGGCCGCTGGCGGGGATCAGAGTGCTGGATGCGACCCGCGTCCTCGCCGGCCCGGTCGCCACCCGCTTCCTGGCCGGGTTCGGCGCCGAGGTCCTACGCATCGATCCCCCAACCTGGGACGAACCGGGCGTCCTGCCGGAGGTGACTCTGGGCAAGCGCCGCGCCCGTCTGGACCTCCGCACCCCGGAAGGGATCGCGGCATTCCGCCACCTGCTGGCGTCGGCCGATGTCTTTGTGCACGGCTATCGCGCCGACGCGCTGGAACGTCTCGGCCTCGGCCATGCGGAACGGCAACGCCTGCGCCCCGGATTGGTGGACGTCTGCCTCGACGCCTACGGCTGGTCGGGTCCCTGGGCGCTGCGCCGGGGCTTCGACAGCCTGGTGCAAATGAGCACCGGCATCGCCGCCGAGGGCATGCGCCGGTCCGGCAGCGCAAAACCCGTGCCACTGCCCGTGCAGGCGCTGGACCACGCGACCGGTTACCTCATGGCCGCCGCGGCCATCCATGGCCTGAACCGGCGCGCCCGCGACCGGGTCGCCACGCGCTGGCGCCTCTCCTTGGCTCGCACCGCTCGGCTTTTGACCTCGGCCGGTTCGGTGCAGTCCGGTAACGCTTTCAACCCCCCCGGAGAGGTAGATTGGCAGCCGATGGCGGAGGAAACGGGCTGGGGCCGGGCATGGCGGCTGCACGCGCCGTTATCGGTCGCGGGCGCACCGATGCGGTGGGATGTGCCCGCCGGGCCGTTGGGTGTCGATGCCGCGGCGTGGCTAAGCCGGTAACAGGAAATCGTCGGTATATTCGCCGTGCGACAGTTTTACGGTTGTTTCGTCTTCCAGGCCGCAGGCCAGGATTTCCGATCCCGATGCCATGTTCGGATCGGCCAGCGTTTCCATCTGTTCGGCGAAACTTGCCGCACGCGGGGCATCGATCCGCCACACCACATCGTTGCCGTCGCGATGCACGCCGAGCGGTCCGGCCGAGCCTGTCAGCGTGACGGCGGTGTTCGATGGGACGCAAAACCCCATCGTATCGATCCGCGTATCGGCGGGCGCGCGCGCGAAACCGCGCATCACGCCGCCGAGCGCGCGAAAATCCTCGGCGTCGCCGAGCATGAGAAGCATTGGGTTGAAGTCGCTGGGCAGGAAACCGATGCGCAACATTACAGAACCTGGATCACGTCCGTCGCGTGACAGAGTTCCTCATCGCCGGGATTAGCGCCGGGGCGATCGGATTCCAGCAGGCGGATTTTGACCCATTCGTCGTCGATGCATTCCAGGATTTCGGCGACGATGCCGCCCTGGAGCTTCAACTTGGCGCCGACGGGCACGCCGATCAGTTCGATCATTTTCCTACACCCCGTTCAGAAGAAAATGCTAAGGTTTTTCGCCAGCAGGACGTTTTGTTCCAGGATCAGCTCGCGCTTGGCGATCAGCCAGGATTCGCCGTTGCGGCGGAGCACATCGGTGCGGCGGCCGATGAAGGTGTAATTTTCGTATTCGACACGGTTCTGGTAGACCAGAAAGCGGCAGCCGACCGTCACTTCGGTCGGGGTTACGTCCAGCAGGCGGATATTGCTGACCATATGGGTGACGCGGGACAAAGGCTCCTCGGCGTAATGTACACCCGTGAGCACCTGTTCGACGCGTTTGGTCAGCGTCCATTTATCCTCGTCGAACCAGGAAATACCCTCGCCCTGGCGGGTGTTTTCCTTTTCGTCGTGCTGGCCGAATTTCACGTTGCGGCGGATCGGCATGAAATAGACAAGGTCTTCCGCCAGCAGATCGAGCCAGTCGCGGAATTTTCGGCCATCCAGCAGATCGGCTTCGAGGTAAAGGAAATCCTCGATCTCCTGCTTCAGCAACAGTCGTTCGATCGTGCTCATTCGGCGGCCCTTCGGATGGGTTGGAGATCGCGGCCCAGCAGGGAATCCCAGCCGTCGCCGTTCAGGTAGCGGGCGTAGGTGCGATAGAAATTGCGCGGGGTCTGATCGGTCATTTGCGTCGCGACCAAGCCGGGACCGAGATTCGCCGCGTTGGGCTTGCCCATCGCCATCTGGTAGTTGAAGGGGTAACGGCGCGCGATGGTGCCGCTGCTCGCCTTCGACGCATACAGCCAGTTTTCCATATCGTCCTGCTCGGTCATGCCCGCCGGACCGGAATAGCGCATGTAATAGTGGCGCAGGACATCCTTCACCGCCGCCGGCGCGTCGGCATCGACGAGGAAGAAGCGCCAGCCCTCGACCTTATCAGGGCCGGAGGGGTGCCAGACGCAGAGGCTGCGCGGCTGGCGTCCGTGGTAGGACGTGTTGGGGAAAATGTTGCCCACCAGCGCGAGGTTGCGCGCTTTTTCGCCGAGACGGCGTTTGCGCTCGTAAAAACAGTACCGGAAATATTCGTCCACTTCCGGGTATTGCGCGTAGGTCGGCGTATATTCCAGGTCGGGATGCGCGATGCCGGCGGTGAGGCCGTGGCCGGCGGGAAATCCGATCCACACACGTTGCGCGTTGGTATATTCGTTGTCGCGGCGTTGCCCGGGTTGGGCGCTGCCGGACATGCCGATCATGTCCACGGAACGATGCGAGGGGTTGTGGTAGCTGTCGCCGAGGAAGTTCTCCGCCGCCAGCTTCCAGTTCGACGGAAACACCCATTTGTGCACACCGATCACCTCGGCCCCGCCGGGACGGCCGTCGCGGCAATCCAGCACCTGATCCAGATGATCGACGGCGTCGCCGAGATATGCCAGGAAATCCGGTGCGGTTTCGTCCCAGGTGGCCCAGATCGATCCCTTGTAATTCGCCAGCCGGCCCACTGGAACAAGCGACCATTCGTCGCGGTTCAGCGTGCCCTCATACAGGGAACGATACAGTGGTACGCCCTGTAATTTGCCGTCGGTCGTGTACGACCAGGAATGATAGGGGCAGACGAACAGCGAGGTATTTCCCTGTTCGTAACGGCAAACCTTCATCCCGCGATGCCGGCAGGAGTTCAGGAATATCCGGATTTCTCCGCGCGCGTCGCGGCAGAGGATGACGGATTCCTCGGCCATGCGGGAGACGAAGAAATCGCCGGGATTGGGGATTTGGCTTTCGTGCCCCACGAACAGCCAAGCCCGCGTATAGAGTTTCTCCAGCTCCGCTCGGTGGTATTCGGGGGAGACGAAGATTTCGCGGCTGATCAGGCCGCGTTCGGTATCGATGGGATTGGTCATGTTAACCACCCGTCATGGTCGGGCTTGACCCGACCACGTCGTTCCAATTGGCCTGAGTCGGTCGGGTCAAGCCCGACCGTGACGGGTGGCTGTGAATGCACATCCCCGCTACTCCGCCGCGGCCTGCATCGGCGCCACATCGCGCCCCAGCAGCGAATCCCAGCCGTCGCCCTTCAGATACCGCGCATAAACCCGGTAATAATTCCGCGGCGTCTGATCGGTAATCTGCATCGACACATCGCCGGGAATCGGATCGTTCGTCTTATACGCCCCCATCGAGGCCTGATAATTGAATGGATAGCGCCGCGCGATCGTCCCCATGCTCGACTGCGTCGCATACAGCCAGTTTTCCATATCGTCCTGCTCGGTCATCCCGGCCGGGCCCGAATATCGCATGTAAAAACGACGTAGGACGTCCTTCACCGCCGCCGGAGCGTCGGCATCCACCAGGAAGAAGCGCCAAGCTTCGGTTTCCGTGGGGCCGTGCGGGTGCCACACGCACAGGCCGCGCGGCTGGCGGCCGTGGTAGGACGTGTTGGGGAACAGATTGCCGGTAAACGGCATCAAGCGGGCTTTCACGCCCTGGCGGCGCTTACGCTCCTCGAAACAATGCCGGAAATATTCGTCCACTTCCGGATATTGTGCGTAGGTGGTTTGGTAACCGAACTCTTCCGGCATCCATACGCTGTGCATGCCGTGGCCTTGGGGAAAACTCACCCACACATGTTGCCCTTTGGCATATTCGTTATCGCGCCGAGCACCCTTTTCGCCACTGGGACCGATGCCGATCATGTCGACGGAACGGTGGGATGGGTTGTGGTAGGTGTCGCCGAGAAAATTTTCGGCCGCGAATTTCCAGTTGGTGGGGAGGACCCATTTGTGGACCCCGATCACCTCCGACCCGCCGGGCCGTCCGTCGCGGCAATCCAGCACCTGATCCAGGTGATCCACCGCGCCGCCCAGGTAGGTCAGGAAGTCCGGCGCTTCCGGGTCCCATGATGCCCAAACCGTGCCTTTGTAGATATGCAGCCGCGGCACTTCGACCAGCGACCATTCCTCGCGGTTCAGCACGCCTTCGTACAGGCTGCGATACAGGGGAACGCCCTGCAATTTCCCGTCGGTCGTGTAGGACCAGGAATGATAGGGGCAGACGAACAGGGACGTGTTCCCCTGCTCGTAACGGCAAACCTTCATCCCGCGATGGCGGCAGGAGTTCAGGAAGACATGCACCTCGCCGCGGGAGTCGCGGCAGAGGATCACCGATTCCTCGCCCATGCGGGAGGTGTAGAAATCCCCCGGCTTCGGGATTTGGCTGACATGGCCGACGAACAACCAGGCACGGGTGAAGAGTTTCTCCAGCTCCTCCTTATGGAATTCGGGGCTGACGAAAATCTCGCGGCTGATGATGCCGCGCTGCGGGTCGATCAGCTGGTCGATCGGGAGGGTCATGGCCGTTTCCTTGCTCGGACGGGTTCAGCCCATCCCGGTTTCGTCGAATGTTATGTCTTCGTAGATGTCCGCCAAAGGCAGATCGATGCCGATTTCAGGCATGTTCAATACCGCATCCCCGGACCGGATATGCCCGACCCAGTCGTCGCCCACGCGGGTGAAGACAGTGGCCGCCTGACGATCCTGTTCCAGCATGACGTAGCGGACGATGGATGGCGTATCGCGGTATTCCTCGTTTTTCACGCCGCGATCGATGAAAGCCGTGGAGGGGCTGAGAATTTCGAACACCACGACCGGTTCGGCGACCACCGTCGCCTTCGGCGCGACGGGCGAGCAGACGACGAACGCGTCCGGATAACGGATGCTGCCAGCGACGAATATTTTCAATTCGCTGCCGTAGGGCCGGCATGGTTTACCGCGCAGACGGGCATAAAGCTGACCGTTCAAATTACGTTGAATGGCCGCCGACTGTTCGGTTCCCCCTGCCATCGCGACCGGTTCGAACCCGTCGAATTCCCAGCGCAGTTCCTGCTGTTCCTCCCAGTCGAGGAATTCGGCCACGGTCATGGGCTTACGCTGGGTTGCGCTCATACGGCGATGCTACTCCATTCCGACGGCCGAATCATCCTTCTTGACGCATCAGCGCCAAGTCGCAGCCTTCGTCGGCCTGCAGGACCTGTTCGTGAATGATCCGGTCCCAGCCGCGCTTCGGCTTCTCCGGCGGCACCCAGGCGGCGCGGCGCTTGGCCAGCACGTCCTCCGGCACCAGCAGGTCCAAAGACCGGTCCTTCACCGACAACCGGATGACATCCCCGGTTTCCACCAGCGCCAAGGGCCCGCCGGCGGCGGCTTCCGGGGTAATGTGCAGCACGATCGTGCCGAAAGCGGTGCCGGACATGCGGCAGTCGCTCATGCGCACCATATCCTTCACGCCGGCCAACGCCAGTTTGCGCGGGATCGGCAAGTACCCGGCTTCCGGCATGCCGGCCGGAGTCAAAGAGCCGGCGTTCTTCAGGATCATGATATCGCCGACTTTCACGTCCAGATCGGGATCGTCGATCCGGTTCGCGAGGTCTTCGAGCCCGTCGAACACCATCGCCCGTGCTTCGGTCTCGAACAGCGATTCCGTCGCGGCGCTGCGTTTGAGGATCGCGCCGCGCGGGGCCAGAGACCCGAACAGCGACACGATCCCCCCCACCGGAGACACCGGTTCGGCGCGGGCGCGAATGTAGCGGCGGTCGACGAATTGCGGTTCTGACAAGCGCTCGCCCAGCGGCACGCCGGTCACGTCGATGCAGTCAAGGTGCAGCAGATCGCGCAGTTCCCACAGCAGCGCGGGCATGCCGCCGGCGCTGTGAAAATCCTCCATGTAGCCCTCGCCGGTCGGCTTCAAGTCGACCAGGACGGGTGTCGTATCCGACAGCATGTTCAGGCGTTGCAGGTCGATCTTCACGCCGATCCGCCCCGCCACCGCGGTCAGATGGATCAGCGCGTTGGTCGATCCGCCGAGCGCCAGCAGCACCCGCAGCGCGTTTTCCACGGATTTCGCGGTGATCACCTGCGACGGCCTGATTGGGTTGGTAATCAGCCGCACCGCCAGGGCGCCCGCTTCCTCGGCCGCCCGCAATCTGTCGGCGTGCACGGCGGGGATCGAGCCATGCCCCAGCGGGATCATGCCCAGGGCTTCGGCGATGCAGGCCATGGTGGAGGCGGTGCCCATCACGCCGCAGGTGCCCGCGGTCGTGGCCAAGCGGCCCTCGATCTGCGCGATGCGCTCCCCGGTGACGGTACCGGCGCGATACATCGCCCAGTAGCGGCGGCAATCGGTGCAGGCGGACAGGCGCTCGCCCTGAAACGGAGTCGCCAGCATCGGGCCGGTGACCAACTGCACGGCGGGGATGTCTGCCGACGCGGCGGCCATCAGCTGCGCCGGCACGGTCTTGTCGCAGCCGCCGATCAGCACGGCGGCGTCCATGGGCTGCGCGGTCAGCATCGCCTCGGTATCGATCGCCGCCAAGTTGCGATAATGCATCGACGTCGGGAACAGGCTCGGCTCGCACAGCGACACCGTGGGGAACGCCATCGGCAGGCCGCCGGCTGCCAGCACGCCGCGCTTCACGGCTTCCACAAGCTCCGGCACCGTGCGGTGGCAGTTGTTGTAGTCGGATCCCGTGTCCACGATTCCCACGACCGGCTTGTCCAGCATGGTCTGGGAGTAGCCCATCGACTTGGCGAAGGACCGCCGCAGATAGAGGGCGAAATCGCGATCACCGTAGTTTGCGGTGTTGCGGGCGAGGCCGGTTTTGGGGGGCTGGTTTGTCATGGCGGGCATCGTACCCCGGTGGCGGGCGATGACAAGGTGTGGCGCACCGGACATACTCCGGCATCGACGCGCGGAGGGGGACGCTATGGAAATCATGCCGGGATTTACGCTGACAGACATCGAAACCAGCGGGGCGCGCATCCGCCTGCGCCACGGCGGCAGCGGCCCGCCCTTGCTGCTGTTGCACGGCAACCCCCTGACCCATGTCGCCTGGCACAAGGTCGCCCCGCGTCTCGCCGAACGCTTCCACGTCGTCGCCGCGGACCTGCGCGGCTACGGCGACAGCTCCGCGCCGCCGGAGGAAGCGGACAGCGCCAACTACTCCTTCCGCGCCATGGCCCAAGATCAGGTCGAGGTCATGAAGACGCTCGGCTACGACCGCTTCTACGTCGCCGGGCACGACCGAGGCGCCCGCACCACGCACCGCATGTGCCTCGATCATCCCGAGAAGGTGATCAAAGCCGCGATTATCGACATCGTGCCGACCCTGGATATGTGGGCGGCGATGGACAAGGAGGGTTCCATCGGCGGGTGGCACTGGCCGTTCATGGCGCAGCCTCAGGGCTTTCCCGAGATGTTCTTCAACGCGGTCGATCCCGACTGGTTCATGCGCAAGAAACTGCTGAAACTGACGGCCGATTTGAATCATATCCCGCCGGAGATTTGGGCCGAATACGTGCGCTGCTTCAACGAGAAAACCATCCGCGGCTCCTGCGGCGACTACCGCGCAGCGGCCGGGATCGATTGCGACTTGGATACGGCCGATCTGCACCGGAAATTGGCGATGCCGATCCTGATCCTTTGGGGCGCCAGCAGCAGCGTTGGCAAGCGTTTCGCCGATCCGCTGGGGTTGTGGAAGCTGCGGGCCGAGGATGTGCGCGGGGAGGCTCTGCCGAGTGGGCATTATGTGAACGAGGAAGCGCCAGAAGAGGTGCTGGACTGGTTCCTGCGGTTTTTCACGGCTTAGGCGCGGAATTTCCGCCGACGTTAAATTTTTCTTCACCATTTTCCTGGAGGGTGGCGAAGGCCGGAGGAATCAACCGCCGGCCTGGCCCTGGCGACGTTTTACGCCGGCCCAACGCCGTCCGGCCACGGCGGGCCTTTTAGCTCTACGACATTGCCCTCGGGGTCCGGCACGTAGATCGACGGTCCCTGGCCTTTCGCCCCGTAGCGGGACGCAACCGGTGCCGGCTCGGCGCCATGGGCTTTCAAATGGGCGATGATCGCATCCGCGTCGAACGGTTCGATCTGCAAGCAGAAATGGTCGAGATTACGCGCCTCTTTTCCCGGCGCCGCGCCACCCTTCAACCCGAGCGGACCGTCCACTGGCACCAGGTCGATCAAAGAGGAACCAGCACGGAGCTGGTACAGGCCCAAAGCCTCCTGCGTCTTTTCCAGCGAGCAGCCGATGACGTCGATATAGAACCCCATCATCGCCTTAAGGTCGCTGACTCGCAGAACCAGATGGTCGAGTTGTTTGATTTGCAGCATGACCTACGCCCCCGGTTGCCTGCCGGCATGATGCGCCCGAAATCGCGGCGGCCTCAACCCCGAATCGAGGCCAGAATCGCGTCGCGGACGGGATCGGGTTGCGCGTTCACCGCGCGCAGGACCGACTGCAACGACCCGCGCAGGCCGTAAACCTGATCCAGCAGCGAGAGCACCAGAGGGATCGTGTCCTCCCGCACCTCCATTTGGAAGCGTAGGTCGCGGATCAGCCGAATGCGGGCGACGTCGATCTCGTGAAACACGAAATCTTCGGGGTCCTGTCGCGGCCGGACCCAGCCGCGTTCGATCCAACCCAGCAATTCGGCCTCGGGCACGTCGGCGAACAACGCCGTTACGGTGGCAATGCGCATCATACGTCCTCCAACCCGGCGCGCGGATTGAGTGGGTGCTGGGGCGTCCAGTCACGCAGGAAGGCGGCGAGTTCAGGTTCCTCGCCCGGCGGTTGGACGACGTGCAGTTGCACGAACTGGTGGCCTTCCCGGATACCGCGGCCGCGCAGGCGCAAGCGCGTGCCGGAGCCGGAGCCAGGCGGTATCGTCAAGCGGACCTTGCCTTTAACTGTTGGCACTTCCAGCGCGGCGCCGAGCACGGCTTCTTTCACGGTGACGGGTAGCTCGATGACGATGTCGTCGCCCTCGCGGTGGAACAGCGGATGCGGTGCGACCGCGATTTCCACCAGCGCGTCGCCGGCTGCTCCGGTACCGAGGCCGGGCATGCCTTGGCCCTTCAGACGCAGCACGTGTCCGTCCGTCACCCCGGCGGGAATGCGCACGTCCAGGGTGCGCCCCTCCGGCATGGAGATGCGGCGGGTGGTGCCGTTGGCGGCATCCAGGAAGCTAATGGTCAGCGTATAATGCGCATCGCGCCCGCGCGCGTTTGCCCGCCTGCCGCCACCCGCACCGAAGGCCTGGGCGAAGATGCTGTCCAGATCTTCGGGGTCGATCCCGCCCTGTTGGTAGCGGCCGTGGCCATCGCTGAAATCGCGGTAATACGGCTGTTCCCGGCGCGTTT
The DNA here is from genome assembly GCA_903895595.1 of uncultured Acetobacteraceae bacterium. Lineage (GTDB taxonomy): Bacteria > Pseudomonadota > Alphaproteobacteria > Acetobacterales > Acetobacteraceae > Rhodopila. The sequence goes on along the minus strand of CAITUP010000138.1, from coordinate 14,960 downwards.
CGTTGCCGGCGGCGTCGATCTCCCCCCGGTCGAACTTCGCGCGCTTATCGGCGTCCGAGAGCAGTTCATACGCGACGCTGATTTCCTTGAACCGCTCAAGCGCGTCCGGTTTACCGGGATTCAGGTCGGGGTGATGGGTTTTGGCCAGCTTGCGGTAAGCCGAACGGATCGCTGCCGCGTCGTCCGACTTTTGCACGCCGAGGATTTGGTAAGGGTCTTTCATGGGCATGGTTTCAGGTAATGACCCGTCCCCGAAACATCAAGTGCCCGTCCACACCGGCGGGCGTTTTTCCAGAAACGCGTCGATCCCCTCGGTGGCGTCGTTCGCCAGCAGGTTCTCGGTCATGACGACGGAGGCGAAATCGTAGGCGGACGCGAGGTCCATCTCCGCCTGCCGCTGGAACGCTTGTTTGCCGATGCCGATCGTCAGGGTGCTTTTGCTGGCGATTCGCGCGGCCAGTTCCATCACCGCCGAGTCCAGCTCCGCGTCCGCTACCACGCGGTTCACCAGCCCGATCTCTCGCGCCCGCTCGGCGGAAATCAAGTCGCCCGTAAGCAGCATTTCCATGGCGGCTTTGCGCCCGACGGCTCGGGACAGCGCCACCATCGGGGTGGAGCAGAACAGGCCGATATTCACGCCCGGCGTGGCGAAGCGGGCGGACTCGCTGGCGATGGCGAGGTCGGCGCTCGCCACCAGCTGGCACCCGGCGGCGGTCGCGACGCCATGCACGCGCGCGATCACCGGCTTGGGCAGACGCACGATCCGCTGCATGAGGCGGGAGCATGCAGCGAACAGCGCTTCATAGGATTCCCGCCGCGCATCGCCTCGCACCTCCCGCAAATCGTGGCCGGCGCTGAACGCTGGGCCGGCGCCGGCGATGACCACGACATGCACAGCCTTGTCGGTCGCAATGGATGCAAGTTCGGTATCCAGCGCGTCCATCAGCCCCATGGACAGGGCGTTGCGCTGGGCCGGCCGGTTCATCGTCAGCCACGCCACATGGTCGCGATCGGCACGCAGCAACACCTCAGTGTCGTTCATCGGACATTCCTTCTTTCGCGGCAGAACCGCGCGGCGCATGGTGCTTGTATGATTGGACTCCGCCACGGCAGCCGGCAAGACATTTTGGCGGGCCTTCTCCTGGCCGCCATCGCCATACCGGAGCAACTTGCCACCGCGCGATTGGCGGGGATGCCGGCTGAGGCGGGTCTATACGCCTTCGCGGCCGGCGCGGTCGGATTCGCGCTGTTCGGCACCAACCGCTTCCTGTCGGCGGGCGCGGATTCCACGATCGCGCCCATCTTTGCCGGCGGGCTGGTAGCCGTCGCGGCGGTGGGATCGAGCCAATACGCGGGGACGGTGGCGCTGTTGTCTGTCATGGTGGGGATCGTACTGATCGCCGCCGCGCTGCTGCGTGCCGGGTGGATCGCCGATCTGCTGTCGGCGCCTGTCGTCACCGGGGTTCTGGCGGGGATCGCGGTGCATATCGTCGCGGGGCAGCTGCCTATCGTTCTGGGGGTGTCGGACGCGACAGGCACGTTGCCGGATCGCCTGCTGGCGTTGTGGCACCGGCTGCCGGCGGCTAATCCATGGTCGGCCGGAGTTGGACTAGCGGTGCTGGCAGCAATCCTGCTGACCGAACGTCTCGCGCCGCGCGTGCCGGGTGCGCTGCTGGCGCTACTTGTCGCGGCCGGCGCGGGGGCTGTTTGGCACTTGGAATCCCGCGGCGTCGCCATGCTCGGCGCCTTGAATACGGTCACGCCGCATCCCGTGCTGCCGTCGTTCGGGGACATCTATCGCTTGATCCCGCTGGCTCTGATCGTTGCCATGGTCTGCATGATGCAGACCGCCGCGGTGCTTCGCGCCTACCCGTCGCAGCCCGAGGGCCCCCTGCACGTCGCGCGGGATTTCGGCGGTATCGGCGCCGGCTGCATTCTGTCCGGCCTGGTCGGCGGCTTTCCGGTGAACGCCAGCCCGCCGCGCACCGCCGTGGTGGTGGAAGCCGGGGGCGGTTCCCAATGGGCCTGTTTGGTGGCCGTCGTGCTGTCGCTGGTTCTGCTGTTCGGCGGCGGAGGGCTTCTGACCTTCGTCCCGCATGCCGCCCTCGGCGGCATCCTGCTCGCCGTCGCCTGCCGGGTGTTTCGCGTCCGGGACATGCTTCACATCGCCCGCCTGGGCGGGTGGGAGGTACTGGCCGTTCTGGTCAGCGCGTTGCTGGTCGTGGTGCTGCCGATCCAGACCGGCATGATCCTGGGCGTGGTGTTTTCCCTGTTGCATGGCTTCACCATCGTTGCCCGCCCGCATTGCGCCGAACTGAGACGCGCACCGGGGAGCACGGTGTGGTGGCCGCCGGAAGGTGAGAGCAGCGAGCGGGAACCGGGTGTGCTGGTCTTCGCCCCCGCCGCCCCCTTGAACTTCACCAATGCGTCCTACATTCGCGGACGGCTGCGCGACGCCGTCGAGCAGGCAGAGACCCCGGTGCGGCTGGTGGTGATCGAGGCCAGCGGCATGATCGACATCGACTTCACCGGCGGCACGATGCTGTGCCGCCTGATCGCGTTCTTGCGCGAACGCGGCATCGACGTCGCCATGGCCCGCCTGTCCGCCGAACCCGCTCGGCGTCAGGCCGAACGGTTGGGGGTGCTGGCGGCGCTGGGGCCGCACCACGTGTTCCGGTCGGTCGAGGATGCGATCCGGGCGTTGCGGCTGCCGTCGTAGCGGATCAGATACTCAGATCGTCGAGGTTGTAATCTTTGACGTCCGCCTTTGCCGCCGCGTCCCACTTGTATGTCAGCCCTCGCGCGACATGCGGTGCGTAGGCGAACGGCGTTTCGGCCGGAAACCGCTGCTTGCGGGCTTCAATCCCGTACCCGATCATCCGCGCCCGATGCTCGATCCGCGCCGCGTCGTAAACCGCCGCCGCGTTATGAATCCCGCCCGCCATAACATCCAACACGGAAGCTCGACGGTGGAACCCGAAATTCACCGTCACGCGCCAATCTTTGCTGTTGTTCGCGAAAGACCCATGCACCGCCTGCCGGTTTGTCATCGCCACATCGCCCGGCGCGCAGATGATCGGCACCGCGTCCGGCAACCGCGACGTCCCCGCCGCCGCCACCATGCCGCGAATATCCGCCCGCCCGTTCTTGTGCGACCCCGGCACGACCCACACCCCGTTGGCCGGCGTGCAGCCATACAGCTGGCCCATGAAATTGAACCCGTGCGTGCCCTGATCCATATCCGGGCTGTCCCAATGCGTCAGCCCATCCTGGTGCCAGGCGACCGAGGCGCCGCGTCCCGGCTCCTTGATCCACAACGCCTCATTGAACGGCACGAAATCGTCCCCGTTCACCGCCGCCGCGACGGCCAGCAAATCCGGGTGTCCGTAGACCCGCAAAGCCGCTTCGGAGAACTGCAACGACCCGAGGATCAGATACACAACCTCCTTCGGCGCATCGGACGCTGCCTGAGGCTCATGCATTTTCACCGGATGTCGGCCGCCCGCGAGGTCGGTGCCGCCGAACGGGTCGCTCAACGGCCGTGCCCAGAACAGGGTAGGGGCCTCCAGCCCGGTGCCCATCGCGGGACGGCCGAGGGTATCCACCGCTGCCCCTTTTTCCACCGGCAGGCGCGCCTGAATATCGTGCAGATCGGCCTCGATATCCGCGAGTTCGTCCGGCTTCAGCACGCCCTCGAACACATAAAATCCGCAGCGCCAGTAAGCTTCCAGAATATCCGGGTGGACGCGTCCATCGGCGGTGAAACGGATCGGGCCGCGATTGCCCAGCGCGTAGGCGCGCTTTTCGCCCTCGGCCATGTAATCGCGCATGGCCGCGTCCTCGGCCGCGTAATCGATCCGGTTGATTTCGTTCATGATTGTGCTCCTCGGACAAGACGGCCGGGCAGGGCGCCCGTGGGTTCGCCGTTACGGTAGACGATGGCGCCGGAAACGATCGTGGCGTCGAATCCTTCCGTTCGTTGCACAAGGCGTTTGCCGCCGGCCGGCAGGTCGTAAACCATTTGCGGGCCGCGTAAAACAAGGCGGTCGTAGTCCAGAATGTTGATGTCGGCCTTTTTGCCGGGTTTCAGCAGGCCCCGGTCGTGCAGCCCGATGGCGGCGGCGTTGTCCAACGTCAACCGTTTGATTGCGAACGGCACCGAAAACAGGCCGCCGCGTGCTCGGTCCCGAGTCCAATGGGTCAGCGTGTAGCTCGTCGCCGTCGCGTCGCACATGATCCCGACATGCGCCCCGCCATCGCCCAGACCGATCAACGTATCCGGATGCGCGATCATGTCGCGCACGACATCCAGATTGCCGGCCGCGTAATTCGTCGTCGGCAAATACAGGATCGCTTTGCCTTCGTTTTCCAGCAGAATGTCGTAAGCGACGTCATCCGGCGTCCGGTTTTCACGAGCGGCGATGGCGGCGACGCTTTGATCCGGTGTCGGTTCGTAATTCGGGGGATCGCCGAGGGGAAACATCCGCTCCCACCGCATCACGCGCCGGGCGCGTTTGCCGCCCTGAAATTCCTCGCCCAGGACCCGCGCGCGGAATGCCGGATCGCGCAGCCGAGCCAGACGTTCCGGGAAGGGGAGGTGGGCGATTTCCTTGTAGCTTGGCCGGCCCATGAACGGGTTTTGCGACAGCTCGAATCCCAGCAGCACGCTGGTCGGGCGGGAGCGGACCTGGCCGGTAATCCGCAGCCCGGCGGCATTGGCCTCCTCGATCCTGTCCATCAACAGACGCCACCCGTCCGGGTGCGTATCGGATTGCAGCAGCGTCAAAGTCACCGGGCGTCCCGACTGTTCGGCCACATGCCGGAACAATGTGAATTCCGCCTCGGGATCGTCGAAATCGGACACGATCTGCACCCAGCCGGCGCCCATGGCCTGCGCGATTTCGGATAGCTCGATTTCTTCCGCGCGCAGCGTCGGAATATGTTTGCCGTCCAGCGTCCGGTGGTTCAGCGTCCGCGACGTCGAAAACCCGAGCGCCCCGGCTTCGATGCCTTCGGCCGTCAGCGCGGCCATCTTGGCGCGGTCGTCCGCCGTGGCGATCCCTCGGTCGGCGCCGCGCTGGCCCATGACGTAGACCCGCAACGCCGCGTGCGGCACCTGCGTCGCGATGTCGGTATCGTACTGGTTCGCCGCCAGAGCATCCATGAAATCCGGAAAAGTCTCCCAGTTCCAGGGGAGGCCCTCGGTCAACACGACTTCGGGAATGTCCTCCACCCCCTCCATCAGTTTGACCAGCATGTCCCGCTGATCCGGGTGACACGGCGCGAACCCGACCCCGCAATTGCCCAGCAGCACCGTCGTGACGCCGTTCCAGGAACTGGGAGACAGGCGCGGCGACCAGGTCACCTGCGCGTCGTAATGCGTGTGGACATCGATGAAGCCAGGCGTCACCAGCTTGCCGGTGGCGTCGATTTCCTGCGCGCCACGCGGGAGGTTCAGCCCGATGGCTGTTATCGTCGTGCCGGCGATGGCGATATCGGCGACGTAAGGCTCATTGCCGGAGCCATCGACGATCGTGCCGTTACGGATGACCAAGCTGGGGGACATGGGGTGTTTCCTGGCGTTTTGGGGACGGTATCGGTGCCGTCCCCGCGCGGCAAGGGCGCGCTAGGTCAGCGCTGCCCCCTTCCGTTCCGGGATCAGCGCCCACATCGCCACGATATCCACGACATACAGCACCGCCAGCAGCGCGATCGCCGTCTCGAACCCGTACGCCGCCGCGACCGACCCGACCGCGACCGGCCCGAAACCGCCCACCGCGCGCCCGATATTGAACAGCACGTTCTGCGCCGTCGCGCGTGTCGCGGTCGGGTACAGCTCGCTCATCAGCGCGCCATAGCCGCCGAGCATGCCGTTGACGAAGAAGCCCATGATGGCGCCGCCAATCAGCAGGGCGGTGGGGTCGGACAGCCGGGAATACATCACGACCATGACCGCCGCGCCGGCCATCCAGCCGATAAAGGACGGCCGCCGCCCGATGCGGTCGGCGACGTGGCCGAACACGAAAATCCCCAGCGCCATGCCGCCGATAGTGACCGCCGTCCAGACCGCCGATTGCGTCAGCCCGAAATGGAACCGCGTGCCGAGGTAGTTCGGCAGCCAGATCATCACCCCGTAATAGCCGAAGTTCTGAACCGAACAGAGAACGATCATCCCGAGGCTGACTCGCGCTGTCTGCCCATCCTTGAACAGCGAACAGAGGGATGTTTTGGCGGGTTGCCGGTCCTCGAACACCGCGGGTTCATGCAGGTTGCGGCGGATGAACCACGCGGCCAGAGCCGGGAAGATGCCCAGCACGAACATGCCGCGCCAGCCGATCGCCGGCAGCAGCAGCGGCGTCAGCAGCGCCGCCGCCAGCACGCCCGCCTGCCATCCCAGCCCGACATAGGACGTCGCGCGGGCGCGCTTCGCGGCGGGAAAGGCCTCGGAGGCCAGAGCCATGCCGATCCCGAATTCGCCCCCGAGGCCGAGGCCGGCGATGGTGCGATACGCCAGGAGGTCCCAATACCCCTGCGCCAGCGCGCACAGTCCGGTGAACACGGCGAACACGACAATGGTCCAGGTCAGCACCCGGATACGCCCCAACCGGTCCGACAGCATCCCGAACCCGATCCCGCCGAGCACCGCGCCGACCAGCGTCGCGGTGACCAGCGACGCGGCTTGCGGCTGCGTCAGCCCCAGGGCCGGCGCGATGGCGCGCAGCATGAAGCCGAGGATCAGCAGGTCGAAACCGTCCATCGCGTAGCCGATGGCGGCGCCCCAGACGGCTTTGCGGGCCTCGGGGGTTACAGGTTGTTCTTCGTTCAAGGCCGCTTCCTCGCTGTGCAACGGTGTCGGTTCAAGGGGTAGCAGTAGCCTCCAACCATCCCTCGGGCAATTCATCGCCTTCGATGGCCTTGGGGCTTCCGGCTGCCGCCATCGCACTTTGGCCGTCCAGGCGATCTATGTTACACTCACCCCGTTTTTGTGCTATGTTCCACGCAATGGATAAGCAGGACATCATAGCCCGCTTGCGGGAACATGAGGACGTGCTGCGGAAGCGCGGTGTCACCCACGCCGCCCTGTTCGGATCACGCGCCCGCGGCGATGCTCGGCCCGACAGCGACACCGACATCATGATCGAGATCGACCCGGATGCGCCAGTCGGGATCTACGAATATGTCGGGATCAAAGAGTTCATCGCCAACCTGTTCGATGGTCCTGTCGATGTCGTGGATCGCGATGGGCTGAAGGCTTACATCCGCCCGGCTGCGACCGCCGACGCAATCTATGCATTCTGACCGGGAAGCGACGCGTCGCTGGTTGATCGACATTCAGCACCACGTCGCGATGGCGCAGGGTTTCGTCGCGCACATGGGTTACGACGCGTTTAAAGACGACAATTTGAGGCTCTACGCGGTGGTCCGGTGTTTGGAGATCGTCTCCGAAGCGTCGCGTCGCTTGCCGGACGCATTGAAGGCACGGAACCCGACCATCGATTGGCGGGCGATGGCGGGGGCCGGGAATATTTACCGTCACGATTATGAAGACGTAACGGCGCATCGCGTCTGGCGCACGTTGACCTTGAGCTTGCCGAGCCTCCTCGATGCGGTCACGCGGGAGTTGGCTGGGCTGGGGGAGCTGTAGCCGGCTGACGGAGGCGGCTGTGGTCCTCCCCCGGAAGCGAACCACCCAATGAGAACGCCCCTCAAGCCGCGTGCTTCGCGACAAAATCCCAATCGATCGAGAACCCGAACCCCGGCTTGTCGTTCAGGATCAGTTGTCCTTTCTCCAACTGCGCCCGATCTTCGTACAACCCCGCGAAGATCGGGTCGCGTTCGGCGTCCGGGAACGTTTCCACGTTCAGCCCGTTCGGCGCGGCGGCGGCGAGGTGGCCTTGGATGTGCGGCTCGTGATGCGTGCTCATCGCGACGCCTTGTAGGTGGCAATAGGCCGCGACCCGCAGCCATTCCGTCACACCGGCGGAGCGTGTCGCGTCGAACTGCATGACCCGCACGCCGCCCAGATCCACCAGATCGCGGCAGGCCCAGGCGTGCATTTCCGACTCGCCGCTCGCGATCGGGATATGCGTCCGCACCGCCAGCTTCCCCAGTGCTCGGTAGGAGTCGTACCAGTGCAGCGGTTCCTCGAACCATGCCGGCTTGTATTCGGCGAAGGCGTCGATGGCGCGTTCGGCTTCCGCCAGAGAATAGCCGCCGTTGCCGTCCAGCATCATCGCCCCGTCGGGGCCGAGCGTGTCGCGGACCTCGGCGATGCGCTCGATGTCGTTTTCCAAAGTGGAGGCGCCGACCTTGATCTTTACCGCCGTATAACCCTGCTCCATGTAGGACAGGATTTCGTCGCGCATGCCGCCGTTGGGCCGGTCGGAGCGGTAGTAGCCGCCGGTGACATAGGCCGGCAGCACGTGCCGCTCCGCCCCCAGCAGGCGCCAGATGGGCAGGCCGAGCGCTTTGCCCTTGATGTCCCATACCCCGATGTCGATGCCGGCGAGCGCGGTCATCAGCGCCGCTCGGTTATCGGCGTGGAACAAGGGGCTGCGTGGTCCCTTGGTGGGGTCGGGGTGCGCCGTGGTGATGGCGAACACCTTGGCCCAGATGGCCTCATGCGCCATTGGGTCCATGCCGACCACCAGCGCTTGGAGCTCGTGCACCATGGCGACGACGGTCTTCATGGATCGCCCATGCAGGGTGGCCAATCCGGTCAGACCTTCGTCGGTTTTCACCTCCACCACGACGATGGAGGCGGTGTCGAACGACGCATTGCCCACCCAAAACGTCGCGGGCAGTTTCACCGAAACGGGATGCGCCCGCAGCGCGGTGACCTTCATGGCGTTACCCGAAGAGTTTCATCGCATTGAGCAGCGTTTTGTAGACCCCCCAGGCGAGGGGAATGCCGACAAAACCCCAGGCCAGGGCCAGATGCAGCGTAGTGGTGCCTTTGCGGTCCATGATCGTTTCCCCCTTACTCGGCCATGTGGTGGCGTTTATCGACGGCTTTGACCAACAGATTGGCGATCAGACCGACGACCAGCAGGCCGCACATCGCATACATCACCATGTTATAGGCATCGCGGTTCGCCGATCCATGGTCGATGTAATATTGCCGCCCATAGTTCACCAAAACCGGCCCCAGCACGCCCGCCGTGGACCATGCGGTCAGCAGCATGCCGTGGATGGCGCCGACGTAGCGGGTGCCGAACATGTCCCTCAGGTAGGCCGGCACGGTCGCGAAACCGCCGCCATACATGCTCATGATGACGCAGAAGCAGGCTACGAAGAGGGTCACGCTGCCGATCGATCCGGTGGTCGGCACGGCGGCGTAAAGGACGATCCCCAGCACGAAGAAGCACAGATACGTCGCCTTGCGGCCGATATAGTCGGAGATCGAGGCCCAGAAGAACCGCCCACCCATGTTGAACAGACTCAGCAAGCCCACGAATCCGGCGGCGGACACGGCGGTGACCTTGCCGGGGAACATCTCCTGGCTCATCGCGGAAGCCTGACCCAACACGCCGATGCCGGCGGACACGTTCATGCACAGGATAATCCAGATCAGCCAGAACTGCGGGGTTTTCAGTGCCTCATACACGTAGACGTTGTTGCGGGTGATCAGTCCCTCGGACTTGGTCGGGGCGACGTAGCCCTCCGGCACCCAACCGGGCGGGGGCAAACGCACGATCGTGGCGCCGACCATCATGAAGCAGATATAGATCAGCCCCATGCAGACGAAGGTTTCCATCACGCCGACACTGGTAGCCGTGGCGAATTGGCCCATCAGCCAGACCGAGAGCGGCGAAGCGACGAACGCGCCGCCGCCGAAGCCCATGATCGCCATGCCCGTCGCCATGCCGGGCCGGTCAGGGAACCATTTGATCAGTGTCGAAACCGGGGAGATGTAGCCGATCCCCAACCCGCAGCCGCCGAACACGCCGTAGCCAATATAGATCAGCCAGATATTGTGGATGCTGACCCCAACGGCCGAGAGCATGAATCCGCCCGACCACAGCAGCGCGGACGTAAACATCGCGCGCCGCGGCCCGCCTTCCTCCACCCAGCGCCCCATGACGGCGGCGGAGAGGCCGAGAAACACGATCGCGATACTGAAAATCCAGCCGAGGTCGGTCAGCTTCCAGTCGTCCGGCGCGGACTTCGTAATGCCGATCAACTTGGTCATTGGCAGGTTGAAGACGCTGAAGGCGTAGGCCTGCCCGATGCACAGATGCACGCACAGCGCGGCCGGAGGCACCATCCAGCGGCTGAATCCCGGTCCGGCAATCGTTCTGTCGCGGTGCAGCAAACCCGGTGTCGTATTACTCGGCATGAAGGCTCCCCTGTTTCTTGGTTCCAGTGAAGTTACACTGTCACTGTTCGGCCACCCGCGCCAAGCGAAACCTGCGACGATTGACCTTACCCCGTGCGACAGCATACTCGCGGCAGCGAAACCGAGGAAACCCATGCCATGCCAACTTTGTTCGATTTGACCGGAAAGGTCGCCATCGTCACCGGCTCCACCAAGGGGATCGGTCTCGCCATCGCGCGCCGGATGGCCGAGCACGGGGCGACCGTGGTGGTTTCGAGCCGCAAGGCGGATGTGTGCGAGACCGTCGCCGCGGATATCCGGGCGGAAGGCGGCAAGGCGGTCGTGATTCCCTGCCATGTCGGGCGGAAGGAAGAATTGCAGGCACTGGTGGACAAGACCGTGGCGCAATGCGGCGGCATCGACATCGTGGTCGCGAACGCCGGGATCAATCCGTATTTCGGGCCGGCCGCGGGTGCGTCCGATGAGGTCTTCGACCGCATCATGGGCACCAACGTCCGCAGCAATTTCTGGCTTGCGAACATGACCTGCCCGCATATGGCGGCGCGCGGCGGCGGATCGTTCATTGTCATCTCGTCCATCGCAGGCATCGTCGGGCAGCCGAAAATCGGGATGTACGGCATCTCCAAAGCCGCCGACATGGCGCTGATCCGCAACATCGCGGTGGAGTGGGGCCCGTCGAACGTGCGCGCCAATGCCATCGTGCCGGGGCTGGTCCGCACCGACTTCGCTCGCGCTTTGTGGGAAGATCCGGAACGTTACAAGCGCACCACGAGCTCCGCCCCGCTGCAACGCATCGGGGAGCCGGACGAGATCGCGGGGGCGGCGGTCTATCTGGCGTCGCCCGCGGCGAGTTTTACCACTGGCCATTCTTTGGTCATCGACGGCGGAGTCACGATCGGGACCGTCGCACCTTCGGAAGGGGTTTGAGTTATGGATGTTCGTATCGTCGGTATTTGGAAGCTCGTAGGTTCTTCGGCGCGCGACCCCGAGGGCAAGCCGGTACCCCGGCCGTACGGGCCGGAGGGCATGGGGCTGGTCACGTTCAAACCGAACGGGCGCATGATGGCGGTACTGAACGATGGGCGTGCGGCGGTGCCGGAGGGCACTGCCCGGGAATATGTCTCCTATTCCGGCACCTACACCTTTGACGGGCAAACGCTGACGACCCGCGTCGATGGCTCCTCGATCGCGCGTATCGCGCTCGGCGGGGATCAGGTGCGGGGCGTGCGCTTCGATGGCGCTGACCGGATGACGCTGACGCCGCCGCCGTTGGCGGTTTCGGGCGTGGATGTGCAGCGGGAATTGATGTGGGAGCGGGTGAGCGCGACGGCGGCTTAGCGGCTAAGGCGATGCGTGCCGATCCCCGGCGTGAGCATCTCCAAGCGAAGTCCGGATGGTAGATATTCCGCTCTTTTAACACAAAGACCACCGAGAAACACAAAGCCTGCACACAGTCTTGGTGCGTTCTCTGAGCGTTCTCGGTGGTCTTTGCGGGAAGAAAGGCGGTCTCTCACCCGGTTTGGCGTCAGTCATCGGGGGCCAGCGAATGGATCACCCCCGCCGCACGAACTTATCCACCCCCCGGTTCACCGTCAGACCGGCATAAATATCCCCGTGCGAATCCACCCCGATTCCGTGCACATGCCGGCTGGCTTTCCGAGCCAACACATTTCCCTGCGCATCCCGCACCGTTACATAAGCCGGATTCCCATCCGCCTCCTGCTCCGCGATCGCATACGTCCCGTCCTTGGCCCGAGAAATGTCGTTCGGCCCGCCCATTCCCGTCCACGTCCCCAGAAAATCCCCATCCGGCGTGAAAATCTGGATGCGCCGGTTGGAACGATCCGACACATACAGCTTCCCGTCGTCGTCGAACGCGATGCTGTGTGGCAGATGGAATTGCCCCGGCCCGTTGCCCGGCGAACCCCACGATTTCACTAACACCCCATCGGCCGTGAAACGATGCACCCGCGCATTCCGGTACCCATCGGTGACATAAATATCGCCGTTGGCATGCTTCATCATTTCCGTCGGATGATTGAACGGCCCGGCTGCCCGCTCCGCCAACCAGGGCGAGCCCGTGCAGCCGGTGTCGGAGTGCACACCCGCCGTGCCCAACGTCAGCTTCACCTTTCCATCCAAAGTGAACGACTTGCACACGGAATCCGAACGATCCGTCGTGTAAACCGTATCGCCCACGATCTTCAGCCCGTGCGGGTCGCGAATTTCGCCCGCGCCCCAGGCGCCGACATACGTCCCGTCGCGCTCGAACACCACGACCGGAGGATCCCTCCGCTGGAACACGTAGATCCGGTCGTTCGCATCGGCGGCGACGCGGCTGATCAGCCCGAAACGTTCGTTGTTCGGCAGCTTGAAGAAATCCTGGATGACTTCGTAGCGATCGGCGTTGATTTCGCTCATGGTTGCGTTTCCCTGTCGGTTACATGCGTTTGCCGCTGGTCCAGCCGCCGTCGATCGGCATGACGGTGCCGGTGATGAAACTGTTGGCCTCATCGGCCAAAAACAGAATGGCGTTGGCAATTTCCCGAGGCTCCGCCCAGCGCCCGACCGCGTGGATATCCCGGATCATCTGAGAATATTCCGGGTCTTGAAAATACCGTTCTGTCAGCGGCGTCCGTACCACACCCGGCGCGACGGCGTTGACGCGGATGCCCTTGGCACCCAGTTCCAGCGCCATTTGTTTCGTCAGTCCCACCACGCCATGTTTCGATGCCGTATATGCCGCGCGATTCGGGGCCGCCATCAGGCCAAGGGTCGAGGCCAGATTGACGATTTGTCCGGCCTTTTCCGCCGCGACCAGGTGCCGTGCGAACGCCTGGCTGACAAGGAACGTGCCGGTCAGGTTGATGGTCAATACGCGGTTCCATTCCTCGAACGACAGATCGAGCACACTGACGATTTCCCGCACGCCGGCGGAATTCACCAACACGTCGAGACGCCCGAGCGTGGTCGCGGCGGCGGAGACGCAATCGGTTACGGATAAAGGGGCGGCGACGTCGATTTGGAACGCATGCGCCTCGCCCTTGCGGCGGCGGATTTCCGCGGCGGTGGCCTCGGCTCGTTCCAGGTCCAAATCGGCTACGGCGACGCGCGCCCCATCCTCGGCGGCGGCGTAGCAAACCTGTTGGCCGATGCCGCTGCCACCGCCGGTGACCAGCACGCCACGATCCTGAAAGCGCATCACGTTCTCCCTTATCCGTTGGTCAGGACGCTATGGGACCGCGGGGAAGGGTGCAAGCCGGCCTCAGGTCGCCATGAAAATCCCGCCATTGGCATGGAACGTCTGCCCGGTGACGAAGGCGGCCTTGTCGGACGCCAGGAACACCGCGACATGCCCGATATCCTCGGGCACGCCGATCCGGCCCAGCGGCATCGTCGCGGCACGCGCGGTCAGTTCGGCCTCGGTCATGCCGTAGCGTGGTTGCGCGGTGTCGGTCAGGCCCGGCGCGATCGCGTTCACCCGGATGCGGTGCGGCGCCAATTCCGTCGCCATCGCGCGGGTCATCGACACGACGCCGCCTTTGCTCGCCGAATAGTGAACCCCGAGCGGGGAGGCGCCGTAGACGGCCGAGGATGCGATGTTGACGATGGCGCCCTGCGTGCTGGCCTGGATCATCGCCCGCGCGGCCGCCTGAGCACAGAAGAATCCGGCCTTCAGATTGATGGAATGGACGAAATCCCAGTCCTTGTCGGTCATGTCCAGCATCGCCACGCGCGGAAACACCCCGGCGTTGTTGACGAGAACATCGATCTTCCCGAACGCCGCGACGGTGGCGGCGACCAGCGCGGCCGGTGTGCCGGCGGTGGCGACATTGCCTTGCACCAGAATGGCGCGGCGCCCCGTGGCCTCGACCGCCGCGGCGACCGCTTTCGCCTCCGTTTCGCCATCCAGGTAGTTGATCGCGACATCCGCCCCGGCCTGGGCGAGGCCGATGGCGATTGCCGCGCCGATCCCTTGTTGCGCGCCCGTGACCAGTGCCGCTTTGCCGTTCATGTCGTTCCGTCCTTCGCTGCCGGTGCCAGCATGACCGCTCGCGCGCACGCCGTCATTGGGTTTTTGCGGCGCCGCGGTGCATAATGCGGCCTTGTTTGCCGGAGCCGCGTCGTGACCCAGCCTCTGTTCGACCCCGCCGATTTCCGCCTGCCGCCGGGCATCGCCCATATCTGCGCCGGCGGCGAGACCCCGTTCCTGCGCCGCCACGATGCCGCCCTGCTGCGCTACGCCGAGGACAAAAGCAACGGCATGGAAGGCCGCGTCGGGCAGGAGGCGCAGATTGAGGCTGCTCGGGCCGGGATCGCGCGCCTCTGGCACGTCGAGCACGGCGATATCGGCTTTGTGTCGAACGTGGCCGAGGGCGTGTCGATCGTCGCGGAAAGCCTGGAATGGCGGGAAGGGGACAATATCGTCATCGACGGCGACGAGTATCCCTCGGTCGTCGGCCCCTTCGCGATGCGCCGCCCCGCGCCCGAACTGCGGGTCGCGCATGGCGGCGAGCCGGAGCGGATCGCGGCGATGGTGAACGAGCGGACCCGGTTGATCGGCGTCAGCGCGGTGTCCTACCTGACCGGCGAGCGGTTCGATTTGACCGGTCTGCGCGCG
>CAITUP010000137.1 GCA_903895595.1 uncultured Acetobacteraceae bacterium | reverse complement strand
CCGGCACGTCCATGCGGATTTTTCGGGACGCGCGCGCCGCGCAGACGATCGGGAATTCGTTCGCGGGATGCGTGAATCCGGTAGGGACAAGCCCTGGGATGACGGATGGGGCGAATGACGGCGTTCAAGCGATTGCCCTGCGGTTCCCCGCGTGACAGCTTTTGGCACCGTCGCCCGGCTCCGGCCTTGACCCGCCCGACGCCCCCGCTGATAAGGTCGGCGTTGCCGTACCGTTATCCTGGAGAGCCTGTTGGGCGTCCTCGCCACCCCTCGTGAAGCCGCTCTTGCTCCGGAACCGGAGGACGCACTGACCGCGCTTGTCGGTCTGGTCGCGGCGGACCTGGAGGCTTGCAACCGGTCCATCGTCGCGCGGATGGACAGCCCCGTGGCGCTGATCCCGCAACTGGCCGCGCATATCGTGGCCGCCGGCGGCAAACGGCTGCGGCCGTTGTTGACTTTGGCCGCGGCCCAACTCTGCGGATACCAGGGCGCGCGCCATGTCCACCTCGCTGCCTGCGTCGAATTCATCCATACCGCGACGCTGCTGCACGACGACGTCGTGGACGAAAGCCAGCTGCGCCGCGGTCTGGCCTCGGCCAACGCGGTGTTCGGAAACAAGGCCTCGGTCCTGGTCGGCGATTTCCTGTTCGCCCGGTCCTTCCAGTTGATGGTCGAGGACGGGTCGCTGAAGGTCTTGGGCATATTGTCGCACGCTGCAGCCACCATCGCCGAGGGCGAGGTGCTGCAGCTCGTCACCCAGAACGACCTCACCACCGACGAGGACCGCTATCTGGACGTGATCAAGGGCAAGACCGCTGCGCTGTTTGCCGCCGCGTGCCGGGTCGGTGCCGTGATTTCCGACCGGCCGGACGCGGACGAAGCCGCGTTGGCGGAATTCGGCATGGCGCTGGGCATGGCGTTCCAACTGGTGGACGACGCGCTGGATTACGCCGCCGATCAGGCGAAGCTGGGCAAGACCGTCGGCGACGACTTCCGGGAGGGTAAAGTGACCCTGCCGGTTCTGGTCGCCTTCCATGCCGGCGATGCCGAGGAAAAGGTCTTCTGGCAGCGCACGATCGAAGCGTCGGAGCAGACCGACGCGGATCTGGACTTGGCGTTACGGTTGATGGAACGGCATGACGCCATCCGAGTCACGCTGGATCGCGCGGCCGTCTTCGCGCGCGATGCAAAGGCGGCGCTGACGATCTTCCCCGACAGCCCGATCCGCCGAGCGCTCATGGATGTCGCGGATTACACGGTGCAGCGCGCTCGGTAGCGGAAGCGCGTGCCCGATGGCGAGACCGAGGCTACCCTTGAAATCGCCCGGTCCAGCCCATTCACCCCATCTGCCCCGGCAGCCACAACGCCAACTGCGGAAACACCGTCAACAGCGCCAACAACACAAACATAATAATGTGGAACGGAATCGTCCCCATCACCACGTCGCTGAGTTCCCCGTCCCAAATGCTTTGAATCACGAACAGATTGATCCCGATCGGCGGGGAAATCTGCCCCAGCTCCACATACATCACCAGGATCACCCCGAACCAGATCGGATCGATCCCGTAATTCCCCAACACCGGATACAGCAGCGGCACGGTGATCACGATCATGCCGATGCTCTCAACGAGGCATCCGAGCACCGTGTACAAAACGAATAGAGCGCCGAAGAACTGGAAATGGGACAGATGCAGCCCCACCAGCCAGGATGTCACGCTTTCGCCGACGCCCGCCACGCCGATCGCGTAGGCGTAGATATAGGCGGAGTAGATGATGAACATCAGGTTGCCGCAGATCTGCACCGTGCGGTGCATCGCATCCACGAAATGCCGCCACGTCAGGTCCCCCCAGATCAAACACAGGATCAGCGCGAACAGACAGCCGCCGGACGCGGCCTCGGTCGGCGTCGCCCAGCCGGCGTAGATGCTGCCCATGATGCCCAGGATCAGCAGCGCGAACGGCACGATGTCCGCCAGCGCCATGATCACTGTTTGGCCGGAGTCCTCGCCGTTGTCTTTCGGCACTGCGCCGCCCCAGAAGGATCGCACGGCGATATAGGCCATGAACATCAGCGTCAGCATGATGCCGGGGACCACGCCCGCCATGAACAGTTTCGCTACCGATGTTTCGGTGAACGACCCATAAATGATCATCGCGATCGACGGCGGCAGCAGAATGCCCAACGTGCCGCCGGCCGCCAGAGACCCGGCCGACAACCGCCGGTCGTAATTGCGGGCCACCAGCTGCGGCAGCGCGACGCCGCCAATGGACGCGGCCGTGGCCACCGACGATCCGCTGATCGAGGCGAACAGCGCGCAGCCCACGATATTGGTTTGCAGCAACCCGCCCGGCAGGCGCGACACCATTTTCGCCAGACCGCGATAGATACGGAACGATAATCCGCTCCGTTGCATCAGCTCCGCCATCAGCACGAACAGCGGAATGGCGGTGAGGGTGAAGCTGTACATGCTCCCCCAGGTGATCAGCCCGATGCCTTTCAGTGCGGTCAGGCCGTTCTGCATCAGCAGATAGATCACCCCCGGCACGGCGATGGCGAACGGGACCGCCATGCCGGCGGCCAGCAGCGCCAGGAATATCCCGAAGGACCCGATCAGTTGCAGCGCGAGTTCCATGATCTAGTGCCCCGCTGCCAGAAACCGCCGCCAATTGCCCCAGGCCGACCGCAGCAGCGACACCGTCACCGCCGCGATGCCGATGGGCATGATCGCCTGCGGGATCCACAGCGGCGTGGCCAGCAGCGTCGGCGACTGATCGCCGGACCGGTAGGATTGCATGACGAAGCGGCTGAGCTGCCACAGCAGCACCACCGCGAACACCAGCGACAGGAAATCGAAGACCAGATGCGACAGCGCCTTCATGCGGGGCGACAGGCGCTGCTGCACGAACTGCACGTGATGGTACGACCGATAGACCTGACAAACCGGCAGGCTCAGAAAGGAAATGCCGACGATGATATAGCCGCCCAACTCTTCCGACGCCTCGAAAGAGAAGCCGAACACGTTGCGCGTAATCAGTTCGGTGATGACGATGATGGCGATGGCGACGATGCCGATCTCGCAAATCGCCATGCAGGTCTTTTCCATCCAGGTCGGCGCGGGGTGGAACGCGGCTTCCGCTTCCTCACCCGGAAATTCCGCGTCCTTTTCCATGGTTAACGGCCCACCGCGGCGCGAATTTTCGCCAGAATCGCGGCGGCTTCCGGGCCTTTGGCTTTCGCCCAATCGTCCCAGTAGGGCCGCAACTTGTCGGTGCCTTCCTTGATCTCCTCCGCCGTCGCGGCGGTCGTGATCATGCCTTCCTTGCGGAACTGCTCGGTCACCTCGTCCTCGACCCGCTGCATCTCGCCGACGGCCCAGTTCGTTTGAATGGCCCCGGCCTCCCGCACGATCTTCTGAGTCGCCGGCGGCAAGGCGTCGAACGCTTCCTTGTTCACGACGAAGCTGGAATTCACGTAGGACGTCGGAAATCCGTAACGATATTTCAGCAGATCGTGCCACGTCAGCCCACCGCCGGAACTCGCGGTCAGCGCGCCCTCCACCACGCCGCGATCCAAAGCGGCGGCGACGTCGGGGCTGCCCATGGTCAGCGGCACGCCGCCGAAGCGGCGGATGAACTCACCTTGCTCGACCGATGTGACGCGCAGCTTCAGGCCCTTGATGTCGGCCAGCGAGGTAATCTTCTTTTTGCCCCACACCACCTGGAACGGGTAGGTGTATTGGCCGAGGAACACGATGCCGCGCTTGGCGTAGGCCGCTTCCAGGTTCGGGCGGATGATTTCCATCGCCTTCGCCAGATCGTCGTAGTTCTGCAGCAGCAGCGGCAGGCGCAGCATGCCGGTGATGGGGATCGTACCCGTGGCAAAGCCGTCGTCGCCGAACTGCACGACGTTGTCGCCTACCGCCGCGGTGATGCCGTCTGCCTTGATCGGCAGGCTGCCGCCAAGGTGCAGGTTGAACAGCAATTCGCCGTGGGTCTTCTCCTTCACCTCATCGATGAAGCGCTGGACCGCTTTGACCGACGGCAACGTGGCGACGGGGTTGTAGACATACGCCTCCCACGTCGTGGCGGCTTGCGCCGCGGCCGAGGCAACCAAGGATGCCGCGAACAGCGAGGCTGCCGCGATCTGTTTCCATTTCATCGATTTCGCTCCCTCCGGGGTTACCGACGTTTTGCCGGTTTGCCCGCGGGTTGGCAAATCGCGCGCCGGTCAGACGTTCGCCAGGATGGTGAACGAATGCTTGCGCTTCTCGTGGTCGAAGATGTTCGACGTCACCATGAATTCATCCGCGCCCGTGCGCTCCGCGAAGGCGGCCAAGCCGGCGCGGACCGTATCGATATTGCCCACCACCGCGCAGGCCAGCGCGTCGTCCAGCATCGCACGCCCGTATGCATCGATCCGCGAGTCCATATCGGCGACCGGCGGCGGCAGCTTGCCGGGCCGGCCGCGGCGGATATTCAAAAACGACTGCTGGGTGGAGGAAAACAGAAACCGCGCTTCCTCGTCCGTATCCGCCGCGACAACGTTGACGCCGAGCATGACGTTGGGGGTTTGGAGTTGCGCGGAGGGGCGGAAGCGTTGGCGATAGATCGCGATCGCATCCATCATCATGCCCGGCGCAAAATGGGAGGCGAAAGCAAACGGCAGCCCCAGCATCGCGGCCAGTTGCGCCCCGTAGGTGGACGATCCGAGGATCCAAATGGGCACCGTTTGCCCTTCCCCCGGCACGCAGCGCACGGCCTGGTTGGGTTCGGCCACCTGGAAATAATGCATCAGTTCCACAACGTCCTGCGGGAAGTCGTCGCCCCCCGCCAACGTCCTTCGCATCGCCCGCGCCGTAATCTGATCGGACCCCGGTGCTCGGCCCAGTCCCAGTTCGACGCGGCCGGGATGCAACGCCGCCAGCGTGCCGAACTGTTCCGCGATCAGCAGCGGCGCATGGTTCGGCAGCATGATGCCGCCCGCGCCGACACGGATGGTCTTGGTCCCCGCTGCGACATGCGCCAACGCCACCGACGTTGCCGCACTCGCGATCCCCGGCAAATTATGGTGCTCGGCCATCCAATAACGCTGGAAGCCGAGTGCCTCGACGTGCTGTGCGAGATCGAGAGAATTCCGAAGCGCGACGCCGGCGTCGCTGCCTTCGGGAATGGGGGAGAGGTCGAGGATGGATAAAGGGATCATGCCGGGCAGTATGGCGTGCGGCGGAGCGGTTGGGGAGGGGGTGCGCTATTCGTCCCCACAATCCCGTTCGTCCAGCGACGCCATATCGAGCACCGTCGTACGCCGCATATCGCGCACATCCGCCAAATCGTAACGGCACCCGCGATGCATCACGGCGCGATTGTCCCACAGCACCAGATCGCCGGGTTTCCAGGCGTGACGATAGACAAATTCCGGCTGGGTCGCGTGTTCTTGCAAATCCCGCAACAAAATCCGCCCGGCCGGCAGAGGCATCCCGATCACCCGTCGCGCATGCGCACCGATATACAACGTCTTGCGCCCGCTGCCGGCATGCACGCGCACCAACGGCCAACGCACGGGGGCCATGGCGCCGCGAATTTCCTCCTCCGTCGGCTCCCACCCGAGTGTGGAGCGCGAATGGTGCACCCAATGTTCCGCGAACCGGCTTTCTGCCTCTCGCCGCAGCGCCTCCGGCAGCGCATGGCACGCCGCGCGGCAGTCCGCGAATTCGGTTTCGCCGCCCCAGGGCGGAACGGTCACCGCCCGCAACATGGAAAACTTAGCAGCCGGACGCTGATAGGAACTGTCGGAGTGCCACAGCCGCGTGCCCAGCAGCGATAAAACCCGCCGATGGTGCGGATCGATGACGTAACCGTTCTCGTCCAGGTTCGACAGATCGATCATTTCCATCGGCAACCGGTTATCGGCGGATTTCACCGCTTTCTTGCGGCCGATATCCGGCGGGCCGAAATGCGCGGTAAACGCCAGCTGTTGCGCGTCGTCCACATGCTGTGCCGGGAAGACCAGAACGGCATAACGGTCGATTGCATCCTCGAACCCGCGCACATCGGCGGCGTCGATGGGTTCGCGCATGTCGAAACCGCGGACAGCGGCGACGAAATGCCGGTGCAGCGGTTCGAACGACAGGCTCATCCCAGCAGCCGTCCGATCACACGAGCGGTATAATCGACGACGGGAATGATGCGGCCGTAATTGATCCGCGTCGGGCCGATCACGCCGATCGCGCCGACGATGCGTCCACCTTCCCCGCGTGCCGGCGCCACGACCATCGACACGCCGGAAGTGCCGAACAGCCCGCTGTCGGCGCCGATGAAGATGCGCACGCCGTCGGATTGTTCCGCGAGTTCCAGCAGGCGGATCATCGTCTCCTGCGCCTCCAGCCGCTCGAACAGCGACTGGATCGCGGCGAGGCTTTCGATTTGCGTCACATCGGCCAGCAGACGCGCCTGACCGCGGACGATCAGGCTGCCGCCGCGGCCCTCGCCGGTCCAGGTGGCCAATCCCGCCGCTACGACCTGCGCCGCCAGCGAGTCCAACTCCGTCCGGTTGGCGGCCATTTCGCGCGCGACGTGTTCGCGCAATTCCAACAGGGGGCGGCCGGACAAACGGGCGTTCAGGTAGTTGCTGGCCTGCTGCAAGGCCGAGGGCGGCACGCCGGGCGGGATTTCGATCACGCGGTTTTCCACGTGCCCATCCGCCGCCACCAGCACCACCAGTGCTCGGCCGGACCCTAGAGGCACGAACTCGATGTGCCGCAGCGCGCCTTCCGCCTTCGGGGCCAGTACCAAGCCGGCGGCTGCCGAAAGGCCGGACAGCATGGTGCTGGCCTCGGCCAGCGTGTCTTCCAGGCTGCGGCCGGCGGTGCCGAGTTTGGCTGTGATCGACTCGCGCTCGTCTTCCGTCAGCTCTCCGAAATGCAGCAACCCGTCGACGAACAGCCGCAACCCCTGATCGGTCGGCAGACGCCCGGCGGAGGTATGGGGGGCGAACAACAGGCCGGAATCGGTCAAATCGGCCATCACATTGCGGATCGTGGCCGGGGACAGATGCATTGGCAGGCGGCGGGACAGCGTGCGGCTGCCGACGGGCTCCCCGGTTTCGACGTATTGTTCCACGATTTCGCGCAGCACGGCGGCTGAACGAATGTCCAGGCCGGGCGGCAAAGCCGAGGCGAGACCCGGCATACGGCCGGAGAAGCGCGGCGCGGTGCCAGGGGGGGACCCTGGGGGAACGATGGGATGGTTCATGCGTTGGGCTCCGGCGCCATTGGTAGGCAGCGCCGCGGGCCGGGTCAAACCCTATGATTCAGCCGTGTCAGGCCAGCGGTCCGGCATATTTCTCCAACACCGCCCAGGCTTTGTCTCCAGCGGTCTTGCGTATGTCCGGGTAATAGCCGCTTTTCGACAGCGCTTGGCGGAACGACCGCGGATCGGGTTTGTTGAAGATCATGCCCTTGCCGGTCAGATTGGCGCGTTCGTCTTCCGTCATCTTGTAGAAATCCTGCCGCTGTACCAGGGCCTCCGCCACGAAATGCTTGTGGGCGAGTTCCTGCAACCCGGCTGGAAGTTTCTGCCAGGCGGCCAAGTTGAACGCGGCATGGAATCCGGACCAGATATGGCCCGTCAGGCTGCAGTATTTTTGCACCTCGTAGAGCTTGGCGGTGTCGATCAGCACCAACGGGTTCTCCTGGCCGTCCATGATGCCGGTTTGCAGGGCGCTGTAGACCTCGCTGAAATTCAACGCCGTGGGCGCGGCGCCGAGGTGGCGAAACAACGAAATCAGGAAGGGTGCGACCGGCAGGCGGATTTTGAAGCCCTGGAGGTCGTCGGCGGTCACGATCGGCTTGGTGCGGGTCGTCACATGCCGGAAACCATGGTCGTAGGTGGCATCCATGCAATGAATACCCATGCCGCCCACGGTGTCCCGCAGCATTTTGCCGAGGTCGCCGTCCATTGCCTTCCAGACATCGTCGTAGGTGGGAAACGCGAACCCGACGCCGGTGATGCCGCAGACCGGATTGCGCGGTGCCAGCAGATCGATCGGCAGGCTGTACATCTGCATCGCGCCCGAAATCAGCTGCGAGATCATCGCGGTATCGCCGCCGAGCTGACTGTTGGGGTAGATGACGATATCGAGCTGGCCGTTGCTTTGTTCGCGTATTTTGTCGGCGGCGATTTTGTAGTGTGCCATGGCCGGGTGGTCCATCGGCGAGGACGAGCCCATCTTGTAGGTGAATTCGGCGGCATGAGCCGGCCAGTGCAGGATGGTCGCGGCTGTTAGCCCGCCCATTCCCCCGATTGCACGCCGCCGCGAAATCTTGTTACGCAACATCGGCACGTCCTCCCAAAGGACCGCGGCCATTGTTGGCCGCTTATCGATCCTTCAGTCTGCGGGCATAGTTCAGCGAATGTCAATCGGAGTGACGCGGGCGGCCAGGGCAATCGCTTGAACGCCGTCATTCGCCCCATCCGTCATCCCAGGGCTTGTCCCTACCGGATTCACACATCCTGCGAACGAATTCCCGATCGTCTGCGCGGCGCGCGCGTCCCGGAAAAATCCGCATGGACGTGCCGG
>CAITUP010000136.1 GCA_903895595.1 uncultured Acetobacteraceae bacterium | reverse complement strand
CCGGCACGTCCATGCGGATTTTTCGGGACGCGCGCGCCGCGCAGACGATCGGGAATTCGTTCGCGGGATGCGTGAATCCGGTAGGGACAAGCCCTGGGATGACGGATGGGGCGAATGACGGCGTTCAAGCGATTGCCCTGGCTTGGGGATCGGAATGTACGGCAAGTGCATACCTTTGCATGTCGGCAACGCTGACAAGCAAGTATGCGGCGGGAGGGGTTAATTTTCGGTTAACAGCGGCGACAAAAATTACGCGTCTCGCTGACGCGCATCCAGGCTGCCATCAAAGGCGGGTCGCCATCGCTCAGGCCG
Organism: uncultured Acetobacteraceae bacterium; assembly: GCA_903895595.1. Taxonomy (GTDB): domain Bacteria; phylum Pseudomonadota; class Alphaproteobacteria; order Acetobacterales; family Acetobacteraceae; genus Rhodopila. Next base: position 33,799 of record CAITUP010000136.1, on the reverse strand, counting down.
CCAACCCGGACGGCGGATTGCGCGCGACCCAATGCGTCAGGGCGTAGATGGCGGAGCGATCCTCGTAGGTCGGGTTGGCCTTCATGGCCGCGAGATATTCGGCGACGGCGGCGCGGAGGTTACGGCCGGTGCGGCGAATTTCCGCCAACAGCGGGAGAGAGCGGCCATCCATGATATAGACCTCGAACTCCTCATCGGTCATGCCGAGCAATTCCTCGAGGGAACGCTGTTCCTCGTCGCCGGAGTCATGCCATGCACCGGTCGCATCCAGCAGGTCGTCCTCAGTCGCTCGGCCCTGGCAATACAGGGCGAAGAAGGGTGCGGTTATCACTGCGGCGTCAGACACGAATGCCTCTCCCTTTCCGGCGGGGTTTGATGACCGCCCCGGTTCTGGCGTCCAGCACGGACACATGCTGCCCTCTCTTGTCGAACACCTCTATCTCACCGTGCAGTGAATCCCAGGTGTACAACAGACGACCATCAATCGAACGCCATCGTCGTTCGCCATAGATATAGCCGAGCGACTCGCAGGAGTCGAGAAATCCTGGCCTGGGGATCGGAATGTACGGCAAGTGCATACTTTTGCATGTCGGCAACGCTGACAAGCAAGTATGCGGCAGGAGGGGTTAATTTTCCGTTAACGCCCGAGACAAAAATCCCCCTTCCTCAAACCCCGAGAACCGAAGCCGCTTCCCGCACCACATCCGCCAGCGCCCCATCGGCGAACGGCGACACCAGCCCGGCTGAGCGCACCAGTTCCCCGAACGGCGCCGAGCCTCCCCGCGCGCAGAGGGCGGTGTAGGCCTCCAGAGCCGCCGTCGGGTCGCGGCGGGATTTCACCCAGAACTGCATCGCGCAGCACTGCGCCAGCGTGTAGTCGATGTAGTAAAATGGCGACCCGTAGATATGCTGTTTCGCCTGCCAGCGCCCGCCTTTCGCGGGGTAGGCCAGATCGCCGTAATCGGTCCACGGCATATACATCCGCTCCAGCCGCGCCCAGATCGCGTGCCGTTCGGCGGGGCTGGCGGAAGGGTTTGCGTAGACTTCATGCTGGAAATGATCGACGCAGACGCCGTAAGGCAGAAACGCCAGCGCGCCGATCAGGTGCATGCGGCGGAAACGATCGGCGGCGTCGGGGCCGACCATCAGGTCCATGTGGGGGTGCGTGAGGAACTCCAGGGCCATGGAGTCGATTTCCGCGGCTTCCATCGTCGGCCAGAGGTAATCGACGCCGGGTTGGTTCCGGCTCTCCCAGTTCTGGAAGGCGTGGCCCATTTCGTGGGTGAAGACGCCGATGTCGTGATGCGTGCCGGTGAAGTTGGCGAAGATGAAGGGCACGCCCTCGGTCGGAAAGGACGTGCAGAACCCGCCGCCGGCCTTGCCGGGCCGGTTTTTCAGATCGAGGAACCCGCCCTCGTTCATCAGGCGGAAGAACGAACCCAGACGCGGGTCCATCCGGTCGAACATGGTTTGCGCCTGCGCCACCAGATAATCGTGCTCGCCAGCGGGTTTGGGGTTGCCGGCGGGATCGACCAGCGCCTCATCCCAATACCGGACCTTATCCCAGCCGAACGCCGCGCGGCGTTGTTCCAGCAGGCGGGCGACCAGCGGCACGACGTGTTCGCGGACCTGCTCGCGGTAACGGGCGACCTCGTCCGGGCCGTAATCGACGCGGCGGAGGTTTTTGTAGCCGAGCGGGGTGAAGGTTTCGTAGCCGAGTTTGCCGGCCATGCCGTGACGCAGCCGGACCAGATCATGGTAAATCCCGTCCATCTCCGCACCGTTGGCGGCGAAGAATGCCCAGCGCTGGCGTTCGGCCTCGTGCCGGACCGCTCGGTTTGGGTCCTCGGCGAAGGGGGCGAGGCCGGAGAGGTTGACGGTTTGACCGCCGATGTCGAACGACGCGCCGGCCAGCAAGGAGGTGTAGCGGGCGGTGAGGCGGGCTTCCTCCTCGAGATCGGCTTTGATGGCAGGGTCGAAGGTGGCGATGTCGCAGTCCCACAGGCGCACGGCGTGGGCGCCGGCGGCGGCTTCCAATCCAGCGCGATTTGGGTCCGCCAGCAGGCGGCGTTTGATGGCGACTTCCAGTTCCGTAGCCTCGGGCGCGAGGGAGTCTGCGTAGTCGCGGTCGGCGATGGCCGCGGCGTCGGTCGTGTTCTGGGCGAAGCGGAGATGGACCAGGGAACTCCAGGAATCGTAGCGGCGGCGGGCGGTGTCCCAGGCGGCCAAAGCCTCCTTCAGTGCGCCGCGATCCAGCAGTGCGGCGATGGCCGCGTGGGCTGCCGATAGAGAATCGCGCGTGGGTTTCGGGGCCGCGATATCGGCAAAGCAGAGGGTCATGCGGCGTCCTTTTCGAAGCGGATAACGGCGAAGGTCGCGTCGCCGCCCTGCGTCCTGGCGGTCAGTGGCAGGGTGTCACCCACGGCTGCGTCACCCACCGTTCCCCGGAGCACCACGGCGAACACCGTGTCACCCGGTTCCACGGACCCTAAATCCGCCCCCGGGATCACCTGCATCGTGTGCGACCACCCGGGATAGGTGGAAATCGCGTTCAACACCCGGCACGGGCCACGTACCTTGCATGCCATCGGGCCGGCGCCGTCGAACGCCGTTGGCACGAACGGCTCCCTTACGGACAGCACCGATCCCGCCGGCAAATCCAGGGAGAACCCCTGCCCTTCCAGCAGCATGATCGTCCGGTCGTGGCCGCTGTAGTCGGAGAACGGCGCGTCCTGGTCGAGCCAGGCGAAGCCCAGCAGCCAACCCTCACCGGTCGCGATATCGGCCTTGCGGCCGGCGCCGTTGACCCAGCGAGTCACTGTCAGGCCCTGGGCGCGAATGATGGACGGTTTCATATCGTCTTGGTTGGGCTTGACCCAACCACCTCCGGCGACTTGGGGGGTATTGAGGCTATCGGTGCCCAAATGGCCTGAGATGGACGGGTTAAACACGACCATGACGGGGAATGGATCATGGCTGGGTCGCCACCAGAACGCCTGCCCTGCCGTCGGGCCGTTGCAAATCCAGCCGCGTGTCGTGCAGCGCCGCGACCGTCGGACGGTGGGCGATCGACACCAAAGTCGCGTGCGGCAGGCGGGCTTTCAACACGCGGTAGAGATCGGCCTCGGCCTCGGGGTCGAGGCTTGCCGTCGCTTCATCCAGGAAAATCCAGTCCGGGCGCATCAGCAGCGCGCGGGCCAGAGCAACCCGCTGCTTCTCGCCGCCGGACAGGCGTGCGGCCCAGTTTTCGTCGCTGTCGAGCTGATCGGCCAGCGCCGGCAATCCGGCATCGGCCAGGGCCAAAGCGACATCCTCATCCGGGAAGTTCCCGGCCGGGTTGGGATAGGTGACGACATGGCGCAGCGAACCCAGGGGAATGTAGGGTTGCTGCGGCAAGAAGAACGCGCGCTCCGGCACCGCGATCCGCCCCGCCCCGAACGGCCAGATACCCGCCACCGCTCGGAACAAGGTCGACTTGCCGGTGCCGGAGCGGCCGGTGACGACCACGGAATGGCCCTTTGTTAAGGTCAAATCGCCACCTTCTATCAGCTTGGTCCCGTTCGGCAGCGCGATCGTCACATCGGACAGATGCAGATTGCCATCGGCCGAGGTTTCCATGACGAAGCCTCGGCCTGCCTGCGCCCGGGCGGCGTCGATGGCGTTCTGGAACGTGATCAAACGGCCGACGACGGCGTGCCAGCCCGCCAGATCGGGATAACGATCGACGAACCAGGACAAAGCCGCCTGCACACGCCCGAACGCGCCGGAGGTCTGCGTCAGCCCGCCCAATTGCATCTTGCCGGCGAAATACCGGGGCGCGGCCACGACGATGGGGAAGATATGGGCCACTTGCTCATACCCGGCGGTCAGCGCGGACAGACGCTTGATCTGCTGCATGATCGCCCACCAATTGTCGGTCAGCGCCATGAAACGATAGCGGAAGCGGGCTTTCTCCTCGCCTTCGCCGCGATACAGCGCGACGGCTTCCATGTTCTCCCGGAACCGGACCAGAGCGTAGCGGAAGTCGGCCTCCACCCGTTGCTGGCGGAAGCGCAATGCGGCCAGGGGCTTGCCGACCCAATGCGTCAGCCCGGTGCCCACCACCGCATAGGCCAGCGCGATCCAGACCATGTAGCCGGGGATGGACACGCCGAAGAATTCGGTGTCGCCGGACAGGCCCCAGAGGATACCGACGAAGCTCGCCAGGGTCGCGATGTTGGCGATGAAGCTGATCCCCAGCGTCAAAGCGTTGTCTACGAAGTCGCGGATATCCTCGGCGATGCGCTGGTCGGGGTTGTCCGTGCCGGTCTGCTGCGCGTCCTGCGTCATGGAAATGCGATAATAGGCACGGTCCGCCAGCCACTGATCCAGGAACTGCCCAGTCATCCAGCGGCGCCAGCGGATCTGCAGCCATTGGCTGAGGTAGGTGAAATAGATCGCGACCACGATGTAGACCGCCGCGACCTCGCAGAAGCCCGGCATCAGGCCGCTGTCGGTGCGCCGGTACCAGAACAGCAGCGCGATGAAGGCGTCCCAGTCTTTGGCCTGCAAAGTGTTGAAAAATTCCCGATTCCAATAACTGAGCACCACGCTCATGCCGACCAGCCCGAAGCGCAGCCCCAGGATCGCGGCGAGCAGGCCGAGCGCGGACCAGCGTTCGTCGGAGCGCCAAAAATAGGGTTTCGCCAGTTGCCAGGAGCCGGCGAGAAACGGTCGCAATCCACGCATGACGGGTCTATTTCTCCAAAGCGACGGACAGAGCAGCCAACCAAGCCTCCACCCGCTTGCGGTTGGCGCCGAAGTCGGAATGCCCGTACACGCTGCGCGAATACAGCACCAGCGTCGATGGGCCGTCGGTGGGCCCCGAGACCGCGACTGTTACCAGATCCGGGAAGTTCAACACGGCGCTGCGCACGACGTAATGGGCTTGCCGCCGTTCGTCGTAATTGGCCGCTGGGAAGGTCCGCTCCTGCGCGGCAGCGACGGTTCGGATCGCCGCGTAAAGCCGCGCGGGAGGCACCGGAAAGGAAGGCGTTTCGATGTCCGGCGCCGGGGTGAATCCGGACGGCGCGGCCAGGGCGGTGTTCGGGGAGGCCGGGCGCACGATCGCCGTCATCTCCATCGGAACCGGAACCGGCAGCCCGCGCACGCCCTCGGCGCCACAGGCCGGCATAATCAGGCTCAAAAGCCAGGGAAGTGGGTTCATGGCCCCGACATGGGCCGGAAATCGCGACGAAACAAGGTCCGAGCAATACAGTTGCGTGCCGTGTTAACGTTTTGTTTACGTTTATCTGCTTCACTTCCCCTCATGAGCGACGCACAAGACGACAAACCAACGCATTGCCTGCTCGGTCACCGCATGTTCTCGATGTTCCGCGACCCCGTGTTCCGGCGCACCGACACCGACGCGACGCCGGTGCTGGTCGTGCGCATGGGGGAGCGAGAGGCGACCATGCCCCTGCGATCCATTCAGCGAGAGTTGGGCATAACCGACGATTCCGCCGACGGGCAGATGCTGATTCTGATCGCCGATGCGCTGGATTTCGTGCCCCTCCTGCGGATCGGCGACAAGCTGCCGCCGGAGGTCCTGGACGGGGGGGCCAGCTGGGCGCCGGAACCCCACCACCTCCGCCGAGCGCTGATGCGGCTGCATATGCAGCTGGTCGCGTGGATGCAGGGCACCGATCAAGCGGCACCGACGGCGTTGGATGCCGATTCCATCGCCCGCGCGGAGAACGACCCCGTGTTGCGGCAGCATATTCAAGAGGCGTTTCAGCGGGCGGCGGAGGCATTGGGTCTGGCCTCCAAGGAAGCGGTGATCGCGCAGCTGGAGTCTCTGGCGGGGGAGCTGGCCTACATCGAAGCCCTGCGCGACCGGCTGCTGGAACGGGTGCGCGCGATGGCCGGCGCAATCGAACGGATGGTGCGCGGCGTGCCGTTGGACGCCGGTCAGCGCAGCCAGTTGAACCGGCTGGCGTTCCTGGGCGGCGAGGCGTTGCGGCAACTCAGTCACCGGTTCGACGAACAGGATGCGCAGGCGGGGGAGGTGATGGCGGTGCTGCGGCATCTGGAGAGCCATCGAGGGTTCATCCGGTCCAATCGCGACTGGTTGTATCGCAGCCATCTGGCGTGGGAGCCGATCCTGGCGGGCTGGGACAAGGCGTTGGAAGACCCCAGCGCCGACCGCCGCGGGCTGCTGACGCAAACCTATCAGTTCCTGGCGCGGCGGTACATGCCGGTGACGGAGTGGCTGAAGGCCACCAAAGCACCGAAGAAAGCCGATATCGGGGTTAGGATGATGTGGTAGGGGTCAACCGCCTCAGCATGCGCAGGAATGTTTCCGCCGCTTGCGCCGCCGGCCAGGGTTCCCATGCTGAATTGAGCGGGTCGGCGTCCACCGGTCGGTCGACGATGCGCAGGGTTTTGCGGACCTCGTCGCGGGTCCAGCCGACAACATGGATGGCTTCGGACGCGGCGGCGATGCGATCGGCGCGCTTGTGGGATTTTTTATCCTCTTGCGTCCAGGGCGGCAGGGCGTAGCGGGCGGCGATGGCGGCTTGCAGTCGTGCGGCGAGGGCGGCGTAGCCGGGGCCGAGGAAGGGTTTCAGGGGGGAGATGGGGTCGAACCCGAGCAGGCCCTCGTCGGCGTCGTGTAGGAGTTCGCGGCGGGCCGTGGCGTCGGACAGGCCGGTGGGGCTGAGCCGACGGCGTAGTTCCAGAACAAGCAGGGAGTGCTGGGCGACAGACAGCGGGAGCGGCCACGCGGAATGGCCGCCCCAGCGGTAGGTGCGGGCGAGGCCCAGGGCGAGGTCCTCGTCCGTCCAGTCGAAGGGGGTGGGGTCGAGAAGGTCGAGCCTCCGGCCGGAGGGGAGGCGGACCCAGGCTCGGGTGGGAGGTGAGGGCATGGGTGTCGTCAGCCGGATCGGCGCTCGGTTGCTTCCGCGGCCAGAAGCGCAGCGATACACGCGATGAACCGGCCGCCTTCATGGATAGCGGCTTCCGCTTGCTCGTCCGGCACCACAGCATCCGGTCCAAGCTCGTAATCGCACACAGCCTTCAGATCGTATGTGCGAGGCAGGAATCGTCGCAATTCATCGTCGATGCCCGGCTCGAAACGTGCAAGGCGGGCAAACTCGGATTGAGCCCCTCGGTGGGTCTTCGTGGCCGCGCCATTGCCTTCGAAAATCGGTGCCTGGGCGGCGTGGTACCCCGCGAGATACGCGGCCCGCCCCGCATCTTCGGTCAAACCGACCCGCAACATTGTCTCCGCGTGAGCAAGGGTGAGGCGGGCTTTCGCCAAGTATCGCTCACTCTCCGCTTTCACAGCTCGATACCGTCGCGCCGGATCTCATGCATCAGGGGCGTCCGCTCCCGATCCGTGCCGGCGCGATAGGGCATGGCATGAATAAATGCGCCGTCGTCGTAGAGTATATCTGTGACGACGGGTACCAGCCGATCCATCTCGCTCCAGCGATCGCGAAACCCATTCAGGAATACCGCGACGTCGTAATCGGAGTCCGACCGAGCATCGCCGCGCGCGGGAGACCCGAACAGGACGACCCGTTCCAACCTGGGGCCGTACAACTGATCCAACGCCGCACGGAAGCGAACGAGCACGGGTTCGGCGGCGACATCGGCAGACATGCTGAGGTTCCTGCGGTTCTGTCCTTCCCTGCATAGTAGCACGGGTACCGGTGGAGCGCACGATGGACGGTCGGAGAAGATCGGCCTACTCTGGCACCTAAATGAGGCATCCGGGACCCACGATGATCCGTATTCTCGCTTTCCTGGCCGCAGCGATGCTGCCCTTGGCCGCATCGGCGTCGCCCGCGGGGTCGCTGACAGTGGCCGCGATCAACAACACCGGATGTTCCATTCTGGGCTCGGTCAATCCGAATTGTTCGGTCGGTTCGGGTTCTTCCAGCGTGAACAATCCCGGGCAATCCTTCGCCTCGGCGCAAGCGGATTTGGGTTCGGGGTCGTTGGCGGTCTCTACCGCGACGGACGCCGTGTTCGGGCATTACGCGTCCTCCTTGGCGGAGATCTGGGACACGTTCGCGTTCTCCGGCGTCACGGCGGGCCAGAAAGCCACAGTGACGATATCCGGCACCGCGGCAATCGGCGGTTCCTCGACGTTGAGCTATTTCGCCGACCTGATCCAAGCGGGTTACGTGACACTGCCCAATGGCGGCAACGGCGAGCTGATCACGCTGGCGGCCAGCGGGGCATGGAGCGTGTCGGCGCAATTCCCCATTGCCAACGGCACGCTGGATAATGGCGCCTATGTCTTGAATGCCGGGCTGTCCGCCACCAGCGAACTGTGCGGCGGCGATGGCTGCGCCGGGAATATCGACGCGACGGCCGTGGTGACACTCACCTTGCCGGATAATGTCACGCTGACGAGCGATACCGGCTTCGGCGTGCCGGAGCCTGGCACATTGTCGCTGCTGGCAATGCTGCCGGCATTGGCCTGGATAAGGCGCAGAGGAAAATAGCATGTCCGACATAACCGCCGGCACCATCGCCAACCGAGGCGACGCGCCGCCCGCCACCCCAATCGCGACACCGCCGGTCTTCGTCTGGCCGCCGCGCCCGGCCGCGCTGGCGAAATTCCTGTTCGGCTGTCCCGGTTATTTCCTGCCGCTGAACATCCTCTACATGGGTCTGGCCGTCCTGACGTGGTTCGCCTTCACCCCGTCTTTGGTTCGGATGAAAACGTTCGACGCCGACTGGATCGCCATCGTCTATGCGCAGAACCTGATTTTCACCGTCCTGGTCTATGGCGGGTTGCATCTGCGGTTCTACATCCGCAAGGCTCAGGGCACCCGCTACATGCTCAACCGGCGGGAGCCGACGGCCGAACACAGCCGCTTCATGTTCGGCAGCCAAGTGCGGGAGAATGTGTTCTGGACCGCATTCAGCGGCGTCGGCATTTGGACCGCCTATCAGGTCGTTACCTACTGGGCCTTCGCGAACGGTTATATTCCGATGCTGAACTGGGAGGTGCATCCGGTCTATTTCGTGCTGCTGTTCTGCGCGATCCCGATGATCCGCGATGCGCATTTCTATTCGATCCACCGAGCGCTGCATTTTCCGGTGTTTTACAAGCGGTTTCATGCGCTTCATCACAAGAACACCGACATCGGCCCGTGGTCCGGCATGTCGATGCACCCGGTCGAGCATGTGTTCTATTTCAGCGGCATTTTGATCCATTGGGTGCTGCTGTCGCACCCGCTGCACGCCATCTTCCATGTCCAGCAAACCGGACTGGCTCCGGCGCTCGGGCATGTCGGGTTTCATAAGCTGCTGACGAAGCGGGAGAACGTCTACTCGATCGGGCAGCGCTATTTTCACTTCCTGCATCACCGGTATTTCGAGTGCAATTACGGCGGCGACGGCACGGTGCCGTTCGATAAATGGTTCGGCAGTTGGCACGACGGCACGCCGGAGAGCCACGAGACGATGCGGGTCCGGCGCGCCAAAGCACATGGGGTTATGTAATCGGCGGCAGATCGATCCGCACGATTTCCTTGTTCCCGTTCAACGGCGGAAATGTCTTCAGGATCAGCGGATCATGGCCAGGAATCACATGATCCGGGCCGTCCGCCAGACTGTTGATGATTTCGTACCCCTTCAGCATCCGGCCGACATCGAACACCACCGGGAAGGGGTTCCGCAGGCGGATGTTGCGCCAGTAATGCGCGGCGTCGCCGGCCATCATCACCCAGCCACGCTTGGTCGGCACGCGAATCGACTGTATGCCGCCGGAGTGCCCGCCGATCAGGTGCAGCGTGATCCCCGGCGCGATTTCCTTGGTGCCGTCGTAGATCGCGAGCCGTTCGGAATACAGCGCGTCGATGGCGGCGCGCACGTCCTCCACGTCGTAGGGCCGGCGGAGGAACGGCTCGCACATGCATACGCCGGTGCAGTACGTCATCTCGGCGGCTTGGATGTGGAATTTTGCCTTCGGGAAATACTGCATACCGCCGGCATGGTCCCAATGCATGTGGGTCAGGACGACGTCGGTCACAGTGGCGGGGTCGATGCCAGCGTCCAGCAGCGCCTGCGCCGGAGTCCGCAGGATCGAGCGGCCTCGGCGGGCACCCGATTCCGGGCTGAATCCGGTGTCCATGACAATGGTGTGGCCGTTGCCGCGGATGGCGAACAGCAGAAAATCCATCGGGTCCATCGACGCGTGGTCGTCGACCGGCAGGATGAAGTTTTGGAAGTGGTAGCGTTCCTCCATGACGGCATAGCGCAGCCCGAGGATTTCGTAGGTCGCGGTCATCGTGCGGTTCCCCCCTTGAGTGTGGTGCCGGGATTGAACCGCTTGTCGGGTCCGGCGGCAATCTCTAGGGTCCCGCCGTCTTTTTCCCACGCCCAGGAGGCATTCCCATGGTCGACGTTCCCAACCGCCCCGAATACCAGAGCGAGCTGTTCAAAAAGGGCCTCGAAGTGCGCCGCGAGGTGCTCGGTGGCGACTACGTCGATGCCTCGCTGGCCCGCGCCGACGATTTCAACGCCGTGTTCCAGCAGATGACGACCGAGATCGCCTGGGGCATGGCCTGGACGCGTCCGGGGCTGGATCGCAAGACCCGCAGCATCATCAACCTTGGCATGCTGTCCGCGCTGAACCGCGGGGCCGAACTGCGGCTGCATCTGCGCGCGGCGCTGACAAATGGTGTGACGCGGGATGAGATCAAGGAAGTACTGGTGCAGGTCGGCGCATACTGCGGTATTCCAGCGGCGCTGGAAGCGTTCAAGATCGCGACCGAGGTGTTCAAGGAAGCCGACGAGAAGAAGGGCTGAGGCTTTTCGCTTGCGAGGGCCGGTGCCGAGCAGGTATAAGTGAGGCACGGGATGACAGACCGGCTGAGGTAGCATCCCCTGGCGGCACCTTCGGGTTCCGTGCCCGCGCGAGGCGGGCCGAGGCTTCGGCCAAGCGGTTGCCGGATAGACTTGCTTTAAGGGCGCCTCCGGGCGCCCTTTCGCGTTTCAGCGCCGCGTGCTGGTTTTCAAGCCCAGATACACGTTGCCGGCGAGCAGCAGGAAATTCATCCGTCCCAGCACGTTGGGTGCCGGCCGGTCGGGATCGGCTGGGTAGGCGCTTTCGACGACCATATCGAGGTCCTGGAACCTCCGCCTTTCGGGCATGGTGCGGCGCAGCTCAAAGAAGATTTGGTAGCGGGTGTTCGCCACCGGTATCTCCATCGCCGCGGCGTACATCCAGTTCCGCCGAGCGGCGGTTTCGTGAACGCGGGCGCCGGGGGTGACGAGGCCTTGGATCAGGGCTGGCAGATGCAGCGATAGCGCGTAGCGATCAGGGGCGAAGGCACGGTTTCGGGTGCCATCCCGGATGGTTGGATCGTTGGGGGCGTGTTGGTCTGGGTCGAACGCCTCCGAATAGCAGTGGTTGGTGAAGCGCACATTGATCCGCAGCGGCCTCGGCACCTTGGCGCTGGCGGCCTCGAACACGAACGGGTCGAGATGCGACAGGTCGTAGGACCGGCCGCGATAGGACGCAGGTGAATGATACGGTTGGTGCGCCATGCCGCTCGGGCATAGGGCATCGGGGTTAACACAAGGTTAACGCGAGCGACTTTTTTCGCTCCGCTTGCCGTGTCGGGCGGGGGCTTCTACCTTCCGGCCAGCTTCACCCGGTTCGGATGCACACAATGACAGATAAACCCACCGTCGGCTTCGTCGGCGTCGGCAACATGGGCTGGCCGATGGCCGCCTGCCTCGTCAACGCCGGCTTCACGGTGAACGTGGCCGATGCTCGGCAAGAAGTCGCGAACAACTTCGTGCAGCAGATCGGCGGGACGGCCCCGGACACGCTGGCGCAGCTCGCCGGCGCGTCGGACGTGATCGTGACCATGTTGCCGACCAGCGCGATCGTGGAACGCGTGCTGAGCGCTGGGGACGACAACATTTTCGCCGGTATGAAGCCCGGCACCGTGATTATCGAGATGAGCTCGGGCGTCCCGTCCCACACCCAGGCCCTGGCCGAGAAGGTCGCGGCGCTCGGCGGCGTCATGATCGACGCGCCGGTGTCGGGCGGCGTGCCGCGGGCGAAGACCGGGCAACTGGCGATCATGGTCGGCGGCGACGCGGCGGTGATCGAGCGGATGATGCCGGTGCTGTCGGCCATGGGCACCTCGGTCCTCCGGGCCGGCGATGTGGGCGCCGGGCAGGCTGTGAAGGCACTGAACAATATGGTGTCCACCGGCGGATTCCTGATCGGGATCGAGGCGCTGCTGGTTGGCCAGCGCTTCGGGTTGGACGCGGGCGTGATGACGGATGTGCTGAACGCCGCGACCGGGATGAATAATTCGACCGTGAAGAAATTCCGCCAGTTCGTGCTGTCTCGGAAATTCGATGCCGGGTTTACGATGGGCCTGCTGGCGAAGGACTTGTCCATCGCGATGCAGATCGCGCGGGAGACCGGCACGCCGTCGCCGCTGAGCGCTTTGGTGCGGGAGATGATCGTATCGGCCGAGGCGTTGTACGGGCCGGGTTCGGATCACACCGAAATGGCGAAATGGGTCGAGCGGCTGGTGGGGGACGAGCTGGGGACGAAAACCTGACGTCCTTGGCCGAGCCGACGGTCTGAGCCTATAGTGGCCCCCATCGAAAAAGGGGGCCACCGATGCACCTGTTCAAGCAGCACGCCGTTCGGGACCACGCGGCCGCGTCCGCGGCAATCCCGGTGATCGATTACGGCCCGTATTTCGCGGGCGAACCCGGCGCGCTGGCGCAATTGGCCGAGCAGATACGGCACGCGTGCGAGAATGTCGGGTTTCTGTATGTGCTTAATCACGGTGTGCCGCAGGAGACCATCGACCGGGGATTCGCCGCGTCGAAGCGATTCCATGCTCTGCCGCTCGAGGAAAAGCTCAAGCTGCGGCTGAATGAAAACAATATCGGCTATATGCCGATGAACGCCTCGGTGCAGGGGGCCTCGACCGTGCATCAGGCGACGAAGCCGAATCAGAACGAGAGTTTCTTCGTCAGCCACGACCGAGCGGCGGACCATCCGGATGTTTTGGCGGGGCTGTCGCTGCGGGGACAGAATCAGTGGCCGGTCGGGATGCCCGACCTGCGGGCGGACATGATGGCGTATTTCCAGGCGGTGCGGGCGATGTGCACGCGGATGCTGCCGGGGTTCGCCGTGGCGTTGGGTCTGGATCCGGATCATTTCGCGCCGTTTTTCGCCAATGAGGAACACGCGAACCTGCGCTTCCTGCATTACCCGCCGCAGACGGATACCAGCGACAACGCGTTCGGCGCCGCACCGCATACCGACAACAGCTTCATGACGGCCTTGGCCCGCACCGACGTGCCGGGGTTGGCGGTGCGGCTGGCGTCGGGCGAGTGGTTCCAGCCGCCGGTCATTCCGGGGACGTTTCTCATCAACCTCGGCAATATCATGCGACGCTGGTCGAACGACCGGTTTTTGTCCACGCCGCACGGGGTGATCAACGACAGCGGCGCCGACCGCTATTCGATCGCCTACTTCCACAGCCCGAACCCGGCCAGCACGATCGAATGCCTGCCGACCTGCACGTCGGAGGTCGATCCGCCGCGCTATCCGCCCGCCGTGTATCGCGATCTGGTGCTGGAGTTTTACAGGAAGAACTATTTCCACCAAAAGGGACACCAATCGGATGCCGCCAAGCTGGCGGCCGACTGATCAGCAAAAGGGAACGAGAAACCATGAAAGCCTACGAAGCAATCGCGCTCTCGCTGCGCGCCGAGGGGATCACCGACTTTTTCGGCCTGATGGGCGACGGCAACATGTGGCTCTGGGGCGCGCTGTGCCGCGACAAGGAGGTCAAGCCCTACAATGCCCGTCATGAGTCCATGGCCGTGTCCATGGCCGATGGCTATGCGCGCACCACCGGCAAGGTCGGCCTCGCGATGGTCACCTGCGGCCCCGGCCTGACGCAGTGCGGCACGTCGCTGATCGCGGCCTATCGCGGCAAGACCCCCGTCGTGCTGATCGCCGGCCACATCGCGGAAGGCTCCAAAAACCGCACCCAGCTCATGGACCAACGCCGCTTCGTCGAAGCCTGCTACACGCGCTTCCACACCGTCACCAGCCTCGACAACATGGCCGAGGAGATCGCCGAGGCGTTCTACGCCGCGCGCATCAACCGTTGCCCGGTCGTGCTCAACCTGCCGATGGATTTGCAGGAGGAAGAGATCGATTGGGACTACGAATATCGCCCCTCGACCCAGTTCCTGCCGCGCCGGATCGAAACGCCGAACCCGGATCAGTTGGAACCCGTCATCGAGAAACTGATGGCCGCCAAGCGCCCCGTCATCATCGGCGGCCGCGGTGCTATCATGGCCGGCGCGCGCGATGAGATCGTGAAGCTCGCCGACCGCACCGGCGCGCTGTTGGCGACGTCGTTGCAGGGCAAGGGCCTGTTCGCCGGGCATGAGTGGGATGTCGGCATTTCCGGCGCCTTCGCCTCGGCCCCCACCGAGGAACTGTTGGCGGAAGCCGATTTCGTCCTCGGCGTCGGCGCGGAGCTTGGGTACTACACGACCGAAGGCGGACTGATTTTCCCCGCGGCCGAGGTGGCGCGTATCGACATCAAGCCGATGCCGGAAGAAATCGGGGTCATTCCCGGTCTGTACGTGCAGGCCGACGGCCGCCGTGCTGTCGCCGCCATCAACGAGGCGCTGGAGGCTCGGCAGTTCCGTGGCCAGGGCATGCGGACGCCGGAAACGCGGGCTGTTCTGGATGCGGCCCCGCATCAGTTTACGCCACCGACGGACGGGCTCGATCCGCGCGCCTTGGCCGGGCATCTCGGCGCGGCGCTGCCGGAGAATGTGCTGGTGACCTGCGGCGCGGGGCACTTCTTCTCCTGGATCGGCATGTATATGCCGATGCCGAAAGGGGCCGAAATTCAGTATTCGTATAATTTCGGCGCCGTCGGCCAGGGCCTGGGCGTGATGATCGGCACCGCCGCCGGCAACCCCGGCCGCAAGCATGTCGCGATCGAGGGCGACGGCTCCACGATGTTCAACATTCAGGAGTTCGAAACCGTCGTCCGCCACAAGCTGGATATCGTGCTGGTGATTTGGAACGACGCCGGCTACGGCGCGGAAGTGCACAAGCTGGTGGCGAAGGGCTTCGACGAGACGCTGGCGCAATGGGATTCGCCGAATTTCGCGGCGATCGCCAAAGCGTTCGGCGGCGACGGTGTGCAACTGGAAAAGGCGTCCGACCTCGGCGCGGCGATCAAGACGGGCCTCGCCAAAGGCGGTCTGTATGTGATCGACGCCCGCGTGTCGCCGTCCACGCCCACGGAAGGCTACGCCAAAGTGTATTTCGGCGCGGTCAATCACGCCCCGCTGCTGCGTCCGGTGGCGTAACCCACCATGCATTTCGAAGGGGAATTTCGCGTTCCTGGGAAGCCGGCGGATGTCATCCGCCGGTTCTCCGACGTGCCGCGCATGGCAAGCTGCATGCCGGGCGCGGTGCTGGAGCCTCAGGCCGAGGACGGGTCCTGGCCGGGCGCGATGGTGGTCACGTTCGGTCCGAAGAAGATCAATTTCAAAGGACGGGCGAGCGCCGAATTCGATCTGGAAAACTGCACCGGATCGTTGGAGGGACGGGGTGCCGCCGACCTCCGCGCCGCTCGGATTGGCGTGAAGGTGGGGTTCAGCTTGCATGAGGACCCCTCGGGCACGCTGGTGAAAATCGTGTCGGACGCGCAGTTGGGCGGCGTGCTGGCGGATTTCGCGAAGGCCGGTGGGGTCGCGGTGGCGAAAATCATCATGGCGGATTTCGCGCGGCGGTGCGCGGATGAGTTCGCGAAGGATGAGGTGCCGGAGGTGGCGGCGGTGCCTGAACCGGAGGCGGTGGTTGGGGATGCGCCGGCTGCGGCCGTTCAGGCGGAGCCGGTGCGGCAGGCTCCGGCGCCTGTGCCGTTGGCGGCGCATTCGTTGCTTTGGGCGGTGATCAAGGCGCAGTTCGTGCGGTTGGGGCAGTGGTTGGGGTTGGTTCGGGGGTAACGTTTCACCACAGTCGGCCGTTATGGATCGCTGACTATCGTCAATTCCAGCTCGATCACGATGCGCAACGGCGGCAAATGACGGCTCAACGTGTCCATACGCCACGCACCGCCACGTCTTCGTACTCATGACGGTAGATGTTGCCGGCAGCCGCCATATCGCGCCATTTGATCGATGGATGTCTGGCTTTCAACGTATCCGGCAGGCGGCGAGACGCCTCGGAGATGATCTCCAGACACCGGGTGATGGCGTAGGTCGCGCGCAGGTCTTCGCATAAATCATCGTAACTCAGGCCGGCCGCGAAGGTCTCCGCCAGGACGATGTGCTGATGGATATCGTTAAGCCAACGACGGGTCGCGTCTCGATCAGAAGGCATAGATCGCATCCGCGACCGCCGCGGGCTTGACGTAGGGTTTCAGTGCGTCCCGATCCACGACGTCGACCGGCCCGTCGAACAAGGTCGCGATATAGTCTTTGAGACCGGCGTAGCCCCAGACCCCGATGTGGGCGTCGGGATCGATCTCGATCATGATATCGGTATCGCTGTCCGGTCGGGCGTCGCCCCGCGCGCGGGATCCGAACAGCGCCACGTGCGAGACGCCGCGCTGCTTCAGCGCCGCCTGATGCTCCCGAAGCCGGGCGATGATGTCCTGCCGGTCCATAGCGCCTTTATAGCGCAACGCTGCTACCGACGCACTCAAAAACCCCAAACGCGCTGGCGGAAGCGGCCAACAGCAAGCCGCCTCCGCCGCGCGTCCAGAACGAAAAACTACTCCGCCGCGACCAACGCCGCGGCCTTCCGCGCCGCATGCGCCTTCTGCGCCGCTTCCCGCCGAGCATCGAATTTTGCCAAACGCCGGTGCGGATTAGGGTGGATCTGGTTGTCCGGCTGCCCCGGGTTGAACTGCGCCCCGGCCCAGCCATGCGCGGCCACATCGAACACGATGCCCGACAGATCCCAGTGCTTCACCTCATACCCATGCGGGTTTTCCGGGTCGCCCATCATCCACTTCGCACCGGCTTCCACCGCCTGCTTGGACGACTGGACGACATCGTCCACCCAGAAGCCGATATGGTGCAGGCCGACATATTGGGTGCCGAATCCCTGCGAGGCTTCTTCGTCCTTGAAGTGCAGCAGCGCGAGGTTCACGACACCGTCGGTCAGGAAGATGCCCTCGGCCAGCGGCCCGTCGAGTTCGGAGACTTCCTCCAACCCCATGACATCCTTGTAGAATTCGGCAGTTTCCCACGGATCCGCGACGCTGAACGCGAAATGGCGGATTTTACCTTTGCTCTTGGCGGTCATTGGACTGGCTCCTGTTTATGGACGGAATGACGGATACTGCGTCCGTTTCCCGCTCGCCGGCAAGGGGCGTCAGCCGCCCAATCCCGGCAGTGGCGGGCAGCCGGCACTGGCGATGGCCAGGGCCTTGAAAAGGCGCCCCATCCGGTTCGGCTCCCCGAGGCGACGGACGGATTCCATGACCGCGGCTGCCTGCGCGGGGGGCAGGCCACGCGCCAGCCGGTTGGCGCGTTGGAACAGGCCCAGTTCGGCCAGGAACATGCCTTGCGGGGCGGGTCCGTGGACGGATGCACCGGCCGCTCGCGCGGCGGCGGCCAGGGCGGCGAAATCGACGTGCGCGGTCAGGTCGGCCAGTCCCGGCGCGGCCAGCGGGTCTGCCGGTTTACCGCCTGCCAGCGCTTGCAGGCTGTCGCCGTAGCCGCTGTGCTCGGGGCCGTAGTCCAGGAACAGGGCGGCGCCCTTGTGGCGGGCAAACCGAGTGCCGAGCGCGGCGACGAAAGCTTGCGCGGGTTCGCAGCGTTCCAGGATGGAACCGTCTGGCGCGTCTGGCAGAACATCCGCGTGGGGCCGTTCCACGAACGCGCCCTCGCTGACAAACCGCTCCTTCCACCCCTCCCCCCGCCGAATGAACTGGCGGATCGGCAGGGCGTCCAGGAACTCGTTGGCCAGCAGGATCGTCGGTCCCTCCGGCACGTCGTCGAGCGAGTCGTGCCAAACGGCATCCGGCACCCGTGTCGCCTGTTCCGCGCGCAGCCGGGGGGATGTCTCGATAAACCGCAACGACAGGGCCGCCCGGAACGCCGGCATCGCCCGCCCGATCGCCCGCAGCGCGTCGGCCATTAGGGTGCCGCGGCCGGGTCCGGCCTCGATCAGCATGACCATGTCAGGCGAACCCAGCATCTGCCACGTCACCGCCGCCCACAGGCCGAGAACCTCGCCGAAGACCTGGCTGATCTCCGGCGCGGTGGTGAAATCGGCGAAAGGGTCGTGGCTGGCGTAGTAGGCCGCGTTGGCGCGCGCCATGAACGCGTCCAGGCGCTCCGTCAGCGGCGGCGGATCAGCCATATGCCCGCGAGAACCATCGGTATCGACAGCAACTGCCCCATGGTGGCGCCGAACGCCAGAAAGCCGAGGAACGAATCAGGCTCCCGAAAGAACTCTCCGATGATCCGCGCCAGGCCGTAGCCGGTCAGGAAGATGCCGGTCAGCATACCCGCGCGTGCTCGGATGGCGTCCCGCCGGGACAAGGCGAACAGGAGGACGAACAGCACGACGCCTTCCAGCACCGCTTGGTAAATCTGGCTCGGGTGGCGCGGCAGCGGGCCGCCGTAGGGGAAGACCATGGCCCAAGGGACGTCGGGGGCGACGCGGCCCCACAGCTCGCCGTTGATGAAATTGGCGATGCGGCCGAAGCACAGGCCGATGGGCGCGACCACGGCGATACGGTCGGCGAACCCGAGCAGCGGGATGGATTGGCGGCGGCAGAAAAGGATGGTGGCGATGACGACGCCCAGCATGCCGCCGTGGAAGCTCATGCCACCGGTCCAGACCTGCAGGATGCGCAGCGGTTCGGCGATGAAGGCGCTGGGCTGGTAGAACAGCACGTAGCCGAGGCGGCCGCCCAGCACGACGCCGAGCGTGGCCCAGGTGAGAAAATCGTCCACCTGTAACGGTGTGGCGACGGCGGGTGGCTGCGTCACCAGCTTGCGCATCAGGCGCCAGCCCAGGACCAAGCCAGCGATGTAGGCCATCGCATACCAGCGGATGCCGAACGGACCGATCTGGACGATGACCGGATCGATCTGGGGGAAGGTCATACGAACAAATCCGCCGTTGCGAGGTGGTCTTGAACGTAGCGGCGGATACCTTCCTCCAACGGCGTGAATTGGCCCGCGTAGCCGGCGGCGCGTAGCCGGTCCATCGGGGCTTGGGTGAAGGACTGGTATTGGCCGCGCAGGCTGGCGGGCATGTCGATGAACTCGACCCGGCGTTCTCGGCCAGCGGCGTCGCAGACGGCATGGGCGAGATCGAGGTAGGTGCGCGCCGTCCCGGTCCCCAGGTTGAACAACCCGTTCACGCCCGGCGTGTCGAGCAGCCAGAGCAGCACGTCCACGATGTCGCCGATCCAGATGAAATCGCGCGATTGCTGCCCGTCGGCGAAACCGAGCTGGTCGGACTTGAACAGGCGGGCGGGCGCGCCGGACGCGACCTCATCGTGCTTGACCTTCACGACCGAGATCATTTTGCCCTTGTGATACTCGTTCGGACCGTAGACGTTGAAGAATTTCAGGCCGGCCCATTGCGGCGGGCGGTCGCGGCGATGCACGAGCTGACGGGTCACCAGCAAGTCGAAGGCGTGTTTGGTCCATCCGTACAGGTTCAACGGCCGCAATTTTTCCAGCGCGGCCATGGACGGATCGTCGTCGAAGCCCTGCGCCCCGTCGCCGTAGGTCGCGGCGGAGGAAGCATAAACAAACCGCACGCCCCGTTCGGCGCACCACTCCCACAGCATACGGCTGAGTTCCACGTTCGTGGCCCAGGTGTGATCCCCGTCCACGGCCGTGGTCTCGCTGACCGCGCCGAGGTGGTACACCATCTCCAGCGGCGGGTGCGTGTCCAGAAACGCGCGCAAATCCGTCGGCGGCACCACGCGGGACGGCGGGTGCTTGGCCAGATTGCGCCATTTGCCATCGCTGCCGAACAGGTCGGCAACGACGGTCTCATGCCCTCGGCGAACGAGAGCGGCTTGAAGATTGGAGCCGATAAAACCGGCGCCGCCAGTGACCAGGATCATGGGAACGCGTTATAGGGGGCGCACGCCGTCGCACCAACAGGAGCTTGCGCCATGACCGACCGCCCCCGCATTTTCGACGACCTCGCCGGTGTGGCTGGCGGTGCGATCTCCGCTCTCGCGGGATTGCGGGAGGAAGCCGAGGCGATGGTGCGTGCGCGCGTGGACGAGACGATAAGGCGGTTGGATCTAGTGCGGCGGGAGGAACTGGACGCGATCGCCGAGATGGCGGCCAATGCTCGGGCTGGGCAGGAGGCGGCGGAGTCTCGGCTGGCGGTGTTGGAGGAGCGGCTGGCGGTGCTGGAGGCCGCTTTGGGGTCGTAGAGGTAGAATACACAACTTATAGTTGTTGATATTTCGGGTCGCGCTACCGCATGATGCGGTATGTCCGATGCCTCACCGATGCTGGTGGAACAGCCGTTACCGCCGGATACGACGTCCCTGCTGCTGACTGCCTTCGCCGATCTGTATCGGCAGGAGGTGACCGCGGCCGAGGACGTGCATCGAACACTGCCGTTTTTCGGGACGGCGTTGGGCATCGTGGTGGGTGCGCTGGCCTATGCGGCGAGTCGCTTGCCGAAATGGCCGGAGATCGGCTCGGAGGCAGGGCGTTTTGCCTTCGCCGCAGCTGGCATGCTGCTGGGTTTGGCAGTTTTGGAAGCTGCTTGTGTGCTGTTCTGGATCGCCCGAGCGACCGCTCGGCGGGACTTTCGGCGGATTCTCAAAGAACCGGATTTGCGCGCCGATGTCGCGAACTTGCAGCGCGAACTGAACAGACAATCGGTGCCCGAGGAATTGCGTGACCGCGACTTGGTTGCTGCCATCCGCCATGTGATGCTGCAATCCTACATCGCGGTCACACCAGCGAACCGGGATATGAACCAGCGCCGCTACGATTATCGCGCCCGTGCCTCCCTGCACCTGGTCAGGGCCTTGATTTGGGCACTGGGCGCTACCACAGTCATCTTCGCAGCCGATAAGCTGGGCATTTTGCCAAAGGTGTTGCCATGACCGAATCGAAGTCGGGAAAACTGGACCGATCCGACGACCAGACTCTGGAAGCCAAACCGGACGCCGAGCCCGTTCAGAAGCCAGTCGAACGGCGCAAGGTTTACCAACTCCCCCTGCGCACCTACTCCGAACCACGCGGCGCGGACCTGTTTCCTGGGTTTTCCCGCCTGTTCAAATAGGCCGCCAACAGCCCCTTGCGGCGCGGCGGAACACCCATATACGCTACCCCTCGTGGCCAACCCCGAGAGAATCCACAATATTTCGGATTCGTGAACGCTCGGGGCCAATCGCCTCACTCGGCCTCCAACCAACGGGAGACCCCGGATGTCAGCGTCTCTGAGCTTCGAACAGCCCAACGCGGCCAACCCCCTCGACGTCATGGAGCAGATCGTCACCGCGAACGACTGGGTCTTCGACCGTCGTTGCGACGCGGAACTGGCGGCGGAAGCGCCCGGCCGCTGGTGCGATTACGGCCTGTACTTCAACTGGTCGCACGAAATCAGCGCCATGCACTTCACCTGCACGTTCGACCTGAAAGTGCCGGATAAACAGCGGACCGCGCTGTACGAGCTGCTCGCGCTGGCCAACGAACGACTGTGGATCGGCCATTTCGGGATGGAGACCGAGGACGGCATGCCGTCCTTCCGCCACGCCGTGCTGCTGCGCGGCGCGCCCGGCGCCTCGGCCGAAAGTCTGGAGGATATGATCGACATCGCCATCACCGAGTGCGAGCGATTCTTCCCCGCCTTCCAGTTCGTCCTCTGGGGTGGCAAAACACCGCAGGAGGCATTGCAGGCCGCGATGCTGGAGTGTGTGGGCGAAGCATGACCGAACAAACAATTCCCGCGATCCTTCTCGTCGGTTGCGGGCGCATGGGCAGCGCGATGCTGTCCGGCTGGCGCGAGCAAGGGCTGGCGCCGTCCTACGCCGTCGATCCCGCGCCGCAGGCGGCGGGGTTCGCGGGCGCGGATATGACGGTGGTGACGGATGCCTCGGCCATTCCGGCCGGGTTCG
Organism: uncultured Acetobacteraceae bacterium; assembly: GCA_903895595.1. Classification (GTDB taxonomy): domain Bacteria; phylum Pseudomonadota; class Alphaproteobacteria; order Acetobacterales; family Acetobacteraceae; genus Rhodopila. Next base: position 11,651 of record CAITUP010000136.1, on the reverse strand, counting down.
CCCCCGCCGCCGTGGTACTGGCCGTCAAACCCCAAAGCGCCAACGACACGCTGCCCGCCTATGCTCGGTTCGCCGGCAAGACGGTGTTTCTGTCCATCATGGCCGGGCGAACGATTGCCGGGATTCGGGCGCTGATCGGGGAGCAGGCGGCGATCGTGCGGGCCATGCCGAATACGCCGGCTGCCGTGCGCCAGGGCGTGACGGTGGCGTGTCCGAGCGCATTGGTGTCGGCGGAACAGCGGGCGTTGTGCGACAGGCTGTTGCAGGCGATCGGCGTGGTGGCCTGGGCGGACGATGAGGCGTTGCTCGATCCGGTGACAGCGGTATCCGGCTCCGGCCCGGCTTACGTGTTCCTGCTGGCGGAGTTGATGGAAGCCGCTGCCGTCGAGCAGGGCATTCCGCCGGCTTTGGCTCGGCTGCTGGCGCGGCAGACGGTGTCCGGTTCGGGCGCGCTGCTGGCGGCCAGTCCGGAGGACGCGGCGGCTCTGCGTGTCGCCGTCACCAGCCCGGGCGGCACGACGGCGGAGGCGCTGCGGGTGCTGATGGAACCGGGGGCGATGCCGAAGGCGATGAGCGAGGCCATCGCGGCGGCGACGCGGCGGTCTCGGGAATTAGCGGGGTAGGGTTTTTCACACGGGCGTCCGTATCGCCCAAGCCGCTGGTTTGAGATACACTCCCTCATAAGGGAGCATCCCATATGAAAATCTTCTACGGCTGGGTGATCGTCGCCGTCGGCATCGTTGTCGGCTGCATCGGCATGGGCGGCCTGATGTCCTTCGGTGTCTTCCTCCAGCCGATGTCCGACTCGCTTGGCTGGTCCCGAGCGGGCATCGCATCCGGTTCGACGGTAGCCTTTCTCGGCATGGGCGCCGGCGGCTTCCTTTGGGGATCGCTGTACGACCGTTACGGCGCCCGCGTCGTCGTCCTGTGCGGCGGCGTGCTGGAGGGGGCGGGCCTTGTGGCTGCGAGCCGCGCGCAGAGTCTGCCGGTATTCCTGGCGATCTACGGTTGCGCCGTCGGCCTCGCGGTGGGCGCGGTCTACGTCCCGCTGACCGCCGCCACGTCCAGTTGGTTCGTCCGCCACCGGAGCCTCGCGGTGTCCCTGGTGTCGGCGGGCCTCGCGTTGGGGACCACGCTGATCGCCCCTCTGGCACGCTGGATGATCGTCACGCACGACTGGCGCTTCGCCATGCAGGCGCTTGGCCTGATGGCCTGGGCCCGTGATCCTGCCCGCGGCCTTGCTGCTGCGCCCTGCCCCCGCCGAACCCAAGCGGGCAGCCAACGCCACCGCCGAACCCATCGGCCCGACATTCGCCCAGGCACTGCGCACGCCGCTGTTCTGGAGCCTCGCACTGGCCAACTTCGCCTGCTGCGCCGCCCATTCCGGCCCGATCTTCCACATGGTCGCCTATGCCGCAGACTGCGGTGTCGCCCCGGTGACCGCCGCGACCGTCCTGGGGGCGGCGGGCCTCGCCGCGCTGTCCGGCCGCATTCTTTGCGGCCTGCTCGCCGATAGGACCGGCGCCAAGCGCACGCTGGTCGGTTGCCTGATGCTCCAGGCCGCCGCCATCGCGCTGTATATGGTCGCGCGCGACCTCGACACGCTCTACGCCGTTTCCATGTTGTTCGGTCTGGCCTACGGCGGCGCGATGCCGCTTTATGCCATCCTGGTGCGCGAGCATTTCCCCGCCGGGATCATGGGCAGCGTCTTCGGCGTCATCGCCGCCATTTCCACCGTCGGCATGGCACTCGGCCCGCCGGTCGGCGGCTGGCTGTTCGACCGTTTCGGCGGCTATGGATGGCTGTACATCGCGTCGTCGGCGATCGGGGTCGGCGCCGTGCTGATCGCGACGACCGTCCGCCCGATGCGCGTCAAGCTGCCGGAACTGCGCATCGCATAACGAACGACAGCCGACAGGTAGGGCATATGCAGCGCGCTGCTGACTGCCGCTAACCCTTCGCCCGAGCATCGGTGCTTAACATCGCCTTGAATCCACCCCCACTCCCGGCCCATGATCGCGCCATGGACGACACAGATTTCGACACCGCGCTGATCGCATCGGCTTTAACCCTCGCCGGCACCGACGGATGGCGTTCCGTGACCGTGGCCGCCGCCGCGCGCGCCGCCGGATTGCCACTGCCGCGCGCTCGCAGCCGCTTCCCCAGCAGGGGACACGTGCTGCTGGGGTTCGGGCGGATGGCGGATGAGGTCGCGTTGGAGGAGGCTCCGGACGAAGGCCCCGTCCGCGACCGGCTGTTCGATCTGCTGATGCGCCGGTTCGACGCGTTGCAGGCGCAGCGGGCGGGTGTTCTGGCGGTGCTGCGGGCACTGCCGTTCGATCCTTGCACGGCGCTCATGCTGGCCTGCGCCACACGGCGCAGTATGCGGTGGATGTTGCAGGCGGCGGGCGTCAACGCAACCGGGTTGACCGGCGAACTGCGGGTGAAGGGTTTGATGGCGGTGTGGCTCTGGGGCGTAAGGGCTTGGGAAAAGGACGATACGGAAGACCTCACCGTCACCATGGCGGCCCTCGATGTCGCGTTGGCGCGCGCCGAGCAGGCGGCGGGTTGGCTGGCGGGGCGGCCTTCGGTAAAGGGAACCCCTGAAACGGCGGACGACGAACCCGCCACCGAATAATGGGGAGCGCTTTGGAACAGACCTTGCCGCCGCCGCTGCTGGATGTACGCGGCGTCACACTCCAGTACAAAACGCGAGAGCACCTCGTCACCGCCACGTACCGCGTCGATTTCGCCGTGCAGCGCTCGGATCGCTTCATTCTGCTGGGGCCGTCGGGCTGCGGGAAGTCCACGCTGTTGAAGGCGGTGGGCGGGTATATGGCGCCGGTCGAGGGGGAGATTCACCTCAAGGGCCAGAAAATCACCCGCCCCGGCCCGGACCGGATGATGGTGTTCCAGGAGTTCGATCAGCTGCTGCCGTGGAAGACGGTGCGGCAGAACGTGGCGTTCGCGCTGGAGACGTCGGGCAAGCTGCGCGGCAAGGCCGCCGACGACAAGGCGATGCAGTATATCGAGAAGGTGCATCTGACGCGCTTCGCCGACTCCTATCCCCACATGCTGTCGGGCGGCATGAAGCAGCGCGTCGCCATCGCCCGCGGCATGGCGATGGAACCCGATATTTTACTCATGGACGAGCCGTTCGCGGCGCTGGATGCCCTGACGCGGCAACGGATGCAGGACGAGCTTCTCGGGCTATGGGAGGAGACGAAGTTCACCGTGCTGTTCGTGACGCACTCCATCGCCGAGGCGGTGAAGATCGGGAACCGCATTTTGCTGCTGTCGCCGCATCCCGGACAGGTGAAGGCGGAAATGAACAGCGTGCCCGCCGGCGCCGATCCGGCTTTGGCGGCAGCGCTGGAGGCGCGGATCCACGACATGCTGTTCGCCGACAAGGTAGAGGAAGACGAGCATGTCTGACCGTCCCGAGATCATGCACGAACCGCGCGGCGCCCAGGATTTCGGCGTCGTCGAGAAGGAACTGACCGTTTTCGAGCGGCTGTTCAACATGGTCTGGCTGCGCAAGTGCATCCTTCTGGTGCTGATCGCGGTTATTTGGGAGGTCTACGGACGGCATCTGGACAACCAACTGCTGGTGCCGACGTTCAGCGATACCGTGACCGCTCTGTGGGGCGGCATTAAAAGCGGCGTGCTCTTGGACCGGTCCTGGACATCCGTGAAAGTGCTGCTGATCGGCTTCTCGACGGGGGTGTTCCTGGCGGCCGTGCTGACCATTCTGGCGATCACGACGCAGGTGGGGACGGATTTTCTCGAAACTGTCACGGCGATGTTCAGCCCCCTGCCCGCCATCGCGCTGCTGCCGCTGGCGCTGATCTGGTTTGGGTTGGGGATCGGCAGTTTGATCTTCGTGATGGTTCACTCGGTGTTGTGGCCGCTGGCGCTGAACACGCATGCGGGGTTTCGGGCGGTATCGCCGACGTTGCGGATGGTTGGGCGTAATTACGGGCTGTCGGGGCTGGGGCTGGTGCTGCGGATTCTAATCCCGGCGGCGTTTCCGTCGATCCTGGCGGGGTTGAAAATCGGCTGGGCCTTCGCGTGGCGCACGCTGATCGCGGCGGAGCTGGTGTTCGGTGTGGCGTCGGGCAAGGGCGGTCTGGGCTGGTATATTTTCGAGAGCAAGAACCAGCTGGATATTCCGGAGGTGTTCGCCGGGCTGCTGACGATCATCATGATCGGTCTGCTGGTGGAGAACGTGATCTTCCGCACGCTTGAGAACAAGACGGTGCGGCGCTGGGGGATGCAGACTTAGGGATCGGCGGTACCCTGTATCGTCATGGCGGGCGAAGGCCCGCCACCCACGACTTTAGCGAGACCGGTACTGCAAGTCGTGGGCGGTCCGCCTTCGCGGACCATGACGAGGAACAAGGACTACCGGCCCGCCAACTGTTACAGCAGATCGCCAACCGCCTTCTGGAACTTGGCGATCGCCGCCAGATGCTCCGCTGCCGTTTTACCGGCGATGCGCTTGTGGTGGCCGCTGGCGTAGGTTGTGTGCCCGGTGATGTGCGTCACGCCCGCGGCTTTCCAGAACGCCACATCCTTGCGCCATTGCGCCGGGTCGTCGCTGCCGAGGGACACCCACACCTCGATCCCGACATCGTCCATGCTGCGGCCGGCCGCCGCGACCAGGCCGCGCAGCTTGTCGAAAGCCTTTAGCGCGCTGTCGTCCGCCGGATAGGCCAGCGGCATCCAGCCGTCACCCCATTTCGCCGTGCGCTCCAGCGTCGCGTCCACGTGGCCGCCGAACCACACCGGCACGCGGCCGGACTTTGGGCGCGGGTTGATGCCGGAGTCGTCGATGGTGTGGTATTTCCCTTTGAAATCCACGTGATCGTTGGCCCAGAGGGCTTGCATCACCTGGACCTGTTCCTCGGACCGCTTGCCGCGGTTTTTGAAATTTTCGTTCAGGCCGGTGAATTCCAGCTCGTTCCAGCCGACGCCGATGCCCAGGCGCAGGCGGCCGTTCGACAGCTCGTCCAGGCTGGCGGCCTGTTTCGCCACCAGCACGGCTTGGCGCTGCGCCAGGATCAGCACGCCGGGGGCGAAGCCGATCTTGTTCGTGCAGCCGGCGATGAAGCTGAACAGCACGAACGGATCGTGGTACGCGGTGACGGATGTGCCGACGCGGGCCTTGTCTTTGTGGCCGGCGGGGTTGCCGCCGAGCACATGGTCAGGGGCTTGGATATAGTTAAAACCCATGCCCTCGAGGGTTTGGGCATAGTCGCGGACGACAGTGGGGCCGGTGCCGATGTCGCCGACCGGCAGGGAAGCGCCGAGTTGCATGGTGGTCTCCTTTGTTAAGATACCGTCATGGTCGGGTTTAACCCGACCATCTCAGGCCCATTGGAACGAGATGGTCGGGTCAGGCCCGACCATGACGCGAGGTGGAAAGATTACTTGCTGTCCGCGTCCATAACGGCCTTGATGCGGGCGGGATCGACGTGGATGGGTTCGATTCCGGCGCGTTCCTGTTGCAGCAGCGCGCCGACGCGGCTGTCGCGGTGGCCCCAGCCGCGGTTCAGGGCCTCGGTCAGTTCCTGGTGCGCCATGTTCACCAGCCGCATCGGGACGTTGTTTTCGCGCCCGAGCTGGCACGCCAACGACACGTCTTTGTGAATCAGGCGCAGGGCGAAATCGGGCGGATCGTAAACGCCTGTGAGAAACTGGCCGGACAGGCGGTCGAAGGTGCGGGCGCGACCGGCGGCGCCTTGGCGGACGGCCTCGAACAGTTGCAGCGGCTCCACCCCGGCTTTGACGCCCATGGTCATGACTTCCGACAGCACGACCGCGATGGCGGCGGAGGCAGAGTTGTGCACCAGCTTGGCGATGGTGCCGGCGCCGATCGCGCCGATGTAGCGGGCCTGATCGCCCATGTCGGTCAGCGCGCTTTGGTATTTGTCGAACGCCGCCTTGTCGCCGCCGACCCAGATCGCGAGCTTGCCGGATGCCGCGCCCCTCGGGCCGCCGCTGACTGGGGCATCGAGGAAATCGACACCCTTTTCCTTGAAGATCGCCGCGAGGTCGCGGACCACATCCACCGCGTTGGTGGACAGATCGAACCAGGCGGAGCCGGGCTTGAAACCTTCGATCAGGCCGTTCTCCCCGGTGCCGACCGCGCGCACGTCGGCGGGGGTGGGAAGCGAGGTGAAGATGACCGGGCATTCCGCCGCCAGTGCCTTGGGGCTTTCCGACCAGATCGCACCGTTGGCGAGGTGCGCCGACGCCGCCTGACGCGTGAGATCGTGGACGTGCAGTTCGTGGCCGGCCTTCTGCAGATTGGCGGCCATGCCCTTGCCCATCATGCCGAGACCGATAAAGCCGATTTTCATGGGGGTTCCCTCCGGGTTGCTGGGGGGAGTGTGCGTCGGATGGGGGTTTGGCTCAAGGTTGGGTCGGTGTTTGGATGGGCATCGTCAACCATGCCGTACCACGCGCGTCGCCGATGGGAAGGAGGGGCAGCCGGCGTTCCAGGAAAAGCGGGATCCCGATTGGGAACAGCAGTTCTCATTATGGCGGTCGTCACCTCTTCATCGTCATGGTCGGGCTTGACCCGACCAACTCTGGCGATTTGAGGCGCGTTGAAATTGCGAGTTTTTTTTGGCGACACCCCATTGGCCAGAATTGGTCGGGTCAAGCCAGACCATGACGGGTATGCGGAACAAAATGGCAAAATGAGAACTGCCCGATTGGGAACGGTCCGATTGACAGTGTCGGTCCTCGGATGAGACCCTTTCCATCAGGGTCGAAACAATGCTGGAGGAAAGCACAGATGAAGAACCGCACGATAATCCTGGCCGCGCTGGGCGTTTCGCTTTTTGCAGGGGCCGAGGCCGCCCACGCCGACGATGGCCCATATCGGCTTCGGACGCAGTTCACCGGCAAAGGCAAGTGCCTCGATATCGTCAACGATGGCCGGAACAACCAGCTTGTCATGGCCCCGTGCGGCAACTACTCCGGTCAGCAGTGGACGGTCTCGCCAAGCGGGACGCCGGGTCGGTCGCGGTTGCGTACGGCGTTCACGGGGAAGGCGCAGTGCCTGGACATCGTGAATGACGGCGAAAACAATCGGTTGACCATGGCGCCGTGCGGCAATTTCTCCGGTCAGATGTGGTCGATCTCGCCGTCCGATGACGGTGCGTATTCGACCTTACGCACCGATTTCACGGGGAAGGCGAAGTGTCTGGACATCGTGAACGACGGCCGGAACGACCAACCGACCATGGCACGATGCGGGAATTTCACGGGACAGATGTGGAAAATGTCCGACCCGCAGTAATGCATCCGACCAACGCCAATAACCGCAATCGAGAGAGAGCGAACCACGAACACGCCGGGAAAATCGCCGTTCATGGGTGTTCCCTCCGTGTCGATGGGGGGTTGGCTCAAGGTTACAGGTCGAACCCCTTTCCCACGGCGGCGGGAACGACCACGGCCTCCCCGAAAGCACGCTCCAGCGCGTTGACCGCCCGCCATCCCGTGCAATGCGCGGGGATGATGAAATCCAGCCCGAACTGACCGAGGTCGCGCACCGTCTCGGGAATGGCCGCTTCGGTCGGGCCGGCCAGATGGAACCCGCCCAACGCGGCATGCAGTTTCACGCCGGGAAAGCAGGTTCGGGCGTGATGCAGAACGTTCACGATGCCGGCGTGGGAGCAGGCGCTGAACACCACCAGCCCCTTGTCCTTCACATGCACGGCCAGAAAACGCTCATCCATCATCAGCGGGTCGGGCTCCCACGGGGCATCGTCGGCGATACGCCGGACCTGCCCGGCCAGACCGTTTTCGTAGCTGGTGAGGCGCGGGATTTCGCCACTGACGAAGAACAGGTCGTCCAGGCAGGTAAGCGGCTGGTCGGTGACGACCGGATCGGCCCCGAAATCGCGCCATTGTTTGGGATTGGGAACGCGATCCTGCGGCAGTACCCCGCCATCGGATTGGCGGCCGGCACGCTCATGAAACATGCCGGGATGCAAATACAGCGGCACATCCTTCGCGCCGTTGCCCGCCCTGATCATTCTGAGCGCGCTGGGGATGCCGCCGGCATGATCCCAATGGCCGTGCGACAGCATCGCCGCGTCGATCGCCCCGAAATCGATGCCCAAGCGGACGCCGTTCCGTTCCACGGCGTAATCGACCGGGCCGCCGTCGAACAGCATCGTGCGCGGGCCGTTGGGGCCATGCGCGGTGATGACCAGCGACAAGCCGTGATTGGCACAGCAGAGGGAGCCACCCGTGGTCAGCCGCATGCCGCGGCGTTGCAGCGCCACCCACTCCCGCGTGACCCACGGCGGCGAAGAGGACAGGCTGTCGGTGACGTTGTCCACCAGCACCTGGATTTGCAGGCGGTCTGCATGCAGCAGCGGCATGGTCAGGCTCCGTTCCATTGCAGAATGTAAAGACCGGCATCGTAGTCCGTCACGTACATCAACCCATCCTTCGCCACGAACAAATCCGCCGTGTGCCGGATTTCGGATCGCCCTCGCAACGGCTCCATCCATTTCGTGGGTTGCGGCGGCACGAAATAGCCGATTTCGTTCGGACGATACGGATCGCCGATGTCGAACACGCGGACGCCGGCGCTCTGCCAGGTTGCGAAAATCGTGGTCGAGGACTGGAACGATCCCGGCCGGTTTTCGTGCAGATTGTGCGGGCCGAACTGGCCACCTTTGGCCACGTAATCCTGGTCGGACGGCGTCGGGAAGGTGGAAATGGAAATCGGATTGGATTTTTCACGGATATCGAACACCCAGGTGCGCTTCATCTGCTCCTGATCGATGTTCATCGTTGCCTCATCGGCGACGACCAGCAGGTTGCGGTCGTGCAGCGGCAAGGCGCTGTGGGTGCCGCCGCCGAACGGGGGGGACCAGACGCGGTGAGAGATCAGTTTGGGTGCGGTCTTGTCCGACACATCCAGAATGGTCAGACCGCCGTCGCGCCAGGAGGCGTAGGCGATATCGTCCTCGACCACTGCATGATGCAGCGCCCAGCGGCCCTTCCAATACGGGGTTTCGCCGCCGGCCGCGTGCATGCCGGGGATCCACCAGCGGCCGCACTCCTTTGGCTTGGTCGGGTCGGCCAGATCGATCACGATGAAAATGTGATCCGTGAACCCGTTCAGCAGGGCCGAGGCGTAGGCGTAGCGCCCGCCGGTCCACCAGACGCGGTGCAGGCCGAGCCCCTCGACCTCCATGAACCCGATCGGTTTCGGGTTGGCGGGGTCGGCGGTGTCGTAAACGCGCATGCCGGCGGAGAAATCCTCGCCGCGCTTGCCGTAGCGAGACGAGTCCACCTGGTTGGACCCGCTGTAATAATCCTTGATGGACAAAAGGGCTTTGAGGTCGAGTTCCTCGATACAGAGGAGAAGATTTTCGGCGGTTTGCAGGTGCATGCACCAGGAATTCGGGTGGATCGGGGCGAAGTTGACGGGCTTCGGGTTGCGGGGGTTGCGGACGTCGGTGACCATGATGCCGCGGGACACCCGGGTGCCGATATAGGCGTAGCCGCGGTCGACCATGACCTGGACGCCGTCGCCGCGGCCGCCTTGGTCGGTGTGGCCGACGAAGGAGATGTTTTTGGCGCCTTCGGGGGTGATCATGAGCGTGGAGTCCTTGGAGTTGTTGGGACGCACGTTACCACAAGCGACGGCTTCGTGTGTCTATGGGGCTGAGCGCCTCCCTGGGGTTGCCTTTGCCTTGGGCAACATCGCTGTTTCGCGCGAAGGGCGCGGAGGAAGGGAACGCCGCGGAGGGCATGAGGCCCTCGGCCGTTCCTGCCCACCACTGTATCCCATCGGCGAAGACGCGGTAAGAACGCCGCAACACCCGCCCCGAGGAACCACCATGGCCCAGCCCCCCGTCATCCGCCTCCACCCCGAAGACAGCGTGGTCATTGCCCGCGCCACATTGCTGCCGGGCGCGCCGGTCGCGGACAATGTGCGGTCCACGGCACGCATCCCGGCCGGGCATAAGGTCGCGACGCGGGCCATTTCCAAGGGCGAGGCCGTCACCCGCTACGGCCAGATCATCGGCTTCGCCAGCGAGCCGATCTCCCCCGGCGCCCATGTCCACACCCACAACTGCGAGATGGGGGATTTCGCCAAGGACTACGGCTACGGCATCGATGCCAAACCGACCGATTATTTCGACCCGCCCGCCACATTCCAGGGCATCGTCCGCCCCGATGGGCGCGTCGCCACGCGCAACTACATCGGCATCCTGACCAGCGTGAACTGTTCCGCGCATGTCGCGCAGGTCGTGGCCGACATGTTCCGTCGCAACCCGCTGACCGGGCACGATCCGCTGGCCGACTTCCCCAATGTCGATGGCGTCGTCGCGCTGACCCATAAAACCGGCTGCGGCATGACGCAGTTGGAACCTTTGCGCGTGCTGCGTCGCACGCTGGCCGGCTATGCTCGGCATCCCAACTTCTCGCACGTGATCGTGCTGGGCCTCGGCTGCGAGGTGAACCAGATCGGCGGGCTGATCGAGGAACAGAAGCTCGCCAACCGCCTGCGCGGGCTGGACATCCAGACCATGGGCGGCAGCCGCAAGACCGTCGCCGCCGGGGTGGATTTCGTCAAAGAGGTTCTGGCCGAGGCCAATAACGTCAAGCGCGAGCCTGTGCCCGCCAGCCATCTGACGGTGGCGCTGCAATGCGGCGGCTCCGACGGCTATTCCGGCATCACCGCCAACCCCGCGCTCGGCGCGGCGAGCGATCTGTTGGTGCGGCATGGCGGGTCCGTGATCCTGTCGGAAACACCGGAAACCTACGGCGCCGAACATCTTCTGACGCGCCGAGCGGTATCGAAGGAAGTCGGCGAGAAGCTGGTTGGCTTGATGCGGTGGTGGGAGGAATATACCGAACGCGAGGGCGCCGAAATGAACGCCAATCCGACCCCCGGCAACAAGGCCGGCGGGCTGACGACCATTCTGGAGAAATCCTTGGGTGCCATGGCGAAGGCCGGCCGCACCAATTTGGTGGATGTCGTGCAATACGCGGAAGAGGTGAAAGCGCGCGGCTTCGTGTTCATGGACACGCCCGGCTACGACCCCGTCGCCGCCACGGGTCAGGTCGCGGGCGGCGCCAATCTGGTGTGCTTCACCACGGGGCGCGGCAGCGTGTTCGGCTGCAAACCGGCGCCGTCGATCAAGCTCGCGACCAACACACCGATGTTCAAGCATATCGAGGACGATATGGACGTGAACTGCGGCACCATCGTCGACGGCGACGAAAGCGTGCAGGCCTGCGGCCAACGGATTTTCGATCTTATTCTTCGGGTCGCCTCCGGCGAGCAGACCAAAAGCGAGGCCTTCGACTTCGGATCGGCCGAGTTCGCGCCGTGGGTGCTTGGCGCGACGATGTGATCGCACCGCGCACCCGTCATGGTCGGGCTTGACCGGGCCATTTTTTGCCAATGGGCCTGGGATGGCCGGATCAAGCCCGACCATGACGGGTTCTACGCTGACAGCCCCACACCAGGGCAATCGCTTGAACGCCGTCATTCGCCCCATCCGTCATCCCCGGGCTTGTCCCTACCGGATTCACGCATCCCGCGAACGAATTCCCGATCGTCTGCGCGGCGCGCGCGTCCCGAAAAATCCGCATGGACGTGCCGG
>CAITUP010000135.1 GCA_903895595.1 uncultured Acetobacteraceae bacterium | reverse complement strand
ATCGTCTACGAGTAAGCTGACACGCTGGTAGCCCGGCGACTTGATGAGGCAGGGCTATCGCGTAGGACCTTTGGCGTCCCCGCTCGTCATGGTCGGGCCTGACCCCCAACCATCTCCTGCGGTTCTACGCACCATTGAATAGGCAGGGTTTTTCGAACGGTGCCCCATTGGCGTGAGATGGTCGGGTCAGGCCCGACCATGACGGAAAGTGTCGGAAATCCGCCATATGCGATCCCCCTGCCGTCCCACCGGTTGCACCAACTCAAAGGCGACCGAAGGGGGCAATGGGCTGTGTGGGTGTCGGGAAACTGGCGGCTGGCGTTCGAATTCGCGGACGGACACGTCACGAATGTCGATCTGGTCGATTATCATTGAACCAAAAAGGGCAAAGCCATGGAGATGTTTAACCCGCCCCATCCGGGCGCGATCATTCGGGAGGAATTCCTCAAGCCGCTCGGCCTGACCGTCACCGACACCGCGAAGGGACTCGGTGTGACACGCAAAGCGCTATCCGATTTGCTGAACGGACATAGCGGCGTATCGCCGGAGATGGCCGTTCGGCTCGAAAAAGCGGGATGGCTGAAAGCCGATCACTGGCTGCGGCTCCAGATGCAATGCGATCTGTGGGAGGCCAAACAGCATGCTGGTAAATTGAGAGTCGCACCGTTTCCGGTGGCTGTTCACGCCTGACAGGAGCAACTGAGAGAAACGGGTATTGCCTGTCGAACCCGCATCGCTGTTCGCGATTCCGCAACGCCCTGGCGGCACCGAATGCGGAGCCTCCCCAAACAACTCGGTCTCAGGCCGAATCTACGGTCGATGAACTCGTGGCCTTGCTCTGAACCGGAAGTTCGGGCCGGCGCGGTTAAGCGCCGGCCGATCCCCTCACTTCACGGCAAAGCAGTACAACAACCCGTTCCCACCCGTGCTCACCAGATCCTTCTGGCTGCAACCGCCATCCGGCCCGCGCGACGGGTGCGACATGTTCCAGGACACTGAAGCCTCATCGTCCTTCAGGCCTTTGCGGTCGATATGGCCGACCATCGCCGATCCCTTGGTGCTGCTCGTCCAGTTTTTGCAGGTCCGATCCTCGCCAGCGGGGAAGGCGCGGCCGTCGGCCTGCGATCCGGTCAGCACATCGTGCCAATTCGGCGTCCAGCCGCGACCGGCGATCATGTTCCCACGTTCCGTCAGGGAGTTCTGAGTGCCCAGCTTGTTGGCGGAGCTGTGCAGCTCATCCACGTTGGCAGCGATCGTCACGCCTTTGGCGTTCAGCCACGGGCCGGTGCCGATCCGGTCGCGCGCATTCACGGCCGGCGTGCTGACGGTGGCCTGCGTGCTCAGATAGGCGTGCCAGGTTTTCGCACCGGCGCCGGCGGCCTGGGCCAGCGACTGGCACAGTTTATCCCCGCCGGCCAGCCCGCCGAGGTCGGCGCCTTTGCCGGAACCGGTGCTGCTGACGAAGAAGCTCATCTCCGCTGGGGAAAACGGCGCGGGAGCTTGCGCCGCCGCGGCCGGTGGCGGCGCGGGTTCGGGCGTGCAGGCGGCGGCGGCCGCGGCCAGTAAGGTTAGCGCCAGCAAAGGACGGCGGTACGACGGCATGATTGATCCTCCCTTGGTCGCGATATGGCCTGCTCGGATTGGCAGCCGGTGCGCGATCTCCATTGACGCATGGACGCACCAACCGCCGATCTATTCCCCCACAGCGAACGGGAAAGCGCGACATGGCCAAAGCCATCCTCAGGCGCTAAACCGGTCTTACCGATGTCAGACCCATCCCAAGACCCCCGCCGCCGCCGCCTGCTGTTCCGAGCAACCCATCGCGGCACGTTCGAGAACGATCTTATGATCGGCGGATTTGTGCGCGCCGGTCTTAACGCGTTCACGGAAGCCGAGTTGGACGCGCTGGAGGAGATTTTGGAAATTCCGGATGTCGACCTTGCCGACTGGCTGACGGGCCGCCGCCCGATTCCCGCGGAAGATTCCACGCCGATGCTCCTGCGCATCCGGGCCAGCCTGATCGGATGACCGAACCGCTGAAAGTCTGGGGCGCGCCGGAGGGGTGGGACGCGTTTCTGCTGGCGCAGCGCCGCCGCGAATACGCCGGCCCCGTCGTGCACGTCACCCGCGACGATTCCCGTATGGCTCGGCTGGCCGAGGCCTTGGCGTTCACGATGCCCGAGGCCGAAATCCTGCGCTTTCCCGCCTGGGACTGCCTTCCGTACGACCGCGTCTCGCCCAATCCGGTGCTGGTGTCCGAACGGATTTCCACGCTGGCGCGGCTGTTGGAACCCGCTCGGGGACCCCGCATCGTTCTGACCACCGTCAACGCTCTGGTCCAGCGGGTTCCGCCGCGTGCCACGTTTGCCGGTGCCAGCATGGATTTGCCGGTCAACGGCGTCGTCCAGCCCGAAAAACTGGCGCTGTTCCTGGAGGCCAATGGCTACGGCCGCGCCAACACGGTCATGGAACCCGGCGAATACGCCATGCGCGGCGGGATCATCGACATTTTCCCGTCGGGAGAAAGCGACCCCGTCCGCCTCGACCTGTTCGGCGACACCATCGAATCGATCAAAACCTTCGACGCGACCACCCAACGCAGCGTTGCGCCCCGTAAAGCGTTGTCGCTGCGGCCGGTGTCGGAAGTGCCGCTGGGGAAAGAATCGATTTCCCGCTTCCGCACGGCATGGCGCGAATTGTTCGGCCAGGATGCGGCGAAGGACCCGATCTATCTGTCCATTTCCGACGGCCGCCGGCATCCCGGGATGGAGCACTGGGTGCCGCTGTTCCATCCCACGATGGAAAATCTGCTGGATTACCTGCCGGACGCCGCTGTCAGCCTCGACCATCAGTCGCAGGAGGTCCTGGAAGCGCGCCTGGAAATGATCGCCGACCACGCCCAGGCCCGGAAATCCGCGCCGCGCGATGGCGAGGTGCCGTACCGGCCGATCCCGCCGGAGATGCTGTATCTCGACCGCGACGGCTGGGACGAAATGCTGTCCTTCGGCCCGTGCACCGCCTTCACGCCGTTCGGCAAGCCCGACGGCGCCTCGGGCGTGGATGGAGGCGGGCGCCCCGGTCCGGTGTTCACGACAAACCGAGCGGTGGCGCAGCCCGTCAACGTGTTCGATCAACTGCGGGGGCAGGCGGAGCGGTGGACGGCCGAGGGACGCCGGATCGTGGTCGCGGCATGGACTCGGGGCTCGCGCGAACGGCTGGCCAATCTGCTGCGGGAGCACAAATTCAAGGACGTGGCGGCCGAGGACAGCTTGGCCGCCATCCGCCGCAAGCCCGCCGGGTCGGTGTCGCTGATCACGCTCGGCATCGAACGCGGCTTTGTCGCCGAGCGGATGGCGCTGGTCAGCGAGCAGGATTTACTGGGCGAGCGCATTTCCCGCCCGCCGCGCCGCCGCAAGCGCGCCGACCAGTTCATCGCCGAGGCCACCGAAATCGCCGAGGGCGATCTGGTCGTGCACCAGGAATACGGTATCGGCCGTTACGACGGGCTGACGACGCTGAATGTCTCCGGTGCCGCCCACGACTGCTTGCGGCTGCTCTACGACGGCGGCGAGAAACTCTTTCTCCCCGTCGAGAACATCGAAATTCTGTCGCGCTTCGGGTCGGAAACCCAGGGCGTGGCGTTGGATAAGCTGGGCGGCCTCGGCTGGCAGACGCGCAAAGCCAAGATGAAGCAGCGCATCCAGGATATCGCCGGGGAGCTGATTCGCATCGCCGCCGCCCGCATGGTCCGCGACGCGCCGGTGCTGGCTCCTGCCGAGGGTGCCTGGGACGAGTTCTGCGCCCGCTTCCCCTTCGCCGAAACCGAGGATCAGGCGCGCGCCATCGCCGATGTGCTGGAGGACCTCGCCACCGGCCGTCCGATGGACCGGCTGATCTGCGGCGATGTCGGTTTCGGCAAAACCGAGGTCGCGTTGCGGGCCGCTTTCGTCGCCGCCATGGCCGGTGCTCAGGTCGCGGTGGTGGTGCCGACCACGCTGTTGGCGCGCCAGCATCACCGAACCTTCTCCGCGCGGTTCGAGGGACTGCCGATCAAGGTCGGCCAACTGTCGCGCATGGTCACCGCCAAGGAAGCGGCGGAAACCAAGAAGGGGTTGGCCAACGGCGATGTGAATATCATCGTCGGCACGCATGCGCTGCTGGCGAAATCGATCGAGTTTTCGGACCTCGGTCTGGTGATCGTGGACGAGGAACAGCATTTTGGCGTTGCGCACAAGGAACGGTTGAAGGCGCTGAAAGCCGATGTCCACGTCCTGACGCTAACCGCGACGCCGATCCCGCGCACATTGCAACTGGCGCTGACCGGCGTGCGGCAAATGAGCATTATCGCGACGCCGCCGGTCGATCGTCTTGCCGTGCGCACCTTCATCATGCCGTTCGATTCGGTGGTGATCCGGGAGGCGATTCAGCGCGAACGGTTCCGCGGCGGCCAGATTTTCTGCGTCGTGCCACGCATCGAGGACATGGCCCGCATCGCCGACCGCCTCATCGAAATCGTGCCGGAGGCTCGGACCGTCCAAGCGCACGGCCGGCTGGCACCCACCGAACTCGAACGCGTGATGACCGAGTTCGGCGACGGGAAATACGATATTCTGCTGTCCACCAATATCGTCGAGAGCGGCCTGGACATGCCGGCCGTTAACACGCTGATTATATACCGAGCGGATATGTTCGGGCTGGGTCAGCTGTATCAGTTGAGGGGACGGGTGGGGCGCGGCAAGCAGCGGGGTTATGCTTATCTGACCTGGCCGCAGAACCATCGTTTGTCTGTTGCCGCCGAGAAGCGATTGAACGTGATGCAGACGCTCGACACGCTCGGGGCCGGGTTCACGCTGGCGTCCCACGATCTGGATATTCGCGGCGCCGGAAATCTGCTGGGCGACGAGCAGTCCGGGCACATCCGCGAAGTCGGGATCGAGCTGTATCAGCAGATGCTGGAAGACGCGGTGAACGATATCCGATCCGGCGACGGGCGAACCAGCGATCAGAACCGCGATTGGACTCCGAATATCGGTTTGGGCCTGCCGGTGCTGATCCCGGAGACGTATGTGCGGGATTTGCCGGTGCGGCTGGGCCTGTATCGCCGCATCGGCGCGCTGGCCTCGGACCGGGAAAGCGATGCGATGGCGGCCGAGTTGGTGGACCGGTTCGGGCCGATGCCAGGGGAGGTGGACAATCTGCTGGGCGTCGTCGCGTTGAAGCGTGCCTGCCGGACGGCGGGGGTGGAGAAATTGGATGCCGGGCCGAAGGGCATGGTGCTCACGTTCCGGCGCAATGCTTTTGCCAACCCGGCGGGGCTGGTGAAATGGCTGTCCAGCAAAGGCGGGCTGATCCGGTTGCGGCCGGACCATAAGCTGGCGATCGCACGGGATATGGATGTGGCCACGCGGTTGAAGTTCGCGCGGGATACGCTGGGGGCGTTGGTGAAGATCGTGGGGGAGGCGAAGGCGGCCTGAATTCATCCCACCCTTGCGTCCCCGCGACACACAAACCCTTGCCTCTCGCCCGTCCCCCCGCTAACGGTGCGCCCCTGTTCGGTAACGGACCGGACATGGACGAAAAACAGGAGACAGTAAGATGGGCTACAGGGTCGCGGTTGTCGGCGCCACCGGGGCGGTCGGACGCGAAATGCTGAAAACCCTATACGAGCGCAACTTCCCCGTGTCGGAAGTGGTGGCGCTCGCGTCTGGCCGTTCGGCCGGGGCGGAAATCTCCTTCGGTCCCAAACAGGTGTTGACGGTCAAGAGCCTCGACACGTTCGATTTCAAAGGCATCGATATCGGGCTGTTCAGCCCGGGCGCGTCCGTGTCGGCGATTCACGCCCCGCGCGCGGCGGCGGCCGGCTGCATCGTGATCGACAACACCAGCCAGTTCCGCATGGACCCCGATGTCCCGCTGGTGGTGCCCGAGGTCAATCCGCACCACCTGCGCCAGTTCACCAAGCGCGGCATCATCGCCAACCCCAACTGCTCCACCATTCAGATGGTCGTGGCGCTGAAGCCTTTGCACGACGCGTTCGGGGTGAAGCGGGTGGTGGTGTCGACGTATCAGTCGACCTCCGGCGGCGGCAAGGAAGCGATGGACGAGCTGTTCATGCACACCAAGTCGTCCTTCGTGCATGAGAAAAGCGCGCCGCAGATCTTCACCAAGGAAATCGCCTTCAACTGCATTCCGCACATCGACAAGTTCATGGACGACGGGTCGACCAAGGAAGAGTGGAAAATGGTGGTCGAGACACAGAAGATCCTCGATCCCAAGATCGCGGTGTTCGCCACCTGCGTGCGCGTGCCGGTGTTCATCGGCCATGGCGAGTCGGTGACCGTCGAGTTCGAAAACCCCGTCACCGCCGGTCAGGCGCGGGCTGTGCTGCGCGATGCGCCGGGCGTGGAAGTGGTCGATGTCCGGGAGGACGGGGGCTACATGACGCAGCTGGAATGCGCCGGGGAAGACCCGGTTTACGTCAGCCGTATCCGCAAGGACCCGACGGTGGCGCACGGGCTGTCGTTCTGGTGCGTGTCGGACAATCTGCGGAAAGGCGCCGCGCTGAACGCGGTGCAAATCGCTGAGACGCTGATCGCTCAGGGGATGTTGGCGAAGCAGGCGGCTTAGGGGCTGTCGGCGGGCGGGCCTTCATAGGTTCGCCCGCTGCGCGGTTGTTTGGGTTGGGCTGCTCTGCACTGGTAGTGGGCCGATACGCTCGAATGATCGTGGAGAGGCTATGATGTCGGCTCCGGTTTCCATCCGTTTGGATGACGAAGTTCGTGCCATCCTGGTTGCCGAGGCCGGCGATCGGGGTATCGGACTGGCGACGGACGTTCGCCAGATCGCAAACGATGCGGCGCGGGAGGCGCGGCGGAGACGTATCCGCGAGCAAACCGCCGTTGTGGCCAAGTATATCCGGGAAAACCCAGAGGCTCGGGAATTCGTCGAATTTTGGGGCACTCCGTATCAATCGGGGCTTTAGCCGGGCTTCCCTATTCCGCGGGAGATATCATGAGCGCGGTCTGACGCGGCGGGGTGTTGCCGGCGGTGTCGAACAGGGGGCTGCTGTGGTGTTGCTGCATAAGGGGGCGTGCGGTCTGCCATTCTTTGGCAGAACGGCAGGTAGGTTTCGAGACCGACCGAGCTCACTCCGCGGCGGCAAGCACTGGGGCGGCATAGGGCACGAGCAGAACCAGCGGGTTGGCGTATTCGGCGAGATCGTAGGCGGGAAGCGCGCCATCCTCGATAGCCCGTGGCAGCAAAGCTCCGGCTTCAACCGCTGAGGCCAGTGCGTCGCGCGCCTGGGTCGCGATTTGCTCCGGGCGGTTGGCGGCCGATGTCACTCCGGGGAAGTCGGGGAAGCTGATCCACCAGGTCGTCCCGTCGTCGGATGGTTCGGCGATTGCGATGTAGTTTCTCATGTCTGTGTTCCTTACCGTTTTGGCGGATAATCCCAATCGGCTCCGCGGCAAATGGAGCGGAGTGTTCCGGGCTTGATGTCGCCATTATGGTTCGAGACGACGACCACGCGGCCCGCTTTGGTGAATACCGTGTGCGACCCCTTGCCGGACCGCTCAGTCCGGCCTTCCCGTCGCAGCCTGTTTTTCGCATCGCGAGGCGTCAAACCGGCATTCCCCAAGTTAGGACGGCTTGGTGGGCTGGTTCATGAGGTATTGTAGCAACGTTGACGATCCTTTGCCCACCATCAGGAGGCGGAGCGATCAGGTCCGTTACGGTATGTCCGATAGGCTTTAACCTACTCCCCCGCCAACCGCGCCTCGACCAACGGCGTCGCCAACCGCGCCAAACCGGAAATATCGTTCGTCGTATCGATCCCCAGCACCGAATCCGCCAGCCGGCCCGCGCGATCCTCGCCGAGCACCGCGTCGGTCAGGCCACGGAATTTCGCCTTCAGTTCGTTTTCGGTCAGGAAGTTGGACGGCTCGCCCTTGGGCACCACGACCTTTTGCGTGAACACCTGCCCGCGCGCTTCGATCGTCAACCGACCCGACATGTTGGTGGGGAATTCGGCCTCGATCTCCGGATCGAAGGCGCTGGTGACTTTCGGCAGCAGGCCGCGGATCACGGGGTCATTCAGCAGCTTGTAGCTGTCCCAGCCCATCGCCCCGGTCGCCAGCGCAGCCGAGATCACGAACGGGCCGCTGAACTGGCCGTCCACGACATTCAGAGGATTGGCTTTCTTCTCGGCCGGGGCGCCCACGAGCAGCATGCCGGATTTCGGCAGGCCGAGGCGGATGGCGGTGATTTCCTCCGGCAGCAGGGCGTTGGCGGCGCGCAGGGCCAAGGCGGCGTCGATGCCGGCGTGGCCGTAGCGGCAGGACGGGTAGGGTTTCACGGCGGTGTTCATCAGCTCGAACACCGTACCCAGGTCCTGCACCGCGCGTTCCGGCGTCGGGTTCGGGGCGTAGGCGCGCATGAAGCCGTGCTTGCCCTCCAGCGCTTCGGACGCGCCTTTGAAGCCCTCGCGCACCAGCGTCGCGGCCATCAGGCCGTTGACCGCGGCCCAACCGACCTGAGACCGCTTCGTCCATGCGCCGTTGGCCAGGAATTGCAGGCTGCCGGCGGCTTGGGACAGCACCGCGCCCATCGCGCCGGCCACGCCGTCGGCGTTCAGCCCGAACACGCGGGCGGCGGCGGCGGCGGCTCCGAAAGCGCCGCAGGTGGCGGTGGGGTGGAAGCCGCGGTCGTAATGCTCGCCGGCCGGTAGGGCCAGCGCGACGCGGCAGGTGACCTCATACCCCGCGATGATGCCGGCCAGCACGTCGACGCCCGAGGCTCCGACCATTTCGCCCGCCGCCAGGGCAGCCGGGATGACCGGCGCGCCGGGGTGGAGCGATCCGGCGGCGTGGGTGTCGTCGAAATCCAGCGAATGGGCCAAGGCACCGTTCAGGAAGGCGGCGCCGGCGGGGGTGTAACGCTCACTGTCGCCGAACACGCCGTGGTTGCCGCCGGCCCAGCCCATCGCTCGGACCGTGTTGACGAAGGACGGCGTGCTCTCCGCGTCATGCCGAGCGCGGACGATGTTGCCGATCAGGTCCAGGACCAGGAAGCGGGCGCGGTTGACGACGTCCTTCGGCAGCTTCTCCAGGCGAATATTGGCGCAGAAGGCGGACAGTTCGGCGGTGACGGCCATCGGTTGGGGTCCTTGGACGGGGAATGTTGGAATGAGTTTGGCTGATTCCGCGACGCTCTGGAAGAAGGCGGTTGCGCGATCTTGGCCGGCGGAAGCGGGGCTGATACGCTAGGGGCGTCACGTAAGGGGCCAACCTGCGATGTGCGATATCCCGGCCGAATTCGAAGGAGTTCCCGTCGTCCTGGAGTTCGAGGGGATCTCGGAAGCCGCGTCCGGAGACATGCGGGAACTGTTCGGCGGCGAAGACGAAGAAGTCGCGTTCTCTCACGCGTTCGGTGGGGCCGATACCGTGGCCATCGTCACGTCCCTGGCTCGGAATACGTTCCGGGTCGTATCGGGATTTTTCGATAGAACCCGCACGAACCCCAGCAAGACCAGACTGAAAATAGGCCGGGGAACGATCGAACTGAACGGCTTCAGCCGCGACGATATCCTCGCATTGCTGGAATCGCCGCGTTTTCGTCAGATGGCCGCATTGGTGAAATCCTCGAAAGGGGGCATTTGATTTTGGACGAATGGGAGAATATCCGAAACCGGATTAAACGGTTGCGGCCATTTGCCAAATTTATCGAAATCATCCATTCGCGCGACGCCATCCAGGTCGATCTGGGACTTGGCGACGGGTTCTACCTCGCCGCTCTTTACGACGAGCAGATCGACGCGAATATGATTTCGATAAAACAAGGCCGTATCCTGGTCCAGAACACCTACCTGTCGTCGTTCGCATACAATCTCTTCTCCTGTTGGCTCTATGGGTACAACTATGCTTCGGGATTTCGGGACCTCGATAAGCTCATGGTCTACAACTTCAAAAAATTCCTCGGGGAGCAATTGTACAGAAAAGCCGATCGCGCCCGTTCGCGTGCTTTGTTGTTGGAAACTCTTCTGTTCGAGCAAAGCATGATGGCAAAAATTGTGGCAACTCGTGACCGGAACCCCGCGTTTTCCGCGGCGGCGACAGGCGCCGAGAACCTGATGTCGTTTGCCTTGTTGATGCACGAGCTTGGGCATTATTTCGAGACGTACAAGCCGGAAATGTGGGATGCCATCGCGATGCGGGAGGATGGGGCGATCGGGGCCTTTTACGAAGCGGCGGTTTTGGACTTGGATCCCGCCATCGCCCTGGAATTTAAATGCGACGTCTATGCCATCGCAGCGTGTATTCAGGGATATACCGATCGTACGGATTATATACTGCGTCTACGAACAATTGTCTTCGCGTATGCCATGTACGCTGCGCTTTATTCCGCCGCGGCGACAGCGGCGGAAACGGCGAAGCTCTGGGCCGAGGAACCGCCCGACGAGATCGACCTGCTCGATATCGCGCCGTTCGAGCACATGGAGTACGGCGTGAAGTGGGCTGTGGACAAACCGCTGATTGTGCGCGCCGGAATGGTACGGACGTTCTGCGAGAAAATAGCAGCGTGCCAGGGGGAAAGCCTATATGGCGAGGACGGGATTTTGCCGCTGCCGCCGTCGATCGTCGAGGACATTGTCGGCTATGTAGGGAAAGCCTTCGACTGTGACGACGACAACATCAGAAATATATCGAATTTGGTCGCCCGGTCCCTCCACGGTCACGATGCCGGGATGGAATATCTGTTTCTGCGGTCCAAGGTATTCCTGAGCAAAAGAAAATTGGTAATCGAAAAATAATGTTGACGCCCCGGGTTGGCTGTTACCGCTGATTCGGCCCGGCCTCCAGCAATGCCAGGTTCTGCTCGGCCAGATCGGCTGTCGTGCTGTTTGGGTCCAGTCCGCGCGCCCGCTGCCAGTCGGCCCGAGCGCCCAGCGCGTCGCCGAGGCGTTGGCGTTCGATGCCGCGTTCCAGCAGGGCCTCGGCGTTATCGGCATCCATCGCGATCGCCCGGTCGACATCGGCCATGGCCTTGTCCAGCTGCCCGGTCCGGCGCCGGACAGCGGCGCGCATCACCAGCGCGTTCGTCCGGCGCGGATCGAGCGTCAGGGCTTGGGTCAAATCGGCGACCGCATCGTCCCACCGGGACAGCACGGCGGCCGATTCGGCGCGTTGGATCAGCAGCTCGGTGTTTCCGGGGGACAAAGCCAGGGCCAGAGTTACGTCGTCGCGGGCGCGTGCCGGCTGATTTGCCATCAGGCGGGCCTGGGCGGCCTGCGCCAGCACGGTCGCCT
>CAITUP010000134.1 GCA_903895595.1 uncultured Acetobacteraceae bacterium | reverse complement strand
GAGCTTGTCCCCGAGACCAATACGGGCAGGAAATCGCGAATTTGTGCCCGTGTTGGTCCTCGGCACAAGGCCGAGGATGACGGGTTGGTTAGGCCAATTCCCCAATTCAGTGTTCCGGGTACCTTCAAGCGATTGCGCTGTTGGAAGTGCGGGGATTCCTTGCGTTGATTCTGTTTTTGTTCTAACGGGTGAGCCCATGGCGACCACGACCCAGATCGAGTGGACCGACGCGACTTGGAATCCCGTTACAGGGTGCACCAAGGTCACGCGGGGCTGCGACAACTGCTACGCTGAGCGCTTTTCAGAGCGGTTTCGCGGCGTGCCGGGCCACCCTTTCGAGGCGGGGTTCGATCTCACGATACGACCCGCCCGCGTGGCGCAGCCTCTACAGATGCGCCAGCCGCGGCGCATCTTCGTCAATTCCATGAGCGATCTCTTTCACAAGGATGTGCCCCGGACGTTCATCGATTCGGTTTTCGATACCATGGAAGCTGCCGATTGGCACGAATTTCAGGTGCTGACCAAGCGCAGTTCGCTCATGGCCCGTTACCTGCGGCATCGGTATGGCGCTGGTTCGGCGCCGCCGCATATTTGGCTGGGGGTGTCGGTCGAGGACTCGGATAGCGCAGTGCGGTTACGGCATCTGCGCAACGCCCAAGCATCCATGAAATTTGTGTCGTTCGAGCCACTGCTGGGACCGGTTGGAGACATCGATCTGACCGGGATCGATTGGGCAATCGTTGGGGGTGAAAGTGGCCCCCGTGCGCGGCCCATGGCGGAGGAATGGGCGCTTGACATTCTGGACCGGTGCCGCGCCGCTGGTGTAGCGTTTTTCTTTAAGCAATGGGGCGGTGTGCGCCCGAAAACCGGAGGACGACTCCTGGCCGGCCAGGAGTGGAACCAATACCCGGATGCTCGTAGTTCGCAGGAACTCATGCCGATGGCGGCGGAATAGAAAGGCACGCAAGTGGTCGACATGTATACGGGCCGCGAGCAGACTCAAGCGAAGCATTTCATTCTCAAGCGCTACCTGCAAGTGCTTGCGTTCAAGGTGCTGACATTCCAAGATATAACGTTCGTCGATGGGTTCTCCGGCCCCTGGGAAACAAAAACCGACGACTTCAGAGACTCTTCTTTCATGATTGCCATTTCGGTGTTGCAGGACGCGCAGAAGAAGATTTTCGAGGCGAGAGGTGTTCGTCGAAGGATCAGGTGCTTTTTCTCCGAAAGCGACGCACAGGCCCATGCGGTGCTTCGGGAGGCGGTGGCGCCGTTCGACAAACCGGATGCTTTCTTCGAGATTAGGACATATGGCGGGCAATTCGAGGACGCCGTTGCGGAAATACAGGAATTTATAGGCGGATCCTTTCCCCTCATATTTATCGACCCCACTGGGTGGACCGGATATCCTTTCGATAAGATCAAAATTCTGTTCGATCACCCCAGATGTGAAGTGCTTATAAATTTCATGTTCGATTTTATTAACCGGTTCGTGAGTAGCGACGACCCGAACACGGTTGACTCGTTAAACCCGATCCTCGGAGGTCCCGGATGGCGCGACCGTTTGGATGTGGCGCTGCCACGCGGGTTGGCTGTTGAAAGATTGTTCCGAGATACACTTCGTAATGTTGGAAATTTCCGCTATGTCGTATCGACGAAAATCGACAAGGCTACCGCCGATCGTCCTCATTTTTTCCTGGCCTATGGCACCAAGAGTGCGGACGGCCTCAAGGCTTTCCGGGATATTGAATACAACGCATCGCGTGAACATGCGAGGAACCGCGCGAATGCCCAAGAGCGGCAACGCGAATTGAAATCCCGCACCTCCGATCTGTTTGCGGGTCATCAAGCCGGGGTGCAAGAGGAAACGATCGATGAAATCGTCGATACTCAAAAGGCTAACGCAGACCGGGAGTTGCTGTCGATTCTCTTGGCTAGGGGTAAAATGCCGTTTTCGGAAGTGGTCGGACTTCTGCTCGAACCGCACATTCTGCGGGAGACGAACGTAAAGGACATCTGCGTAGCGCTCGCGAATGCCGGGAAAATCGAAAACACCTGGGGCGGCGGCCGCCGAAAGCCGCAAGCTGACAGCGCGATCATCCTAAAGCCCAACGTCTAGACCGGCCACAAGGGTACCCCATGCTAACCACCCTCGTCGCCCTCTTGGCCGCCGCCACGATCGCCGTTCCGCTCACCCGCAAAGCCGGGTTCGGCAGCGTCCTCGGCTACCTTCTCGCCGGCATCGTCATCGGGCCGGCCGGGCTGCGGCTGGTCACGGATGTAGAGCAGATCGCCTCCGTCTCCTCCCTCGGCGTCGTCATGCTGCTGTTTCTGATCGGACTGGAACTCCGCCCGAAGCGCCTTTGGGTGATGCGCCGAGCAGTGTTCGGCCTCGGGGCGGCACAGGTGGCCGTGACTGCGGCCGCCCTCGCGGCCCTGGCGCACCTCACCGGCATCGGCTGGGCGGGCGCCACCGTGCTCGGCGCCGGGTTGGCGATGTCCTCCACCGCCATCGTCCTGCCGATGCTGGCGGAGCGGGAGCTGCTGACCGGCCCCGCTGGGCGCGACGGGTTCGCGGTGCTGCTGTTCCAGGACCTCGCCTTCATTCCGCTGGTCGCGCTGGTGCCGCTGCTCGCCTCCCACGGCGCCATGGCCAACCACCTGCCGTGGCTGGAAGTGGCGAAAGGCGTCGCCGCCATCGCGGTGATCCTGATCGGCGGCCGGTTCCTGATGCGCCCGCTGTTCCACGCCATCGGCGGCGCCAAAACGCCGGAGGTCTTCACCGCGACGGCCCTGCTGATCGTCGCCGGCACCGCTTTCATCGCGGAAACCGCCGGATTGTCGCCGTCGCTGGGCGCGTTCATGGCCGGCGTGCTGCTGTCGGAATCCGAATACCGCCACGAGCTCCAAGCCGACATCGCCCCGTTCGAGGGCCTCTTGCTCGGGTTCTTCTTCATCTCCGTCGGCATGGCGGCGGACATGCATCTGGCGCTGGTGCATCCCGGGCTGCTGGCGGCGGCGACGGGCGCGTTGCTGGCCGCGAAAGCCGGCGTCGCCTTCGTGCTGGGGAAAGCCGCGCGGCAGGACAATGCCAATGCCGTCCGGTTCGCTTTGGCGCTGCCGCAGGCCAGCGAATTCAGCTTCGTGCTGTTCGGCGCCGCCGTCGCGGCCGGTGCGTTGGCGGCCGACCGAGCGGCGCTGGCAATTTTAGTGTCGGCGGCGTCGATGATCGCGACGCCGATCCTGTTCGCGGGCAGCGAAAAATGGTTGATCCCACGCCTGCTGCGCTCGACACCGGCGGCGTTCGACACAATCGCGGACGAGCACAACCCGGTCATCGTCTGCGGCTTCGGCCGCGTCGGGCAGATCGTCGGGCGCGTGCTGCGCATGCACAACATCCCTTTCACGGCGTTGGAACGCGACTCCGGCCAAGTGGACGTGGTGCGTCGTTTCGGCAGCAAGGTCTATTTCGGCGACCCGACCCGCGCCGACATGCTACGTTCGGCGGGGGCAGAGGAAGCGAAGCTGCTGGTGGTCGCGCAGGACAATATGGAGGAAGTGCTGCGCACCGTCGAAGTCGCCAAGCGCGCCTTTCCGCATCTGAAAATCCTGGCGCGCGCCCGTAACCGCAACCATGCGCATTTGCTGATCGATCGCGGCGTCGATGGGTTCGTGCGCGACACGTTCCACTCCAGCCTGCGTCTGGCCGAACTTTCGCTGTCCG
This sequence comes from uncultured Acetobacteraceae bacterium, assembly GCA_903895595.1. Taxonomy (GTDB): domain Bacteria; phylum Pseudomonadota; class Alphaproteobacteria; order Acetobacterales; family Acetobacteraceae; genus Rhodopila. Next base: position 2,182 of record CAITUP010000134.1, on the reverse strand, counting down.
CGTTGGGTGTGACGGACGACGCGGCGGCGCGGGCGGTGGCCCTGTTCCGCGATCATGACGAGCGTCAGCTGATGGCGGCGCACGCGATCTATCGCGACGAACAGCAGCTGATCCAAACGACGCAGCAGGCAACGGACGAGCTGGCGAGCCTGTTCGAGGACGACAAATCGTAGCGACGGCAGCCTCAGCCCCCGGTGCCGCCCACGGTCAGGCCCGACAGCTTAATCGTCGGCTGGCCCACGCCCACCGGCACGCCCTGGCCGGCTTTGCCGCAGGTGCCGATGCCGGGGTCGAGTTCCATGTCGTCGCCGATCATCGTCACCTTGGTCAGCGCGTCCGGGCCGTTGCCGATCAGCGTGGCGCCTTTGACCGGGTAGGTGACTTTGCCGTCCTCGATCATGTAGGCCTCGCTGGCCGAAAACACGAATTTTCCCGATGTGATATCCACCTGCCCGCCGCCGAAATTCACCGCGTACAGGCCGCGTTTCACCGACTGGATCATCTCGTCTTTGGTGTTCTTGCCGCCGAGCATGACGGTGTTCGTCATGCGGGGCATGGGGGCGTGGGCGTAGGATTCGCGGCGGCCGTTGCCGGTGGCTTTCATGTTCATCAGGCGGGCATTCAGCCGGTCGTGCAGATAGCCGGTCAGGATGCCGTCTTCGATCAGGACGGTGCGGCTGGTGGGGGTGCCTTCGTCGTCGACGGTCAGGCTGCCACGGCGGTCGGGGATGGTACCGTCATCGACCACGGTGACGCCGCGACTGCCGACGAGCTGGCCCATTAGGCCGGCGAAAGCCGAGGTCTTCTTACGGTTGAAGTCGCCTTCCAGCCCGTGGCCGATGGCTTCATGCAGCAGGATGCCGGGCCAGCCGGAGCCGAGGACGATTTCCATCTCGCCGGCCGGGGCGGGTTTGCTGTCCAGATTGACCAGGGCTTGGCGTAACGCTTCGTCGACGCCGCCCTGCCAAAGGGCCTTGTCGGTCAAGGCGGCGTAGGAAAACCGCCCGCCGGTGCCGAAGCTGCCGGTTTCGCGGCGGCCGTCGCGTTCGGCGACGACGGAAATGCTCAGGCGGACGAGGGGGCGGAGATCGGCGATGCGATGGCCGTCGGCGCGCATGATCTGCACCGCCTGCCATTCCCCGGCGATGGAGGCCATGACCTGCACCACCCGGCTGTCCTTCGCTCGGGCGTAGGCGTCGATTTCCGACAGCAGCCCGGTGCGGGCGGAAAAATCCATCTGCGACAGCGGGTTGGCCTCGGAATAGAGCCGGCTGTTGGTGGCGCGCGGCGGTTCGGCGATGGTTCCGTCGCGCCCTTTGGCGACCGCCGCCACGCTGCTGGCGGCGCGGCGGAGCGCGGCTTCGGAGATTTCGCCGGCATGGGCGTAGCCGGTTGCTTCTCCGGCGACGGCGCGCAGGCCGAAGCCGTAGGTGGTGTCGAACCCGGCGCTGCGGATGTTGCCGTCGTCGAGGCCGATCATCTCGCTTTCCCGGTATTCCAGGAAGAGTTCGCCGTCGTCGCTGCCGGTCAGGGCCTCGGCGACGAGACGCTGCGCGACGCCTTGGTCGAGCGTGGCGTCGGGCCGGTCGAAGAACAGCGCGTCGGTGGCGGCGAGTGCGGTCATGAATGGGTCCTTCCCGGCGGGGGCGTCGGGTTCAAGATGGGGTGTTCGGGGGCGTTTGGCCAGAGGTGTGGAGTGCGTGCAGCAGGACGAGTTGGGCCGTGAGAAGAAGCGCGGCGCCGGCCTGGTGCATAGCGGCAAGGCCGACGGGCACGACGGACAGCAGCGTGGCGATGCCGAGTGCGTATTGGGCGAGGACGGCGACGCCGAGGGCGATGAGGTGGGGACGAAGGGATACTTCTCGCCAGCCGAGGGCCACGGTCGTCGTCGCGGTTAGCAACGTCAGCGTCGCCAGCAGCCGGTGATCGAACTGCACGGCGGCGATGTTTTCCGTCAGGTTGCGGAGGAACGGGCGCAGATCGGCGTAGCCAGCGGGGATCAGGGCGCCGTCCATCAGCGGGAAGGTGTTGTAGGTCAGCCCAGCGTGAAGTCCCGCGACGAAGCCGCCCGCGAGGATTGTCAGAGCGACGACGGCTGTTCCCAGTTGCACCAGCCGGCGGAAATGCCCCGTCATGGTCGGGCCTGACCCGACCATCTTTATCCCGTTGGCCTGAGATGGTC
>CAITUP010000133.1 GCA_903895595.1 uncultured Acetobacteraceae bacterium | reverse complement strand
GACCATCTCGTTCCAATGGGCCTGAGATGGTCGGGTCAGGCCGGACCATGACGGTGTTGTTGCTTCTTCTTACTCTTTCCCCCGCGCAAGCCGCCGAACCCAACCAACTGGCCGGCCTTTTCGTCCAGGGCTGCATGGCGTTTGCAGGGAACCCAGCCGGCCTGCGCGCCTGGGCGACCACGAGCAACCTGCCGGAACTCCCGGCCCCCGCGACCAAGGCCCTTCTGCACGGTGCCCCCGGCCGAGCGTTCGATGGGTCCGTGTCAGGCGCAAAGCTGGCGCTGGCGTCGTCGGACGACGGCCTTTGTTCGGCGATCACCGACAAGGCCACCACCCAAGCCACGACCGACGGGTTGGAAGCGGCCCTGTCGCAGGCCGGCGTGACCTTCCGCCTCGCCATCGATCGCGACGACACGCGCGACAAGGTGCTGCACTTCCGGGAGTATTTGGCGACCCGCAACGGCCGCTCCTGGCGAATCCTCGCCGCCACGGTGCATGATCCAGCGGGCGGGCAGGCCATGCTGACCGCTGCTCCGGAGTAGTTCCCCCTTTGGCCAAACCCGTCACAAGATTCGTCTGCCAGTCCTGCGGCGCCGTCACCATGAAATGGGCCGGCCACTGCGAAACCTGCGACAACTGGAACACCATCGAGGAGGAAACCGTCGCCGCCCGCCCCGGCCCCGCCGGCAAGGCGGCAGCGGGCAAGCGGGTGTCTTTCGTGGGGCTGGCCGGCACCGCCGAACCGCCGCCGCGCGCCCCGACAGGGATCGAGGAACTGGACCGCGTCCTCGGCGGCGGGCTGGTGCCGTCGTCGGTGGTGCTGGTCGGCGGCGATCCCGGCATCGGCAAGTCCACCCTGCTGCTGCAAGCGGCGGCGCAACTGGCGCGCACCGGCAAGCGCGTCCTTTACGTCTCCGGCGAAGAATCCATCGAGCAAGTGCGCCTGCGCGCCCGCCGCCTGGGCGTGTCGGACACATCGATCGAACTCGCAGCGGCCGTGAACGTGCGCGACATCGCCGCCACCTTGGAGCAATGCAAGGACGCCGCCCTGGTCGTGATCGACTCCATCCAGACCATGTGGCTGGATTCCATCGAAAGCGCGCCCGGCACCGTGGCGCAGGTGCGGGCCTGTTCGTTCGAACTCATCCGTCTGGCGAAAACCAGCGCCTTCAGCCTCGTGCTGGTCGGCCACGTCACCAAAGACGGCTCCCTCGCCGGCCCGCGCGTGCTGGAGCACATGGTCGACGCCGTGTTGTATTTCGAGGGCGACCGCGGCCACCAGTTCCGCATTCTGCGCGCGGTGAAAAACCGCTTCGGCGCCACCGACGAAATCGGCGTGTTCGAAATGACCGAACGCGGTTTGGCGGAAGTGCCCAACCCCTCGGCCCTGTTCTTGGCGGAACGGCGCGGCAATATCGCGGGATCGGCGGTCTTCGCCGGGCTGGAGGGCACGCGGCCGGTTCTGGTGGAGGTCCAGGCGCTGCTCGCGCCCAACCCCAGCGGTTCGCCGCGGCGTTCCGTCATCGGCTGGGACGGCGGCCGGCTGGGAATGCTTCTGGCGGTGCTGGAAACCCGCGCCGGCGTGCGCATGAACCAGACCGATGTCTACCTGAACATCGCCGGCGGCTTACGGGTGAACGAACCCGCGGCCGATCTGGCCATCGCCGCCGCCATCGCATCGGCCGCGTTCGACAAACCCACCAGCCCTGGCATGGTCTTTTTCGGGGAGGTCGGTCTGTCCGGCGAGGTCCGCCAAGTCGCCCAAGCCGAAGCTCGGCTGAAAGAGGCGGCGAAACTCGGCTTCGACGCCGCCGCACTGCCGCGCCGTCTGGCGCACGGCAACCGCAAGCTGGCCGCGCCGGACGGTCTGCGGCTGGAGGAAGTCGGGCACATCACCGATCTTGTCGCTCGGTTCGCGCCGGAGACCGCGAAGGGCTGACAGTTACGCCGCGGCCGCCGACCTCAATCGGCCCCGCGCCCAATGGGCCGAGCGGCGATGGGTTGCCAATTCGCCGGCCTGAGCGGACAGACAGGCGGCGACCAAGCGTGGCGACAGCAGCACGTGGCTGCCATTGCGCGGCGGTGCGTCGAGCAACCCCTGCTCATAGCCGCCTTCCAGCAGCCGGCGCAGGTGCGAGCGCGACACGCCGAAGCGTTTGCCCAGGTTGGCCAGATCGATATCGGCACGATCTCCTTGCAGCCGCCGTCCCGCAGCAGGATCGCGGTCGCGTGGCACATCAACATCCAGCCGCCGTGCGCGTTGATGAAATGGGTTGCCTCGGGGAACGGAGCGGTCGGGGCCCAGCCGCCGAGTATGGCCTGGACGCTGGCCTCGCGCATGTCCCAGCCGAAGCGTGGGTGGGCATCGAACGATGCGGCGAGTTGGGCCTCGGGCTCGATGGCATCGATGCTCGCCAGGATCGCCCGGGTCCAGCGGTTCACTGGATCCATGAATTTGGGCGTGGGGGCATAATGCACGACTCGCCGGTCCAGCGCCGAGCGCTGGCGTGTCAGATAGCCGGCGACGGTCATCAGCGCCATGAAGGCGACGACGCCGCCATTGCTCGCTAAATTGTGAACAGTGCAAAGATGTTGCAGGCGCGACACCGTCAGACCGGTGGTGGGGTCGTTGGGGTCGAATGAATCGTAGAGATGCAACGTGAAGGCGATGGTTTGCATCCGCTCGACCTGGGTCACCAACCGGTTGAGCGCGATATTGTTGGCGAAAATCTCCGGCAGCAGATCGTCGTATGCGACGACACCATCGAGAAAGCGCGGGTGATCCCGTAAAGCCTTGAGTGTTTGCCAGTCCTCGGGCCGGGTGCGCCGGGAAAACGCATCGTCGAAGCGGTCGAGAACTAGGGGTTGATACAAATACAGGCCTCACGGAGCGCGATGGTTCGAGCGGCACGCTCGGCCACCCGTCGAAATACCACCAAAAATGGACAGCACAGGGTGCGATTCGGTCAATATATATCCTGGGCCGTCGTGAAATGCCGTCCGCCCATGGGCCATGCGCGCCGGTTCTGAGGCCCCCGCATGACCACGACCGTCACCACCCAAGCCCAATTGGCCGCTGCGATTCAGGCGGCGGAGATGCTCACGTCCGGCACATACACGATCGTGCTTGGCAGTGCGGTTACGTTGGCCTCTGCCTTGCCTCAGGTGTCATTGGCAAGCGGGGTGACGCTGACAATCGATGGCGGCGCGGGCGGTTTCGCGATTGACGCCAACGGGCAGCGCGGGCTGGCGGTGACCTCGGGCGGGGTAATTCTCCGGAATTTGGCGATCGACAATGCCGTCGCGCAAGGCGCGGCCGGGGCATTGGGCGGCGGGGGTGGCGGCGCGGGCCTGGGCGCCGGGCTGTTCATCGGCGCGAGCGGCACGGTCACCCTGAACAATGTCGCCTTCGCGAACGACAGCGCGGTTGGCGGAGCGGGAGGCGGCAGCGCAGCCGGGCAGACCAGTTCGGGCAATACCGGGGCGTCCGGCACGACGGGTGGTGCTGGCGGAAGTCCGTCGGGCACCACCGGCGGTGCCGGGGGCGCGGGCGGATCGGGCGGGTCGGGCGGGACGGGAGGAAACGGCGGTGCCGGCGGCGGCGGAGGCGCTGGCGGGACGGGGATTTATGGCATCGGCGCGGGCGGATCGGGCGGCAACGCCGGGGGCGGCGGATTAGGGGGACCGGCCGGCGATGGCGGAGGTGGCGGCATCGGCGGTACACCGAATGGCGGTAGCGGCTCGATCGGCAACAGCGGCACTGGCGGGGGGATCGGTAATATCAGCAGCAGCGGCTCGGGCGGCGGCGACGGCACCTTCGGCGGCGGCGGGGCCGGCGGTGGCGGCGCGGGCGGCGGCGGCGGGGGGGGG
>CAITUP010000132.1 GCA_903895595.1 uncultured Acetobacteraceae bacterium | reverse complement strand
GCAAACGCTGTGTCCGGGTTCGCCCGGGGATAACTCTCCAGGCGGAGGGGTGGCCGAGTGGCTGAAGGCAGCGGTTTGCTAAACCGCCGTACGGCGTCAAGCCGTACCGTGAGTTCGAATCTCATCCCCTCCGCCAGTTTTCCCAATATTGACTGCCGTTCAACTGCCGCGACGCTCCTGCGCCAGCAGCGTCTCTACCCGGGCTCGGTGTCCGAGGGAACATAGCCGGCCGCTGGGTGAGTAGTCCCCGAGGTGACTCCTGAGGTTGGCGGGGACCGAACCGGGATAGCGGCCCAGGGGTGAACGGTGCGGTCCTGGTTCGCCGGTGCGCGCATTGGTGGAGATCATGGAACGCTGGGCGCGCCGGCTGTCCGGGCTGGCCCCACGCGCCGCTGCGGAAATCAATTTTCCGAACTGTTCTCAAAAATTTAGTTGTCGGCCGCCGTCGTTCCGTGCAATCGCACAGTGGAGCGGAAGTCAGGATCGATACCGGCCTTCCGAGCAGATACGTAAAACCCCAAGGCAACGCACGGTTGGTAACAAGGGCACACAACAGGGATGGCGACGTTTACCTGGTCCGGCACGACGACGGGTCCATGGAGTACCGGCCTGGACTGGAGCCCCGCCGGTCCTCCTGCGATCGGTAGCGACGTCGTCATTGGCTCCGCGACCCAGCTCGCCGCTTTTACTGTCACCGAAGATACCACGGTCTCCATCGCCAGCCTGACTTTGGCTGGTGCGTCCGGCGGCAAGTCCACCACGTTGGCGTTCGCGACGGGCAACACGTTGACGGTGTCGGGTGCCGTCGCGACAAACGCGAATACGGTCATCAACGGCACCGGCACGTTGGTCGCGAATGGCGCGATCGCGGGCGGCGGCGCGATCACCGCCAGCAGCGGATTGTTGGTCGTGACCGGCAGCGGCTCCCTCGCCAGCGGGGGGGCGACACTGGCGATCGGCAGCGCCGTAGCCTCGACGCTTGAGCTGGGCCTGAGCGGCGGGGCGGTATCCGCGTCGGCGATTACGATTAACAATGCCAATCAGACATTGAAGGTCGATCCCGGGTCCCTGACCATCGGCGCCGCCCAGAACGTCACGCTCGGCACCATTCTCATGGCCGGCGGCACGCTGACGGATGCGTCCGGGATCAGCTTGGGGACGGGCGTCTCGAACGGAACCATCTCGGGCTTTGGGACCATCGCTGCCAATCTGACGCGAACGGGAACGGGTGCCGCGGATTCGATTACCGCGTCGGGCGGGACCCTCGACATAACGGGATCGGTCGGCAGCGGGCTGGTGCTGGCGATCGCGTCGGCGAGCGCATCGGACCTCAAGCTGGACGGAACGGCGACCTCAGCCACCGCGATGGTGCTGAACAACGCCAATCAGACGCTGGAAATCGGTTCGGCGGGTGCGCTGACGGTCAGCGTGTCGCAGGCCATTGGCGGCGGCACCGTCCAACTCGACGGCGGCACACTGACGGATGCGGCGGGCTTCGTCATAACCGGCGGCACCGTCACCGGGGCGGGCACGGTGACCGGGGCGATCACCGGGACGGCCGGGACGCTGAATGCCAGCGGCGGCACTCTAACGTTCGCGAGTACGGTCGCCACTGGCCGGACCTTCGCCATCGATACGGCCACGGTTTCGGATTTGAAATTCGCGGCTGCCGCGACGACCGGCGCGGCAATCGCGCTGACCAACGCCAAGCAGACGCTGGAGGTCGGGGCCGCCAGCACGCTGACCATCAGCGTCGCCGAGAGCATGAGCGGCGGCACCATCCAGCTGGATGGGGGTATCCTGACCGACGCGGCCGGTCTGGCGATGACCGGCGGCACGCTGACCGGGTTCGGGACGGTCAATCCGGCCATTTCCGGCAGCGGCGGGACGATTGCAGCGACCGGCGGCACGCTGACGATGGTGGGCGCGGTCGCCACCGGCCAGACCTTTACGATTGGCACAGTCAGCGCGTCGGATCTGAAATTCTCGGCTGCCGCGGCCACCGCGAACGCGGTGGTGTTGAATAACGCCAGTCAGACGCTGGAAGTCGGCGCGGCCGGGGCGCTGACGATCTCCACTGCCGAAAGCATGAGCGCCGGGACCATCCAGCTGGACGGCGGTTCGTTGACCGATGTGTCCGGTCTGACCCTGACCGGGGGCCTGTTGACGGGGTTCGGGACAGTGAACCCCGCGATCTCCGGCAGCGGTGCAACGATCACCGCGAGCGCCGGGACCCTCAATCTGACCGGAACCGTGGCGACCGGACAGAGTTTCACCATTGCCACGGGCGCCGGGTCGGACCTGAAATTCTCCGGCACCGCGGCCAGTGCCAACGCGATCGCGCTAAGCAATGCCAATCAGACCCTGGAAATCGGAGCAGCCGGCGCCCTGACCATCGGTGCGGCCGAGGCCATGAGCCTTGGCACCATCAAGATCGGCGGCGGATCGCTGACGGATGCCGGCGGATTGGCGTTAACCGGCGGCACGCTGACCGGATCGGGCACCGTCAATGCCGCGATCAGCGGCGGTGGCGCGACGATAACGGCCAATACCGGCACCTTGACCTTGGCCGGCAGCGTCGACAGCGGCCAGACCTTCACCATCGCGACAGCCGCCGCTTCGGACCTGAAGTTCGGCAGCACCGCCACCGCCGCCGCCGCATTTTCCATCACCGTCGCGAATCAAACGCTGGAAGTCGGCGCCAGTGGAGCACTAACCATCGGTGCCGCGCAGAACGTCACGCTCGGCACCATCAAACTCAGCGGCGGCACACTGACGGACACGGCGGGAATCACGCTGGGGACAGCCGCGTCCAATGGCACGATATCCGGTTTCGGCACCATCGCCGCCGATATCGCCAAGTCCGGTACCGGGGCGGCGGACTCGGTCACGGCCTCCGGCGGCACGCTGGATCTGACCGGCACCGTCGGCAGCGGCGTGGTGCTGGCGGTCGCAGCGGTGGCCGGATCGGACCTGAAGCTCGATGGCACCGCGACCTCGGCTACCTCGATCACGCTGAACAACGCTCTCCAGACGCTGGAAATCGGCGCCACCGGTGCGCTGACGGTCAGCGTCGCGCAGGCTATGAGCAACGGGACCCTCCAGCTCGACGGCGGTTCGTTCACGGACACGCTGGGCTTGGCGATGACCGGGGGCACACTCACCGGCTTCGGGACGGTCAATCCGGCGATCACGGGCGTCGGAGGGACGCTGACCGCGAACGGCGGCACGCTGACGATCGCCAGCACCGTGGCGACGGGACGCACGTTCACGGTCGGGACCGTGAGTGCATCCAATCTGAAATTCGCGGCTGCCGCGACGACCGGCGCGGCAATCGCGCTGACCAACGCCAACCAGACGGTGGAGGTCGGGGCCGTCAGTACGCTGACGATCGGCGTCGCCGAAAGCATGAGCGGCGGCACCATCCAGTTGGATGGTGGCATCCTGACCGACGCGGCCGGTCTGACGATAACGGGCGGCACGCTGACGGGGTTCGGCACCGTCAATCCGGCCATCGCCGGCAGCGGCGGCACGATTGCCGCGACCGGCGGCACGCTGACGATGGTTGGGGCGGTCGCCACCGGCCAGACTTTTGTCATTGGGACGGCTGGCGCATCGGACCTGAAATTTTCGGCCGCCGCCGCGACCGCGAATGCGATCGTGCTGAACAATGCCAATCAGACGCTGGAGATCGGCGCGGCCGGCGCGCTGACGATCTCCACTGCCGAAAGCATGAGCGCCGGGACGATCCAGCTGGACGGCGGTTCGTTGACCGATGCGGCGGGCCTGACCCTGACCGGTGGCACGCTGACCGGGTTCGGAACGGTCAATCCCGCGATCTCCGGCAGCGGCGGGAGTGTTGTCGCTACGGGTGGCACGCTGAACCTGACCGGTTCGGTTGCGACGGGCCAATCCTTCACCATCGCCACGGGCGCCGGGTCGGACCTGAAATTCTCCGGCACCGCGGCCAGCGCCAACGCCATCACCCTGAACAACGCCAATCAGACGCTGGAAATCGGGGCCGCCGGCGCTCTGACCATCGGTGCGGCCGAGGCCATGAGCCTCGGCACCATCAAAATGGGCGGTGGATCGCTGACGGATGCCGGCGGATTGGCACTGACCGGCGGGACCTTGACCGGGTCGGGCACCGTCAACGCCGCGATCACCGGCAGCGGTGCGACCGTGACCGCCAACACCGGCACGTTGAACCTTACGGGTTCGGTGGCAACCGGCCAGACCTTTACGATCGCCTCCGCTGCCGCGTCGGATTTGGAATTCAGCGGTTCGGCCACCGCCGCCGCGGCAATCGCGATCGCCTTGGCAACCCAGACGCTGGAGATCGGCGCCGCCGGCAACCTGACGATCGGTGCAGTGCAGAACGTCACCCTCGGCACGATCAAACTCGACGGCGGCACGCTGACGGACGCGTCCGGGATCACCCTCGGCACCGCGGCGACGAACGGCACGATCACCGGTTCGGGCACCGTCGCGGCCAATGTGTCGCGGGTCGGAACCGGGGCGGCAGATACGATCACCGCCTCCGGCGGCACGCTGGACCTGACGGGCACGGTCAGCACCGGGGTCGTGCTGGCGATAGCCTCGGCGACGGCATCCGATCTCAAGCTCGACGGCGTGGCAACGTCGGCCACGGCCATTACACTGAGCAACGCCAACCAGACGTTGGAAATCGGCGCCACCGGCACACTGACCGTCAGTGTGGCGCAGGCGATGAGCAACGGCACGATCCAGCTCGACGGCGGCACGCTGATCGATACCCTCGGTCTGTCGATGACCGGGGGCACGCTCACTGGCTTCGGGACGGTCAATCCGGCGATCACGGGCGTCGGAGGGACGTTGACCGCGAACGGCGGCACGCTGACGATCGCCAGCACCGTGGCGACAGGACGCACATTCACCGTCGGCACCGTGACTGCATCCGACCTGAAATTCGCCGCCGCCGCGACGACCGGCGCGGCAATCGCGCTGACCAACGCCAACCAGACGGTGGAGGTCGGGGCCGCCAGCACGCTGACCATCGGCGTCGCCGAAAGCATGAGCGGCGGCACCATCCAGCTGGATGGGGGCATCCTGACCGACGCGGCCGGTCTGGCGATGACCGGCGGCACGCTGACCGGTTTCGGGACGGTCAATCCGGCGATCTCCGGCAGCGGCGGGACGATTGCCGCGACCGGCGGCACGCTGACGGTGGTTGCGGCGGTCGCCACCGGCCAGACCTTCACGATCGGTACGGTCGGCGCAACCGACCTGAAATTCTCGGCCGCCGCCGCGACCGGCAACGCGATTGTCCTGAACAACGCCAATCAGACGCTGGAGATCGGCGCGGCCGGGGCTCTGACGATCTCCACCGCCGAAAGCATGAGCGCCGGAACCATCCAACTGGATGGCGGCACGTTGACCGACGTGTCCGGCCTGACCCTGACCGGCGGCACGCTGACCGGGTTCGGGACGGTGAACCCCGCGATCTCCGGCAGCGGTGCGACGATTACCGCGAATGCCGGGACCCTCAACCTGATCGGAACCGTGGCGACCGGACAGAGTTTCACGATTGCGACCGGCGCCGGATCGGACCTGAAATTCTCCGGCACCGCCGCGAGCGGCAACGCGATTACCCTGAACAATGCCAACCAGACGCTGGAAATCGGGGCGGCCGGCGCCCTGACGTTCGGTTCGGCGCAAAGCATGAGTGCCGGCACGATCAAGCTGGGCGGCGGCACGCTGACGGATGCCAGCGGTCTAACGCTGACCGGCGGCACGTTGACCGGGGCCGGCACCGTCGCGGCGGCCATCGGCGGCAGCGGTGCCACGGTAACGGCCAGCGCGGGTACGCTCAACCTGACCGGGGCCGTGGCGACCGGCCAGACCTTCACCATCGCCACCGCCAGCGCTTCCGACCTGGAATTCAGCGGTTCGGCAGCCGTGGCGACGGCCCTGACGTTGAACAATGCCAATCAAACGCTGGAGATCGGAGCATCCGGCGCCCTGACGATCGCCGCCGCGCAGGCCATGAGCCTCGGCACCATTAAGCTGGACGGCGGCACCTTCACGGCCTCGGCCGGGCTCGCGATGACCGGCGGCAGCGTGACCGGGTCCGGCACGGTCAGCGGTGCGATCACCGGGACCGCCGGCACGCTCAACGCCAATAACGGCACGCTGACGATCGCCGGTTCGGTGGCGACCGGGCGAACCTTCAGCATCGCGTCTGCCACCGCGTCGGACCTTTTGTTCGCCGCCGCCGCGACGACGGGCGTGGCGGTGACCCTGAACAATGCCAACCAAACGCTGGAAGTCGGTGCGGCCGGCGCGTTGACCATCAGCGTCGCGGAAAGCATGAGCGGCGGCACCATCCAGCTCGATGGCGGCTCGCTGACCGACGCGGCCGGGCTGACAATGACCGGCGGCACGCTAACCGGTTTCGGCACCGTCAATCCGGCCATCGCCGGCACCGGCGGTTCGGTGGTTGCCACCGGCGGGACCCTGACCCTGGCGGGGGCCGTCGCGACCGGTCAATCCTTCACGATCGGTACCGTCGCGGCATCGGGCCTGAAATTCTCGGCTGCTGCGACGACCGGTTCGGCGATCGTTCTGAACAACGCCAACCAGACCCTGGAAATCGGCGCGGCCGGGGCGCTGACGATCTCCACTGCCGAAAGCATGAGCGCCGGCACCATCCAGCTGGACGGCGGTTCGTTGACCGACGCGGCGGGCCTGACCCTGACCGGCGGCACGCTGACCGGGTTGGGGACGGTCAACCCCACGATCTCCGGCAGCGGTGCGACGATCACCGCGAGCGCCGGGACCCTCAACCTGACCGGTTCCGTGGCGACCGGACAGAGTTTTACCATCGCCACGGGCGCCGGGTCGGACCTGAAATTCTCCGGCACCGCCACCGTCGGCAGCGCGATCGCGCTGACCAACGCCAATCAGACGCTGGAAATAGGCGCCGCCGGCGCTTTGACCATCGGCGCCGCCGAAACGCTGACCGCCGGCACGATCAAGCTCGGCGGCGGCACGCTGACCGATGGCAACGGTCTGACGCTGAGCGGCGGCACGTTGACCGGATCGGGCACCGTCAACGCCGCGATTACCGGCAGCGGTGCGACCGTGACCGCGAACACCGGCACCCTCAATCTGACCGGTTCGGTCGATACGGGCCAGACCTTCACCATCGCGTCCGCCGCTGCCTCCGATCTGGAGTTCAGCGGCACCGCGACCGCCGCCGGGGCCATCGCGATTACCTTGGCGACCCAGACGCTGGAGATCGGCGCCGCCGGCAACCTGACCATCGGCGCGGTGCAGAACGTCACCCTCGGCAGCATCAAGATCGACGGCGGCACCCTGACGGATGCGTCCGGGATCACCCTCGGCACCGCGGCGACGAACGGCACGATCACCGGGTCGGGCACCGTCGCCGCCAATCTGTCCCGCGTCGGTTCGGGCGCGGCGGATACCATCACGGCCTCCGGCGGCACACTGACCCTGACGGGCACCGTCGGCAGTGGCCTGGTACTGGCGATTGCCTCCGCCACGGCGTCCGATTTGTTTCTGGCCGGTCCGGCGACATCCGCCACGGCGATGACGCTGAGCAACGCCAACCAGACGCTGGAAATCGGGGCGTCGGGTACGCTGACGATCAGCGTGGCGCAGGCGGTCAGCGGCGGCACCATCCTGCTCGATGGCGGCGCGCTGACCGACGCGGCCGGGTTCACCATGACCGGCGGTACGGTGACCGGGTTCGGGACGGTCACCGGGGCCTTCGCCGGGGCCGCCGGCACGCTCAACGCCGCCGGCGGGACGCTGTCGATCCTCGGTGCCGTGGCGACCGGCCGTACCTTCAGCATCGGATCGGCGACGGCGTCCGATCTGAAATTCTCCGCCGCCGCGACGACCGGGTCGGCGATCATGCTGAACAATGCCAACCAGACCCTGGAAATCGGTTCGGCCGGGGCGCTGACCGTCAGTGTCGCCGAAAGCATGAGTGCCGGCACCATCCAGTTGGATGGCGGCTCGCTGACCGACGCGGCCGGCTTGACCCTTTCCGGCGGCACGCTGACCGGGTTCGGCACTGTGAACCCCGCGATTTCCGGCGGCGGGGCGACCATTGCCGCGAGCGGCGGAACGCTCAACCTGGCCGGCACTGTCGCGACCGGCCAGTCGTTTACCATCGGGTCGACCAGCGCATCCGACCTGAAATTCTCCGCCGCCGCCACGAGCGCGGGCGCCATCGTGCTGAGCAATGCCAATCAGACCCTGGAAATCGGGGCCGCCGGCAATCTGACCATCGGCGTCGCCGAAACAATCAGCGCCGGCACGTTGAAACTCGGTGGCGGCACCTTCACCGACGCGTCCGGCCTGACACTGACCGGCGGTTCGGTTACGGGATCCGGCACGATCGCCGCGGCCATCGGCGGCAGCGGTGGGACCATCGCCGCCGGGACCGGAACGTTGAACCTGACCGGTTCGGTGGCGACCGGACAGGCCTTCTCCATTGCCTCGTCCGCTGCCTCCGACCTGGAATTCAGCAGCACCGCGACTGCCGCCGCGGCCATCGCAATCACGGCCGCGACCCAGACGCTGGAAATCGGCGCCGCCGGCAATCTGACGATCGGAGCGGTGCAGAACGTCACCCTCGGCACGATCAAGATCGACGGCGGCACGCTGACGGATGCGTCCGGCATCACCCTCGGCACCGCGGCGACGAACGGGGCGATCACCGGGTCCGGCACCATCGCCGCCAGCCTGTCCCGTGTCGGTTCGGGCGCGGCCGACACGATCACCGCGTCCGGCGGCACGTTGGACCTGACCGGCACCGTCGGCAGCGGGCTGGTGCTGGCGATCGCCTCCGCCACCGCGTCCGATCTGCTGGTGGATTCCACAGCGACATCCGCCACGGCCATTACCGTCAACAATGCCAACCAAACACTGGAGATCGGGGTCGCCGGCACGCTGACCATTAGCGTGGCCGAGAGCATTACCAACGGCACGATCAAACTCGATGGCGGCACCCTGACCGATGCCGCGGGCGTGACCATCGGTGCCGGCGCGACCCTGACCGGCACCGGCAAGGCCGGCGCCATCACCGCGACATCCGGCGTCATCACCCAGACCGGCGGCACGCTGACCCTGGCCAGCATCACCGGCAGCGGCACCGTGAACGGCGCGCCGGCCGTCACCGGGGCGATCACCGCGTCCGGCGGCGTGCTCGACCTGAAGGGGACGCCGACCTTCGGCTCGCTCGCCGTCGCCGTCGTGGCCGGTTCGGACCTCAAGATCGAGGGCACGCTGTCGTCCGGCGCCATCGCGCTGAACAATGCCAACCAGACGCTGGAACTCGGCACGACCGCCGCGCTGACGCTGACCGCCGCACAAGCCATGACGCTGGGCACCATCAAATTGGATGGCGGCACGCTGACCGACCTGTCCGGCCTGACGGTGACGTCGGGATCGGTCACCGGGTCCGGCACGATCGCCGCCGGCACCGCCATTTCCGGCGCCGCCGCCGGCACGATCAAGGCCAGCAGCGGCACGTTGGACATCAAAGGCACCGTCAACAGCGGCCCGACACTGGTCATCGACGTGACGGCGGGTTCCGACCTGCTGCTGGACGGCACAGCCACCGCGGCCGCTTCCATTGCGATCGCCAATGCCAATCAGACGCTGGAGATCGGCGCGACCGGCACGCTGACCATCGCCGTGGCCGAGAGTATCACGAACGGCACGATCAAGTTGGACGGCGGCACTTTGACCGACGCCGCTGGCGTGACCATCGGCGCCGGTGCGACGCTGACGGGTACCGGAACGGCCGGCGCCATCACGGTATCGGGCGGCACGATCGCGCAGGCGGGGGGCGGGCTGACGCTGGCCAGCGTGACCGGCAGCGGCACGATCGCCGGCACGCCCGCCATCGCGGGTGCGATGACGGCATCCGGCGGGGTCTTGGACCTGACCGGCGCGCCCACATTCGGATCGGCTGCCATCGCGACCGTCGCGGGATCGACCCTCAAGATCGACGGCACCCTGACCTCCGGTGCCATCGCGATCGCCAACGCCAACCAGACGCTGGAGATCGGCGCGACCGGTTCCCTGACGATCGGTGCGGCGGAGAGCATTACCAACGGCACGATCAAGCTCGACGGCGGCACCTTGACCGACGCCGCCGGCGTGACGGTCGGCGCTGGCGCGGTGCTGACCGGGTCCGGTGCGGCGGGGGCAATCAATCTGGCCGGGGGAACGATTACCCAAACCGGCGGGGCGCTGACATTCTCCACGATTACCGGAAACGGCACGATCAATGGCGCGCCGACCGCGACCGGCACAATCCAGGCAGCGGGCGGAACGCTCGACATCACGGGCAACATCGCGGCCACCGCGGGCGCGGCGTTCGGGATCGCCGGGACCGTCGGTTCGGTGCTGCGGCTCGATGGCACCGTCGGTTCGGGTAACGCTTTTACGTTCGCGGGCAGTGCCGGGGCGCTGGCGTTGAACGCCACATCGCTCGCCGGGCTCGCCGGCACGATCGGCGGTCTGAGCATCGAGACCGGCGGCAGCGCCACCGTTGCCGGTTCGAATTTCATCAACGTCCAGGGCGTGACGATCACATCCGCGAAGGTCGGCGCGACGTCGGAAAACAAATTCAACGGCATCGACAACACCGTCACGCTTTACAACGGTGCGACGCAACTCGGTACGGTGACGCTGGCGAGCGCGCCGACCGCCGGTACCTTCTTCGACTTCGCACCGGATGCAACCGCCGGGGGCGGTATCGGTGCCGGCACCGATCTTTATCTCGACAGCGTCGTTTGTTATGCGGCCGGCACGCATATTCTGACGCCCGCGGGAGAAAGAGCGGTAGAGTCGATCCGCGTCGGGGATAGCATCGTCACGCAGGCTGGCAACGACCGCCTGGAGCGGCGGGTAAAATGGGTAGGCTCACGCCGGATCGATTTGACGCGGCATCCGCGGCCTTGGTTGGCCGCGCCGGTTCGCATCCTGCGCGATGGTTTCGCCGATGGCGTGCCGCGGCGGGATTTGGTTCTTTCTCCAGATCATGCGGTGTTTGTCGATAACAAGCTGATATGCGCGCGCCGGTTGATCAATGGCGCCACGATTTTCCAGGAGACCGACAGGGCATCGGTTGTCTATTATCATATCGAATTGGATGAGCATGCGATCCTGCTTGCCGAGGGTCTCCCGGCCGAGAGTTATCTGGACACCGGCAATCGCGGCTTTTTCTCGGGTACGGACGAACCGCGCGAGCTTTATCCCGATTGCGCGGAAGGCACACCGGATCGATCGTTCCGGTCTTGCGCGCCATTCGTATCGGACGATGCGGACGTGCAGCCGATATGGCAACGTCTCGCAGGCCGAGCGGAACGGTTGGGAATGGATTTGGAGCGGCGGGAAACGGATCGGGACCCGGATTTGCATGTTGTCGCGCAGGACCGCACACCGCGCGCGATCGTCCGCGAGAACGGACGGCATTTGTTTATGCTATCGGCGCGTGTCCCAAGCATCCGGGTGGTTTCGCGTTCAGGGCGCCCCACCGACGTGCGGCCTTGGGCAGAAGACCGCCGCGATCTCGGTGTCTATGTCGAACGCATTACGCTGACCGACCGAACCGGAGAGGTTCACGATATTCCTCTGGACCATCCAGCACTGTCGCAAGGCTGGTGGGCGCCGGAGAATTGCGGCATATTATTGCGGCGATGGACCAATGGCGATGCGGTCGTGCCGCTGCCCCCGTTCCTGGCGCCGGCAATCCTGGAGATACAAGCAAGCAGCGATCGCATTGCCTATCCGGCTGGATCGGGGTGGGGCGGGATCGCGGCCGCCGCGTAACCCGAAACAGCCGATCTGTAAGGCCTCTCGCAATGGAGCTTCCTGGCGCGATTGCCGGTCTTGCCGCTTTTTCCCGAGAGCACCTGGACAGGATGGGAACCTCGAATCCGGGTTCTCTCTTTCCACCGGTTTTCCCTCCCAATTATGACTGCTCCTCAGCGGCCGGCCCGTTCCCGTGCCTCCTGCGCCGCCAGCGACAATGCCGTTGTCGGCTGCGCGACCAGCCGCTTCAGCCCGATCGGCGCCCCGGTGTCGGCGCAATAGCCGAATGTGCGATTGTCCAGCCTGATCAGCGCCTGCTCCGCCTGCGCCAACAATATCTCGACCCGAGCACGGTTCACCAGCCCGAATTCGCGTTCGGTGTCCGCGCTCGCATGGTCGGTCTGATCGCCCTCCCGCGTGCCATCGTCGGCGTCCGCGTGGGGGATGGTCTCCATCTCGTGCCGCAGATCGTCCCGCATCTGTTCCAGCCGCTGCCGGAAATACGCGACCTGCGCCGGGTTCATGAATACCTCGGTTTCCGAGGGAAGATAGCCGTCCGCTGAGTGGGTGGTCATGGTCGCAACTCCTGGGTTGGGCGGGTTTCGAACCGCTTGTTCGGCCAAGCGGGCGCGACAGTTCGGTCCAAGGCCGTCGGTGTGGCGCGCATTGAAACCGCGGTTCGCGGAAGCGCGCATTGATGGAGATCATGTATCGCCCGCGTCGGCTCTTGGAACGTCCGGCGATAGGCGCCTATGCTGCCGGAAACGTCACGAACAAAACGAGGAAACGCCCAATGGAGACCCGGACGACGAAGCCGAAGGCACGCCGGCTAACCAGGCGCTCGGCGCTGGTTGGTGCCGCCACGCTGCCGCTGGTGCATATCCGCACGGCAGGGGCCGCCGGAAAATTGTCGATGGTCGTGCCCGATCACTGGATCGCCGCCGGCAACGACACGATGCGCAAGCAAATCCAGGATTGGGCCGAGGCCAACAAGGTCGACGTAAAGGCCGACTTCCTCGGGGGCCAGGCCGTGCTGAACACGCGTTCGGCGCAGGCGTTGGCCAAATCCGGGCACGATATCCAGCTGTTTCCGGTGTGGGAGGTTCACAACAACGCCCGCCTCATGATCCCGATGGACGACGTTATGGGGCGGTTAACGGCGCAGTACGGGCGCACCCATGAGATCTGCGAATATCTCGGCAAGGTCGAGGGCCAGTGGCGGGCGGTGCCGATCAGCACGATGTCGTTTAACTACAATGCGCTCGGGCGCGTCAGCTTGTTGAAGCAGGCCGGCATGGACGTGCTGGACATGTATCCCGCGAAGGACGGCGGATCGCCTTCGGCCGCGAACTGGAATTACGACACTTACCTGAAGGTCGCGGAAGCCAGCCATAAAATGGGCCTGCCATTCGCGACCGGTTTGGGAACGACCAGCGATTCCACCGGATGGGTCGGGCAAATGTTCGCTTCGTTCGGCGCGGAAATCGTCGATCGGAATGGACAGATAACCGTCGATTCCGATCCGGTCCGGCGTGTATTGGAATACAGCCAAAAATTGGTGAAATTCCTGCCTGAAAACGCAGTCGCCTACGACGATGCCTCGAATAACCGAGCGTATATTTCGGGGAAGACGACGCTGATATTCAATCCACCCTCGCCTTGGTGGGTCGCACAGAAGGACGCGCCGGATATTGCCAACGATTCGTGGACATTTCCGGCGCCCGTCGGTCCCGCGGGCCGGTTCGAGGCCTATTCGACCAATTACTGGGGTATCTGGTCGTTCGCCGAGAATAAAAGCGCCGCCAAGGATATCATCGCGCATTTGATGCAGCGGGAGCAGGTCGAGGGTCGATGCAACGCCGTCATCGGCTACGACATTCCGCCTTTTCCCTCGATGACCGATTTTCCCATATGGAACCGGGTCGGCCCGCCAGCGGGGTTGTGCTACAATTATCCGTTACGGCCGTTCCACAATGCACGACCGTATATCGCCATGTCGCCGGCACCGCCGGGGATCGCGGTCGGTGCTTTCACACGCGGAACATTGCCGACCATGATCGCGCGGCTGCACGCGGGGCAGACCATTCCGCAGGTGGTCGCGTGGGCCAAGGACGAGCTTGCCGGGTTTATCGAACGATAAACCCGGGGTCGCGCGCCGATATCAGGTCCGGTACTTGTTCGTGGGTACGAACCCGGACTTTTCGGCTTCGCGCGGTGCGCGGACCCAGACCTCCCGGTTCGGGTGCATGCCGCCGCCGCGCGTCGCGGGGACTGCCGTCAGACGGGCGCGGTGCAGAAGGCGGGTGTCGGCGATGCCGCAATTCGGGTGAATGCCGCCATTCGCCTTCACCGCTTCGTTCCAGGTCTGGGTGCGCTTCGTCTTCGTGGCGGCATCGTTCAGCGCGGTGCAGCTGAGCGTGCTGTCGTTCAGATCGACCACGATCTCATCGCCGTTCTCGATCATCGCGATCGGGCCGCCTAGCGCGGCTTCCGGTCCGACGTGGCCGATCACCAACCCGACCGACCCGCCGGAGAAGCGCGCATCGGTCATCAGCCCCACGACGATGCCACGTTCCCGGCATAGCGTCGTGATCCGGGACGTCGGATCGAGCATTTCCGGCATGCCCGGCGCGCCGCTCGGGCCCTCGTAACGCACGATGATCATGTCGTTGTTTTCGAACGTTTCCGGCGTTTGATCCAGCGCGTTCAGCAACGCCTGCTCGCCCTCGAACACCCGGGCCTTGCCGCGGAAGATGTTGTTGTCCAGGCCGCCTTCGACGCCCGCGAGCTTCAGGATCGCCGAGAAATCGGGCGACAGGTTCCCGCCCAACACGCGCAGGCCGCCGGTCGGCTTGTAGGGCTTTTCAACCGTTCGGATGACCTTGCCATCCGGCTTGCCGGTGCCGAGGCGCGCGACCTGGGCGGCCAGCGTTTCGCCGGTGCAGGTCATCATGTCGCCGTTCAGCAGGCCGGCTTCCAGCAGTTCGCGCACGATCACCTGCACGCCGCCGACGCGGTCGATATCGACCATCGAGTAGTTGCCGTAGGGACGAGCGTCGGTCAGCACCGGCACGACGTCGCGGGAGAGGTGGTTGAACTCCTCCGGCGTCATGATGTCTTTCCAGAAATCCGCGTAGCCGGCGGCGCGGGCGATTTCCGGCGCGTGCAGCGTCACGTTGGTGGACCCGCCGATCGCCATGGCGACGATGACGGCGTTGCGGATCGAATCCCGCTTCACGATGTCGCGCGGCGTCAGGCCCTTTTCCATCATGGCGGCAAGGTAGCCGACCAGCTCATCCGCGAAGGCGCCGATGCGGCGAGGATCGTCGGACGCGGGTGCGACCATGTGCAGCGGCTGCATGCCGACGACGCCGATGAAGGTCTGCATCGTGTTGTAGGTGAACATGCCGCCGCAGCTGCCGAAGCCGGGGCAGGCGTGGCAGGCGATGTGGTGGCGGAAGTCCGCGTCCGGGTTGCCGGCGACCTGATAGGCGCTGACGATGTCCAGTGGCTCCCCCGTGTTGGGGTCGATGCCGGGGTGGATCGGCCCGTCCGACATGATGATCGCGGGCTGATCGTGTTCGAGCAGCGCGGCAAGCGTGCCGACTGGCGGCTTGTCGCAGGCCACGACCGCGATGGTGCCGGCGAGGCCCGTGGCCTCCAAATGCTCGCACAGCGCGTCGTGGGTGACTTCACGGCCGATCAGAGAATACCGCATCTCCCGCGTGCCGTTACGGATGCCGTCCGACGTGGCGATCGTGTATTCCGGCTGCACAAGGCGGACCTTCATCTGGCCCGGCCCCTGACCGACACGGGCGCGCAGGCTGGCGTGGATCGCGTCAACCTTGGCCATCACGCCCAAATAGCATTGGCTGTCGCCCTTCGTGCCCACGACGCCGACCGACGGCTGATGGATCAGGTCCGGATCGGTCCCCAGCGCGTGCGCGACGCCGATGGTCTGAGCCGAGCGGCCGGGATGGCGATCGATGAGGACGGGTTTGGAGTTTGTCACGTGTACTTCCTTCGGTGGCTCGTTTAGAGCTTGAGCGCTTCGTGGTTCGGGTTCGGTTCCAGCTCGACGCCGTTCACGGTCATCGCGAGCATCGCGTAGTAGCCGATGCAGGTCGTCAGCTGCACATACTGGTCGGCGCCCAGCCGCGCCATGACGGCTTTGGCGAGCGACGGATCGACGCGGTTCTTGCGCAGCAACTGGCGGGTGAAGTCGATGATCTGCAGGTCCTCGGCTGGGATGCCGTCGGAGCGGTCTTCGCGGATCGCGTCGATGGTGGAGCGCGGCACGCCCCGTTCGGCGCCGATCACGCCCTGGATGCCCCAGACATATTGCGCCTGGAAATGCCGGCCGACGACTAGCGCGGCAAGCGTGCGCGTCCGCAATTCCAGCGTTCCTTCCCACCGCACCATCGTCCCAAGATGCGCCACCCGTTCCGCCCATTCCGGCGCGTGCATCCAGACGGAGAACGGGCCTTCGAGGGATTTGCGGGTATCGACGATCTTTTCCGCGATGCGGCGGGCGTCGCCGGCGAGCTCGTCGGGGGATTTGAGGACGGGAACGTAGGCCATGGGATTTCCTTGGGTTTCGGAGTTTTTAGCGTGGGGGCGGGGGTTGGTCCAGGCGCGGGCGCGGGGGAACCGGCATGCGAAGCCCGGGCTTCCAGGCCGCCACACTCCTCGTCATGCCGACGCAGGTCGGCATGACGGTTGTGCGATGCGCCGGTCACGGTTTTTTGGGTTCCCAGCGGACGTTCCGCGCGCACCATGCCAGGAAGCAGGCGAGGGCTTCCGGCGTCGGCATGACCACGATCTCGGCGCCGTCGCAGTCGGCGACCAGGCCGGCGGGGTCGATGCTGGCGGCAATATCGCGCAACACACCGTCATATCGAGCAGCCCAGGCGGGAAGGACGGCGACGCGGTCCATGTTGTGCTTGGCCGCATGGGCGCATGCCGCCTGCACGGCGGCGGTGCAGGCGGCGTAGCCGGTGGGGCCGGTCCAATAGTTGATCTCGCGTTCCAGGTAGAACAGATCGTTGATCCGCCAAGGGGCGGCGTCGTCGCGCATGGGGGCCTCCCGACTTGATCGATGCGATCCTTAGGCCGATCCTATCGCCAAGAGAGATAACCGGAAACAGAGGGAACCCATTCATGACGCACGCCATGGAGATCGCGAAGGTCAAGGAGCATATCGGCGCTATCGTGACGGGGATCGACCTCGCGCAGCCGCTCGATGCCGCGACGCGGAAGAAGCTGCAAGGCGCGGCCGTCGAGAACGTGGTGCTGGTGATTCGAGGCCAGGAGCACCTCACCCCAGGCCAGTTGCAGGCTGCGGGCGAAATCTTCGGGGAGCTGATGGAGGACCAAAACCGGCGTTATCTGGTCGATGGATTTCCGTTGATCAGCGTGCTGGATAACCGGCATCTGGACAGCAAGGGCCAGCCCGCGAAAGTCGGCGCCAATGCTACTTGGCACACCGACCACACCAACCAGGAACTGCCGCCCAAGTTCACCATGCTGTACGCGGTCGCGGTGCCGGATAAGGGGGGCGCGACGTCGGTTTGCAACGCCCGCGCAGCTTACGAAGCGCTGCCGGACGATATCAAACGCAAGATCGACGGCGCGAAAACCGAGAACACGCTTATCAGCAGTGCTCGTATGGCGATCGGCAATCCGGATATCGTGAAGGCTCAGCTTGAGTCGGGGAAGCCGCCGACAGTGCATCCGTTGGTCCGCACCCATCCCGAGACCGGGACCAAGGCAGTTTGGTTTCACAAGAGCAAGACCGAGACGGTGACGGGCATGTCGCCCGAGGAAACGCAGGACTTTCTGCAGGATCTAACGGATAGGATCACGCAGCCGCAGTTTTGCTATGCGCATGAGTATCGGAAGGGGGATTTGGTGATTATCGACGATCGGGCGTCGTTGCATAAGGCGGGGTTCGATTACGATCGCAGCCAGCATCGGCGGTTGTATCGGATGCTGGTGCGGGGGGATCGTCCTTATTGAGGGCGGCGAGCAGCCGATGGAGCGCCGCGGCGCGCGCCCGATTTGATTGTCGGCGATACACGCTTGGAAGAGGCCGATGTACGGTTCCTCGCCGGACCGTTGGCCCCGACCGGAGCCGGATCGACATCGATTTGGGTGCCAAGGGCAAATCCGGCATCCTGGCCTCCATGGTCACGCGGTCCGCGTTCTGACGCACGACAGCGGATCGAGCGGTTCGCCGTCTATTTCCACCGCACCTAGCCATGCCGCTCGGAGCGTAAAAGGCCGAACGGGGTTGGTGTCGATAGCGCGCGGCCTAGTCCCAGTGGCCGGGCCGCCAGACATAGCGCCCCATTCGCGGCGCCCAGTCCCAGCGTCCCTCGACCCAATGGTGGAATTGGGGCTGTCGCGCGACATGCTGCCCGCCGATCCAGATGTAGCGGATACCGTCCCAGTGCCAATGACCGGGCTGCCACACGAACCGTTCCCCCCGTGGCGGCGGCATAGCCTCATAACGCGGCGGCGGAATCGGCGCATAGCTCGGCGGCGGCTGCGCCACAGCGCCGCCGATCGTCGCGGAACACACAAGAGCCAAGGCAAGCAGACGGCGCATCGACAATCTCCTTCGAACCGGTTTCGAGCGTCGGGTCAGTCTATCGGCCACCCACACCCGGCCTCCAATCGCAACTCCGCGTAGCAGCGCATCTGCGCCACCTCAACCGACATGTCGTTCACGAATTCGTGAGCGGGCCGTTAACCCAATTTTAACCAATGCCTGACATGATCGTCGCCCACCGAGGAACGCCGCAACCATGTCCCTACGCCACGCCCTGCCCCTGTTGCTTCTGGCAGCCGGGAGTGCCCATGCGTTTGAGCCACACAACACCGATATCCTAACGCTCCGGCTCGCCATGCCGGCCGCGGAGGTCGAATCCCGCCTGCGTACGCAAGGCAGTCCCGAGGCTCAATGGACCCGCGCCTCACCCCCCTGCCCCACCCAAGCTGCCATCGACTGTCCGGCCACGCTCGGCGCACCGACCAAGGACGGCTGGCTGGAGATCGCGTTCTCGGCCCGCCAGACAGTCGTCCGGATCGTGTACACGCTGCGCGCCAACGGCGTCGGTGAGCCGGCGATCATCCAAAGGTCGGTATTGGACCGCTTCGGCCCGCCGACGGACGCGGCCGGCATGGCTTGGTGCTATCCGCCATCCGAACACGGTACCTGCCCGACGAACCAGCCAAGCCTGCGCCTAACCCACGGGGCCGGCGTGACGATGATCTTGACCCTGTCCGAGGGGGAGGGTCGTTAAGCCTTTCGCTTTCCGCTACAATTCCCCAGGAAGCGCCACAACTGCCGCGCCGAAAGGGACATCGCATCATGGCCAACCTCGCAAACCCGCCAGCCGCACCGGAAACCCATCCCTTCTTCCGGTTCCACGCCCCGCATCTGCACCTGTCCTCGGTCTTCGGGGACGATTGGTTCGCCCTGAAAGCCGAGGCGTTCGCCCGGTTCTTCGGCACGCCGGTGTTTCTGATCGCGCAGACCATCATCGTTGCGATCTGGATCGTGGTGAACGCCGCGGGCTGGTGGGTGTTCGACATCTACCCGTTTATTCTGCTCAACCTCGCGTTCAGCCTGCAAGCCGCCTACGCCGCGCCGCTGATCCTGCTGGCGCAGACCCGGCAGGCCGATCGGGACAAGTGCCACGCCATCGCGGACGCCCAACATCGCGAAGACCTGCACAAGGCCGGCGAGGCTCGTCTGGACGCTGCCGCTCGGCAGAGCGCGCTGCTGGTCGAGATGCTTGAGCAGAACACCAAGCTGACGGAGTCGGTGAAGGGGCTAACGGAGCAGGTGGCCTTGCTGACGAAGGACCTGCACGCGCATTTGATGAAAGAGGGGTAAAACGCTCTACCCGACCTTTCGCCACTTCTGCAATGATCGCAAATTGTCCGGCCGCG
>CAITUP010000131.1 GCA_903895595.1 uncultured Acetobacteraceae bacterium | reverse complement strand
CGCACAGCGCGCCCTTGCGCGCGAGCATGGGGAGGATGGCGAGCACCGGACCTTCCCCTCCCCCGGAAATCCCGGCACACTGGTGCCAGTCGCGGTGCGAGCGCCCCTCACGTCATCTGTGGCTCAGTCTCGGCGTCGCTGCCATCCCATGCCGACACCGCCTTCGTGCGGCCCGGCCGGGCGGCGGCAAAACGGATAAACTTGCCCGTCTGCCGCACGATCACTCCCAGATCGGTCGTCGCGAACCGCACGATGCGGTTGCCCGAGGGAAGCGGCGCCACCCCGACCAGTTCGCCTGCCAAAGCCTCGGAGATATAGAGAGGCTCATCAGCCCACAGCATGTAGCCGCGTGCCAGGACACGATGGACGCTGTGATCGGCATCGTACCAGGGATCGTCCAAGTGCCCGGCGTAAAGCCGCGTGTTCGTCCGATAGACCGAAGCCGGTGTTGCCTGCCCGAGCGCCTCATGCGGGCGGACCTCGTTGAAATCCAGCCGGAAGCGGTCGAACCGCCGCTGCTGGAGCGCCGCCGTTCCCGCCGGAGGTGTCGAAGTCTCCGCCTTCAGTGTCCGGTGCATTCGCTCGTGCCGACCGTTCTCTCCTGGGCAGCCCGGCGTGATCGGCTCCAGCGCGATCCCAAGCTTGAGCCAAAGAACCGACAGCTTCGTCAGTCCCGCCGCGCCCTTCGATCCGAACGGCGAACCGTTGTCCATGCGCAAGACACGCGGCTGCCCGCGCTCCTTGAACAGACGTTGCGTCGCCGGCCAAACACCGTCCAGATCCGGCGAGACGATATCGCACATCAGGAGATACCGGCTCGCGAGATCGGTGACTGTCAACGGATCGCATTTGATTCCGTCCTGGGTACGAAACCATCCCTTGAAGTCGATGGCCCAGATATCGTTGGGGCCGTCCGGCACCGCGTGCGCGCGCACCTGCTCGACCCCGCGCGCCCGAACATGGCGGGTCTTGACCAACCCCTCGCGCTTGAGCAGATCGCCCATCGTCGAGAGTGCCGGCCAGACAAGGTCCGGATGCTCGCGTGTCAGGACTTCGCGCAGCTTCTTCGGCCCCCAGAACGGGCGGCGGCCGCGCATGGTCAGAATCAGCGTCGCGATCTCGTCCGGTATACCGGGAGGCAGCGCGTGGCGAACGTGCGAACCGTCCGCGAGCGCCGCCAACCCTCCGGCCCGGTAGCGAGCCACCCATTTGTAGCCGGTCTCCCGGCTGATCCCGTACTCGGCGCACAGCGCGGTCATCGATACCGTGCCGCCCTCGGCAGCGATGACAAACCGAAAACGCTCATCCGTGACACTCGTGACGTTCCAAACCATCCGCGGGTCCTCCCTGCGGTAAATTGGAGACTGTCAACCATCATCCCGGTTCATACCCCCGACCACCTCTTGCCAATTGGGTGACGACGGGATCGCACGTGATTTCAAAGACCCTCCGATCGCAGGAGGTGGTCGGGTCAAGCCCGACCATGACGGAAAAACCCAATGGCTCTCGTCCCGGAGCTATATGCGATCACCTGGGGGCCGCAACGACCGCGATAAACGAATTGACTCCCCCAGCCGCCTTCGCCAGTTTCCGCCGCACCAGGGACGAAGCCCGAACCGGGCCACAGCACGACGCATGAGGGGATGGATGAAACGCCGCGAGACCAGCGACCGGACCGGGACCGGCTTCCGATGCCGCCCGTAGACGACCAGCCCCTCCTCCGTATCACCGGCGTCAAAATGCGCTTCGGTGGCGTTGTCGCGCTCGGCGGCGTGTCGTTCGACGTTGCGCGCGGGCAGATCCGTGGCCTGATCGGACCCAACGGCTCCGGCAAGACGACGCTGTTCAACTGCATCAGCGGCATTTATCGGTTCATGGAGGGCGACATCCTGTTCGAGGGTAAATCCCTCGCCAATGTTCCCCGGCATGAGATGGCCAATATCGGCCTGGGGCGGACGTTCCAGAATGTCGCGCTGTTCCGGCCGCTGTCGGTGCGCGACAATATTTTGGTGGGTGCGCACCATCTCGCGAAATCCGGCTTTATCGCCAACGCGCTGCGCCTGCCTTCGGTGCGGCGGGAAGACGCAGCGGCGCAGAAGCGGCTGGACGATCTGCTCGATTTGCTCGATCTGCGCGGTGTGGCGGAAACTCCGGCAGGCGCGCTGCCGTTCGGCACGCAGAAGCGGGTCGAGCTGGCCCGCGCCCTGATCGGCGACCCGAAGTTGTTGCTGCTGGACGAACCCGCCGCCGGCTTGAACCACAGCGAAGTGGACGACCTCGCGGTCATGATCGAACGGGTGCGCAGCCATTTCGGCTGCTCCGTCCTGCTGGTCGAGCATCACATGAACCTGGTGATGCGCGTATCGGATAAAGTCGCGGCGCTGGAATTCGGCCTGAAAATCGCCGACGGCACCCCGGACGAGGTGCGTGCCGAACCGGAAGTCATTCGCGCCTACCTCGGCGAACCCGATCCGGAGTTGAAGCATTGACCGCGCTGCTGGAAGTCAAAGGCCTGCACGCGGCCTACGGCGAAACCAAAGTTTTGCATGGTCTGGATTTCGCGGTCCAGCAAGGCGGCGTCACCGCGCTGCTGGGCGCCAATGGCGCGGGTAAGACCACGACGCTGCGTGCTTTATGCGGGATGGTCGGCACGCAAGGCGAAATCAACCTCGGCGGCAAGCGGATCGAGGCTATGGCGACCGAGGACATTATCCGCCTCGGCGTCGCCCATGTTCCCGACGGCCGCGGCACCTTCATGGAGCTGACGGTCGAGGAAAACATGCGCCTCGGCGCCTATACCCGCCCCGCGCGGGAGGCCACCGCCGATTTCGAGAAAATGTTCGGCTACTTCCCGCGCCTGAAGGAACGCTACCGGCAGCAGGCCGGCACGTTGTCGGGCGGGGAGCAGCAGATGCTCGCCATTTCGCGCGCGCTGCTGCTGCGGCCGCGGCTGCTGCTGCTAGACGAGCCGTCGTTCGGTCTGGCGCCGCTGATCGTGCGGGAAATCTTCGACATCATGCGCCGCATCCGCGACGAAGAAGGCGTCAGTATTTTGCTGGTCGAGCAGAACGCCAGCTTGGCACTGGCTTTCGCCGAGGACGCTTATCTGCTGGAAACCGGACGCATCGTGATTTCCGGCAAGGCCTCCGACATCAGCAAGGACGAAGGCATCCGCCGGTCCTACCTCGGCTATTAGGGAAGAAGACCCGTGGAAGGTTTCATCCATCAGATCATCTCCGGCATCGCGACGGGCGGCATTTACGCCAGCGTCGCCTTGGCCCTGGTCATGATCTATCAGGCGACGCATCACGTGAATTTCGCGCAAGGGGAGATGGCGACCTTCTCCACCTATATCGCGCTGACGCTGATCAATTTCGGGCTTCCTTACTGGGTGGCGTTCGTCGGGTCCTTCGCGATTTCCTTCGTCGTGGGCGTGATTATCGAGCGTCTGCTGATGCGCCCCGTCGCCAATGCCCCGGTGCTGACATCGGTCGGCGTGTTCGTGGGCCTGCTGCTGATCGTAAACAGCGTCACCGGCTGGTTCTTCGACTACACGATCAAGCAATTTCCCTCCCCGTTCCCCGACAAGTCGCTGTTCGGCGGGTTCGTCTCCGGGCATGAGTTGGGATCGACGGCGGTGACATTGGTCGTGCTGCTGTCGGTCTATCTGTTCTTCCGCCACACCCGCCTGGGGCTGGCGATGCGCGCGGCGGCGTTCAACCCCGTGTCGTCCCGGCTGGTCGGGGTGCGCGTCGGCTGGATGCTGGCCTTGGGCTGGGGTCTGGCGGCGGCGATCGGATCGGTCGCGGGCTGCATGGTGGCGCCGGTGGTGTTCCTCGATCCCAACATGATGTCCGGCATTCTGCTGTATGCCTTCGCCGGCGCGCTGCTGGGTGGCATCGACTCGCCGCTGGGCGCGGTGCTGGGCGGATTCATGGTCGGCGTGATCGAGAATCTGGGCGGCGCCTACGTGGTGGGGACGGAGCTGAAGCTGACGCTGGCGTTGGTCATCATCATCTCGGTGCTGACGCTGAAACCCTCCGGCCTGATGGGCCGCAAAGTCTATAGCCGGGTGTAAGGATATGCGGACTTCCTGGCTGATCGCCGTTTTCGTCGTCCTGCTCGCCGTCGTTCCGACGGCGAGGTTCAGCGGCTACCATTTGTTCCAGATGACCATGGTGGTGGTGTACGCCGTCGCCATTCTGGGTCTGGCCATTCTGACCGGGATCAACGGGCAGATTTCGTTGGGGCACGGAGCGTTTTACGCCATCGGCGCCTATACGACGGCCATTCTGATGAACAGTTGGGATGTGCCGTACTGGTTGACCCTGCCGATCTCGGCGCTGGTCTGCGCTGGCGTGGGCTTCCTGGTCGGCCTGCCGGCGCTGCGTCTCGGCGGGCTGTATCTGGCGCTGACCACCTTCGCGCTGGCCGTCGCGATTCCGCAGATTCTGAAGCACAAATTGTTCGAGGATTGGACCGGCGGCGTTCAGGGCCTGGTCATCGACAAGCCGGACGCGCCGTTCGGCCTGCCATTGAACACCGATCAGTGGCTGTATCTGTTCACGTTGGGTGTCGCGGTGGTGCTGTACATCTTCGCGATCAACCTGACATCCGGGCGAATCGGCCGAGCGATGCGGGCGGTGCGGGATCATGCGGTGGCGGCGGAGGCGATGGGGATCAACCTCGCGATGCTGAAAACCCGCACCTTCGCGGTCAGCGCGATGTACACCGGTGTGGCGGGTTCCCTGGGCGCCATCGCGGTGGCGTTCGTGGCGCCGGACAGTTTTTCCGTCTTCCTGTCGATCACCTTCTTCGTCGGTTTGGTCGCGGGCGGAGCGGCGTCGATCGGCGGCACGATCGTGGGGGCGGTGTTTATCGAGTTCGTGCCGAACCTCGCGGACAAGGTGTCGAAGGCGGCGCCGGGGGCGGTCTACGGGGTGATCCTGATCGCGATGATGTTCCTGATGCCCCAGGGGGCCGGCGGCTTCCTGCACGGGTTGTGGCGGCGGGTGGTGCGGCTCGGCGGGAAGTGACTTGTGGCGCGAGCGGGGGAAGTATCCGCTCGTTATGACGCCATGCGGGAAGCGGCGCTTGCGGACGCGGAGCGACGGCTTGGCGTAACGGTCGCAACCGATTTGAATGTGCCGATCAGGCTTTCAACCATCGACGACGCCGCTCTGCGGGCATGGCGCAGTGACTGGACATCAAGCCCCAGCGAGCCCGGCGGTTGGGATTGGAGGGCGGAGCGACTCGCGTGGCGTTCCACGCTGAATCGCTTCGAGGTGGCGATTTGGAGTGGATCGGTTCTTTGCGGACTGGGCATCGGCAAGCCTTCGCGTGGACCGAGTCACCTCGCGATTTACCTCATCGAAGGTAACCCGGACCGGAACCATCCGCTCAAGGGGGCCATCGCGGACTGTGTGACCGATGCCGCGATCAGATATGGGCAATTGCTGGGGAAAGCACAGCTGCGGTTTCTTCGGCCGCTTCCCGGTGCGCTTCCAACATATCTACGGTTGGGGTTCATGGTTGCACAAAAAGGTGCCCAGCCGCCATATTGCTTCATGGAGATATGATCCGATGTCGGCAAAGAGTGTGGCACGAGGACTGGTCGTGACGGAGCGGCGTTTGGCGGCTTCGGCCTCCCATGCCGAAATGGTAGCGTTCTACCGAGAGAAACTTGCCAACATGAGGAGCCCCCTGGACGACGTGTCGCCTGAGCAACGCGCTCTCGCCCGGGAAGAATTTCGCTTGCTGCCCGAAATTGCCGGGCGGCCATTGCCGGTAAGGAAGCCGCCCGGGGAACGGACATCGTAACTGGCGGCAGGTAGATCGCCCGCCGCCGGAAAGTCACGCGACGATCCTCCAATGCCAGCTTCGCGATGACCCAAGTGTGCTTTTCCAGGCGCCGCAACACCCTTCAGGACAGCGTGAGGTTCATCGGTTCGATCGTGTCGTCCGACAAGGCCTCATCGAGCGCGATCACACCGATCATCCACCCGCGATATTTTGAAGAACCACGAACGACCTCACGACTGGACGGCGATGGAATAGGTTCGTCCGCGTCCAGAGCGCCATCGATCCATACCGTCGCTGCTTCCCCGGGCCTCGCTACCGCAACCGGATGTCCGTTGACGACCGCCGTCCCATTGCCCCCACCCAAAACCCGCGCCATCCTCCCCGCAGCCACCCAAGGGAAAAGCCAGCGCCGATGGAGCCGAACAGCCTCACCCTCCGCATCTACGACCACGCCCCCTCCGTCGCCACCGGCCAAGTCTGGCTCGGCGGGGCCACCGACCTGACCACACGGCGCACCACCGCCAACCCGCCCCGCTGGCTGCACGTGGCCGACGAAGCGCTGCCGCCGCCCGAGGCGAAACCGGTCCTCGCCTGGGACATGACGCAGATCAATCCCGGCACTTTGCGATCCCCGGAAAACGCCGGCGGCGTCATTCTGGTGTCGATGCAACCGGACCCGGAACGGGAGGAAGAATTCAACGACTGGTACAATCTCGAACATATCCCATTCTTCAACCAACTCCCCGGCGTCATTACCGCGCGCCGCTTCAGGGCCAATGCCGGCCACCCGAAATACGTTGCGCTGTATCACGTCGATACCACGGACATTTACGCCACGCGGGCCTGGATGGTCATCAACGAGACCCCCTGGATCCTCCGCATGCGCCGCTTCCAGCGCGACCGCACCTATTTCATGTTCAATGAGCGTATCCGCTGATGTCCTACACAATCGGTATCGATGTCGGCGGCACGTTCACCGACATCGTCGTCTCCACCGCCGACGGCGAAACAATCATCGCCAAGGCCGCCACCACGCCCGCGGACCAATCGGAGGGCGTGCTGCAAGGCCTGATTTTCGCCGCCGAACGGCTGAACGTGCCGCTGAAAGACCTGCTGGCGAACACTGGCCGCATCGTCCACGGCACCACCGCCGCCACCAACGCACTGCTGGAGGGTAAAACCGCCCGCATCGGCATGCTCACGACCGAGGGCCACCGCGACATCATCGAAATGCGGGAGGGGTTGAAGCCCGAACGCTACAATCTGCGCATGGCCCCGCCCGCGCCTTTGGTCCCGCGCAGCCTCCGCCTGCCGGTCCGCGAACGCATGCGGCCCGACGGATCGGTGGAAACCGCGCTCGACGAGGCCTCCCTGCACGCCGCCATCGAACAATTGGCGCGGGCAAACGTCCAGGCAGTGGCGATCTGTTTTCTGCATGCCTGGCGCAACCCGGCGCATGAGCAGCAGGCCGCCGCCGCCGTCCGAGCGCGCTTGCAGAACGCGTATGTGACAACATCTTCGGACGTGCTGCCACAGATCAAGGAGTTCGAGCGCTTTTCCACCACCGTCGCCAACGCCGCCGTTGGGCCGGTGATCGAGAACTATCTGGGGCGTTTGCAAACCCGGCTGTCGCAGGCGGGATACAACGGCGAATTGTTGGTGATCCTGTCGCACGGCGGCGTCGCCTCGGTCGCCGAAGCGACCCGGCTTGCCGCAGGTACCGCGCTTTCCGGCCCGGCGGGCGGTGTCGCGGCGGCGGTAGCTCTGGCCCGCGACGGCATGGGTCAAAACCTGATCGCCTTCGACATGGGCGGCACCTCCACGGACATCGCCCTTGTCCGTGACGGTCAGCCGGCGATGTCCGACGGCAAGACCGTCGCCAATGCCCGTATTGCGTTGCCGAGCCTGGATATCGTGACGCTGGGTGCCGGGGGCGGGTCGATCGGGAAGCTGGATCGGGCTGGGCTGCTGCAAGTAGGGCCGGACAGTGCGGGCGCCGATCCCGGGCCGGCCTGTTATGGCCAAGGTGGGACGTTCGCGACTGTGACGGACGCCAATCTGGTGCTGGGATACCTCGACCCCGCGAATTTCCTCGGTGGGCGGCGCCACCTGGACCTTGCCGCGTCGGAACGCGCCGTCACGGTCCTGGCCGAGCAACTGGGCATCGGCATGGCGGAGGCCGCTTCGGGCATCCACCGGCTGGTCAACACCCGCATGGCCGACGGCGTGCGCGTCGCGACCGTGCGACGCGGGGTCGATCCGCGCGGCTACACGTTGCTGGCCTTCGGCGGTGCGGCGGGGCTGCATGTCTCGGCCGTCGCGGCGGAGCTGGGCATTGGGCGGGTGGTCGTGCCCGTCGCGGCGTCCGTGCTGTCGGCCTGGGGCATGCTGAACACCGATTTGCGGGTGGAACTCACGCGCTCCCAGGGTCAACTGAAAGGCATCGACACCGCTGCGTTACGAGCGTCCTTCGCCGCGATGGAGGCCGAAGGCCGCGCCCGCCTGTCCTGGTTCGACGGCACCGTCACCATCCGCCATGCCGCCGACATGCGCTACGGGGAGCAGGTGTTCGAAATCGCCGTCGATCTGGACGCGGTGGATTGGGATTCTCCGGCCGAACTGGGGGACGCGTTCCATCGGGCGCATGAGGCGCTGTACACATACGCGTTGCGCGATCAGGACGTCGTGCTGGTCAACGCGCGTGTCGCCGCGATCGGGCGCCTTCCGGCGGCCGGCCGATCCGTGAGAGGCGGCGCGGGCGCGGCGGCGAAGGCTCGGCGGAGGGTACATCTGGGAGGATGGATGGATGTGCCGGTCTACGATTTTCTGGCTCTGGCGCCCGATCAGACTCTGACCGGCCCCGCCATCGTTGAATCCGACACTACCACCGTGCTGTTGCGGCCCAGGGACACCGCCACATTCGATGGCCGGGGTTGGTTGGATGTGGCCGTCGGCTAGAAGGCTTGTCATGACTCAAGCGCTCGACGTCAGGCGCCGTCACCTAAAACCGTCATGGCCCGCGAAGGCGGACCATGACGGAAAAGGTGGGCCGCCGCACGCCAATCGAACGGGCGATCCCTTACGGCCTCTTCAGGCCGAGCATCGGAGCAACCGCGTTCCCTACAATCCCGGATCGTCCGACGGAACGATCCGATACCCGAGAGCCACGTATTGTAAAACCTTTCCAGCGTGTTTACCGTTCCAGATACACGATGTGCTGGCGCTCGGGGGCCAGCCCAAAATATATCGGAGGGGCTCAGGCGATGCCGAGCAATACAGCCAACGACGATGCGTACGATGGGGTGACCGTTTTTCTCCATTGGCTGACTGTCATACTCGTGGTCGCCATGTTTCTCCTGGTGTTGGTCCCGGGCGTGGTAAAGGGGTCCGTGGCCCTGCATAAGTCGTTGGGAATCGTGATCCTCGCGCTGGTGCCGCTGCGCATTGTTTGGCGCTTGTTCATGGGCCGGCGGTCCAGCGCCGCCGACAACCTGCCCCTCCTCCTGCGGCTCGGCGCGAAGGGCGCACACATTGCCATTTACGCCCTTTTGATCGCCGTTCCGCTGCTGGGATGGTACTACCAGGACGCAAAGGCGATCGACGTCGATCTGTTCGGTAACGACGTGGCGATGCCGATGCTGGTGTATTACGACCGCGCGCTGGCCATGAAGGTCTACCTGATCAAGCAAATCGCGGCCTACGGCCTGCTGGCACTGATCGTCGCGCACGCTTTTGCCGCCATCGTCTACCACCACTGGCTCCGAGGCGACGGTGTTCTGCGCTCCATGCTCCCACGCTCCCTGCGCGGAATCGCCGCGGTTATCGTCGTGTTCGGTGGCCTCGGCTCCTCCGCGCGCGCGGAGGACGCGTTCGACATCAATAAATTCGCCGCCGACCTCGCTGCCTCGCTGGCACGCGAATGCCCGATGGCGTCGCCGGGCGACGTCGCCGCGCAGGACGCCTGCCGGCAGAACATCGGTCAGGGCGCGGAACGGGCGATGCGCGACTATTCGTTCCTGTTCGGTGGCGAGCAAGCCGGCGTTTTCTGGCTGAAGGACAAAAAGACCTCGGTGTTTCGCGGCGACCTGTTCCAAGACCTGTATATGTCGCTGTATATGTACACTGGGAAATTCAAGGTGGAGAAAGAAGCGGACGGGCTGGGGATCGTCGCGGTCCAGGCCTATTTCCGCAACGCGCTACCGCCCGGCCTGTATCCCTACCCGTTCTGGCACAGCAATTCGAAATGGGACGCCTACGAGAAATCCAATGAGATCCGGTTCCGCATCGACAAAAGCGGCAAGGTGAAGTTCGCATACCGCGCCGATATCGGATCGAACGAAAACCGGGGACCGTATACGCATGTCGAACGGCCGCCGTTCCTCGGCGAATGGATGTGGCGCGACGACAGCGGCGGTGCGCAGCCGGTGGCAACGCTGTTCTCCCGCTATTACAGCGCCGACAATCCCAACCTTATTCCGCTCGACACCGCCTACCGCAAAATGGCGCTGAGCTTCCGCGCCGCCGACTGCCTCGGCTGCCATCAGCCGGAGGGGCACGCGAAGATGAACAAGCTGACACTGCTGCAAACGCCGCTGCACGCCGCGACCGGTATCGACGCGGTGCTGGATGAGGTGCGGGCGGGCCGCATGCCGGTGGACAGCTACGACGATCCGCTGAAAATCGACCCAAAGGTGCGGCAGGACCTACTGACCAACGGCGAGGCGTTCAAAAAGGCCATTGCGACGGCGGATTCCTGGGAAGCCGCGAACCACCGGCCGAAGGCGCAGGCTTCCGCCGGCCGGTGAATCGATATTTTAATTATATCCGAAGAAGTGCCCGTTGCCGGTATTGGGACCGACATCGGGCAGCGTGATATCGCCGCCGGGGACGACTTCCTTGCGCGGCTTCGGTGCCTCGGCTTGGCCGGGACCGGTGATGCCCAGCTTCGCCGGGTCATCGACGCAGCCGGCGAGGCACAACACGAGCGGAAAAATCAAAAAGCGGATCATGCGGGCACCTTGCCGCCTCGCGCCCGTATTGTCACCCCCGTTTGCCGAGCACCTGTTCGGTGTGCTCGCCCAGCCGGGGCGCGGGCGCGCGGACGGAACCGGGGGTGTCCGAAAGTTTGACCGTGACCCCCAGCGTGTGGAACGGCCCGGTGACGGGATGATCGGTGCGGGCAACCATGTCGCGGGACAGAATGTGGGGGTCGGTGAAAACTTCATCGTAATGCAGCACGGGGCCAGCGGGGATACCCGCTTTCTCCAGCTCCGCCAGCCAATGGGAAGACGGTTTCAGGCGCATCGGCGCTTCCAGCAGCGCGATCAGGACGGTGTTGTGGGCGACGCGGTCGGCGTTGGTCTTGAAGCGGGGGTCGTCCAGGAGTTCGGGCAGGCCGACGATCCCGCATAGGGATTGGAAGAATTTCGGCTGGGAGGCGCCGAAGGTGATGTAGCCGTCGGATGTGGCGAAACACTGGTACGGCGCGCTTCCGCGATGCGCCTGCCCGATGCGTTCCGGGCGGGTGCCGGTGGCGAAGTAGTGCGCGGATTCGTAGACGGACAGGGACGTCGCGGCCTCCAACAACGACGTCTCCACATACTGGCCGATACCGGTGCGGTGCCGCGATTCCACCGCCGCCATCACGCCGAACGCCAGGAACATGCCGGCGGTCACGTCGGAAATCGCGATCGGCAACCGGTGCGGCGGGCCGTCGGCGGGGCCGTTGGTGCTCATGAGGCCGGACATCGCCTGGGTGATCAGGTCGAACCCGCCGCGGCTGGCGTAAGGGCCGGTTTGGCCGAAGCCGGAGATCGAGGCCAGGATCAGGCGCGGGTTGCGGGCGTGCAGCTTGTCCCAGGCAAAGCCGAGCCGCGCCAGCACGCCTGGGCGGTAGTTTTCGATGAGGATGTCGGCCTTGTCGATCAGCTCCCACAGCGACTCCTTGTCGGCCGCCTGCTTCAAATCCAGCACGACGGAGCGCTTGTTGCGGTTCCACGTCATGAACGGCGCGCTTTCACCGTTGATGAACGGCGGCATGTTGCGGGCGGAATCGCCGGTCGGCGGCTCGATCTTCAGCACGTCGGCGCCGTGGTCGGCGAGCAGCATGGCGCAGTACGGGCCGGACAGATGGCTGGTGAGGTCGAGGACGAGCAGGTGGTCGAGCGCGCCGGGCATAGGGGGGTCTCCGATTGATCGCGACGGAGGATGCCATATCCGCGCGAGTACGGCATCATGGGGCATGGATCAGATCGTGCTCACGAAACCCCGCCTCGACCCTGCCAAATTCCGCGACCCCGTGGTCACGGCGAAAGGGGAAACGCGCGCAACCGTGGCGCTGCGGGCGCTGGATACGCTGTGGTTCAACACCGGCACGCTGTGCAACCTGGCTTGCTCTGGGTGTTATATCGAGTCCTCCCCCCGCAACGACCGGCTGTCGTATCTGACGCGGGCCGAGGTGCGGTCGTACCTGGACGAGATCGCGGCGGATTCGTTGCCGACTGGGTTGATCGGATTCACGGGCGGGGAACCGTTCATGAACCCCGATTTGATCGGTATGCTGGAGGACGTGCTGTCCCAGGGCCTGCATGCGCTGGTGCTGACCAATGCCATGCTGCCGATGCGCAAGCTCCGCGCGCCGCTGCTGGCTCTGCGGCGCGCGCATGGGGAGCGGCTGAAAATCCGGGTGTCTCTGGATCACTACACGCAAGCAGGCCACGAGGCCGAACGCGGCGTCCGCAGTTGGCAACCCACCATCGACGGGCTGGTTTGGCTCGGCGAAAGCGGGTTCGTGCCGGATGTGGCGGGGCGGCTTCTGACAGCGGAACCCGAGGATGCGTTACGCGCCGGCTATGCCGCGCTGTTCTCAGCGCTTGGCGTGCCGGTGGACGCGTTCGATCCTGTCAGGTTGATGCTGTTCCCCGAAATGGACCCGGCGTCGGACGTGCCGGAAATCACCACGGCTTGCTGGGGCATTCTGCACAAATCGCCGGAGGACGTGATGTGCGCCTCCGCCCGGATGGTCGTGAAGCGTCGCGATGCAGCGCACCCCGCGGTGGTGGCCTGCACGCTTGTGCCATACGATACGCGGTTCGAGCTGGGGCGGACCTTGAAGGACGCGGCGCGGCCGGTGTCGCTGAACCATCCCTATTGCGCATCGTTCTGCGTGCTCGGCGGCGCGGCCTGCAGCCGGTGATTCGCATGGTTTTTGGCGGTCCGGTGTGGTAAGCTGCGGCCAGCAAAGGAAGTTCGAATATGGATGGTTCGATATTGCTTCGGCCGGGACAACCGGTGACCGGGATTGCCGCCGAAGAGCGGGAACGCCGCCGGGCGGCGATCGATTACGCCTGGACCAGCTTGAGGCTTGAAGGCTTCAAACTCGACTCAGCCACCGAGGCGTTGAATCAGCGCTATATCGATGGCGAGATCACCGGCGCCGAGCATTCCGCGATGATACGGGCCAGTGCCGGCCTTTGAGCGACGCAGAAGAACGCGAGTTCCGTGAGGCGAAACTTGTTTTCGTACGCCTTCGAGAGCTCCACGAAACCCCCATCCAAGGCCGGTTCGACCGCGCACACCTGCAAGCCACCCACGCCCATTTGTTCCAGGACCTGCCGCATCACCGTCCTGGCGTTATCCGCTCCAAACACCGATGGATGGAACAAGGTCAGGGAACTGGAAGGCCAGGGCCCGTCCCACGTCGTGCGCTACGTCCACAAAGGCATCGCCGCGAGAATATCGTCCATTCTGCGTGGCTTCCGCGGCCCTCAGACACTGCGCGATCTTCCGCGCGATCAGGTCGCTGTCCGGTTGGCCGTTCTGTACGCCGACCTCGACCACGCACACGGATTTTACGAGGGCAACAGCCGGACCTTACGGGAATTCACACGTTGTATGGCGGACGCAGCTGGATATACGCTGGATTGGACAAAAGGCGGCATCGGCGCCGAAGCACGGAACACCCTCTATGTCGCCCGCGATGTCGAAGTACTGGAACGGTTCTACCCCGGTTTGAATGAGGAACGCGCCATGGCGACCGACGACCGGCACGAATACCAAGCGTGGTGGCACCTTGAAAAGCTTCGGCGCCTTCGCGGCGAAAATACTCTTGAACGGATTTTCGCCCAAGCCTTAACGGCGAAGCCATGACTTGGTGGTTCGCTGTACTTGGTATCCGGAATCGCCGGGATCGTAACATCGCCTCCGGAAAGTACCTGAAAAGCTGAGGCGCCGAGCAGGACGGGCGATCGCGCCGAGCATCGTTCAATTCCCACGTTCGGCTATCCGGTCCGGCTCCTTCCAACTTGGATCGCACGCCGCGAATTCCCGCGCCAGGCAGGCCGCCAGCAGCGCCGACAACCGCTCCGCCCCCGCGGGATTGAGGTGCGAAAATCCATCCCCGAACCAGCGGTTCGGCCAAGCTTGCACCACCGGCCCCGCCACGTGGAACCCGGGATAGCGCGCTTCGTAACCGGCCAACCATCGCGCGAACCCGTCCCGCATCTCGGGGCGCACCGCGCGCGCGGTGGCTTCGTTCATCGGCATGG
This sequence comes from uncultured Acetobacteraceae bacterium, assembly GCA_903895595.1. Taxonomy (GTDB): domain Bacteria; phylum Pseudomonadota; class Alphaproteobacteria; order Acetobacterales; family Acetobacteraceae; genus Rhodopila. Next base: position 21,387 of record CAITUP010000131.1, on the reverse strand, counting down.
GAAGGAACACCGCTTGAACGCCGCGCTCGGCCAACAGCGCCAGCATTTGGCCGAAATACCAGTCCAGCACGGGCAATGCCCGAAAGTATGTCAATTGCCCGTCGGCGGCGACGGTGCTGGAACCGTCCGCGACACCGAAATAATACTGCCCGCGCGCCGCGACCGAAGCCGCGAGATTGATCTGGTTATAGCGCCACCGCCATAATCCCCGCCCTTCTATCAGGCTGCCGAAATAATACGGCGGAAAATGCACGAGGTACAAACGATCGCGTAACCACGATGGGATGCCGTCGGTGTGTCGCTCCTCGTACACCGCGTCGTCGCCCAGATGCGCCGACACATTCCGTAGTTCCGCGAGTTCCGCGCCGCCCAGGAAGCTGAACCGCATCGTCCGTTCCCAGAACAAATCCGCGCGCGAAAAATGCACCGCATCCATCGACAAGATGACAAGCTTCGGCGTTTCCGGACACGCCAGCGCCCGCCGAAGGGCTGCCAGAGCCTCCACCGCCTCCCCTCCCCCAACCGCGAGATTGGTCGCTTTGACGCCCAGGGCCGCCGGAATAATGCCGACGGTCGCGCGGGAATCGCCGAAAATCAGCAACTCGCCGAGGTCGCAACGATCCAGCAGTACCTGCTTCGCCCGCCAGGACGCGTATTCCGGCTCCAGAAACGCCAGCGGCATCGCGACGACCCAAATCCAGACGGCGACGAATGTCGCCGCGAACGTTGCCGCCATCGCGATGAAGTAGCGGCGCAGTTCAGAACTGGAAGTAGACGAATTCATGCGTGCCCCCCAGCGACAGCAGCCCGAGGCTCGCCGCGCATCCGGCCGCGAGTGCCCAGGGGATCGTCGGCCGCCAGCCGCGCGCGTGCGCCATCGACTGGCGCGTGTTCGGCATGCCCCAGACGATCGCGGCCAGCCCCAGAAGCCAGACCGCGTGCAGCCGCAGGTGCGGATCGGCCGAACCGCCCCCTTGACCGCCCGCCAACAACGTCCAAGCCCCGTCCAGTGTCGGCGACCGGAACACCACCGCCCCCATCAGCACGCACGAATAGGTCAGCGCCACCCGACCCAGAATCGCGTGCCATCGATCGGACCGAGGCCCCGGCCGAAACAGCCGCCACGCATGGTTCACCCCCAGGAAGACCGCATGCAGCAGTCCGAACGCGAGATAATTCCACCCGGCCCCGTGCCATATCCCGGCGAGCGCCATCGTTGCCGTCAACGGCACCAGCAGCATCTGGCAGAACCCGCCCAAGCGCCTCTGTGCCGCGGCATTCGTCCCCCTGCCCCGCGCCCGCCGCCACCGCATTACCGCCAAAGTTAATGGATTGAACACGGTGCTCATCAAAAAATACGTCAGCGTCATATGCCAGCGCTGCCAATAATCGATGACGCTCTGTGCTTTGTAGGGAGAGTCGAAATTCTCCGGCAGCCGCACGCCGAACATCCGCCCCAGACCGATCGCCATGTCGGAATAGCCGGAAAAGTCGAAATATAATTGAAACGACCAAGCGACCGCCGCCATCCAGGCGTCCGGCATCCCCAACGCGCCGGGATCGTCGAAACCCGGCGTGACGAGGACGCCGAGCGGATTGGCCAGCAGGGTTTTCTTCAGCAGTCCGATCGTCAGGATGAAGCCGCCGGCTGCCAGATTCTCGGCTCGGAAGCGCCATGTAGCGGGGTCGGCGAACTGCGCCTCCACATCGCGCAGGCGCAGGATCGGGCCGGCGATCAGATGCGGGAAGAACACCACCATCAGCGGGTATGTCAGTCCTCGCCCAGCGGGGGCGCCGCCGCGCTGATCCAGCAACCAGCCGATTTGGGTGAAGGCGATGAAGCTGATGCCGGGCGGCACCGCGTCCGAGCACCGCCCCACCGCCATCGCGATCAGGTTCAGCACGATCCCTGTCGCGAGAATAGCGGTCTGGACCGAAGGTTTGTCCTCCGTCCGCCAAATCCAGAACCCACACACGGCGTTCGCCGCCAGCGACGACAGCAGAAACGGCAGGTGATCCGTCCCATAAAACCCGAGCGAACAGGCGATCAGCCACCCCATCGCCGCGCTCGGGCCCCAGCGCGCGACCAGCCAATATCCGGCCAGCGCCACCGGCAGGAAGGCGAACAGAAACCCGTAGGACGCGAACGACATCAGCCCGGACGCTTGGCGCGCACCGCGGCGATCAGGTCGCCGACGCTGTGCATGGCGTCGATTTCCTCGGGTTCGAACAACACACCGAAGCGGCATTCGGCTTCGACCACCAGGGCGATATGGTTCATTGAATCCCACCCCGGCAGGTCGTCCGGCGTGGTGCGCGGCGTCAGCTCCAGCGTGTCGTCGTGCAGGACGCAGCGGAAGATATCGGCGATCTCCGGCGGGACCGGGAGCGTAGGGACGTGCATTGGGGGGCCTCGGGTCGGAGGGACACCCGGGCATCCTGCGCAGCCAATGGTAAAGAAAAGGTTAACGGCCGGGAGGAAAAACGGCCGTCGATGGAAATTTATGCCGACCGGACCCAATTCTCCATGGCCAAGCCGGCAATGTCCCTAAAATCGGCGACATTGTTGGTGACCAAAACCGAACGCGACGCGATGGCATGAGCCGCGATCATCCGGTCGAAATCTCGAGACCGAACCCACCCGCACTGAGCGACAATCTGGCCGTAACGCTCGGCCGAGACCGCATCGAACGGCAGAACCGGAATGTTGCGCAACAACACGCCCATGCGCGCCAAGCGCAACGCCGTGTGCTCTTTCGTCCTGTAAACCCCGCGCTGCAACTCGGCCAACGTCAGCGCCGAGATCAGCACCGATCCGCTGTAGTCCTCCAGCTTCTCCAACACCGCTTCCATGCCGTCGCAGGCATAGATCGCGATATCGGTGTCGAGCATATAGGCCATGACCTACAGATCCCAGGTGCGATCCGGAACGTCCGTTCGGTCCACCGGTTCGGATACGGGCGGCCTCGGCATGGACCGGAGGATCGCGATGTCGTCCTTCAACGTACCGCACGCCGGGTAAATGGTGATGACATCGCCCATACGAACGATCTCCAGGTCCATACCCATATCGGTATAGGCCGGATCGGCTGGAATTCTGACGGCCTGACTATTGCCGGACTTGAACGCTCGGGTCATCGGCATGGCGGTGGCCTCCGGTCGGGTTGGCATCGATTTAGCGATGCCGTCCCACGTCAATCCCAGTACATACGCATGCCCTGCTTACCCCAACTTCCCCTTCAGCCGCCCCCAATCCTCGATCGCATGCTCCTGCCCAGGGATCAGCTGGATGGTGAACTGCGTGTATCCCGCGTCCCGCAGTGCCGCGATGCGGTCCAGCAAATCCGGCTCCGTCCCGGTAAACGTGGTCTGCGCGATCAGCTCCGGCGTGACAAACGGGCGTTCCTGGGGCTTTACGGCCATCAGGTGGCCGCGATGGTTTTCCAGATAACGCGCATCGGCGGGCTCATAGGAACGGGCGAGTGCGACGTAGCCGGCGACGGCCTCGGCCACGTTCGCCGGCACGACGGACGTGTTGGGGAGGCCCGACAGCGCCTCATCCGCCGCGCGGTGCAGCAGCACCGTCGCGCGGGGGCCGGCCTGGGCGATGGCGCGTTCGGACACCATGGACTCACCGGGTTCCAGCACGCAGCCCAGCGCGAATGCCACGGCGGTCAGGTCCCCGGCGGAGCGGCCGGCTTCCTCCCACGATTTGCGCATTGCCTGCATCGCCGCGACGCCGCCCGCGACCTCGCCCACGAAGTTCAGCCAGCCGGCGCCGAGGCGCGCGGTCAGCCGACGCGCGCGCGGGCCGTAGGCGGAGATGTGCAGGCCGACGGGATCTTTCAGGTTGATCAGACCGAGTTCGGGATTGAGGAACGTGATCTTCTGCCGGTGCCCCTCCACCTCGAAAGACGGCGTTTCGCCGGCCAACAGCGCCATGACCACGCGGATGTATTCTTCCATCTCCGCCAGCTTGATCGCGCCCAGACCCATCGTGCGGCGCCCGGTGAAGCCGGTGCCGACGCCGAAATCGATCCGCCCCGGCGCCAGTTGGTTCAGCGAGGCAAACCCGTTGGCGGTAACCGGCGCGATGCGGTTGGACGGAATCAGCACGCCCGTGCCCAACCGGATCCGCGACGTCTGCACCGCCGCCGCGCCCATGGCGACGAAGCAATCGGCGCAGAGCATCTGCGTGTCGTAGAACCAGGCATGGGTGAAGCCGAGTTCCTCGGCGCGTTTCACCACCTTCCACGAGTCGGCGGCGGTGGGCAAAGCGATGCCGAATTCCATTGTCCGTTCCCTCCGTTATGGCTGCACGACACCGCAGGCGAGGCGCCCGCCGCCGCCGCCCAGCGCCGCCGGCTGGTCGCTGTAGTTGTCGCCGTTGGCGTGCATCACGATCGCGTGACCGCGCAGCTTCGCGATGTCCTTGATATGCGGTGCGGTCAGCGACTGCGTGGCGGTGCCATCGTCAGCAACTTGCAGCAGCGGCAGGTCGCCCATGTGTCCGTCGCCCTCGGGGCCGCCATGGTGATTGGTCCCGTCCGGGTCCCAATGTCCGCCCGCCGCCCCCGCGGGAATCGCGATACCGTTCATCATGGTCGGCCCGCACTCGCCGTTCTGATGGATGTGGAACCCGTGCGGCCCTGGCGGCAGGCCTTTCAGGTCGAGCTTGAACACCGCACCGGCCGAACTGTCGGACAGCGCGATGCTCCCGACCGTCGCACCGATCCCGGATTGGTTGACCAGCGTCATCGCGACGCTGGCTTCGCCCGCGCACGCGGTCGCGACGCCCAAGGCCATGACCGCGACGACAGGAAGGCCCCAATTCCAGAGCTTATGCATCCGATACCTCTTTTCATTTGGATGGGGGCCTGATTCGCATTTCCCCGCATGCTAAGCAATGCGGCAACACACATGTCACGACGGGGGGAAACCATGACCGACATCGCGCAAGGCAGCTTCACCATACGGGATTTTCATCTGGCTTCGGGCGCGGTGCTGCCGGAGGCGACGATCGCCTATGTCACCCGCGGCCAGCTGCAACCGAACGGCCGCAACGCCATTCTGGTGACGCACGGCTACACCAGCGGCCCCCGCATGATCGAACCGGGCGTCGCCTCGTCGGAGGGGGCATGGAGCACACTGGTCGGGCCTGGCGCGCCGATCGACACCGACCGGTATTTCGTCGTGTGCTCCAACATGCTGGGGTCGAGCTACGGGTCGACCAACGCGGCGTCCATCGATCCACGGACCGGAAAGCCTTACGGGTCGTCGTTTCCGGTCATCGCGGTCGAGGACATCGTCACCGCGCAGCACCATCTGCTGACGCATCTCGGCGTGACGCATCTGCGCGCCGTGGTCGGGCCGTCCTATGGCGGGTTCCAGGCGTTTCAGTGGGGCGTGACATTTCCAAAATTCATGGACGGGATCGTGCCGGTGGTGACGTCTCCGCTGCCACCGCAGTCGGACCGGGTCGCCGGGCTGATGAAATGGTTCGGCGACGATCCCAACTGGAACAACGGCGACTACTACGAGAACGGCGGCGTGAAGGGGACAATGACCCGGCTACGGATCGACACGCTGACCCGCTACGGGATGGCGGACAGCCTGAAAGACCGTTTCCCCGACCCGGCGGCGCGCGACGCCGAACTGCACCGCATCGCCAGCGGGTGGGCGGATGTGTTCGACGCGAACTCTCTGTTCATTCTGGGCCGCGCGATGGAAACCTACGACGTCCGGCGCGACTACGCGAAAATCCGGGTGCCGGTGCTGTATGTGCTGTCCACGACCGACGCGCTGTTCCCGCCGACCTTGGCGCCCGACGTGATCGCCGGCCTGACAGCGGCGGGCGTGGACGCGACGTATTTCGAGCTGGTGAGCGAGCATGGGCATCTGGCTTCCGGCGCCGACGCCGACAAATGGGCGCCCGCTCTGGCGGCGTTTATCCGGAAGCTGGAGGCTTGAGACCTTCCTGGAGAGGTCCGAGCGGTCATTGCGTCCAGATGTTTCGCGCGGAGGTCGGTGAGGAAGATTAAGCCGCGAAGGTCGCGGAGCGTACGGATCCCTCGGCGACCTCCGCGGCTTTCACTTCCTCCGCGACCTGCGCGCGGACGCCCGAACCTCAGGCCTCCCGCATCGCCTTCGCCTTCTGCGCCGCTGGCCGAGCCCAGCAGCGTGCCAGCCATTCCGCGACATGCGGCCAGGCGGACAGGTCCATCGACAAGCCACGGAACAGCGCGCCGGCCACATTCAGGTCGGCGACGCTGAAATCGTCCCCGGCGAGCCATTTCGCCTTGCTCAACGCATTGTTCAGGACCGTCATCGCCGGCGGAATCTCCGCCCAGGCGGCATCGGCGACCGCCTTGTCGCGCTGCGCTTCTGGCAGAGCACCGGTGTGGTTGACGTAGTTCACCAATTGCCGGTCCAGGCGGTCGGTTTCCCACAGGCTCCACTGCCACATCAGCGCCTCGTTGCGCGGGTCCTTGGGATACAGTGGGCTGTTGTGCTTTTTCGCCAGATACATGTTGATCGCCATGGATTCGTACAGCACGAACCCGTCGTCCTCGATCGTCGGCACGCGGCCGTTGCCGTTCAGCGCCAGATACTCCGTCGAGCGCGTCCCGGGGGAGCGCGGCAGCATGTCGTTATGGTCGTAAGCCAGCCCCAACTCGGCCGCCACCCACAAGGTGCGGACAGCGCGGGACTTCGGTGAGCCGTGAATGCGCAGCATGGTTTCCTCCGTTACGTGACACGGGACGCAATTTGCGCGACCACGGCGGCCGAGGAAAGGGAGGGGAGACCGATGACGCCAGCGCTCGCGGACAACAATCCGGGTTTGGAGGATATCGTCGCCGGCATTCTGGCCGGAATCGCGCCGCCGCTGGCGATGCGGGAGACGATAACGGCGCTGAATCTGGGCCTCGCGCTGACGGCCGATCTGACGCCCGTGGCGGGATTGACGGCGCTGCGGCGGCTGGTGCTGACGCGGACGTTCGTCGCCGATCTGACACCGTTGACCGGCCTGACGGCGCTGCGGGACCTCGACCTGCGGCTGACGCGGATCGCCGACATCGCGGCTTTGGCGGGAATGACCGCGATGCGCAGCCTGATCCTGTCCATGACCGCCGTTGCCGATATCGCGCCGTTGCGGGGCATGACGGGATTGGAAAGCTGCTATTTGACCGGCACGCTGGTCGCCGATCTTTCGCCGCTGGCCGGTCTGACGCGGCTCGAACGCGTGGATGTCGGCGGTACGCCGGTCACCGACATCGCGCCCTTGGCCGGGTTGCACCGGCTGCGGAGCCTGGAACTCGCCAGCACCCGCGTTGCCGATCTGTCCCCGCTGGCGGGGTTGACGGCGCTGGAATTCCTCGACCTCGGCGACACCCCGGTTTCCGATCCGCGGCCGCTGGCTGGGCTGACGCGGTTGCGCCGGATCGACGTGCGCGGCACGAAAATCGCCGATCTTTCTGTCCTGGCGGGACTGCCGGACTGCGAGATCGTCACGGCCTCGACCGTTCCCCGCCGCAGGCGGCGGTAGCCGGTATTCCTCTATCGGAACGACAATTCCCGACCCCGGCGCGGATGGACCCGCTGGCGATTTGGCGATTACACAGGCCTCTTCCATCGAAAATACCGGAGGCGCACAGAAAATGATACGCTCGATAGTTTTTCGGACATCCGCAACAGTTGTTGCATTGGTTTTCTATTCAATAATGGCTTGCTCAAGCAATTTATACAGGCCTGCGATGGCTGCCGTACCGGCCTCCATTATTTCCCTCGCTTCGCCCTACGATTTCGAAACCCTGCAGACCCGGCTGGAGGAATCCGCGACAAAAAACGACATGCTCGTCGTTGCCAAGGCATCCGCGTCGGCCGGCGCCGAAAAACGCGGCGTTCGTATCCCGGGCGACGCGGTGACGATGATTTTTCGGAACGACTACGCCGTCCGCATGTTGCAGGCGGAGCCCGCCGCGGGGTTGGAAGCACCGATCCCCATCCATGTCTTCGCCACCCCTAACGGCAAGGCCGCGCTCGCCTACCGCCGTCCTTCCGCCGTCTTCCAGCCGTATCGCAGCCAAAAGCTGGACGCCATGGCTAAGGAACTGGACAAGGTTTTCGCCAAAATCGTCGCCGACGCGATCGGCCGCTAACGCGGCGCCGCTGCCCTCTGCAAACGATCGCGGATGGCCAGCCCCAGACCGGTCGCCGGCACCGGCATCACCGCGATACCGCGCAGCCCCAAACGCCGCCCTTCGGTATCCAACGCCCGCAGCCCCTCGAACAACCGCGCGGCCGCTTCGGCGGTATCGCCGTTGGCACTGAGCGAAAATGTCGCGCCCGCCCCCGATAGCGGCGCACCGAACGCCAACAATGCCTCGTCCGCACCGACCTTTTCGGCGTTCAGCCGCACCGGCAGCGACGGGGCGTAATGGGATGACAGCAGACCCGGCGACCGTAACGCCGCCCCCGGCGTCGCCCCTTGCACAACCGGCCCGATCGCGGCCTCGATCGCTTCCAGCGTGGCACCGCCGGGCCGCAGCAGGACCGCTTGGGGACCGCTCAGGTCGAGCACCGTCGATTCGACCCCCACGACGCACGGCCCGCTGTCGACGATGGCGGCGATCCGGCCTTCGAGCCCTGCCAGCACATGCGCCGCCGTGGTCGGACTGACCTGACCGGAGCGGTTGGCGGACGGCGCGGCCACCGGACGCCCCACCGCACGCAACAGCGCGAGACCCGATCGATGCGCCGGCACCCGCACCGCCAGCGTGTCCAGCCCGGCGCCGGTCAGCAGCGCGACCGGACAATCGTCGCGGCGCGGCAGCACCACGGTCAGCGGCCCCGGCCAGAACGCCGCCGCCAGGACCTGCGCGCGCGCATCCGGCACAACATGGCGGAACGCCGCATCCGCCGAATCGTAGTGGCAAATCAATGGATTGAAATGCGGCCGACCCTTCGCGGCGAAAATCCCGGCGACCGCGTCCGCGTTGGTCGCATCCGCACCCAGCCCGTAAACAGTCTCCGTCCCGAACGCCACCAGCGCCCCATCCCGCAGCAGCCCAGCCGCTCGCGATATCCCGGTTTCGTCGTCGCGCAGAAGTTCTGTCATGCCCCGGTCAATAACGGCCGAAAGCAGGCATGGCAAAGCCCCGAACGCGGGGGTAAAACGCGTGTTACCGAAAGTCAGGGGTCCCAACGCATGCTCGACATCGCCTTCGCCAAACCGGAACTGCCGAAATCCGGCGCCCTCGTTCTGCTGATTCACGAGGACGCGAAACCGTCCGGCCTCTGGCAGCAAGCCGACGAAGCCACCGACGGAGCCATTGCTCGGGCGTTCTCGGTCGCGGAATTCAAGGGCGGCAAGGGCAAGACCTGCGCCATTCTGGCACCTGGGGCCGGGTTGTCGCGGGTGCTCGCCGTCGGCCTGGGCAAGGAAGACGACGTCAAGCAGACCACGCTGGAAGATGCCGGCGGCGCGATTGTCGCCGCCCTAGGCCGTGAAACCAAAGTCGCTGTCGCGGCCGATGCGCTGAAATCCGGTCAGGCGGCCGAGGTCGCGCTGGGCGCGGTGCTGCGCGGCTACCGGTTCGACCGGTACCGCACCAAGGAAAAGGCCGAGGACAAGCCGAAGCTGACCGGTCTGACCGTGATGACCGCCAATGCCGGTAAGGCGAAATCCGCGTTCGAGCCGCTGCAAGGCGTTGCCAAAGGCGTCTTCCTGACCCGCGATCTCGTCAGCGAGCCGCCGAACGTCCTGAACCCCGCCGAAATGGCCTCCCGCTGCGAAAAGCTCGCCGCACTCGGCCTGACAGTGGAGGTGCTCGGCCCCGAGGAAATGGGAAAGCTGGGCTTCGGCGCGCTGCTGGGCGTGGCGCAGGGCAGCGTCAATGAAGCCCGCATGGTGGTGATGCACTGGAACGGCGGCAAAAAATCCGATTCCAAGCCCGTCGTCTTCGTCGGCAAGGGCGTCACCTTCGACACCGGCGGCATCAGCATCAAGCCGGCCGGCGGCATGGAGGACATGAAATGGGACATGGCCGGCGCCGGTGCGGTCATCGGCCTAATGGCGGCGCTCGCCGGCCGTAAGGCCAAGGTCAACGCCATCGGGCTGGTCGGGCTGGTGGAAAACATGCCGTCCGGCAACGCCCAACGGCCCGGCGACGTGGTGACCAGCTACTCCGGCCAGACCATCGAGGTGATCAACACCGACGCCGAGGGCCGTTTGGTGCTGGCGGATGTGCTTTGGTATGCGCAGGAGAAGTACGATCCCAAGTTCATGGTCAATCTGGCCACGCTGACGGGGGCGATCATCATCGGCCTGGGGCATGAATACGGCGGTCTGTTCTCCAACAACGACTCATTGTCCGAACGGCTGAGCAAGGCCGGCGAGCATACCGGCGAGAAACTGTGGCGCATGCCGCTGCACGACAACTACGACAAGCAGATCAAGTCCGACATCGCCGACATGAAGAACGTCGGCGGACGGCCGGGCGGATCGATCACCGCGGCGCAATTTATCCAGCGCTTCGTCAACAAGAAGCCCTGGGCGCATCTGGACATCGCCGGCATGGCCTGGAGCAGCAAGGATTCGCCCACGATCCCGAAGGGCGCCACCGCGTTCGGCGTGCGGCTGCTGGATCGGCTCGTCGCCGAACATTACGAGGACTAATGGCCGAGGTCGGGTTCTATCATCTGACTCGCACCGCGCTGGGGCAGGCCTTGCCCCAGCTGCTGGGCCGCACCGTCGCCGCCGGGCAACGGGCGCTGGTGCTGTGCCGGAACGACGACAGCGTCAAAGCCCTGGACAAAACCCTGTGGCAGGCGCCGGAACCGGATTGGCTCCCGCACGGGACCGAGGCCGACGGCGACCCGGACCTGCAACCGGTCTGGCTATCCACATCGGACGAAGCCGCCAACGGCGCCCGCTTCCTGTTTCTGGTCGATGGCGCCGATGCAGCCCGGTTGGACGCGTACGACCGCGTCTTCGACCTGTTCGACGGCAATCGGGAGGACGACGTCGCCGCGGCCCGGCAACGCTGGAAGACCGCGAAAGCCGCGGGCCACACCCTGGCCTATTGGCAGCAGGGACCGAGGGGCTGGGTGAAGAAGGCTTAAGCCGAACCCCATCCGGCCAACGCGCCCAAGACACGGATTGGGGAAGACGGCCCGTCTGCCCAGACGTAATACCAGCGGGCCTAACCATTGACACACAGGCGCGTGCCACATCGTCATGCCGACCTGCGTCGGCATGACGATGTGGCGAATTTCGGTGCTCAGTGGTTAGTTCGGTTGGTATAACCGCGCCGCGGTGGACAGCCTCGCGGCGCCCCACTTAAGGTGCCGCCGCTCACCCCGAAAGGAAACGCAATCCATGGCCGATCTGGAAATCATCGGAGTTCCGATGTCGAACTACGTCCGCTCCGTCCGCATGCTGTGCGAGGAAAAGGGTGTTCCCTACAAGCTGAACCCCGCCTTCCCGCACACGCCGGACGTGACCGCCATCAGCCCCGCCGGCCAGATTCCCTGCATGCGGCACGGCGATGTCGGCGTGTTCGAGAGCAAGGGCATCGCCACCTATATCGACAAGGCCTTTGCCGGACCGAAATTCATCCCCGACGATGCCGCCGGCGCCGCGGCCTGCGAGCAGTGGGTGTCCTATGGCAATGTGAAGGTCGATCGCTGGATCATGCGGGAACTGGTGGTGCCGTCGGTGTTCTTCGACAAGGAGAAAGGCCCGGATACCGCGAAGATCGACGCGGCTGTGCCGGAAATCGCCAAAGTCGCGAAGGTCCTGGACGACGCCTTGGGCCGTAGCGAATATTTGGCCGGCAACAGCTTGACCTTCGCCGACATGAATGTCCTGCCCATGCTGGACTACGGCATGATGTTCCCAAAGAGCAAAGCCGTTCTGGAGGGCCACAAGAACCTGATGGCCTACTACGCGCGACTGAGCGCGCGCCCGTCGTTCACGAATACCGCTCCGCCGCCGCGCGGATAGTATCGGCCAAGGACAATAAACGGGACCGTCGGTCCCGTTTATCTTTTACCGGCCCTTCGCTTTCGAAGACGGCATCAGCCACCATTTGACTGGTTCGGCTTCGGTCGCCACCACGGGTTTGGGAGCGGCTTTCGATCCGGGGGGGCGGCCTCGGCGCGGGGGAGTCGCAATTTCGGGGGCGCGCGCGACGACCGGACGGGCCCAGGTCTCGCGACGGGTTTCGACTTCCGGCTGTGCCGCTTCCTCTTGTTCTTGTTCCAGCAACGACAACGCTGCTTCGGCGCGATCCGCGCGGTCGTTCGCGTCCCGCAGCGCCCGTTCGGCGCTTTTACGTGCGGCGCGTTCGTCCGAGACGGCGGCCTGCAACGTGCGGCGCGCATTATCCGCTGTTTCCAACTGCTCTTTCAGCAGATGTATTTGTTCGTTGAAGCTGTCGGAGAATTCCCGCAGCGTCGCGGCGGCATCGCGTTCGCGCCGAGCGATATCGACAGCTTCGGCGCGGGCGAGGTCGGCATGACCTATTTTCGTCTGCAACGTCGCAATCTGTGCTTGCGCGTCGTGTAGTGCCCGTTCGGCGCGCTCTCGGGCGGCGGTTTCGGCGGCCAGCGCGGCTTCGGTGCGTTGCAGGCGGCTGGATTGCGGGGCGGGGGCGTTATCGGCGAGGGGGTCGCGCCGGACGACGGTGACGGGTATTTCGCCATCCTGTACGAAACGGCGCCGGTGCAGTCCTTGGTTGCCGCCCTGCGGCCCGAACCTGTCCATCATACGTACAGGTTGTTCGGTGCGTTCATTGTCCATGCGCGGGCGCATGCCGCCATACAGTCCAAGAGCGCGCCGCATTTGGGCTTCGACATCGGGGAGCGGATTATTATCCGCGTTGGGCACGGTTTCGGCAACCAGGGTGATTTGACCTGGATCGTTCTCGGAAGGTGGTTTGGTATTTTCAGACACGCGTGTCACCCGGCTGTGGTTGGGACGTTTCCGGCTTCGTTCAATGCGGTCTCATTCCAGCGGAAATGATGCGTCGGGGACGCTCGTAACAGCCGAAACCGACCATCCGGTTCCATTTTCGCTGGTAGTTCGAGGGCATAGGCCAGTTGCGGCAACCTTGATTGTACTTTCTGGAGTCAGTGAGCTTCGGGATTCGCCCGCGCATTCACTCGGATATGTGCGATCAGCATCTAAGCTTGCGATACTGGATTCGCAAGCCATTTAAGCCGATCGTCCGAAGATGACAAGAATTTCAGGTGCCTCGCGCACGTATTCATACCGTTGAAACAGAATGGCAGCATTGCACGTACGTCGCAGGCCACGGATTTTTATCCGCCCGACCGGCGATTGCCCGCTAGGCAACCGCCACGGCATGGGCCAAAGTGGGGCCTGGAAACGTCAAGCGAATCATGGACCTCCCCCTAGACCTCCTGGGCAATGCCCTCGTGTCCGGCCTGCTGCTCGGTGGCTTCTACGCCGCCGTCACGGTGGGCGTGTCGATTTCGTTCGGCATGCTGGACATCGTCAATATCGCGCACCCGGCCTTCATCATCCTGGGTTCGTATATTGCTTACATTTGCAACAGCACGTTCGGCATGGATCCGATCCTGGCCAGCATCCTGGCCATGCCCGCGTTCTATTTGCTGGGAATGGCAATCTACCACGTCTACGACGTGTCGTTCGAACGACGAGGGGACAACGGTCTGCGCGGACTGGCGTTCTTCTTCGGCATCCTGTTCATCACCGAAGTCTCGCTCGTCCTGACCTTCGGCGTGGACTACCGGCTGGTGGAAGCAAGCTATATCGGCAAAAGCCTCCATCTCGGGCCGATCGATTTGCCGTTCCGGCTGCTGGTGCCGTTCCTGATCTCCCTCGCGCTGATGGGCGGGCTCCATTTGTACATGAGCCGCACCTTTATCGGACGGGCCATTCAAGCCGTGGCGCAGGACCCGCTGGCGCTGCGCCTGATGGCGGCGGATCCCAGCAAGATCAAACGGATCGCGTTCGGCATGTCGATCGCCACGGCATCCATCGGCGGCGCCATCCTGATCATTATCCAGCCGGTCGAGCCGTCGATCGGGCGCGACTATATTGGCCGCATCTTCGCCATCTGCGTCATGGGCGGACTGGGCAGCTTCGGCGGCGCGCTGATCGCCGCCATGGCCTTGGGAATCATGGAGAGCTTTACCTCCACCTTCTTCGGCCCGTCCTGGTCGCCGGCCGTGTCCTTCGGCTTTTTGCTCCTGACACTCGCATTCCGGCCCAGCGGCCTGTTTGGGCGGGCATAGTGCGGAACCCGGCCTTTTTCCTTTGGCTGTGCGTCGCGGCGGCGTTGACCTTCGGGGCGGCGAAGCTGATCGACAACCCCTATGTCTTCTTCGCCGGCTACGTGGTGCTGCAATATATCGTGCTGTCCACCGGCTGGAACATCCTGGGCGGCTATACCGGCTACGTGAATTTCGGCACCGCCGCGTTCTTCGCCATGGGCGCCTACACCACCGTGGTGCTGCACAAGACCATGCCAGGGCTGCCGCTGCCGGCGATGATCGTCGTGGGCGGCGCGATTTCCGGCCTGATCGGGCTGGGCACCGGCTATCTGACGTTACGCCTGCGCGGCACGTTCTTCGGCATCGCCACGTTGGCCATGTCGGTGGTCGTGCAAACACTGATCACCAATTGGAGTTTCGTGGGCGGATCCCGCGGCGCCTATGTCGTGCGGCCGGATACCACGGACTACTTCGGCATCGACTACATCGAATATCTGTTCCTGATCATGCTGGCGCTGTCGGTCATCGCCGTCGGCGTGGCGCGCGCCATCGAGAAATCCCGCCTCGGATACGGCTTCGCCACCATCCGCGACGACGAGCTCGCGGCCGAGGCCTCCGGCGTGCCGACCCTGAAGCTGAAATTGCTGGCGACGGCCCTGTCCGGTGGGTTCATGGGCATGGCCGGCGCCCCCCTGCCCTATTACGTGACCTACCTCGACCCGGCGTCGGGCTTCAGCCTGAGCTACGCCGTCAACACCATCGCCATGCCGCTGATCGGCGGCACATCCTCCTGGCTCGGCCCCGTGATCGGCGCCGTGCTGCTGGGCACGCTGCAACAGGTGGCGACGGTGACGATTTCGTCGGCGCTGTCGCTGCTGATCGTCGGGCTGATGCTGGTGGGCTTCGTCGTCCTGGCGCCCAAGGGCATCATCGGCTGGTTCGCACCGAAAGGGCCTCGCAAATGAGCGAGGCTTTGCTGACCGTCTCCGGCCTCGGGAAGCGCTTCGGCGGCTTCGTCGCGCTGGCCGACGTGGAACTGGAAGTCGCCAAGGGCGAGCGCCTCGGGCTGATCGGCCCCAACGGATCCGGCAAAAGCACGCTGGTGAACTGCCTCTGCGGCACGCTGCGCAACGATTCCGGCAGCGTGCGGTTCAACGGGCGCATGCTGGACGGGATGAAGGCGCATGAGCGTACCCGGCTGGGCATGGCCCGCAGCTTCCAACTGCCGCGCCCGTTCGGCACCATGACGCTGGCGGAAAACCTGCGCATTCCGCTGCTGTATGTCGTGCAGCTGCGCGGCGCGGTGGCCAATATCGACAGGCGTTGCGTCGAGCTGCTCGATCTGGTCGGGCTGGCGGACAAGGCGCATCAGTTGCCGACCGATTTGACGCAGATCGAAATGCGCAAGCTCGAACTCGCGCGGGCCATGGCGGCCGAACCGAGCCTGCTGATCGCGGACGAATCGATGGCCGGCCTGTCGCATCAGGAGGTCGACGACATTCTGGCCTTGCTGATGCGGCTGAACGAACAGCAGGGGGTGACGATCATCATGATCGAACACATCATGCGCGCGGTGATGCATTTCTCGCAGCGCCTGGTCGTGCTGGTGGCCGGCCGCAAGATCGCCGATGGCAATCCGGCCGACATCGTGCGCCAGGAAGACGTCGTGGCGGCTTACCTTGGCAGCTAGTCTCAATATCTCCGGCCTCGATGCCGGTTACGGGTCCGTCCACATCCTGGAGGACGTGTCGCTGTCGGTGCGCGACGGGGAAACCGTGGCGCTGCTGGGCACCAACGGCAACGGCAAATCCACCCTGATGAAATGCATCATGGGCATGGTGAAGCCCTTCGCCGGGACGATTGAAGCCGAGATCGACGGGGTGAAGCATAACCTCGTGGGCCGCTCGACCGAGGATATCGTCGATCTGGGCATCGCCTTCGTCCCGGAAGGGCGGCGGCTGTTCCCGCGGCTGACGGTGACCGAAAACCTGCTGATGGGCGCCTATCGCAAGCACGCCCGGACCGAAATCGCGCGCAACATGGCGTTCTGCCTGGAGGTGTTCCCGCGTCTGGCGGAACGGCGCGGGCAGTTGGCGGGGTCCATGAGCGGCGGGGAGCAGCAGATGGTCGCGCTGGCCCGAGCGCTGATGTCGGCGCCGCGGCTGTTGTTGATCGATGAGCCGTCGGTGGGGCTGGCGCCGCTGCTGGTGTCGCGCACGATCGACAAGATCAAGGAATTGAAGGAAGGCTATGGGCTGGCCGTGCTGATGGCCGAACAGAATTTTACCCAGGCTATCCGTATCGCCGACCGTGGGTACGTGATCGTGCACGGCAAGATCGAGTTCGAGGGCGGGTCGGCAGCCGAGCTGAACAACAACGAGCTGATCCGGCAGTTCTATCTGGGGTCGTAACCCGAGGCGGCCTTACCGCCGGATCGCGGCACGTTCCCGGACCTGTTGTTCGCGCACCTCTTCCTTCATTTCCTTCTCGCGGATCAGTGTGTCGTCCGCGGCGCGGGCCTTCCGGTAACCGGTCGCCAGCCGCTCGAACGCCTGCGGTTCATGCGGACTTGCCACCAGGCGGCCCAGCATCGCCTCGACCGACCGCGCGACCGCGTCGGTCGGCAAGCCCTTCACGATCCGTTCGGTCACGTTGTCGGCGATGCGGTCGAGCATTTTGTCCAACGCTTCCTTCGCCAGCGGCACGTCGGACAGCGGGAGCGACGCCATCGCGCCGTCTTTGACGGCGCTCGCGACCGACCTGACTGCTTTCTCGACAATCGATTTCGTCGCCTCGCGTGTTTCCTTGGCTCTTTCCTTGGTCAATTTGGCCGCCGCCTTGGCATCGGGAAGCGCGGCGAGGGCCGCTTTCTCCGAAATGCGCGGCGCATCCCGCCCTTTCGCTGGGGCGGCCGGTTCCGGTGCGGATTTGGCGACCGCATCGATCAATTCTGTCTGAGTCCAGTCCGCCAACGCCGTATCGCGCAGCCGGTCTCTCCGCGCCGCGTCCAAATCGGGCGTTTCGTATCGCGACAGATGTGCCAAAATCCCGGCCGCGAAAGCGGGGATCGCATCCGGCTGGCGCGCGACGATGGCTGCCAATTTTTCATTTAATACGACGCGCGCGGCGATCCGAACCTCCTCCTGGGCGGCATCGTGTCGCACCGCTTCGAGCCGATGGCTGGCCGAAGGGTCCCAATTTGTCGCGGGCATCGCCGAGGAGATCGCGAACAGCACCGACATGTTCGAAATCACGGCCGCTCGGGACAGTACCGCCGATCTATGGGCGACGAGGCGAGTCCCGCGAAACACCCAGGAGCCGACCAGCAGGGCAACGATAATCGCCGACCACCAAAGCAGACCGATATCGTCGGTATTCTTCAGCGCGACGTTGATGGCGAGGGCGCGGTTCTCCCACCAGGGAATCAACGTGGACAGCCAGGGGGCCCAATCCGCGGCGCCGCCGTTGTAGAGGGTCAGAAACAGTGTCTGCGGCGCGAGGCCCAACGCGAGGCCGGAAGCGGTGCGGCGCAGCGGCCTGACCCAGGGCGCAACGACATCGCGCGAGAATAACAGGACACCTGAGGACAGCGCGAACAAAAAACCCGGAAGGCCCGCGATCATCGCCATCGCAATGATGGTCGCAACCGAACCGAACGGCGCGAGCGCCCATTTGACCGGCGCGTGCGGGACGATGCGCTTATGCAGACCGGCGATCACCATCGCGGGCCCGACCAGAACCGTTATGATGAAGGTCTGAAGGTCCGATGCGTCCACAAACCGTCCCCCGCCATCGTTGCCTTGTGCCGATACCGAATGGAACTCTGCCACGGCCGGGCAAAGGCGCCAAGGCGCGCATCGACATTCCGGAACAAGGTCCCGACGCTAAAACCTGCAATTTTCGAGCACTTTCTTGCACTCCCGCTCTTAAAACCCGATACTGGCGGCATGGAACGCGTTGTCACCCTGACCGAACGCAAGCAGACCGAAGCCGCACGACGGCAAGCGGCTGTGGCCGTGCTGGTGCCGGTTCTGGCAGACTATGCGCGCGCCCATGGCGGGCGCTTCCTGCTGTTCGGGTCCGCCGCGCGGGGGACCATGGCGTACCACAGCGACGTGGATATCCTGATCGATTTTCCGGAAGATACGGCCGGCGATGCCTGGAATTTCGCGGAAGCCGCGTGTTGGGACCGCGGGCTGGAACCGGACCTGATGCCGTATTCAATGTGCAAACAAGATTTTCGCGACCACATCGCGCCGGACCTGCTGGTGGCGGCATGAGCGACGCTCGATGGTTCGAAATCGACCGGGCCATCGCGGCAACCGTCAAACACTTCGCCGGGGCGGTGGTCATCTACGGTAAAGACCCCTCCGCCTTGGCCGATGAGGATAGATACCTGGTCGATATGGCGTTCATGCACGCGATGCAGGCGGGTCATACGTCTTTGGAAAATGCCCTGTTGCGCATACTCGATTTGTGCGGCGAAGAACCGCCGACCGGTGCGAGTTGGCATGCCGATCTAATCCGGCGCATCGCGAACCGGGTCGGGGATCGCCCGGCTGTCCTGATCGGCGAAGCGGCCCGCGCCGCCGATGCGACGCGCCGCTTTCGCAGTATTGCCACCCACGCGTACGACACCTTCGATTACGCCCAAGCCGCCGCCGCGGTCGCAAGCGCGCAACGGCTAAGCGAAATACTGCCGACGGAAATCGCTCGGTTTCGGGAAGCGTACGACCCTTAACGGCGTTGCCTCGCGGCACACCCCCAATCACTTTACCGGATAGCTCTTCGGGAACGTAATCTGATCCGCCGGCCCGGGCGGCTGCGGCGGAGCCTTTTTCCCGCACCCGGCCAGCGCCAGCCCGACCAGCGCCAGCACCAAAAACCCCGTCCTCATGCCGGCAATACCGCGAGCCATTCCGCTGCCTCCCTGGCCACATTCACCGGCGAGGTCCCGCCGAAACTGGTGCGGGAGGCGACCGATGCGTCCACCGTCAGCACCGAGAACACATTGTCGGTGATACCGTCGTGCACCGATTTCATCTCCGCCAGCGACAGATCGGCGAGATCGACGCCCTTGCCCTCGGCCAGCGCGACCAGCCGGCCGGTGATGTGATGCGCCTCCCGGAACGGCAACTTCAACACCCGCACCAGCCAGTCCGCCAAATCGGTGGCGGTGGAGAAGCCGGAGCCGGCCAGCGCGCGCATCCGTTCCAGGACCGGGGTCATGTCGCGGGTCATGCCGGCGATGGCGGCGAGCGACAGCGTCCAGGCCTCGGCGGCGTCGAACACCGGTTCCTTATCCTCCTGCATGTCCTTGGCGTAGGCCAAAGGCAGGCCTTTCATGACTGTCAGCAGCCCGACCAAGGACCCGGCGATGCGGCCGGTCTTGGCCCGCACCAGTTCGGCGGCGTCGGGGTTGCGCTTTTGCGGCATGATCGACGAACCGGTGGTGAAGGCGTCGCTCAGGCGGATGAAGCGGTAGGGGGCGCTGCACCAGATGACGATTTCCTCGGCGAAGCGCGACAGATGCATCGCCGAGATCGCGGCGGCCGACAGGAACTCCAGCGCGAAATCGCGGTCCGACACGGCGTCGAGCGAGTTGCGGGTGGGACGGTCGAAGCCAAGCGCGGCGGCGGTCATGTGGCGGTCGATGGGGAAAGACGTGCCGGCCAACGCGGCAGACCCGAGCGGACTGACGTTGAGGCGCTTGCGGCAGTCGGACAGGCGGCCGCGGTCGCGGTCCAGCATTTCCACGTAGGCCAGCAGATGGTGGCCGAAGGTGACCGGCTGGGCGGTCTGCAAATGGGTGAAACCGGGCATGACATCGCCGGCATAGGCCGCCGCGCGCTCGGCCAGGGCGCGCATGACGTCGGTGATCTGACCGGTTATGCCGTCGATCGCATCGCGCACCCACAGGCGGAAATCGGTCGCGACCTGGTCGTTGCGGCTGCGCGCGGTGTGCAGGCGCTTGCCGGCCTCGCCGATGCGGTCGGTCAGGCGCGCCTCGATATTCATGTGGATGTCTTCGAGGTCGGCGCTGAACGGGAAACGCCCGGCCTCGATTTCCTGGGCGATGCCCTCTAGACCTTGGCGGATCGCATGCTCATCTTCACCGGTAATCAGGCCGATATGGGCCAGCATCGCCGCATGCGCCAAGGAGCCGCGAATGTCCTGCCGCCACAGTTTTTGGTCGAACCCGATGGAGGCATTGATCTCCTGCATGATCGCCGATGGCCCGGCCGCGAAGCGTCCACCCCATTGGGCGTTGGCGGAGGCATTACGGCGGTCGGCGGAATCGGTCACGACGGGACTTTCAACATGATCTCGATATCCCGGCGGACGATCCTGGCGGGCGGCGCCACCCTAGCGGCGGCTCTGGCCCCGCGCAAACCATGGGCTGCGCGGGAACTGCCCGACCTGGCGGCGGTGCTGAAGCCGACCAACCCGCCGGCCGATCTGCCTGCGGCGTCGTTCTTCGATGCGGCCGGGAAGGAGCATCGGTTGGTGGAATTCGGCGGCAGCGGGATGGTCGTGAACCTCTGGGCGACGTGGTGCGCGCCGTGCGTGGCGGAGATGCCGTCGCTGGCAGAACTGTCCGTTACCTTGGCGCCGCACGATATCGCGGTGATGCCGCTGTCGTCCGACCGGGGCGGGGTGGAGACGGTGCGTCAGTGGTATAAGGATCATAACGTCACCGCTTTGCCCGTCCTGACCGACCCCAAGGGCACTCTGGCGCGAGCATGGGAGGCCCGTGGCCTTCCCACCACCGTCATTGTCGATCGCCACGGGCGCGAGGTGGCTCGATTGGAGGGGGGCGCGGATTGGTCGAAGCCTGAATCGGCGATGCTGATCCGGGCATTGGTAGGGTAAGCCCAGCGGGGCTAACCGCCGTTACGCGGGGCATCCCACACCGTCGCGTGGAAAGTCGGCATGACGAGTTGGCACGGACCGGTGTGTCAATGGTGAGGGCGGTTTGTATCAGGGCAACCGCTTGAAGGTACCCGGAACACTGTATTGGGGAATTGGGGAATTGGCCGATCCAATCCGTCATCCTCGGCCTCGTGCAGAGGACCAATACGGGCAAAAATTCGCGATTTTCTGCCCGGATTGGTCCCGGGG
>CAITUP010000130.1 GCA_903895595.1 uncultured Acetobacteraceae bacterium | reverse complement strand
GGGCGGGCTGACCGCGAGCGGCATCGCCGCGATGTCCACCACGCAGATCGGTGGCGTAACCACGACTCAGTTGGCGGCCCTGAGCAACACGCAGCTGGGCGGGATGACATCCACGCAGATCGGCGCTCTGACGACGACGCAGGCGGGGGCGCTGACCTCCACCGAACTCGGGGTGCTGACGACGACGCAGGTGCTGGGCCTGTCCACCACCGATATCGGGGCGCTGACGACGACGCAGCTTTCCGGGATGACGGCGACGCAGTTGGGGGCGTTGACCACCGCGCAGTTTACCAATTTATTTTTCCTCGGTTCCCTGACGACGACGCAGTTGGGCGGGCTGAAAACCAATGCGATCGCGGCGCTGACCACGACGCAGCTGGGCGGCATGACCTCCACCCAGTTGGGTGGGCTGACCACTACGCAGGTCGCGGCGATCGGCAGCACCGATCTCGGCGCGCTGACCACCACGCAGCTGGGCGGGTTGGCGTCCACGCAGATCGGCGCGATCGGCAGCGTCCAGGCCGGCGGCCTGACCACCACCGAAATCGCGGCACTGACGACGACGCAACTCGCCGGTCTGACCGCGACGACCTTGGGCGCGCTGAGCACCGCCCAATTCGGCGGCATGACCACCACGGAGCTGGCGGCGCTGACCAACACCCAGCTCGCCGGCCTGAAAACCGCGGAGATCGCGGCGCTGACCACGACCCAACTGGGCGGGCTGACGTCCACCGAACTGGGT
Organism: uncultured Acetobacteraceae bacterium; assembly: GCA_903895595.1. Classification (GTDB taxonomy): domain Bacteria; phylum Pseudomonadota; class Alphaproteobacteria; order Acetobacterales; family Acetobacteraceae; genus Rhodopila. The sequence goes on along the minus strand of CAITUP010000130.1, from coordinate 29,526 downwards.
ATGCTGAGCAGCACCCAGATCGGCGGCATGACCACCACGAATATCGCCGCGCTGACCACGACGCAGATCGATGGGCTGACCGCCACACAACTGGGCGCGATGACCACGACGCAGTTTACCGCATTTACCTCGACCGGCATCGCCGAACTGTCCACGACGCAGTTCGCCGGCCTGAAAACCACCGAGATCGCGGCGCTGACCACGACTCAATTGGGCGGTATGACATCCACGCAGTTGGGGGGCCTGACGACATCGGTCATCGCGGCGCTGTCCACGACGGACCTCGCGGCCCTGACCACGACCCAGTTGGGCGGGCTGACATCGACCCAGATGGGCGCGCTGACCAGCACCCAGGCGGGCGCCTTGACCACCACGGAACTAGGCGCGCTGACCACGACGCAGTTGGCGGGGATCACCGCCACCGGCATGGGCGCGCTGAGCACCGCGCAACTCGGCGGGTTCACCACGACTGAAATCGCCGCGCTGACCAGCACACAGTTGGGCGGCCTGAAATCCACGGCGATCGGGGCACTGACCACGACGCAGATGGGGGCGCTGACATCGACGCAGCTGGGCACGCTGCTGACCACGCAGGTCGCCGGCCTGACCACAACCGAGCTCGGGGCGTTGACCACGACGCAGATCGACGGGCTGACGGCGACGCAACTCGGCGCGCTGACGGCGGCGCAATTCGGCGGCCTGACCAGCACCGGCCTCGCGGAACTGTCCACCACGCAGTTGGGCGGCCTGAAATCGACCGAGATCGCGGCGCTGACCACGACGCAGTTGGGCGGGCTGACATCCACCCAACTCGGAGCGCTTACCGCGACCCAGATTGGCGGCTTCACCAGCACCGACATCGGTGCGTTGACCACGACACAACTGGGCGGGCTGACATCCACGGAACTGGCAGCGTTCGGCACGACGCAGATCTCCGGCCTGACCACCACCGAAATCGGCGCCCTGACGACGACGCAGCTAGGCGGCATCACCGCCACCGGCATCGGCGCGTTCAGCACCGCGCAACTCGCCGGCTTCACCACCACGGAACTGGCGGCGTTCAGCACCACGCAGCTGGGAGGGTTGAAGACGGCGGAGATCGCCGCGCTGACCACCACGCAGCTCGGCGGGCTGACATCGACGGAATTGGGCGCCTTGCTCACCACGCAGATCGCTGGCCTGACCACGACCGAGATCGGCGCGCTGACCACCACCCAGATCGACGGTCTGACGGCGACGCAGCTGGGGGCGATGAGCGGGACACAGTTCGCCGGATTTACCTCCACCGGCGTGGCCGAACTGTCCACCACCCAAATCGGCGGTCTGAAAACGACACAGCTCGCGGCCCTGACGACGACGCAACTCGGCGGCATGACCTCGACGCAACTGGGGGCTTTGACCACCACGCAAATCGGCGGCCTGAGCAGCGCCAATCTCGGGGCGCTGACCACGACGCAGCTGGGCGGGCTGACCTCCACCGAACTCGGCGCCATCGGCACATCGCAGATCGCCGGGCTGACGACGACGGAACTCGGCGCGCTGACGACCACGCAACTCGGCGGAATCACCGCGACCGGGATCGGCGCCCTGAGCACCACGCAGTTCGGGGGCCTGACCACCACCGAACTGGCGGCCCTGAGCAACACGCAACTCGGCGGCCTGAAAACGACGCAGATCGCCGCGATGACGACCACCCAACTTGGGGGTCTGACCTCCACGGAACTGGGGGTGCTGACCACCACCCAAGTGGGCGGCCTGACCGCCACCGCGATGGGGGCGCTGACGACAACCCAGATCGACGGCCTGACGACCACGCAGCTTGGGGTTCTGACGGCGAGCCAATTCGCGGCCTTGACCTCGACCGGGGTCGCGGAACTGTCCACCACCCAGATCGGCGGGCTGAAAACCACCGCCATCGCGGCGCTGACGACGACGCAACTCGGCGGCGTGACGTCCACGCAACTGGGCGCGTTGACCGCGACGCAGATGGGCGCGCTGACCAGCACCGATCTCGGCGCGCTGACCACCACCCAACTGGGCGGGCTGACATCGACCGAACTCGGCGCCATCGGCAGCACCCAGGTCGCCGGCCTGACCACCACGGAAATCGCCGCGCTGACGACGACGCAGCTGGGCGGGCTGACAGCCACCGCCATCGGTGCCCTGAGCACCGCGCAATTCGGCGGATTGACCACCACGGAACTGGCGGCGTTCACGACCACGCAACTCGGCGGCCTGAAAACCGCGGAAATCGCGGCGATGACCACCACGCAGCTGGGCGGGCTGACATCCACCGAACTCGGGGCGCTGACCACCACACAGATCGGCGGGCTGAACAGCACGCTGATCGGCGCGCTGACCACCACCCAGATCGACGGACTGACGGCGACTCAGCTGGGGGCGCTGACGACGACACAATTCACCGCCTTCACCTCCACCGGCATCGCGGAACTGTCCACCACCCAGGTCGCCGGCCTGAAATCCACAGAGATTGCCGCGATTACCACGACGCAACTCGGCGGCATGACCTCCACCCAAATCGGCGGGCTGAGCACCACGCTGATCGGCGGGCTGAACAGCACCGACATCGGCGCTTTGACCACAACGCAGCTTGGCGGTCTGAGTTCCACCCAACTCGGCGCCATTGGCTCCACCCAGGCTGCCGGCCTGACCACCACCGAGATCGGTGCACTGACGACCACGCAGCTGGGTGGCCTGGCCGCCACGGCCCTCGGTGCCCTGAGCACCGCGCAAATCGGAGGCCTGACGACAACCGAACTGGCGGCGCTGAACAACACGCAACTCGGCGGGCTGAAGACCGGCGAAATTAGTGCTTTGACCACCACGCAGGTCGGTGGCCTGACCTCCACCGAACTCGGCGTGCTGACGACGACGCAGATCGGCGGGCTGACAACAACGCAATTGGGCGCGCTGACAACCACGCAGATCGACGGACTGACGGCGACGCAGCTGGGCGCGCTGACCACGGCGCAGTTCGGCGGCCTGACCTCCACCGGGATCGCGGAACTGTCCACCACACAGCTCGGCGGCCTGAAAACCAACGAAATCGCCGCCCTATCCACAACGCAACTCGGCGGCCTGACCTCCACGCAACTGGGCGCACTCACCACGACGCAGGTCGCGGCCATCGGCAGCACCGACCTGGCGGCGCTGACCACGACGCAGCTGGGCGGCCTGACATCCACCCAACTCGGCGCCATCGGCAGCGTCCAGGTGGGCGGTCTGACCACCACGGAAATCGCCGCCCTGACGACCACACAACTGGGCGGCCTGACCCCCACCGCCATCGGCGCCCTGAGCACCGCGCAAATCGGCGGCCTCACCGCAACCGAACTGGCGGCGCTGACGACAACGCAGCTCGGAGGCCTGAAATCCGCGCAGATCGCGGCCCTGACGACCACCCAACTCGGCGGCCTGACCTCGACGGAACTGGGCGCGCTGGCGACGACACAGGTGGGCGGGCTGACGACCACGCAGCTGGGCGCCCTGACAACAACGCAAATCGACGGGCTGACGACAACGCAACTGGCGGCCCTGACGACCTTGCAATTCGCGTCCCTCACCTCCACCGGGATCGCCGAACTGTCCACCACGCAACTCGGCGGGCTGAAATCTTCGGAAATCGCGGCGCTGACGACGACGCAACTGGGCGGCATGACATCCACCCAACTGGGGGCATTGACGAATACCCAGATCGGCGGGCTGACCAGCACCGATATCGGCGCCCTGACGACGACACAGCTGGGCGGGCTGACCTCTACCCAACTCGGCGCCATCGGATCGACGCAGGCCGGCGGTCTCACCACCACCGAAATCGCCGCCCTGACCACGACGCAGCTGGCCGGCCTAACCGCCACCGCCATCGGTGCCTTGAGCACCGTGCAAATCGGCGGCCTGACCACCACCCAACTGGCAGCCCTCACCACCACCGAAATCGGCGGCCTGAAATCCTCGCAAATCGGCGCGCTGACCACCACGCAACTGGGCGGGCTGACATCGACGGAACTGGGCACCCTGACGACCACCCAGGTCGGCGGGCTGACCACGACCGAGATCGGGGCACTGACCACAACCCAGATCGACGGGCTGACAACGACGCAGTTGGCCGCCCTGACCACCTTGCAGTTCGCGTCCTTCACCTCCACCGGCATCGCCGAACTGTCCACGACGCAACTCGGCGGCCTGAAATCGTCGGAAATCGCGGCGCTGACGACGACGCAGCTTGGCGGCATGACCTCCACGCAGTTGGGCGCATTGACGAATACCCAAATCGGCGGGCTGACCAGCACCGACATCGGCGCTTTGACGACGACGCAGTTGGGCGGGCTGACCTCCACCCAACTCGGCGCCATCGGTTCGACCCAGGCGGGCGGTCTTACCACCACTGAAATCGCGGCGCTGACGACCACGCAGCTTAGCGGCCTGACCGCCACCGCTTTGGGCGCGCTGAGCACCGCCCAGTTCGGCGGCCTGACGACAACCGAACTGGCGGCATTGACGACAACCCAACTCGGCGGCCTGAAGCCGGCGCAAATCGGGGCCCTGACGACAACCCAACTGGGCGGTCTGACCTCCACCGAACTCGGAGCGCTGACGACGACGCAGGTCGGCGGCCTGTCCACCACCGACATCGCCGCGCTGACCACCACCCAGATCGACGGCCTGACCGCCACCCAACTCGGCGCGATGAGCACGACGCAGTTCGTCGGCTTCACCTCCACCGGTGTCGCGGAACTGTCCACCACCCAACTCGGAGGCCTGAAACCCACCGAAATCGCCGCGCTGACGACCACGCAACTCGCCGGCATGACATCGACGCAATTGGGCGCATTGGCGACGACGCAAATCGTCGGGCTTACCAGTTCCAACATCGGGGCGCTGACGACGACGCAGTTGGGCGGCCTCACGTCCACCCAACTCGGCAGCCTCGCGACCACCCAGATCGCCGGTCTGACCACCACGGAAATCGCCGCGCTGACCACCACGCAACTGGCCGGCCTGACCGCGACCGGGATCGGCGCCCTGTCCACGACGCAGTTCGGCGGCGTCACCACCACCGCACTTTCATCCATGACCAACACCCAGATCGGCGGCCTGAAAACCGCGCAAATCGCGGCCATGACCACCACCCAACTGGGCGCGCTGACATCGACCGAACTCGGCGTTCTGACCACCACCCAGGCCGCCGGCCTGACCACGACCGAGGTCGCCGCGCTGACGACCACGCAGATCGACGGGCTGACATCCACCCAACTCGGCGCTCTGAGCCCGACATTGTTCGCCAGCTTCACCTCCACCGGCATCGCCGAACTGACCACCACGCAGATCGGCGGCCTGAAACCCACCGAAATCGCCGCGGTGACCACGACGCTGCTGGGCGGGATGACATCGACGCAACTGGGCGCGCTGACCACCGTCCAGGTCGTCGGACTGACCAGCACCAACCTCGGCGCACTGACCACCACGCAACTGGGCGGGTTGACCTCGACCCAGGCGGCCACGCTCAACGCCACCCAGGTCGCCGGGTTGACCACGACCGAGATCGCGGCGCTGACCACCACGCAACTCGGCGGTCTGACCGCCACGGCCATGGGCGCGTTGTCCACGACGCAATTCGGCGGCCTGACCACCACCCAACTGACGGCACTGTCCAACACCCAGCTGGGCGGGCTGAAATCGGCGGAGATTGGTGCACTGACCACCACGCAGCTGGGCGGGCTGACGTCCACCGAACTCGGGGTGCTGACCACCACCCAGATCGGCGGTCTGAGCACCACCTCGATCGGCGCCTTGACCACGACGCAGATCGACGGCCTGACCGCCACGCAACTGGGATCGCTGACGACAACGCAGTTCGGCAGCCTGACCTCGACCGGCGTGGCGGAACTGTCCACCACCCAGATCGGCGGCCTGAAATCGAGCGAGATCGCCGCCCTGACGACCACCCAGTTCGGCGGGTTGACCTCCACGCAACTGGGCGCGCTGACCAACACGCTGATCGGCGGACTGACGACCACCGACATCGCGGCGATGACCACGACTCAATTGGGCGGCATCGGATCGGCGCAGATCGGGGCGTTCAACACCACCCAGATCGGCGGGCTGACCACCACCGAGATCGCGGCGCTGACGACCACCCAGTTCGGCGGCCTGACCTCCACCGCCATCGCCGCGATGACCACGGCGCAGATCGGGTCGGTCACCACCACCCAAATCGGGGCGGTGACAACGACCCAGATCGGCGGCTTCACCTCCACCGAGATCGGCGCCCTGACCACGACCCAGGCGGCGGGCTTCACCACCACCGGCATCGCCGCCTTCAGCACCACCCAGATCGGCGGCATCACAACATCGGACATCGCCGCCTTCACGACGACGCAGGGGAACGCTTTCACCTCCACCCAAATCGGCAGCATGTCGAACGCCCAAATCGGCGCCTTGATCACGCTGGTGAGCTGAGGACATGGACATCGCCGCACTGCTGCAAAAGGCAGCCGAGGATCCGGCCAACGCGCCGGACCTCTTCAAGAACTGGATCGCGGGCAACGCCGACCATCCCGCAGTGCATGCGGTGATGTTCAACTACGCGGTGGTCCTCGCCGATAACGGGGACCTTCCCGCCGCCGCCATGGTGCTGCGTTCCATCGTCCGCCTCGTACCGAGCTTCGGCCCCGCCTATATCAACCTGGGCGGGGTGCTGGAGCGGTTGGGCCGGCGCGATCAGGCGCTGGCGGTGTGGGCGGAAATCGCCAACGCCCCTGCCCCGTTCACCGGCGAGGCTCTTGGCCACAAGATCACCGCGTTAAAACAAATGGGCCGCGTCCTGGAATCCGCCAATGCCGACGCGGCGGCGGAACAGGTGCTGCGTCAAAGTCTGGAGCTTAATCCCGACCAGCCCGATGCGATCCAGCATCTGCTGGCGTTGCGCCAGCGCCAATGCGCCTGGCCAGCGATAAGCGGCACCGAACGCGTGCCGGCCCAACGTCTGGTCGCCGGGATTTCGCCCTTGTCGGCAGCGTGTCTGACCGACGATCCGGTGTTTCACCTCGCGAATGCCGCGCATTACTGCCGCCACGGCATCGGCCTGCCGGCGGCGCCTCGCCCCGCCCCGCGCGCCGCCCCCGGCCGGCGTCCGCGCATCGGCTACGTGTCGTCCGATCTGCGCGACCACGCGGTGGGGTTCGCCATGACCGATGTCGTGGAAACGCACAACCGAGCGGAGTTCGAGATATTTGCGTACGACTGCGGGATTGCCACCGCCGACAATACACGCGCGCGCATCAAGGCGGCAGCGGAGCACTGGACCGATCTGAACGGGATGGACGACCAGCAGGCCTATGCGAAAATCCGCGAGGACGGCATCGATATCCTCGTCGACCTCAACGGCTACACCAAGGATGCCCGCACCAAGGTCTTCGCCATGCGCGCCGCGCCGGTGCAGGTGAACTGGTTCGGCTTTCCCGGCACGATGGGCAGCCCGTATCACCATTATCTGATCGCCGACGAGACGATCGTGCCGCCCAGCCACGAGATTTTCTACGCCGAAAAAATCCTCCGCCTGCCCTGCTACCAACCCAACGACCGCAAACGCCCCGTCGCCGCGACACCGACGCGCGCCGAGGCCGGGCTGCCGGAGGACGCGTTCGTGTTCTGCTGCCTGAACGGTATGCAGAAGATCACCGCCTTGACCTTCCAGCGCTGGATGATCGTGCTGCGCCATGTCCCCGACAGCGTGCTGTGGCTGCTGGCTGGGACCGAGGACGCCAACGCCCGCCTGCGCGCCAAAGCGGCCGAACTGGGGGTTGCGCCCGAACGGCTGATCTTCGCCGGCAAGAAGCCGAACCCCGAGCATCTGGCGCGCTATAAACTGGCGGATTTGTTTCTGGATACGTTTCCCTACGGGGCGCACACGACCGCCGCGGACTCACTATGGATGGGCGTGCCGATCCTGACACTGATGGGCCGGAGCTTCGCCGCGCGTGTTTGCGCCAGCCTGGTACGCGCCGCGGGATTGCCGGAGATGGTCACGTCCACACCGAACGAGTACGTGGTGCGCGCGATCGGGTTGGGCAACGACCGGCCCCGGCTCGCGGCCTTGCGGCAACGGCTGATCGAGGGGCGCGATACCTGCACGCTGTTCGATACGCCGAAGCTGATCCACGCGCTGGAAGCCCGCTACCGGGACATGCTGGCCGATCTCGCGCGCGGTGCTTTACCGATTCCCGACCTCCGCAACCTCGATGCGTATCGGGAGATCGCTTTGGACAACGACCTCGCGGGGATGGAGCTGATGGACGACGCCACGTACCGCGCATACTACCAGCAGAAATTGGCGGGTTTGGACGCGATCTTTCCCATTCAGCCCGACAACCGTCTTTGGCCTGCCGTTACGGCTCCCGTATACTCTCGGTCAGCGCGCGCGTGATCGGATAAAGAAAATACGAAATCACGCTGCGAGTGCCGACTTTGATTTCGGCTGTGACGGTCATGCCGGGGATCAGCCTCAGAGCGGTTTTTTCCAGCGCCACCTGTCCGCGATGGTAATGCGCGTCGCCGCCGTTGAAGGAGTCTTCCCCCACCGACCGTAACCGCCCGGCGACCATGCCGAAGCGCTGGTACGGATAGGCATCGACCTTGACCACCGCCGTATCGCCGGCGCGAGCGTAGCCGACATCGGCGGATCCGATGGCGATATCGGCGATCAGCGGCGTGTCCGCCGGCACCAGAGTCACCAAAGGTTCGGCCTCGTGCAGCACCGACCCGACCGACCGTTTGGCGACATCCAGGACCACCCCGTCCTCGGGCGCGGTCAGGGCGACGAGGTCGGTCAGGCGGGTTGCCTTGACCAGGGATTCATCGACCGAAGCGACATCGGCCCGCACCTTCACCAGTGTTTCCAGCAGATCGCGGCGCCAAGCGTCGGCAAACTCCTGACGGTCGGCGCGGAGGCTGCGCTCGGCCTGACGCGCATCGTTCAGCAGCGTATCGGCCGAACGCAGATCGCGTTCGGTTCGCATGCGGGCGGCTTGGGATTCAAGGTAGTTGAGTTTGGATCCGGTCTGGCCGCGGAACAGGGATTCGCGCATGGCCTCGACCTCTCGCGCGACGGACAATTGGTGGGCCAGGGACTCGCGGTTTTGGTCGGCGGCGGCGATGTCGGACAGTTTCGAGGCGATTTTACCATCGAATTCGGCCAGACGCGCGGCGTATTGCGACTGGCGCTGGCGGAACAACGTGGCTTCCAGAGCGTTGCCTTCGGCGAATGGGGTGCCGTTGAGTTCGGCCTCGATTCGGGCGCGCTTGGCGACCAAGGCGTCGCGCTGGACGGTCAGCGCCGTGCGGTCGGCTTGGGCGAAGGTGGGATCGAGCGTGGCCAGAACGTCGCCTTTGCGCACGGCGTCGCCGGGTTTTACTTTGATTTCCCGGATCAGGGACAACTGCATCGGCTGCAGCACGATCGTCGGCGCGTCGGCGGCCAGCCGTCCGGTGCCGGACACCACGATATCGACCCGCAGCACCGAAGCGAGGCCGATCAACGCGGCGGCCAGGGCGACCGCGCCACGATGGGCGTTGCGCAGCCCGCGCGGCGGGGATTCGGCCAGGAAATCGTCGAGTGTCATGCGAAATGCCTCGTCTGCCGGTGCCACAGATGGCGATAAAGATCGCAACGGTCCAACAACGTCGCGTGATCGGCGAAATCCAGCACGCGGCCTTGTTCCAAGACCAGAATGGCATCGGCCGCGACCAAGGACGTCAGGCGGTGCGACACGACGATCAGGGTGCGGCCGGCGGCGATGGACGCAAGATTTTCCTGCACCACGGCTTCGGATTCCGGATCCAAAGCGCTCGTCGCCTCATCGAAAATCAGCAGTCGCGGGTTGGGCAGCAGCGCGCGGGCGATGGCGATGCGCTGGCGTTGCCCACCGGAGAAATTGGCGCCGTTTTCCTCGATCGCGGTATCGTAGCCCAGCGGCAGATGGCCGATGAATTCGTCGGCGCCGGCGAGGCGGGCGGCGGCGACGATCTCGGCCATGCCGGCTTCCGGACGGGCGGCGGCGATGTTGTCGCGGACCGTGCCGCGAAACAGGAAATTCTCCTGCAACACCACGCCGGTGCCACGGCGGAGGTGGCCGAGGTCGATGTGCCGCAGATCGACACCGTCCAGGCGCACCATGCCCTCGTTGGGTACCAGGACGCCTTGTATCATGCGGGTCAGCGTGGTTTTGCCGGACCCCGAGCGTCCGACGACGCCGATGACCTGACCGGCCTGGACCTGGAAGGACACGCGATCCAGGGCCGGCGCGGCGCGTGCATGGTAACGGAACGACACAAGATCGAACGACAACGCGCCCCGGATCGGGGGCGTCATGCCCGCTCGGCCCGGTTCGCGTTCGGGCGCCTGACGCATGACCGATCCCAGCATGCGCAATGCCAAAGCGGTTTCCTGATATTCGCTGATCAGACCGACAATCTGCACCAGCGGGCCGGTGACGCGGCCGGAGACCATGTTGAACGCGACCAGCGCGCCGATGCTGAGTTTGTTGTCGAACACCAGCATCGCGCCCACGCCGAGGATTCCGATCTGCATCGCTTTATCGAGGCCTCGGGTGATCACGCCTGCCAGCGCGCCGATCCGGCCCACCGTCGCGCGCCGCCTGCCGCCAGCGACGATTTTTTCGTTCCAGTCGTGCAGGCGTAACGGCTCCAGCGCCAGGGATTTGATCGTGCGCATGCCGTGGATCGTTTCGATCAAGTGGGCTTGTCGCGCGCCCTCGGCCTGATAGAGCGTTTCCAGATGACGGCGGAAACTTGGCACCATGATGCCGATGACGACGGCCATCAGCGCGGAGAACGCCAGGACGATCAGCGTGAGAACGCCGCTGTAAAGCGCCAGCATCGTCAGCATCAGCGGCAACATGATCGCGTCCAGCAACGTCTGGAACAGGCGGCCGGTGAGGAATTGCCGGATCGTATCGGTTTGCTGGAGATTGCGCGCCAGCACGCCGGCGGTGGTGGATTCGAAAAAGAACAGCGGCAGGGACAAGAGATGTTGAAATACGCGGGAGGCCAGGCGGGCGTCGATTTTGGCGGTGACGACCGTCATGAGGACTTGGCGCACGTAGGTAAACAGGCCGTCGAACAGCATCAGGACAGCGAAAATCGTCATCAGTGCGGCGAGGGTCTGGGTGCCTCGGTGCACGATGACCTTGTCGATCAGGATTTGAAACATCAGCGGCGTGGCGAAGGCGATCAGCGACGACATGGTCGCCGCCACCGCGACGTCGCGAAACAGGCCTTTATGGCGGAGAATATCGGGCAGAAACCAGCGGAGGCCGAAAGGTTCCGTGTCGGCGGTTTCCGGTGTCTGACACAGGATCGACGTGCCGGACCATTCGTCTTGGAAGACCGCTTGCGGCAAATGGATGACGCCGTCCTGTTCGGCGGTGGGGTCCAGGAGGCGGACTTCCTCGCCGACATGCAGGAGCATGACCCAGCATCCGTCCTGGCGCAGCGCCATCGCCGGCATGGGGGCTTCGCGCAGCGCGGTCCAGCCGGTGTTATGGCGGAGCTGGCTGGGCAGGCCTGCATCGCGGAGAACCCTCAGGACGGATCCGGCGGTGTCTGTGGCGGAGACGTGCGCGAAGGCCTCCGGCGGCAATTGAATGCCGCGGTGCAGCGCCATCATGAACACGCAGCGCAGCGCGGTATGGTGCGGCGACGGTTTCTCGGCGTTGGCGACGAAGATATTGGTATCCATTGAATCCGGGGCGTCCCACGAGGGTTCGCCGGATGGAGCGCAAGGGGCGTGCCAAAACGCGCGCCGCTCTTACCGCGCGTTGGGCCTTTCCGGCCCCCGGCAGAAATTGCCGAGCGGCGGGAATGGCCGGTTACAGGGCGTCGAGGATGAGCTGGCCGAACATGGTCATTTCCGGGCTGGTCTCGGCGTAGCGGTCGATCGTCGCCAGCACGCGCTGGGCGGTGGCGGCGTCGGGCGCGGGGCCCGGCGGCAGGCCGGGCAAACGCGCCACGATCGCCGGGGCCGCTTCCCGCGCGGCCGCTCGGAAGGCAATTCGGGCGGCGTTGGTCTCGGGGGCGGCGAACCGGGGTTCCAGCTCGTCCGCCAGCCATGCCAACACGCCGGGCCAGTGGGCGAGTTGGCGATACAGCGCGGGGATGAAGGGGGTGCCGTCGACCTCGGTCGCGAAGCGCATCAGGGTGGCGCGGGTGGCGGGGTCGAGCGTCGCGGGATCGGCGTTGCCGGGCATCGGCGGCAGCATCGCGGGCGGGGTCCAGGGTTCGGGGAACCCCTCGCCGGACGGGACGGTGCCGGTCAGGATACGCGCGAGGCAGGCGCCGGTGACCAGATTGACCGGAGACACGCGGACGAAGTTCTCGGCGATGTTGCGGATGGCGGCAACGTCCGCGCCTTTTAGCGCGGCCGCGGGAATGCGCGACGGCGGGGCAATGCGGACCGCTTTGGCCAGGCGCCAGCCGGTTTCCGGGATCGCACCGGAGATCATGGCGGGGCGGACCGCGTCCCATGCCCACTCCAGCACGCCGGGCATGGTCGCCACGAAGCGCTGCAGCGAGGACACGTAGGGGACGCCGGAGCACACACGGATTTCCTGGTATATTTCGGCGATGCGGCCGGTGGCCTGGTGTTCCAGCAATTCGGGCAGCATGGCGTGTATTCCCAGTGTTGTGCCGGCGCAGGGTCCCCCATACAGTCGCTGTCACGCAAGAGGGGACGATACCATGACGCCGGACACCATCCGGACGCACAAGCCGACCGTGCTGACGGAACAGCAGCGGGAGGCGTATTTCGAGACCGGGTTTCTGGCCGTGGAAGGCCTGATTCCGGCGGAGTGGCTGCGGCGTTTGAACGAACTGTCGGAGGCTTTCGTGGACGAGAGCCGGTCGCACACCGCATCCGGGGAAGCGTTCGACCTCGGCCCCAAGCATTCTCCGGCGTCTCCGCATGTGCGTCGGTTGCGGGCGCTGGTGGACCGGCATCCGGATTTCTGGCGGTTCGCGTCCGAGTCGGTTTTGGCCGACATCGCCGCCGATCTGGTGGGGCCGGATGTGAAGTTCCATTCGAGCAAGTTGAACTACAAATGGCCGGGGACCGGGGAAGTCGTGCAGTGGCACCAGGATATTCCGGCTTGGCCGCACACGAATTACAGCCCGGTGACTTTGGGTGTTTACTTGACGGATTGTCCGGCCGAACAGGGACCTCTGACTTGTTTGCCGGGGAGCCAGAACGGGCCGATTTATGTGCATCGCGACGATGCGGGGACTTGGACCGGGTCGGTGCGGCCGACGGATATGGCGACGGTGGATCGGTCTCGGGCGGCCGATCTGGTGGGGCGGGCGGGGACGGTGATCGCGATCAATTGCCGGACTTTGCATGCGTCCCGGGCCAATCTCACCGACCGTGTGCGGCCGGTTGCTTTGTTCGTTTACAGTTCGGCGGATGCCTTCGCTTGGATGCCGGCGCCGACGCCGACCAGTCATACGGGGGATATCGTGCGGGGTTTTCCGGCGACGGTGGCGCATTTGGATTCGTTTCCATGTCCGGTGCCGCCGGATTGGTCTCGGCTTGGATACGGATCGATTTTCGTGGCGCAGAAGGCGGAGATGTGACGATGAGGTATCGTCTGGCGCGTCCGGCCTGCCGCGAGGACTGGGACGTGTATCACCGGATCCGGCAGGATGTGCTGCTGGAATCGCAGAAATACGCGCTGGAGCATCCGGATGAGGAAGACGAGCCGGGGCATTATCCGTTGTTGTTGTGGTTGGACGACCGGGCGATCGGGACGATCCGTATCGATAAACTGGATGCGGAAGCGGCGGCGCTGCGGCTGATCGCGATCGATCCTGTGTTGCAAGGACAGGGCCACGGCGGGGCTTTATTGCGGGAGGCGGAGCGGTTCGCCTGTTCGCTCGGGTGCGCGAAGGCGGTGGTTTATTCCACAACGGAAGCGATCGGGTATTACGAGGCTTGCGGGTTCAATGAGGACGAGTGGGCGGAGTGCGAGATCGCGGGCGTGGCGCAGATGGTGAAGGTTTTGGGGTAGTCCTTCTCTGGGCCTCTGGGACCTCTGGGTTGAACGGCGGGGTTTGTGGCGGCACCGCTTTTTAACCCAGAGGTCCCAGAGGCCCAGAGGGCCCAGAGAAGAATTTTGGCGGTTCACCGATTTTCCTGGTGGCCGTTAACGATTTGTTAACCTGTTGCTGGGAAAATGGGCGGCATGACAATACACCGCTCCAACCCCGGTTCGGATCTGACCGGCACAATCATTCGGTTGGCCATGAGGGTCCACCGAACGCTCGGTCCCGGTTTACTGGAAAGCATTTATCTCCAGTGCCTATGCTGGGAACTGAAACACGCCGGTGTCCGGTTCACCCAGGAAGTTCCTTTGCCGGTCGTTTATCGCGACATGCGACTGGAAAGGGGCTTTCGGGCCGATCTGATCGTGGACGATTCGGTGCTGGTGGAACTCAAAGCGGTCGATCGTATTCTGCCGGTCCACAAGGCGCAGACACTGACTTATCTGCGACTGAGCGGTTGCCCGGTCGGGCTGCTGATGAATTTCAACGTCGCTTTGTTGAGACATGGTCTGCATCGGGTGATTTTATAGGTTTCTTCTCTGGGCCTCTGGGCCTCTGGGACCTCTGGGTTGAAATGCGGTGCCGCCACGACCGCCGCGAGTCAACCCAGAGGTCCCAGAGGCCCAGAGGCCCAGAGGGGACCGAACCTCGTGACATAGGCCGGGAAACGCCGCACAGTGTCCCCGACATACAGGACAGGGCGGGACCGATGGGCGGGCGCACCTTCAAAGTCATGGTTTCCAGCAACTACACGGACATGATCGCCGAACGGGCGGCTGTGCGGGATGCGATCCTCGGCCTGCGGATGCTGCCGCTGATGATGGAGCATGACTCCGCCATCGCCGAACGCGGTATCGTGACCAATTCGTTGAAGATGGTCGATGAGGCCGATGTCTACGTCGTGTTGCTCAGCCATTATCGTTACGGGCAGATTCTCGACGACCCGGCTCTGAACCCCACCGGATTGTCGGTCACCGAGCTGGAATTCGACCGAGCCGAAGCACGCGGGTTGGAACCCTGCGTGTTTCTGCAGGCCGAACCTTATACCTACGATCCAGAATCGCTCCGTCCGACAACGCAGGCCATCCAGGCGGAAGCGCCGGCGGCAGACAAGCGCAAGGCGTTCGAGGCCAAGGCACAAAATCACAAACGGATCACTGCCAACTTCGTGTCCGCCGCGGACCTCAAGGCCAAGGTGCTGCAAACGCTGACGGGTCGGAAAGCAGCGCTCGAAGCCGCCCCCGTCGCGCCGACGGCGGAGCCTCGGCCGTACCCCGAGCGGGAGGGGCCGGTGCAGCCGTTTCTGGAGGTACAGATCGATCCGCCGTCGCAGAACGATACGCTGGCCAAGCACGATCTGATGGTGCAATGGCGGCCGGGCGCGGTGCGACACCGGGACGACGCATCCGGCCTGGAATACACGGTCGGGCTGCACCGTTTTTCCCTCGGCCTGACGACCGAGGCGTGCCAGACGATCGGGCCGCGTTACGGCGATGTGCCGGCGAAAGGCGCCAGCGTGCGGGCGGTGGCGAACGGGTGGGAGGTCGAGGCGCCGGCCAAGCGTATCTTGAGCCAGTTCTTCGTCGAATGCATGGCGACGATGACGCACACGGACCCGGCGGTGCTGCCCTCGGTCACAATTCAGGCCTGGGCCGAGAAAGGGGATTTCGCCGTGGTGTCCAGCCGTCGTGCCGAATGGGATACCGACAAGATGGCGGCGATACGGGACCTGTATTTGAGCCACCGGGTCAACCAGGATGGCACCGCCGCGCTCGGGGCCGCGTCTTTACGCTGGAAGGTGACGCCGTGACGCTGACGGACGCAGACCGGCGCGTGATGGCGGCGCTGGAGAAGGCCAAGGACGGATCGCTGGCCGAGTTGGTCCGTATCGCCGGCCTCAACCCCGCGACAGACCTTGTCGGCGGCAACTTTCGGGGCGTGAGCTTCGAGGGCGACGACCTGGATGGCTACAACCTGTCGCGGGCCGATCTGACCGGGGCCGATCTGCGGAAAGCGGTCAATGTGGACCGCGCCATGTTCGCGGGAGCGCTGACCGAGGGCACGCGATGGCCCAACCCGGACCTTTATCCGGGTAAGGCCATGAAGGAGGCGCCGGAGGCTCCGACCATGATCCTGATCCCCGCCGGACGCTACCTCCGCGGCGCCAGCACGGCGGAACTGGAACGGGAGGAGGCGCCGGAAGGATACCGCAAGTTGGAACAACCCCAGCAGGAGGTCACGATCCGCCAAAGCTTCTGGCTCGCGGCGCATCCGGTCACGGTGGGGGAATTCCGCCGCTTCGTCCGGGACACCGGCCGCGACATGTCCGGCGGCGCCTTCGGCTACGTTCCGGGCAAGGGTTACGAACGATCCGATACGGTCGGCTGGGACAACCCCGGCTTCTCGCAGACCGACGACCATCCCGTCACCTGCGTCAACGAACACGATGCCGACGCCTATGCCGGCTGGCTGGCGGACCGCACGCGCAGGCCCTATCGGCTGCCGAGCGAGGCCGAATGGGAATATGCCTGCCGGGCCGGCACGACGACGGCGCGGTTCTGGGGCGACGACCGCGACGGCGCTCGGCGCTTTGCCAATGTCGCCGATTTTTCCTTTGCGCGGGCGGCGAAGGCAAGCGCCGGCCCCGAGCGGGTTTTTCAGCACGACGACGGATACGCATTTACATCGCCGGTCGGTGCCTTCGCGCCCAATCCCTGGGGCCTTTACGACATGCTCGGCAACGTCTGGGAATGGATGGCGGACGACTGGTTCGACACGCATGAGGGCGCCGATTGTACGGACGCCAAAAGAACAACCCAGGGTAGTGAAAGGCTCCGTGTGGTGCGCGGCGCTTCCTGGGGCAGCAATCCCTGGCTCTTCCGCTCCGCCTCCCGGGACAGGAGCGGCGTCCGGAGCTCGGACGCTGGCATCCGGTTGGCCAGAACGCTGTGAGCCTCTTAAATCTTAGACTCTTTGCCTCTTTCGATCTTACCGCCGAAGGCGGTAAATTTTGAAATTTTGGGGTATCGAACGGTGGGGACCGCATATGGCGGCTCCCGTCATGGTCGGGCTTGCTTCGACCATCTCAGGCCAATTGGGCACCGTTCGAAAACCCTGTCTTTTCAATGGTATGTAAAATCGCAGAAGATGGTCGGGTCACGCCCGACCATGACGAGCGGGGGCGCCAAAGGTCATATGCGATAGCCCTGCCGGTTTCCGGTTGGCGCGGATCGGCGGGCATGGCAGAACCGCATCGTGCCGCCTTTCCCGCCCGCATATGTCGCCGTCTCGTCCTGCCCCCCGGCGCTGGCAGCCTTGGTGTTCGTTTGTGCGATCCAACGGCAACACCCCTTGCACCGTGAGGATGTGCGATCAGGGCGGTGCCTCATGGGCCGGGGTTGGCCGGGTCAGGCCCGGCCATGACGGGGTTGGGCGGCGGCTGCGATCGAGGCGGATGGGCGCGACCATGCCCTGACGGAAATACCCCTTGCACCGTGAGAACGCGCGATCCGGGCGGGTGCCTCATGGGCCTGGGTTGGCCGGGTCAGGCCCGGCCATGACGGGGTTGGGCGGCGGCTGCGATCGAGGCGGATGGGCGCGACCATCCCCTGACGGAAATACCCCTTGCACCGTGAGAACGTGCGATCCGGTCGGGTGCCTCATGGGCCTGGGTTGGCCGGGTCAGGCCCGGCCATGACGGGGTTGGGCGGCGGCTGCGATCGAGGCGGATGGCGGATACACCTCTTGCACCGTGAGCGGCCTAGCGCCGCGGGGGCATCGCGATCCGCCGTCCGGCGCCTTTCGGCGGTTCGGCGGGGGCGTAGCGTTGCACCATCGCCTGGATGTGCGCGTCCAAGTCCGGCGGGCAGGCCGACACTTTGCGCACCGTCATGTCGATGTGCAGTGCCATCAGCTCCTGCACCGCCGAGCGCTCGCCGCTGTCCACGTGGAACATCTCGTGGAAGTAGTGGACCCGCTTGGCGTCGGCGCCCAGCAGCCAGGTGCGTATCTGCAGCTTGTCGCCCAGATGCACCTCCCGCTCGTAGACCGTGTGCGTCTCCGCCACGAAGGACGAATTGCCGGTCTTCTCCCGGTAGGTGTTGCCCATGCCGAGCGTCTCGTAGAACAGGTCGGTGGCGAGGTCGAAGACGACCACGTAGTAGGCGAGGTTCATGTGCCCGTTGGAGTCGATCCACTCCGGTCGGACCACATCTTCGTATGTTGTCACATATGTTTTCATCGGGGGGGTGCTCATTGTGCGGCGCACCTTGTTGGGGAACGCCGCTGCGGTCAAGTTGCGGTGCAGCATAAACCGGATATTCACCCCCTATGGACGAACCCGACGGACTTCCGCCCCAGGCGCGGCGGCGCGCCATCGTCACGATCACCATCGCCGTCGCGATCTCGGTCCTGAGCACCGCGATCGCCAACATCGCTCTGCCGACAATGGCGGATGAGCTGCACGCGACGCCGTCGACCTCCATCTGGGTGGTGAACGCGTATCAGTTGGCGGTGACGGTCAGCCTGCTGCCGCTGTCGTCGTTGGGCGACATCAAGGGCTACAAGGTGGTGTATCTGTGGGGGCTGGCGGTGTTCACCGTGGCCTCGGTCGCCTGCGGGCTGGCAACGTCCCTGCCTTGGCTGGTCGCCGCCCGCATCGCCCAGGGCTTCGGCGCGGCGGGAATCATGAGCGTCAATACCGCATTGATCCGCTTCATTTTTCCTCGCGCGCGCCTTGGCCGAGGCATCGCGATGATGGGGCTGATCGTGGCGGTGTCGTCCGCGTCAGGCCCGTCGCTGGCGGCGTTGATCCTGGGGTTCGCGTCCTGGCACTGGCTGTTCCTGATCAACGCCCCGTTCGGCGCGCTGGCGGTCGTCCTGGCATTGAGGTCCCTGCCCCGCACGCCTCGGTCGGGCCAGCAGTTCGACTACGCCAGCGCCGTCCTGAACGCGCTGACCTTCGGGCTGCTGCTGCTGGGGCTGGACGGGATCGGCCACGGCGGAGACCGACTCCAGGTCGCGGCGGAGTTGCTGGCGGGCGGCGCGGCGGCGATCGTGTTCATCCGGCTGCAGAAGTCACGAGCGGAGCCGATGCTGCCGGTCGATCTGTTCAAGCTGCCGATCTTCGCGCTGTCGGTGGGGACGTCGGTCTGCTCCTACGCCGCCCAGACGGTCGCCTATCTGGCTCTGCCCTTCTACTTCCAGGTCGCGGGCGGCTTCTCCCAGTCGCATGTCGGGCTGCTGATCACGCCGTGGCCCGCGGTCGTGGTGTTCATCGCGCCGCTGTCCGGCCGGCTTTCGGACAAGTATCCGGCGGGGTTGCTGGGCGGGATCGGGTTGGCTGTTTTGACAGTCGGACTGCTGCTGGCTCGGCAATTGCCACCGGACGCAGCGTTCGTGGATGTGGTCTGGCGGATGATGATCTGCGGCATCGGCTTCGGCTTCTTCCAGTCGCCCAACAACAGGGCGATCATCACGGCGGCACCGCGGCACCGGAGCGGGGCGGCGAGCGGGATGCTCTCCACCGCGCGCTTGACGGGGCAGACGGTGGGCGGGGTGACGGTGGCGCTGATCTTCGGCATCACCCACGGCGACATCGCGATGGGCGTCCACATGGCGTTGCTGGCGGGCGCCGTGTTCTCCGGTCTGGCGTGCTGCGTGAGCTTTCTGCGTTTGACCCAGCCGGCAGCGGTGTAATAACCCGTCATGGTCGAACTTGACCCGACCACTTTTTTCCAGTTGGCCTGAGGTGGTCGGGTCAAGCCCGACCATGACGGGTGGATAGGAGCCGATCCCATGGACGATTTGTTGAGCAACTCCCGCATCCTGTCCGCCTACCGCGCCCGCACGCCAGGATCGGCGGAGTTGGCGCAACAGGCCGCGACGCTGTTCCCCAGCGGCGTGACGCACGATTCCCGGCATCTGGAGCCTTACGGCGTCTACGTATCTCGCGCCCAAGGGCCGCACAAATGGGACGTGGACGGCAACAAATACGTCGATTTCTACGGCGGCCATGGCGCTCTGTTGTTGGGCCACGGGCACCCGGCGGTGACGGCGGCGGTGGCCGAGGCGCTGGCGGACGGCACGCATTTCGGCGCCTCGCACCCCCGCGAACTCGCCTGGGCACGCGCGGTGCAACGGCTGGTGCCATCGGCGGAGCGGGTGCGCTTCACCTCGTCCGGCACCGAGGCCACGCTGATGGCCGTGCGCCTGTCCCGCGCCTTCACGGGACGGCCGGTGCTGCTGCGATTCCAGGGGCATTTCCACGGCTGGCACGACCATATGGCGGCCGGCTACACCAGCCATTACGACGGTTCGGCGACCCCCGGCGTGCTGGCCGAGGTCGCGGCGCAGTCCATCCTGATCCCCCCGAACGACCTGCCGGCGCTGCGGGCGGCTCTGGCGCGCGGCGATATCGCGGCGGCGATCCTGGAACCGACGGGTTCGTCGTTCGGCCAAGTGCCGATCGGGGCGGAGTTCCTGCGCGAGATGCGCCGGTTAACGGAAGAAGCCGGCACGCTGCTGATCATGGACGAAGTCGTCAGCGGCTTCCGAGCAACCAAAGGCGGCGCGCAGGCGGCGTACGGCGTGCGGCCGGATCTGTGCAGCTTCGCCAAAATCCTCGCCGGCGGCCTGCCGGGCGCGGCGGTGGCCGGGAGGAAGGATATTCTCGACCAGCTCGATTTCGCGGTATCGGCGCGGGCCGGGCGGGAGAAAATCCAGCACCAGGGCACGTTCAACGCCAACCCGGTCTCGGCCGCGGCGGGTACGGCGGCGCTGACGGTGATCGCCGAGACGGATGTGTCGGACCGAGCGTCCGCCACGGCGGCATCGTTGCGGGCGGCGGTGAACGCGGTCCTGGCGGAGGAGAATGTCGGCTGGGGGATGTACGGCACGTTCTCCGGCTTCCATCTGTTCATGGGTGCCGCCGGGGTGACGGTGCCGCCAGGCGCGTTCGTGCCGGAGGGCTTGCCGATGGCCGTGCTGAAGTCTCAGCCGGCGGGTCTGTCGCACAAGCTGCGGCTGGCGCTGCTGGTGAACGGGGTGGATGTGAACGGGCGCATCGGCGGGTTTGTGTCGGCCACGCACACGGAAGACGATGTCGCGCATACGGCTGGGGCGTTCCGGGAGGCGGTTCGGATGCTGCGGGCGGAGGGCGAGTTGGCGGGGTAAGCGTCCAGCCGCACGGGTCGCTTGCCTCCAGACCTGGACGTAACTACAATACGGTAGTTGCGAACACCGCGAGGCCGATGTGCGCTGGACATGGTCGAACGAGAAGAACCGAACCAACAAGCGAGACCATGGCCTGAGCTTAGAAACCGCTCGGCTGGTGTTCAACGATCCACTCGCGGTCAGCCGGACGGGCGACGGCGCATGAAAGGAGAGTCTATGAAGAAGGGGAGTTCTAACCTGACGGCGGCGCAAAAGGCCGAACTCGATGCCCTGGCCGCAATGCCGGAGGAGCGGATCGACACAGCCATACTGCCGGAGCAGAAGGATTGGACCGGTGCGCGGCGGGGGGTGTTTTTCCGGCCGATCAAGCAGCAGCTGACGTTGCGGTTGGATGCCGATTTGATCGACTGGTTCAAAACCCATGCGCCTGGCGGCGTGGGGTATCAGACGAGAATCAACAGCGCATTGAGGGAGTATGTGGCGCAGCGGGATACTGCCGACTGAGCAGAGGCTGACATGGGGGAAAGGTCGCCACGAAGCAGCTTGTTTCCATCATGTCATCCCCGCCCTGTGGCGAGGACGACACAAAACGGAAAAGCCCCCAGTTACGGCGCGATCAACCGATAAACCCGCGCCGCCGTGCCGCTGTACAACGCCTTCTTCTCCGCCGCCGACGCGTTCTTCGTCAAAATCTTGAACGCGTTCCACAGCTCGGTGTACCCGCAGGACTGCTTGTCCGGCGGGAAGTTGCTCTCGAACATGCAGCGGTCCACACCGAACAATTCGATGCACGGTTCGATATACTGCCGCCACGCATCCGCCAGCTCCTGCGACGTCGGCGGATAATCCCGGTCGTGGAATCCGAACCCGAACGAGGTCATCCCGATTCCGCCCAGCTTCACATTCACATTCGGGCATTTCGCCAGTTCGGCGATATCCTTCCGCCACGTCGCATGGATTTCCTTCCGCCGACCGGAATAAGGCCCAACGCCCAGGACGCCCCCGACATGGTTCAGAATAATCGTCGTTTCGGGGAACGCTCGCGCCAGATCGATCGCATCGGGCAGTTGCGGATGATACTGCCAGGACTCGAAGCTCAGACCCAGCTTCGCCAATTGAGAAAACCCCGCTCGAAAATTCGGGTCGCGGTTGATGCCCGGCGGCACAAATCGGGAAACGAAATTCTGGATTTCCGGGTGCGGGTCCCAAGATACACCATATCGAATGCCGCGGAAACGTCCGCCGCCAACCTTCATCTGCTCTTCCAGCACGTCCCGCACGCGGGCGCCGAGCGTGAGGTTGGCATGCCCGATAATGGCCTCGGCGACGCGGATCGGGCCGTAATTGCCGGAGGCGCTCATCGCCGCGATGCCGTTGACGAATTCCACCTCGCCGACCGGCCGCATCTCCGGCGCACCGGTTTTGCGGTACATCGCTTGGCATTCCAGGAAGACGGTGGAAACGATGTTGTGTTTCCCCTTGCCGATATCGGCCAGCAGATGTTCCAGGAAATACCGGCCGCGATGGGCGGTGTCCCAGAAATGGTGATGCGGATCGATGATCGGCAGGTCCGGCTCCAATGCCGCTTCGGTCGGGCGTTTGGCGAGCCAAGCCGCCAGGAACGGGTCGGTACGAAATTGCGTGCCGTAGTACGGCACGTGCGAATCGCCTATGTGAGTCATGTTCGTTTCCTTTTTTCGACAACCCGTCATGGTCGGGCTTGACCCGACCACCTCAGGCCCATTGGATAAAGTTGGTCGGGTCAGGCCCGACCATGACGGGGGGATCTCATCCGTTACGCCGCCAACGCTTCCTGCACGAAGGCCGGATCGAAAATCCTGTCCGCCATCACCTGACAACGCTTCATCAGCCGCAATTCGTCGGGACCGTAATCCGGACGCGCGAAATGCCAGCTGCCGAGGTTATCCCACAGCAGCAGATCGCCCACCGCCCATTCATGCACGTAGCGGTATTTCTCCTGAAACACATGATCCAGGAGATATTTCAGCAGCTCGGCGCCCTCCGCCTCCGGCAGCCCGTCGATCCGGGTGGTGAAACCGGGATTGACGTAGATGACGTTGCGCCCGGTGATCGGATGCTTCATCAGCACGGGATGATGCACCGGCGGCCGTTGGGCGCGCATCTCCGCCGACATCGGCGGGCGTTTGCTGCCTTTTTCCCGGCGCATATACTCCCAGAACATTTCGATATCGTGAGTCGCCGTCAGCCCCGTCAGCCGCTTCGCGATATCCGCGGGCAGATCGGCCGCCGCCGCCTGGGTGTTGGTGAATTCCGTGCTGCCGACCGGCTTGCCGTCGCGCATCGGCACCATGAAAGCGGACAGAATATTCACGAACCCTTTGGTCTGCGAGTACGTCATATCGGTGTGCCAGGACTGCCCGGCATCCGGCGCGCCGATCGGTTCGCCGTTGACCTTGACGTTGGACAGCACTGTGACCTCCGGCATGCCGGGTTCGTGATGTTTCACGCCTTTCAGCACCTGGATCTGGCCGAACCGTTCGGAAAACCGCTTCAACGACGCGGCGTCCACGTGCTGGCCGGGAAAGCGCAGCACGCCGTATTCGCCCAGCGCCCGCAGAATGCCGGCGAAGTCCGCTTTCGCGATATCGGTCTTCAGATCGACGCCCGTGATCGTGGCGCCCAGGATTTGGCCGGTCGGTGTTACCGTCAGCATGGGTCGTCCTCCTTCGTTTTCGCGCCAGCCTAGGCGCGGCCCCCCGCATAAGACAAGATCGCCGCCTGAGGAGACACCCAGGAATGTCCGACTTCCAAGCCCTGTTCACCCCGTTTTCCCTGGCCGGCAAGACGCTGCGCAACCGCATCGTGCATGCCTCCATGAGCCTGCTGTCCACCCCCCAGGGCCGCGTCACCGACCGCATGATCCAGTATCACGCAAACCGAGCGGCCGGGGGTGCCGCGATGACGGTGACGGAGCCGTTGGCGACGATGCGGCATCAGGCCTCGATCCCCCGCGTGCAGGTCTGGCGCAAAGACGACGCCGACGGCCTCAAACGCTTCGCCGACGCCGTAGAATCCCAAGACTGCCGTCTGCTCGGACAAATCCAGGATGCCGGAAGAGGTCGCCACTTCCCCGGCCGTAACCCCGAAGCCGTAGGCGCCTCGGCTTTGCCCGACGACCTGTCATGGACCGTGCCCCGCGCTCTGACGGCGGCTGAAATCCGAGGCCTTGTCGCGGAAATCGCCGACTCCGCGGCGCATTTGAAAGAATGCGGCTTCTCCGGCGTCGAAATCTCCGGCGCCCACGGCCACATGTTCCATCAGTTCCTGTCCCCCTGGTCGAACCGGCGGGAGGACGAGTACGGCGGCTCCTGGGAAGGCCGGGTCCGCTTCATCGCCGAGGTCGTGGCCGCCCTGCGCGACGCCTGCGGCAAGGACTTCATCGTCGGCCTGAAACTCCCGGTCACCGACGGTCTGCCGGGCGGCGTCGGCCCGTCGGAGGCCGCGATCGTCGCCGATCTCCTGACCCGCGAGCGCCAGGCCGACTACGTCTGCTTCGCCGGCGGCGCCCATGCCCGCACGCTGGAGATGCACACGCCCGACCGGCACGGCCCGCATATGCCGTACATGCCGACGATCAAGGAACTCAGGCACTCTCTGAACGGCGTGCCGCTGATGGCGCTGGGCCGCATTACCGACCCGGCCGAGGCCGACGGCATCCTCGCGCGCGGCGAGGCTTCGTTGGTCGCACTCGGGCGCCCCTTGGTCGCCGATCCCGCGTGGCCGAAGAAGGCAGCCGCCGGGCGCACCTGGGACATCCGCTATTGCCTGTCCTGCAACACCTGCTGGGCGGCGATCATTATGATGCATGTCCCGATCGTCTGCGTGAACAACCCCCGCGTCGCGCGGCCGGATGAGGTCGATTTTTCACCCGTTCCCGCCGCGACACCGAAGCGCGTGGTCGTCGTCGGTGCCGGCATCGCGGGGATGGAAGCGGCCTGGGTCGCCGCCGCCCGAGGCCACCACGTGACGATCTTCGGCGCCTCCGACAACATCGGCGGCAAGGCGTTCCTGCGGGAGCAGTTACCCGGCGGCGAAACAGTTTCGTCCATTTACGACTACCAGACCGTCGCCGCCCGCCGCGCCGGTGCCGCAATACGCCTCGGCCGCCCCGCGACTGCCGCCGACATCCTGGCCCTGCGCCCGGACACCGTCGTTCTGGCCACCGGGTCCTCCATGATCCCGCCGGATTGGCTGCCCGAGGATGTCCGCGCCGAGGGCTGGGTCCCCGACCTCCGCGACGCACTGGTCGAAGTGCTGCGCCACGACACCCCGCAACCCGGCACCGCCGTGCTGTTCGACGCCGACCATACCGAGGGCACTTACGCCGCCGCCGAGGCTCTGCGCGCCCGTTTCGCCCGCGTCGTTATCGTCACCCCGCGCGACACCATCGCCACCGATGTCGCGATGACGGGACGCCAGGGCATCCTGCGCCGCATGGCCGAACAACGGATCGAAATCGTCACGCTGGCGGAACCGCGCTGGAACGACCAGGTCGGCGAAGGCCGCCTGGAAATCGTCAACGTCTACAACGGCGATATCCGCGCGATCGAAGACTTGGCGCTGCTGACATACGCGACACCTCGTGTTCCCAACGACGCCCTCGCGGCACCGTTACGCGCCGCCGGAATCGAAGTCGTTCCGGTCGGCGACGCCAGGGCACCGCAGGAAATGTTGTTCGCGACCGCCAGCGGTCACGCGGCCGGGGATACGATTTAATCCCACACCGTCATGATCGGGTCGGGCCCGACCATGACGGTTTTGCATTTTACCGCCCGTGGAACGTCCCTTTCCGCTTCTCCACGAACGCCTTCCGAGCCTCTTTCGCATCCTCGGACTGCTGCAAAATGCCGCCCGCGTTGGACGTCAGCACCATCGTCGTCTCCAGCGTGCTGTCCTGCGCCGCCCGCATCACGCGCTTGCTGATCCATTGCACCAGCGGCGGAATGCCCATCATCTTCGCGCACAAAGCGCGGGTCGTCGCCTCCAGCTCGTCCGACGTCACCAGATGGTTCAGCATGCCCCACCGATACGCGCGTTCGGCGTCCAGTTCGCCCGTGTAGGCGAATTCCAGAGCGCGCCCCAGACCGACCATTTTCGGCAGGTAGTAGCAGCCACCGTTCTCGATAATCTGCCCGGCGTTGTGATAGGCGATGAACCGCGTCCGTTCGCAGCCGATCCGAATATCGCAGTGCAGCGCCATATCCATCCCAGATCCCACGGCCGCGCCGTTGATCATCGCGATCGTCGGCTTACGGATCAAAGAAATATCGCGGTGCAGGTCGGTGAACCCATGATAAAAATGCTGCCGCGCCGCGTCCGGCCCGTCATGTGCGCCGCGATTGCCCGGGAAATTCTCGCCTTTGTCCTCGCCCCCCGTGCGGGATCCCAGATTGGCCCCCGAACAGAACCCGCGCCCCACGCCGGTCAGCACGATTACCCGCACATCGGGATCGTCGTCGCCGGCCCGCATGTATTCGCCGACCTTCGCCACCGTCCCGTTTTCCTCGGCCGTCCCCACCAAGGCGTTCATCCGCTCGGGGCGGTTGAACTTGATCCAGAGGATGCCGTTGTCCTCTTTTTCATACAGCAGATAATCGACGAGCTTGGGTCCCATGTCGGTTTCCTCCGGTTGAGTGACGTTGGCCGGCAGCATAGAACGGGATTCGAGCCAACGGCAAAAGCGGGAGCAGGAACGATGGAAGCAGGATATCTCGGCGTCGGGAACATGGGGCAGCCCATGGCGCACCGGCTGTTGGACGCGGGCCACAGCCTCACGATTTACGACATCCGCGAATCAGCGATGCAGCCGCTGCTGGAACGCCAGGCCCGCCGCGCCCATTCGCCGCGCGAACTGGCCGACACCTGCGAGATCGTGTTCGTCTCCCTGCCCACGCTCGCGGCCTTCCGCGCGGTGGCGTTCGGCGAGGACGGCCTGACGATGGGTAAAAAGATGAAGCTGCTGGTGAACACCTGCACCATCGGCGTGCCCTTCGTCCGCGAGATCGAAAAGGCGATGGAGGCCCAAGGCGTCACCGTCGTCGATTGCCCGATCTCCGGCGGCCCGCCCGGCGCCCGCGCCGGCACGCTGTCGGTCATGGTGTCCGGCGACCCGGCGGCTATCGAGCAAATCCGCCCCATGATCTCCCAATGGGGCCGCACGCTCACGGTGGCCGGCGACAAGCCCGGCGCGGCGCAGGTGCTGAAGCTGACCAACAACATCCTGTCCGCCGTGGCCCTGGCCGCGACGGCCGAGGCCTTCGTGATGGGCGCCAAAGGCGGCCTGGACCCGGAGGTCATGGTCGCCGCCATCAGCGCCGGCAGCGGCCGCAACAGCGCGGTCGAGAGCAAGTTCCCGGTCTCCGTCCTGGACCGCAGCTTTAACTATGGCGCCGAGATGCACATCCTGATGAAGGACATCGACCTCGCCATCGCGCAGGGGGAGGACCTGGGCATCCCCATGTGGGTCTGTCAGGCGGCGCGTCTGGTGTTCAAGCACGCGATGTTCCAGGGCGCGGAAAAGGAAGACCTGACGGCGATCGTGAAATACGTGGAACGCGCCGCCGGGTTCGAGATTCCGAAAACGCGTTAATGATCGAAAAGCTGCTAACGTTCGTGCGGGATATCGGCATTCCTGTCGCCTCCGAAACCCTGCACGAACCGACGTTTCTGCCCGGCGTCTCGATCCGGGCCGGCGTGTTGATCGTGGACGCGGCGAAACTGCTTTATCCCGGCGACATCCTGCACGAAGCCGGTCACATCGCGGTCGCCGATCCGCAAGACCGAGAACGTCCGGCATTCGCATCCTCCGACGGCGATGAGATCGCGACCCTGGCCTGGTCCTACGCGGCCGCATGTTTCCTGAATATCGCGCCGGAGATCGTGTTCCATCCTGCCGGTTACAAGGGCGGTGCGGCAGCATTAGTGGAAAATTTCACTGCCGGCCGCACGATCGGCCTGCCGTTACTACAGTTTTACGGCATGGCGCTGGAGCCGCGCATCGCGGCCGAACGCGGCCTGCCGCCGTATCCGCACATGCGGCGCTGGGTCAGGTGACGGCCAGTAGCCCCCAACACCCCAACGCGGTAACGTCGCGGCAACAGACCTACCCGGAGAGACTCCCCCATGCCCCAGACCAATGTTCTCCTGTGGACCGACGGCCCCGGCCCCTACATCGACGCCATCGCCGCCGCCGGGCTGACCGACCGCGTCCACGTCGAGACCCTCGCCCGCACCGAAATGCCCAACCAGGACCAGCGTGCCAATACCGAGGCGATGCTCGCCTGGGGCGTGCCCAAGGGCGTGCTGCCGACGATGCCGAAACTGCGCTGGGCGCAAGCCCTGACGGCGGGCGTGGAGGCCTGGCTCGCGGTCCCCGACCTGCCGGCCGATCTGACGCTGACCTGCGCCCGCGGCACCCACCGGGAATCGATGCCGGAGAACATCCTCGGCGCGATGTTCCATCTGACGAAGCCCTACGCCGCCGCCAACGAGGACCAGAAAGCCGCCACCTGGACCCGCCGCATGGCAACGCCCCTCAGCGGCCAGACGCTCGGCATTCTCGGCCTGGGTGAGATCGGGCAGCGCGTCGCTCGCCTCGCCACCGCCCTCGGCATGCGGGTGATCGGCACCAAGCGCAACACCACGCCGCTGCCCGACGTCGCCGAGGTGCTGCCGTCCAGCCGCACCAACGAAATCCTGGCGCAGTCCGACTTCGTGCTGCTGCTGCTGCCCGCCACGCCGGACACCGAGAATTTCATTAACGCCGAACGCCTGTCGCACATGAAGCCGAATGCCTACCTGCTGAACTTCGGCCGGGGCCATCTGATCGACGACGCCGCATTGATCGCCGCCGTCACCGGAAAGAAGATCGCAGGCGCCGTGCTGGACGTGTTCCGGCAGGAACCTCTCCCGTCCTCGCACCCGTTCTGGGGCACGCCCGGCATCCAGGTCCTGCCGCATATCGGCGGCGGCCACCCGCGCCGCGACGGGGTCGTTGCAAAACTGTTCGTGGACAATCTCGGTCGTTTCCTCGATGGCAAGAATCTGTCGCAGGAAGTCGACCGCGTCGCCGGGTATTAGGCCGGCATATGACCGGCCGCCTCTCACCCGTCATGCCGACGCAGGTCGGCATCCACGACTTCCCCCGACGCCCTCCGCAAGTCGTGGCTGCCGACCTGC
>CAITUP010000129.1 GCA_903895595.1 uncultured Acetobacteraceae bacterium | reverse complement strand
GCACACGCTGGCCGTGCGCGAGGGCGGCCTGCTGTCCGCGGGCGCGGTGGCGGCGGCGCACTCGCTGACCGACCTAGAGTTGCTGGCAGAGACAGAGGTGAGGCGGCGCACTCGCTGACCGACCCAGTAACAGGGGCGCCTCGATCGCCTCCCCCGCCGCGTCCAACCCGAGCACATCGTGCCCCAGCGCCGCCAGCGCCTCCGACGCCAACCCCGCCCCACATCCGACATCCAGCACCCGCACGCCGTCCGTCCCAGGGAAGCGCTCCTGAATCCGAGCCTGAATCCACCCCACCCGCGCCGGGTTCATCGCGTGCAGCGGCCGCATCGGCCCGTGCGGGTCCCACCACCGCGACGCCAGCGCCCCGAACCGAGCGATCTCATCCTCTGAAACAGTGCTAGCCATAGGTTGCCCCTCTCGCCCGCCGCCAGTATGTGTGCCGCGAACGCAGCAACCGGTAACCGATCCCGTAGCATGGCACGTATTGTGATGAAATTCGGCGGCACCTCCGTCGCCGACCTCGACCGTATCCGCAACGTCGCGCAACGCGTGAAGCGGGAGGTCGACGCTGGCAACCAGGTTGCCGTCGTCGTCTCCGCCATGTCCGGCGTGACCAACCAGCTGGTCAAATACTGCAACGACCTGTCCCCGCTGCACGATCCGCGCGAATACGACGCGGTGGTGGCGACCGGCGAACAGGTCACCTCCGGCCTTCTCGCCATCGAGCTCCAGCGGCTCGGCCTCGACGCACGATCCTGGCAAGGCTGGCAGATCCCGCTGGAAACCGATGACGCCTTCGGCAAGGCGCGCATCACCGGCATCGACGGGTCGGCATTGATGAAATCCATCGAATCCGGCGCCGTCGCCGTGGTCGCGGGCTTCCAGGGCATCGCCCCCGGCAACCGCGTGGCGACCTTGGGCCGCGGCGGATCGGACACCTCGGCGGTCGCCTTGGCGGCGGCGCTGAAGGCCGAACGGTGCGACATCTACACCGATGTGGACGGGGTCTACACGACCGATCCCCGCATCGTGCCCAAAGCCCGCAAGCTGGCCAAAATCAGCTATGAGGAAATGCTGGAGCTCGCCTCCGTCGGCGCCAAGGTCCTGCAGACCCGCAGCGTCGAGCTGGCGATGAACGAACGAGTACGCGTGCAGGTGCTGTCCAGTTTCCAGGACATCCCCGGCACCATGATGGTGGATGAGGACGAAATCGTGGAAAAGCAGAACGTCTCCGGGATCGCCTATTCGCGCGACGATGCGAAAATCACCGTGCGCCGGGTGAAGGACCGCCCCGGCATCGCCGCGATCATCTTCGGCGCCTTGGCCGAGGCCAACGTGAACGTGGACATGATCGTGCAGAACCTGGGCGCCGACGGCACCACGGACATGACCTTCACCGTCGGCAAGGCCGATCTGCCCCGCGCCCATGCGGCTTTGGGCGGCATCAAGGACGAAATCGGCTACACCGACCTGCTCGAAGACCCCGACGTCGCCAAGATCAGCGTCGTCGGCGTCGGCATGCGCAGCCACGCCGGCATCGCCAACACGATGTTCAAGGCGCTGGCCGACAAATCCATCAACATCCAGGTGATCTCCACCAGCGAGATCAAGGTCAGCGTCCTGATCGCCGCCGAATACACGGAACTGGCGGTTCGCGCCCTGCATACCGCGTATGGCCTCGATGCCGCATAGCCCCGAAGCGGCGCGCGCCGAACTGGACCGTCTCTGGGCGCGCGGCACCGCGTTCCTGGGGACCGAGGTCGCCATCATGGGCGGCGCCATGAGCTGGGTGAGCGAGCGTCACCTCGTCTCCGCCATCTCCAACGCCGGCGGATTCGGCGTGATCGCCTGCGGCGCGATGACCCCGGCGCTGCTGGAAACCGAAATCGCCGAGACTCAGAAGCGCACGACAAAACCCTTCGGCGTCAACCTGATCACCATGCACCCGCAACTGCTGGATCTGGTGAAGGTGTGCGTCGATGCGAAAGTCGGCCACATCGTCCTGGCCGGCGGCGTGCCGAACGGTCCGACGATCAAGGCGGTGAAAGACGGCGGCGCCAAGCTCGTCGCCTTCACGCCCGCCCTCGCGCTCGGCCGCCGCCTCGTCCGCTCCGGTGCCGACGCGCTGGTGATCGAGGGTTCCGAAGCCGGCGGCCATATCGGCCCGGTGTCCCTGACCGTGCTCGCCCAGGAAATCCTCCCCCACATCCGCGACGTCCCCATCTTCGTCGCCGGCGGCCTGGGCCGGGGCGAGGCCATCCTCTCCTACCTGGAAATGGGTGCCTCCGGCGCCCAGCTCGGCACCCGCTTCGCCGCGACCACCGAGTCCATTGCCCACGCCAATTTCAAAAAGGCCTTCGTCCGAGCGAATGCTCGGGATGCGCTGCCGTCGGTGCAACTGGATGAAAACTTCCCGGTAATCCCCGTCCGCGGGCTGGTGAATGAGGGCACCAAGCGCTTCATGCGCCACCAGGCCGAAACCGCCGCCAAATTCCATGCCGGCGAACTCGACAAGGAAGCCGCCCAGCTCGCGATCGAGCATTTCTGGGCCGGTGCCCTCCGCCGCGCCGTGATCGAAGGCGATGTGGAGAACGGTTCCGTCATGGCCGGCCAATCCGTCGGCATGGTCGCAGGCGAGCAAACCACGGCCGAGGTCATCGCCGAACTGGTCGCACAAGCCACGGCGGCACTGATGGCGCGCGGCGGGTAATGGCCCCCGCGGCAGCCTCGTGACTCTGGCACCTCGCCGGCTGCTGTCTCGCCTGCGCGATCTGCGCGCACGCGCGGCAGCGCCGTTGCCGGAGCTGGTGCGTCTCGTCGCCGCCGAACTCGTCAGCGAAGTCTGTTCGGTCTACGTCCAGCGCCACGGCGACATCCTCGAATTGGCGGCGACCGAGGGCCTGAACCCGAACGCCATCGGCAACACGCGCCTGCGGGTGGGGGAGGGCATCGTCGGCCTCTGCGCCGCCACCGCCGCCGTGATGAACCTGCCGGACGCGCAGAACCATCCCGCTTTCGCCTACCGCCCGGAAACGGGGGAAGACCCTTTCGCCTCCCTCCTCGCGGTCCCCGTTCGCCGTTCCGGCCGCACTTTGGGCGTTCTGGTGGTGCAGAACCGGCTGCCGCGCCACTTCACGGACCAGGAGGTCGACGACCTCGAAACCGTGGCGATGCTGCTGGCGGAAATGCTGCCGGCCAGCGGCGCGGCCGAAGGTTCGGCCGAGGGCCACGCCGGCACCGTGTCCCGCATGTTCGCCGGCACGACCCTGATGACCGGCATCGCCATCGGCCCCATCGTATTGCACGCCGTCCGCCGCACCGGCATCAAGCTGCTCGCCGACGATCCCGACGCCGAACTGGCGCGGCTGCATGAAGCGGCCGAACGCATGCAGCGCGGCCTCGATGCGCTGATCGCCGGGGTTTCCCCGGCCGGCCGTTCCGCCGATGCCTCCGCGTCCCGCGAAGTGCTTGAAGCTTACCGTCTGGTCGCCGCCGATGCCGGTTGGCTGCGCCGCGTCGGCGACGTGATTCGCGGCGGGTTGACGGCCGAAGCCGCCGTCCAGCGCGTCGCCGGGGAAATGCACGACCGCATGCGCCGCATCAGCGACGCTTATCTGCGCGAACGCCTCGCCGACATGGAGGACCTCGCCAACCGCCTCCTCACCACCCTGACCGGCGACGAACCGCGCGGACCGCTGCCCGCCGGCGCGATCCTGCTGGCCCGCCGCCTGGGTCCCGCCGAACTCCTGGATTGGCACGCCGCCGGCATCGCCGGAGTCGCGGTGGAGGAAGCCAGCCCCGCCGGCCATGCCGCCATTCTGGCGCGCGCACTGGATATCCCCGCGGTCGGGGCGACGCGCGGCATGCTGGACACCGCCGAACCCGGCGACATCGCCGTGATCGACGGAGATGAGGGTCAACTGGTTCTCCGCCCCGACAACGATGTCCGCAACGCCTACACGCGCGCGCTGGAAGCCCGGGGCGCCCGCTACGCCCGTTGGTCCGCGCTGATCGGCCGCCCCGCCATCACCGCCGACGGCGTCGAGCTGAAACTGATGCTGAATGTCGGCCTGAGCATGGAACTCGCCCAGCTCGACCGCACCGGCGCCGACGGCATCGGGCTGTTCCGCACCGAAATCGCCATGCTCGCCCGCGGCGCCATCGCCGATGTCGGCGAACAGGCCGCGATTTATGCCCGAGCGCTGGACGAAGCCGGAGACCGCCCGGTGCTGTTCCGGACGCTGGACCTGGGCGCCGACAAGATGCTGCCGGGCACGGTAAGCGAGGAAGAAAACCCGGCCATGGGCTGGCGTTCCCTGCGCGTCGGTCTCGACCGTCCGGCCCTGCTGCGCCGCCAATTGCGCGCGCTGCTGCTGGCAGCCGGCGGACGGCCGCTGTCCGTCATGTTCCCCATGGTCGCCACCGTCGGCGAGTTCAAAGCCGCCAAAGCCCTGCTGGTCGCCGAGGCCCGTCGCGTCCGCCCCAGCCCCGAACGCCTGACCATCGGCACCATGCTGGAGGTCCCGGCCCTGATGTGGCAGTTGCCGGAATTGCTGAAAGAGACCGATTTCGTCTCCATCGGTTCCAACGACCTGATGCAGTTCCTGTTCGCCGCCGATCGCGGCACCCCGTCGCTGTTTGACCGCTACGACCTGCTGTCGCAGCCGGTGCTCGATCTGCTGGACCAGCTCGTCGCCGCCGCCCGCGCCGCCAACGTGCCGCTGTCCTTGTGCGGCGAAGCCGCGTCCCGCCCGGTCGAGGCCATGACTCTCGCCGCGCTCGGCGTCACGTCCCTGTCCATGCCCGCCAGCGGCATCCTACCGGTCAAAGCGCTGCTGGCGGAGGTCGATCTCGCGGCATTCCGCCCGGTTCTGGCCGGTATTCGCCGCGGCGGCCTGAACGCCGGCAGCCTGCGCGACCCCATCGTCGCCTGGGCCAGGGAGAACGGCTTGCCGGTGTAATCGGCGTAAGTCGTATTATGTCAATTATTTGTAATCGGGATTCGACTGCAAAGGCGTTTCCGGGCATTGTGCGGCGGTTGGCAACAGGACGGGTCCCGGTTTAGAACCCGCCCACTAAGCCTTGGGGCAAGGGCGTGACTTCCTCGCAATGCGTGAACAGTAATCGGGGCGACCGTGGCGCGGCATCGCGGGTCTTTCACCGATGAATGAGATGAGCAGGCGACCTTACCCCAGTTCGGTAAGCGCGGCGCCCCTGGCCGGCGCCGATTTGCGCATGGCGCGGGAACGGCTGAACTGGCCGCTGCCGG
>CAITUP010000128.1 GCA_903895595.1 uncultured Acetobacteraceae bacterium | reverse complement strand
CGGAGTTCTGAGCGGGTCCGATTTGACTTACCGCCGACCCGGCCCAAACTCCCCGGATAATCATTCTGGGGAGAAACCCGCCATGTCCAAACTCGCCCTCGACGGAGTCCGCGTCCTCGAACTCGCGCGCTATCAGGCCGGTCCGCGCGGGGGGATGATCATGTCCGACCTCGGCGCGGAGGTCATCAAGATCGAACGTCTCGGCGGCGAGGAAACCCGCGGCAACCCGCCCATCGTGCGCGGCCAGAGCGTCTATTTCACCGTCTACAACCGCGGCAAAAAAAGCCTCTGCCTGGACATGCGGAGCGAGGAAGGCAAAGCGATCTTCACCGACCTCGTGAAAACCGCCGACATCGTGCTGGAGAATTTCCGCCCCGGCACGATGGCGGCGATGGGTTTCGCCTATGAGCAGCTGAAGGCGATCAACCCCCGCATCATCCTGGTTTCCGTCTCCGGCTTCGGCCAGTACGGCCCCTACAAGGACCGCCCCGCCTTCGATCCGCTGGGCCAGGCCATGTCCGGGTTGATGTCTCTGACGGGTCAGCCCGTCGGCACCCCGCTCGGCACCGCGTCGTCCATCATCGATCGGACGACGGCGCTGCACGCCACAATCGGCTGCCTCGCCGCACTGCGCCATCGCGACCGCACGGGGGAGGGGCAGATGGTCGATGTCTGCCTGCTGGATTCGGCGCTGACGCTGGTGGAAATCCCCACCAGCTATTACCTCGCGACCGGGGAGGAAGGCGGTGAGTCCGGCCGCCCGCCCTACAAGGCCGCCGACGGCCACGTGGTGATCTCGGCGACCGGCCGAGAAATGGCCACCCGGCTGTTCAAGCTGGTCTCCGGCGGCACCGCCGAGGGCGGACCGGTGAACTCCAGCGCTGGTGGCGACCGGCGGAAAATGCTGGACGATTGGTGCGCGACCCGGACCAAGGCGGAAATCTGCGATGCGCTGATGGAGATCGGCGTGCCCGTGGCGCCGGTCCAAACCATCCCGCAGGTCGCCGCCGACCCGCACCTCTGGGCGCGGGAGATGCTGGTGAAGGTGGACGACGCCGTGGCCGGGGAGATGTATGTGCCGGGCGTCGCGATGAAGCTATCGGCGACGCCGGGGCGGGTGAACCATGTGCCGACGCCGGGCGAGCATACCGACGCGCTGCTGGGGGATATCCTGGGCTACGACGCAGCGAAGCTGGCGGCGTTACGGGCGGCGAAGGTGATCGGATAGACCCAAAAAAAGCCGTCACGGTCGGGCTTGACCCGCCCATGACGGAATTGCATCAAAGCTTCACCAGCTTCTGCAAACACCGAATATCTTGATCCGCCGGGATCGGCTTCCCTTTGTTGCTCATGGCCGTCCGCGAAACCTCGCCCACATAAATAT
This sequence comes from uncultured Acetobacteraceae bacterium, assembly GCA_903895595.1. Taxonomy (GTDB): domain Bacteria; phylum Pseudomonadota; class Alphaproteobacteria; order Acetobacterales; family Acetobacteraceae; genus Rhodopila. The sequence goes on along the minus strand of CAITUP010000128.1, from coordinate 19,737 downwards.
CCCCGCGCGAATCTACCGCGACCCCATGCGGCGCGATAAATTGGCTCGGCTTTTCCATCGTGGCATCGCCGAGCCGAGCGATCGGTTTGCCGTCGTGGGTCCAAAGGCTGACGCGGGGCCCAATGCCCGGCACCCGCGCATTGATCGCCAGTCCCGGCCCGCTTTCCCCGATAATCGCCACCGGGTTCCGCCCGCGGGTCATGCACAACCCGCAGGGGCGGTGCATGTTGTTCCACTGCGTCTCGAATTTTCCCTGACCGTCGAACACCTGGATCCGATGGTTCTCCCGGTCCGCGACATAAACCCAGCCGTCGTCATCGCAGCAGATATTGTGCACGATGTTGAACGATCCGGGATCGGTCCCAGGTTTGCCCCAGGATGCCAGCAATTTCCCGTTCGGCGCGTAGCGGTGGACGCAGGCGTTGCCGTAGCCATCGGCGACATAGAGATCGCCGTTCGGGGCCAGGGCGGTGTGGGTGCAACGGTTGAACGGATTCCCGCTCATGTACGGTGCCGGATCGCCAGGCACGCCGATTTCCAGCAGCAGTTTTCCCTCGGTCGTGAGCTGCCGCACCGTGTGGTCGCCGTCGTCGGTGCAATAGATCGTGTCGTCCGGGCCGAAATGCACGCCGTGCGGGCGGACGAACAGGCCCTCGCCCCAGGAGCGGAGGAAGTTGCCTCCACGGTCGAACACCGTCATCGGGTGTTCGGAGCGGCTGAAAACGTAGACATTGTCCTTACTGTCCACGCCGACGGCCGCGACTTCGCCGAAGCGCCAGCCGTCCGGCAATTTGCCCCAGTTCTCGATGACTTCGTAGCGGTGTTCGCCCTCGCCCACGATGATGGCCATGGTTCGTCCCCTCCGGTTTCCCACGAGCCTAGGACGGGTCAGGAGCGAACGTAAACCTCCACACGCCGGTTCTTGTCGCGGCCGTCCTCGCTTGCGTTGTCGGCCACGGGCATGGCCGCGCCGAAGCCGACGATCTGCCCCACCGCGATGCCGTCGCGCTTCAGCTCCTCGGCGACCCGGCGCGCGCGGTTTTCCGACACTGTCTTGATTCCGGCGGGATTGCCGACATTGTCGCCGAAGCCGATCAGCACCAGCCGCTTCGGATCGATGCGCCGGCTCGCCAGATAATCGGCCAGACGGGTGGTATCGCGCACGCCGCGATTATCCAGATCGGTGGAATTGAATTTGAACCGGAAGTCCGTGCTCAGTCGTTCGGCGTTCCGCACCAAGGCCACGTACTCGGCGGGCAGGCCGGTCGCGGTCTTCACCGGTTCGGACTGTAGCGTTTGACCGATGAACCCAACCTGATCGACGATCGCCTGACCGGATTTCGACAGCGCGAACTCGACGAATTGCGGCACGAGCGGGTTGGTATTGGCGCCCGTCGGCACGGTGTAAAGGAACAGCCGGCGGGCAAGCGCGTAGTCTTCCGTGGCGACCGTCAGCCGGTTCGGCCGAATCGGGTTGGTCCCGGCGTCGGACACGGCCAGCGCCTTCGTCGACCCCACGTAAGGCAGACCGATGAAGCCGATACCGCCGGCATCCTTGGCGACCGACGCCGACAGCACTTCGCTGTCCTCGAACCGCTTCGCGTCCGCCTGCAGCTTGGCGCCGCGCAGCACCAGCGCGGCGAAGGTGTCATAGGTGCCGGAGTTGTTGTCGCGGGCATAGAGATGGATCGGACCGGGCGTACCGCCGAGCCGCTTGTCGCCCCAGTCCGCGATCGCGCCGGAGAAGATGTCCTTGATCTGTTGCGCCGACAGGGCACTCAGCGGGTTGGCCTCATTCACGACCACCGCGACCCCGTCCAGGGCCAGAACATGCTCGTTTCCCGGGGTATACATGTCGCCCTTGGCGGCCAGCGAATCCCGCTCCGCCGGTAGCATCCGGCGCGAGGCCATGCCGATATCGGTGGGCGTTTCGGGCGTGTGGGCCAGAAGGCCTTTCGCGGCGAAACCGGACCCATGCGCGGAGACGAAAATCCCTTCCCGCTTCCCTGCTCGGTTGCCCACGATCGTCGCGTCGTCCGGGTCCTCCTTCGAGCGCACGACGGCCACATCGGTGACCCCGTTGAAGGTCAAGAAGGCCTGCGCCAGCTTCGGCGTGAGTTCCAGACCGATCGTGTTGGAACCGCGCAGCGTCAGCAAAATAGTGGCTTTCGGCTCCTCGGGTTGGGGAGCGGCTGCCGGCGCTGGGGCAGAGACCGCGACAGGGGCGGCTGCCGGAACCGGAGCCGGAACCGGAACCGAAGCGGGAACCGGGGCAGGCGGCGCGGCGGGAGCAGCCGCGGGCGCGGTAGGCCGGATTTCGGCCACCTTGGGCTTCGCGGGCCGCGCCTGTTCGGTCTTTGGGCTTGCGACAGACGGCGGCGGTGCGACGCCGAACGGCGCCGATGTCGAGGACACAGGCCCATTATCGCGTGGTTCGGTTATCATAACGACTGGCAGGATGCCGAACCGTTGGGCGCCGGCCAAAGCCGGGGCAGCATTCGGAACACTGGCGGCGTTGACCGCGCAGGCGAGCCCACCGCTCAGCATCAGGGCCATGCCGCCGATCGTAAGCCGCCGCCATCCGACCCAGCCCGTGCGCCGATCCATCGGCAAACGGCTTTTCGCCGCATTCTTGTATGTGTCCTGCATCTATCAACCCCTCTCGCGCGCTTTCACCACAATAAAAAGTGCGATCGCGGCAAATATTTCCCAATTTATTTGGGTTTATATTTGCTGCCGCACGTTTTATTTGTGCTATCTACTCGTTCAACCCGTTGTTACGGACCGCCTCCTCGTGGAAGGCTGCCAGATTGTGTCATCTAATACGATAGATACGGATCAATCTTAAGACTCATCCATATGCTGGCGCCTCGATGCCAACGGATAAATTCGCTGGCGGGAGAAATAGGGCTTAGACGAATTTCGTGTATGAAGGTTTTGTAAAAGAGATGGATCGAAAAAATCGGTCATCCCTCGTCCACCCTTGGCTGCGACCTTCCAACCCGAAGAGGATTTTGGCCCGCCGAAAACGGCTTGCGTCCCCCGCCGAACCATGCTCAAAGCCCGCGCTTCCCTGCCGGGCGCGACGGCATCGCACCCGGCTATGCTCACATCCCAATCCCGGGATGCGACCCGATCGGGCCGAGGGCAGAGACAAGCCATAGGGGGACCGCACATGCCGTTATACGAAGCCGTGCTCATCGCGCGGAACGACGTCACGCAGCAACAGGTCGAAGCCGTCGCCGACGAAATCGGCACCGAGCTGGAAACCGACGGCGGGTCCGTCAAGAAGCGGGAATATTGGGGCCTCCGCGGCCTCGCCTACCGCATCAAGAAGAACCGCAAGGGCCACTACATGCTCCTGGCCCTCGACGCCAAGCCGTCCTTCGTCACCGAGATGGAGCGTAAGCTCGGCCTCAACGAAGACATCCTGCGCTTCATGACCGTGCGTATCGAGGAAGTGGACGAGAACCCGTCCGCCGTTCTGTCGCGCAAATCCGACGACCGGGAACGCAGCTTCCGCGGTCCCAAGCCCGCCGGACGCTTCGAAAGCGGCCGCCGCCGCGGCTTCGACGATCGTGAAGAATTCCGCGCCCGCGATGACTTCGGCCGCGACGAGTTCCGTCCCGGAATCGAGGAGTAAGAATTATGTCCGATAGCCCCGATCTGAATCCCGCTGGCCGCCGCTCGGCCGTTGGCGCTCGCCGGCCGTTCTACCGCCGCCGCAAGTCCTGCCCGTTCTCCGGCCCGAACGCGCCGAAGATCGATTATAAGGACGTGCGTCTGCTGTCCCGCTTCCTGAGCGAGCGCGGCAAGATCGTCCCGAGCCGCATCACCGCCGTGTCGGCGAAGAAGCAGCGCGAACTGGCGACCGCGATCAAGCGCGCCCGTTTCCTCGCCCTTCTTCCCTACATCGTCGCTTAAGGAGCCGCATCATGGCCACCGTTGAATTGGTGTTGCTCCAGCGCGTCGAAAAGCTGGGGCAAATGGGCGATGTCGTTAAGGTCAAGCCCGGCTACGCCCGCAATTTCCTGCTGCCGCAGAAGAAAGCTCTGCGCGCCAGCAAGGATAACCTCGCCCGCTTCGAGGAACAGAAGGCACAGCTGATCGCGCTGAACCTGAAGCGCAAAGAAGAAGCCGAACGCCTCGCCGAACGCGTTGGCGGGCTGACGGTTGTGATCATCCGGCAGGCCGGCGAGTCCGGCAGCCTGTATGGATCGGTCTCGCCGCGCGACATCGCGGACGGTTGCGCCGCCGGTGGGCTGACGATTTCCCGTCAGCAGGTCATCCAGGAGCATCCGATCAAGACCCTGGGTCTGTCGCAGGTCCGGGTGTCGCTGCATCCGGAAGTGTCGATGAACGTGACCGTCAACGTCGCGCGCAGCGCCGAAGAAGCGGAACGTCAGTCCCGTGGCGAAGCGGTCGGTGCCGCGGCCGAGGACGAAGAAGCCGCGCTGGACGCGGCCTTGGCCTTCGAAAACGGCGAACAGCCGGACGTGGCGTAAGACAATCGGCCCGGAGGTCACCCTCCGGGCCGTTTTCTTGTCAGGGTTTAACGAACACCTCGACCCTGCGATTCTTCCCTCGCCCGTCTTCCGAATCGTTGGGCGCGATGGGCATGGCGGCGCCGAACCCGGCGGTCTGCCCGACCACGATCCCGTCTTGGCGCAGAATGGCGGCGACCGCCTTCGCCCGTTCCTCCGACACTTTCACGGTGGCGTTCGGCAGGCCGATATTGTCGCCGAACCCAACCAGTACGACGCGCGCCGGTGCGATTTTGTGGCTCGCCAGGTACTCGGCCAACCGCGTCAGGTCGCGCACGCCCCGCGGGTCCAGTTCCGAGGAGTTCAGCCGGAACCGGAAGTCGGTGGACAGGCGTTCGGCATCCTTCGTCAGCGCCAGATAGGCGGGCGGTGCATCCGCCGGCACGGCCGCCTTGGCGGCCTGACTGGCCGGAGCCGTGCCCTGAATGGTCAGCGCGACGAACCCAACCTGCTCGACCAAGGCCTGACCGGCGGGCGACAGGGCGTAATCGACAAAGCGCCGCACCAGCGGATTGGCCGCGTTGGCCGGCGTATACAGATAGAGGCGCCGCGCCAGCGCGTAATCCTCGGTGGCGACCGTCAGCCGGTTGGGCCGGATCGGGGTCGACCCAGGCGCCGCGATGGCCAGGGTCTTGCTCTCGCCGACATAGGGCAGCCCGATGAATCCGATGCCGTTCGGATCGCGTGCCACCGCGGCCGACAAGGCCTCGCTGTCCTCGAACCGCTTGGCGTCCGCCGCCAGTTTCGCGCCCTTCAGTGCCAGCGTATCGAAGGTGTCGAACGTGCCGGACTTGTTGTCGCGCGCGTAAAGATTGATATGCCCGGCGGTCCCGCCGATCGATTTGTCGCCCCAATCCCGCACCTTGCCGCTGAAAAGATCGGACAATTGCTGCATGGTCATCGACGGGATGGGATTGTCGGGGTGAACGATCACCGCGATCCCGTCGAGACCCACCACATGTTCGGAAGCCGCGTTCGTCAGATCGCCCAACGGCATCAGCAGCGTCCGTTCCTCCGGCTTGATCTTGCGCGACGCCATGCCGATGTCGGCTTCCTCGCCGGCGGATTTGCTGCCGAGCCCCTTGAAGGCCGTCGCCGAACCGTGCGCCGCGACGAAGATCGCCTCCGTTTGGCCGGCGCGCTTGCCGACGATCGTTGCGTCCTCCGGGTTCGCGGGATCGCGCACGATCGCCGCTTCCGAGGCGCCGCTGTATGTCAGAAAACCTTGCGCGAGCCGCGGTGCGAGTTCCTGCCCGATCGTGTTGGAACCACGCAGTGTCAATACGATTTTGGGTTGCTCGGATGCGCCGGGGGCGGCCGCGGGTTGCGCGTAAGCCGGTGCGACCGCGACGGCCAACGCGAGTCCGAGTAAGGCAATCGCGCGGCGCTGGGCACGTACGGGTAAACGGACCGCGGCCGCATTGGGCCAGCCGGCCTCCCGTTGTTCGCCAAATGGCGTCGAGCCGTTAAATATGTAACCTGTTTGTCCGTTCATGGCGCTGAAGTTTCCCTCCTATCGATGGTCGAAGCCGAGCACGTCCCTGGTGCAGGCCGGATCCGAAGGTCGACAGCCACGGCGGCGACACGGACCCCATCGCGCGCGGCGGCTTCAGCCTTCATTGGATACGGCATTCCACGATTCCGTGGTTGGATTGGACGACGAATCAACACCAAGTGAATTTAACATGACAATCGTATGGTTTTTTAGCAACGCTTGCGTGTCGGCGATTGTATTACAATATGATGACACCGCCATTTACCCCCGGTGACGACTATTTCTGAGGCTTGATGCAATCTTTGGTCGAAGGTTGACGACCCGAACTATACCTTTCCGACAGATCCAGGATTTTCGATCGATATCGTTGACCGACGCCATTTTTTTGTTCCAATATCCGTGACCTTCAAGGTTTCGGATATGGGGTTGGAGCAATGCGGATTGCCCTCGATACCATTCTCGGACGGTTGATCCAGGTCGGGCGGCTTACTGTTCGCTGGCCGGACGATCGGGTTACCCATTACGAAGGGGAGGCCGGTCCCGAAGCGGCGATCACGCTGTGCGATTGGGGGACTGTCCGTCGGCTGGTGTTCAACCCCCCCCTTGCAACCGGCGAAGCCTACATGAACGGCAGTTTGGTGCCGAGCGGTTGCGGCATCTTCGAAGTGCTCGATGTGTTGCTGACCAATGTTCGGCGAAATCCCGCCGGGCATCCATTCGTCGCCGCGCAATACTGGCTTCAAGCGCTAAAGCGCCGGGTCGATCAATACAATCCGGCCGGTCGTTCGCGGGCCAATGCCGCGCATCACTACGATCTGAACCGGCGGCTGTACAGCCTGTTCCTGGATCGCGACCTGCAATATTCCTGCGCCTATTTCCCCCGCGGCGACGAATCGCTGGAGGAAGCGCAGACCGCCAAAAAGCGGCACATCGCGGCGAAGCTCTGCCTGGACCGGCCGAACCTGTCGGTGCTGGATATCGGCTGCGGCTGGGGTGGGATGGCACTGACCCTGGCGCGGGACCACGGCGCTATCGTGACCGGCATCACCTTGTCGCAGGAGCAACTGGCCGAAGCCCAGGCCCGCGCCGCGGCCGAGGGGTTGTCGGACCGCGTTACGTTCGAACTGCGGGATTATCGGACCGTCGACCGGGTGTACGACCGGATCGTCTCGGTTGGCATGTTCGAGCATGTCGGCGTCAACCATTTCCATGTGTTCTTCGAACGCATCGCGCGTTGCCTGCACCCCGACGGGGTGGCGCTGCTGCACGCCATCGGCCGCGGCCACGGTCCCGGCGGCACCAACCCATGGATCGCGAAATACATATTCCCGGGGGGCTATTGTCCCGCACTGTCGGAGGTGCTGCCGCCGCTGGAAAAGAGCGGGCTGCTGACCATGGATGTGGAAATCCTCCGACTGCACTATGCCGAGACGTTGCCCCACTGGCGGTGGCGTTTCGCCGCCAACCGCGACGCGATCGCGGCATTGTACGACGAGCGATTTTGCCGGATGTTCGAGTTCTATCTGGCGGGTTCGGAGCTTGCCTTCCGGCGGGAGGATCAGATCGTGTTCCAGATACAGATGGCGCACCGGATCGATGCCGTGCCGCTGACCCGCGATTACATAGGGGGGGTCGAACGGGAAGCCGCGGCGAAGACGCCGGATCGCACGGCGGCGTGAATCATGCGATCGAATGTAGATACCCGGAGCGCGATTGGGTCAACTTGACCCAATCGCGCTCTAGGAGACGGGGCCGGTTCCTTCGTGGAGCCGGTCCTCTCCTGAGAACGAACCGCCCCCGTTTTCCCCGCTATCCACAGGCAATATCCTGTCCGCCCCGGCGCGGCCGGGCTAAGGTTCGGGGACCGTGAACAGCATCGATTCCCCTTTCCTGGGCCTGTCCCAGCGTCTCCCCCCCTCCAACCTGCAAGCCGAGCAGGCCCTGCTCGGCGCGCTGTTGGCGAATAACCGCGCGTATGAGCGGGTGTCGGAATTTCTGGCCCCCGAGCACTTCGCGGATCCCATCCATGGCCGAATTTTCCAGTCCATCGCGCGCCGGATCGAGGCCGGGCAGCTCGCCGACGCGGTGACGCTGAAAGCCGAATACGAACACTCCGGCGTGCTGGAGGAGGTCGGTGGCACCCAATATCTGGCCCAGCTGCTGACCGCGATGGTCGGCATCATCAACGCCGGCGAATACGGCAAAGCCATCCACGACGCGTGGCTGCGACGCCAGTTGATCGACGTGGGCGAAACGGTCGTCAACAACGCTTTCGGCGCCGATCCGGAGCTGGACGGTGCGCAGCAGATCGAATCCGCGGAACAATCGCTGTTCCAACTCGCGACCGAGGGCGGCAACAACGGCGGATTCGTTGCGTTCGAACGGGCGCTGACGGACGCGATTCTGGGGGCGGAGCGCGCCTTCCGTCGCGCCGGCCATGTGTCGGGGCTGACAACCGGGCTGCGAGACATGGACGCCAAAACCGGCGGTCTGCACGGGTCCGATCTGCTGATCCTCGCTGGACGCCCGGGCATGGGCAAGACGGCGCTGGCCACGAAAATCGCATTCGGCGCCGCCAAGGCGCTGCTCGCCGAGGCCCGCGCGATCGACGCCAACGCGATGCCCAAGGCGCAGGTTGCCATATTCTCCTTGGAAATGAGCTGCGAACAGCTCGCCACGCGTCTGCTCAGCGAGGAAGCGCGCGTGTCCGGCGACCGTATCCGACGCGGCGATATCGGGCAGAAGGATTTCGACAAATTCGTGGAGGTATCGCGGGAAATCGCCGCTTTGCCGATTCAGATCGACGACACGCCCGCCATCACCATGTCGGCGCTGCGCACCCGCTGCCGGCGGTTGAAACGCACCAAGGGGCTGGCGATGGTGGTGGTGGATTATTTGCAGCTGATGCGTCCCTCGGCCGGCACGCGGCCGGAAAACCGAGTGCTGGAAATCAGCCAGATCACGCAGGGATTGAAGGCGCTGGCGAAGGAATTGTCGGTACCGGTCATGGCCCTGTCGCAGTTGTCGCGCGCGGTGGAAAGCCGGGAAGACAAGCGCCCGCAACTGTCCGATCTTCGTGAATCGGGCACCATCGAACAGGACGCCGACGCGGTGATGTTCATCTACCGCGACGAGTATTACCTCGCGCAGCGCGCCCCGAAGCAGATGGGTTTCGACTCGGAAGATAAATTCCAGACCGCGTTGAGCAAGTGGCAGCAGGACATGGAGGGCGTACACAACAAGGCGGAGCTGATCCTGGCGAAAAACCGCCACGGTCCCACCGGCACGATCCCCCTGTATTTCGAGGGCGAGTTCACCCGCTTCGGCGATCTGGATCAGGTGCATGAGGAATTTCACCCCTAACGCGGCCGGCGGCGCGATCCACGTCGATCTGGACGCGATCGTCGCCAATTGGCGTTTGCTGTACGCGCGTCATCCCGGCGGGCCGGTAGCTGGGGTGGTGAAGGGGGACGGCTACGGGCTGGGTGCCGGACCGATCACGGCGGCGCTGTACGCAGCCGGGTGCCGGCACTTCTTCGTGGCGTTGCTGGATGAAGCTTTGGCGATCCGGGATTCGATCCCCGATGCCATGCTGGCGGTGTTGGGTGGGCTGCTTCCCGGATCGGAACCCGAATATCTGGCGCGCGGAATCGTGCCGGTCCTGGGGTCTTTGGGTGAGATCGACGCTTGGGCCAAAACAGGCACAGCTTCGGCCATCCTCCACATCGACACTGGCATGTCCCGCCTCGGCCTGGACGCCCGCGAACTGGCGATCCTGCAACACGACCACAGCCGCCTCCGGGGCATCGATCTTCGCTACATCATGACGCACCTCGTCTCGGCCGAGGCCGCGCACGACCCGCTCAACCACGCGCAACGCCGCCGGTTCGCCGAGGCTTGCGCGTCGCTGCCGACAGCGGCGACCAGCATCGCCAATTCATCCGGCATTTTCCTGGGCGAGAATTTTGGGTCCGACCTCGCCCGCCCCGGCGCCGCGCTGTACGGGATCAATCCAACCCCCGGCCAGCGCAACCCGATGCGCCCCGTCGTCCGCCTGATGGGCCGCGTGCTGGCGGTGCGCGACATCCCCTCCGGCGCGACCGCCGGCTACAACGCCACCTGGACCGCGACCCGTCCCAGCCGCATCGCGACCGTGGGCGTCGGCTATGCCGATGGCTGGCATCGCGTGCTGTCGAACAATGCGAAAGCGTTCTTTGACGGCACCCCGGTCCCGCTGGTAGGGCGCGTGTCCATGGACCTGACGACCTTCGACATCACCGACCACCCCACCATCGCCCCCGGAGCCTGGCTCGAACTGCTCGGACCGCACCAAACGCCCGACGATGTGGCGGCGGTGGCCGGGACCAATGGATACGAAATCCTGACCTCTCTCGCGTTACGCCTGCCGCGGGTCTATCACGGGGCGTGAATACCATTCTGAATGTCCTGGCCGCCATCGGGCGCGGCACCATCGCGGCCTGCCGTTCGGCTGGCGCCGTCGCCTTGTTCGGGGCCGAGGGCCTGTCGCACATCGTCCGCCCGCCGTTCTACGGACGGCTGTTCGGCAAGGCACTGCTGGAGATCGGGTTTTTCAGCCTGCCGGTGGTCGCCATGACGGCGGTCTTCACCGGCATGGTGCTGGCGCTACAGTCCTACACCGGGTTTTCCCGGTTCTCGGCGCAGGGTGCGGTGGCCAGTCTGGTGGTACTGTCGGTCACCCGCGAACTCGGTCCGGTGTTGGCGGGCCTGATGGTCGCCGGGCGCGTCGGTGCCGCGATGGCCGCCGAGTTGGGCACGATGCGCGTCACCGATCAGATCGACGCGCTGTCCACTTTATCCACCCAACCGATGAAATATCTCGTGGCGCCCCGGCTTCTGGCGGGCATCGTGGCGTTGCCGCTGTTGGTGGTGATCGCCGATATACTCGGCGTCATGGGCGGCTTCATCGTGGCGACCCTGAAGCTGGGCTTCAACGCGGGCATTTACCTGACCAACACCGTCAATTTCGTGCAGACCGAGGACGTGGTGTCCGGTCTGGTGAAAGCCGCCGTCTTCGGGTTCCTGATCGCGCTGATGGGCTGCTACCAGGGTTACAACAGCAAAGGCGGAGCGCAGGGTGTCGGCGCCGCCACGACCAATGCCGTGGTCAGCGCCTCCATCCTGATCCTCGCGTTCGACTACGTGCTGACGGAGATGTTCTTCGCCCGTTAGAGGCCGGCGGGCGGATCGCAGACGACCGTGCTCATCTTCGCCGGCACGGAGATCTCCAGAATATCCATCGTATCGGACGTCGCGGTTTCGTTATGCCGGGTCCCACCCGGGATCATCATCGAATCGCCTTCCTTGAGGCGCACCTTGCGGCCGTCCTCGAATTCCAGATCGACCCAGCCCTTGAGCATGTAGATGAACTGCTGATCGCAGACATGGTAGTGCCAGCCGGTCGGCTCGCTCAGGCCCTGCTTGGCTTCCGTAACCTGGGCGCGCATCGCGCCGTTCGAACCTTCGGTCACGCCGAGTTCGCGGTAACGGAAGAATTCCCGCCGGCCGGGGACGTAGACGGGGTTCTCGGTCGTGGCGATGGCCAGTTTCTGGCGCGGTTCGGTGCTGACGGCGTCGTTCATGGGGGTTCCCTCCTGCTTCAGGACCCTCAGGTAACGCGGTTTCAGCCGATCCCGCAACCGTTTCCGGTCAGCGCTTCTTCTCGATATCCGGCAGCAGCGCCGTCAGCAGCCCGATCACCGGCAGGAAGGAGCAGACCCGATACACCGTCTCGATGCTCGTATAGTCCGCGATCCGCCCCAGCGCCGCGGCGCCAAGGCCGCCCAACCCGAACGAGAATCCGAACACCAGCCCCGCCACGGTGCCGACGCGGCCCGGCAGCAGTTCCTGCGCGTAGACCAGGATCGCAGTGAAGGCCGATGCCAGGATCAGGCCGATCACGACGGACAGGATGCCCGTCCAAAACAGATCCGCATACGGCAGCATCAGCGCGAACGGGAACGCCCCGAGGATCGAGAACCAGATCACTGGTTTGCGCCCGACCCGGTCCCCGATCGGCCCGCCCGCGAAGGTGCCGATCGCGACGGCGCCCAGGAACGCGAACAGATGGATCTGCGCGCTCTGCACCGTCACGTGGAATTTATCGATCAGATAGAACGTGTAGTAGGAGCTCAGGCTGGACGTGTAGACGTTCTTGGAGAACAGCAGCACCAGCAGGATGCACAACGCGGTAACCACCGTCTTGCGCGGCAGGCTCGACACCGCCACCGACGCGGCCCGCTTGCCCCGGCGCGCGGCCGTCGCGGGATGCCGGCTGTACCAGAGCGAAATATTGCCCAGCAGCAGCATCGCCAGCAGCGCGGCGGCGGAGAACCAGGCGATGCTGGTCTGCCCGCGCGGCGCCACGATGAAAGCTGCCAGCAGCGGCCCGATAGCCGATCCCGTCGATCCGCCCAGCTGGAACAGCGATTGCGCGAACCCGTAACGCCCGCCGGATGCCATGCGAGCGACGCGGGACGATTCGGGGTGGAACACCGACGAACCGACCCCGACCAGACAAGCGGACACCAGGATCATCCCGTAGGACGTGGCCTGCGACAGCATCAGCAGCCCCACCAGACTGCAACTCATGCCCACCGGCAACGAAAACGGCCGGGGATGCTTGTCCGTCACCAATCCGACGACCGGCTGCAACATCGACGCCGTCATCTGGAATGCCAGCGTAATCATCCCGATCTGCCAGAAATCCAGCCCGTAGGTGGTTTTCAGGATCGGATAGATCGCCGGCACCAGCGACTGGTTCATATCGTTCAGCAGATGACAGATGCTGAGCGAGATCAGAATCGCGAAGGTGGTGGAGGAATCCGCCGCCGGCCGAGCCTGGGGGATTGCAGTGGCGGTGGCGGTGTTCTCGCTCAACGGCGTGTCCTTTATGCGTGCGCCGTCATTATGCCCAAGCGCACCGCCGCCACCTATGCGTTGGGCGCGACTCTGGTAACCTCACTGTCGCATTTGTGATTCGAATCCGGCTAATTGTCGCCGCATTCAGTGATCAAGCTCACACTCAGCGGTGGGCGATGATGGATAGATTGCCTTGCGTTGGGTTCCCGGTTGCTCCGGCGTCTCGACCATCGCCGGAGAGAGTACGATGCCGACGTCACGAAAAGCCGACTACAGCGGGCGCGCTTTTGCTGTTCCCATGGCGATGATCCTGGGTTTGGTGGTTGCCTATTGGGTTCTGACCGACTGGCACCGGTTGCCGGTGCTGATTTCCTCGGCCGTCGCGGCCTTTAGCTAAATCTTCGCGTCGGCGGCGCCGATCAGGCGCCAAGCGGCATCGCGCAGCAGCAGCGCCGCGCCCTGGGTTGGGCCGACGGCCGCCAAGGAAACCGACCCGGCCGAGACCGGCACATCCCGAACCTCCCGCACAATGCGGTATTCCTTCAGCTGCCGCCCGGCGTTTTCGCCCGCGCGCACCGCGGTCGCGTTCTCCGGATCGTAAATCACCAGTTGCGCGGTCGCGCCGGCCGGCGCCGAGCCGATCGCCGCTTCCAGGCCGGTGGCAGTGCGGCGCAGACTGACGGGGGCGGGCAGGGGGGCCGCGTGCGCCATCGCCTGCGTCACGCCGTACCCGTCGGAGCCGACCAGCATCGTCGCCCCGTTCACCACCATTGCCGGCGTGTAGACCTCGCCCCGCAAATGACGGGCGTAATCGCGCTGCCGTTCGGTCCAGCGCTTGTCGGCGTAGGGGTCCTTCCAGCCAAGGTAGTTCCAGTAATCCACATGCCACGCCATCGCGATCGTGTCCGGCCGCTGCGCCAACTGCCCCAGCAGCGCATCGGCCGGCGGGCAGGAGGAGCAGCCTTGGGACGTGAACAGCTCCAACACCGTGAGAGAGGGGCCGGCCGCCCACGCCAAGCTGGGTGCCGCGAGTGCCGCCGTCAGGAAAGTGCGCCGTTGCATGGGTCTGTCTCCGTGTTGTCTATCGTAAAGACTCGACAGACGCCCCGGTGTTACGCTGCGGCCTGACACTCCGGGAGAGCGATGCGATGACCCAACCGCCCATTCGGTTCGACAACGGCAGCGCCTATGAGCGTGGCATGGGCGTCTGGAGCCGCTTGGCCGGCGAGGTCTTCCTCGACTGGCTGGCGCCGCCACAGGGCATGCGCTGGATCGACATCGGCTGCGGCAGCGGCGCGTTCACCGAACTGACGATGCAACGCTGCGCCCCCGCGGAAACGCACGGAATCGACCCGTCGGAGCCGCAACTGGCTTTCGCCCGCACCCGTCCCGGCGCCGCGGGCGCGACCTTCCACCAGGGCGACGCGATGGCGCTGCCGTTCGAGGCCGATCGCTTCGACGCCGCCATCATGGCGCTGGTGATTTTCTTCGTCCCCGAACCCGCCAAAGGCGTAGCCGAGATGGCCCGCGTCGTGCGGCCCGGCGGCACGATCGCCGCCTACGCCTGGGATGTGCTGAACGGCGGCTTCCCCTTCGAACCCCTCCAAGCGGAATTCCGGGCGCTCGGCGTTTCCCCATCGCTGCCCCCAAGCCCTGACGCGTCCCGGACCGAGGTGCTGCGCGCCCTTTGGGAAAACGCGGGTCTGGAAGCCGTCGAGACCCGCACGATCGAGGTCCGGCGGACTTTCACCGACTTCGAGGATTTTTGGAGCGCCACTACCGCCATGGGCAGCACCAAGCCGACCCTCGCCGCGATGTCGGATGCCGATGCGGCCCAATTCAAGGAACGGGTGCGGGCGCGCCTGCCGGCGGACGCGGATGGAAGGATTACCTACGGCGCGCGGGCGAACGCGGTGAAGGGGCACGTGCCCGCGACGCAAACATAGGCGTTACAAGTTCACCGCCGCCATGATCGCCCCGATCTCATCCAGCGCCGGCAGCACCGCATCCTTCGTCGCCGACGGCACCGTGAACACCGCGCGGTCCAGCCCGAGCGCATGGTATTCCCGGATCAGCCCCAAGTCGCGCGGCGGGTACCAAGCCGTAATCGGCAGCGACGCGGGATCGCGGCCAGCCTCCGCCGCCATCTTCCGGAACAGCGGAACCGCCTCGACAATATTCCCGCTCGGCAGCCACCCGTCGCCATATGCGATGGCCCGGCGGGCGGAGTAGGGGAACTTGCCGCCGACCAGAATGGGCGGATGCGGCTTTCGCACCGGCTTCGGCCATGCCATCATCGGATCGAAATCGACCAATTCGCCGTGATACTCGGCCTTGGACTTCGTCCAGATTTCCTTCATCGCCTCGATGGATTCACGGGCACGCTTGTGGCGGGTCTTGAAGACGGTGCCGTGGTTTTCGATCTCCGACTGGTTCCAGCCATCGCCGACCCCGAACAGGAACCGGCCCTGAGACACCTGATCGATCGATGCCACCAGCTTCGCGGTTTGAATCACGTCCCGCTGCGGGATCAAGCAGACGCCGGTGCCGATTTTCAACGTTGTCGTCGCCATTGCCGCGGCGGTCAGCGTCACGAACGGGTCCATGACGTCGTAATAGTGCTTCTTGACCCCGCCCTCGCCCTGGAACGGGGCCTTGAAGACCTCCGGCATGTGGGAGTGCTCGCCGGACCAGACGGACTCGAACCCACGCTGTTCCAGCTCGACCGCGAGTTCGGTCGGGTGCATCGAGTAGTCCGTGAAGAAAAGCGAAATACCGAATTTGAGCATGGGGTCCTCCTGGCAAGGACTGTAGGCGGCTCGGCGGTTCTGGGCAAAATGGCCTTGGGGCTGGACGCGAGGTTGGTATCCCGGCCGAGCAGGGCGGTGTCAGGCGGCGGTGGCGAGGGCCTCGGTGACGGCGTCGGGATTATGGGCGATGACGAGCAACAGCACCCGAGCGGCTTTTTCGGGTTGCCGGCGGCCTTGTTCCCAGTCGCGGACGGCGGCCGCGGTGAAGCCGAATTTCCGAGCGAAGGCTTCCTGGGTCAGGCCGGATCTTTCCCGGATCGCTTTGACGTCCACGGTCTTGGGAACGTGGACGATGAAACCTTCGGTGATTTCGCCGCGCGCGAAGGCCAGGGCCTGCCGAGCACTACGAAGGATACGTTCGCCTGCTGCTGACATAACGATGTACTCCCTGCCGATAGGTGTCGGCTACTCTCTCCAACACGGTCCGCAAATCGTTCCGTTATGCTTGGGTCAAATCCACCCGGTCCCCTTTGGCGAAGACGTTGAGCAGGAAGATCGGGATATCGTCTCCACCGAAAAAGGTGATGACGCGATAGCCGCCGCTCTTGCCTTTCCCACGTCCGGCGAAGCGGATTTTCCGTGCTCCGCCTGTGCCGGGAATGACGACGCCAGCGGTTGGATGGTTGGCCAGATAGTTAACGATCTGTTCGCGCTCCGCATCCTTGATGTCGGCGTCCGGGCGTCAGACAGGAAGTCTGTGGTTTCGACAACGGCATGCATCGAACACTCCGCTTAAGGGGGCAGCACGGGTCATCGGGCTGCTTTCGGGTGCGATGTGTTGTGTTGCACATGCCATTTTGACGGCACTGCCGCTATATACGGCAATGCCGCAGAAAACGCAAGCCTCCTTCACCCAGCCGCCAGCCCCATCAACCCCCGCACGTCCGCCAGTTCCTCGAACCGCAGCACATCCGACACCAGGGCAGACGACCGGTTCGACCCCAGCACCGGCTCGACCAGCGCATGGAACTTCTCCTCCAGCCGCTTGCCCTGAACCGCCGCGTCGTCCGACGGAATGCCCGAGTCATGCCGCGCGGTAATGGTCCGCCCGTCCGTCAGCAGCAGTTCCATCTCGGCGAAGGTGTTCGGAATGCCGGTGCGGAAATCCAGTTCCACCTTGTCCCGCAGGGCGACCAGACCCGGATTCGTCGCGACCTCGGCCGAGTAGGTGGACAGCCGCCCGGTATCGATGCCCGACAGGCCCATCGCGGAGGCCAGTTTCAACGAGAATTTCGCTTCGAGCCCGGTGACCGGTGCCGGGATATTGCAGATACGGTCGCAGGCTTCCTCCAACTGGACGCGCACGCGGGCGATCTGTTCCGGTGTCACGCCGAACTGCTCGCGCAGCTTGCGGGCGGAATCGATGCTGGAATGCACCATGTAGCAGGCGGCGTGGTATTTGAAGAGGTTGCTTTGGATGTACCAGCCGTTCGCCGGGGTCTCCAGCGCCTTTTCGGGATTGAAGTCCGGGCTATGCGTTTTCGCGAAACCCTGAGCGCACTCCAACACATCGGTGCGGGCGGTAAAGCCGCGTGCGGCCAGTTTGGCCGCCATCAGCCCGTGGTAGGATGCTTTGCCGGCGTGCAACGGCTTGCACATGGTGCCGAACATCGATTTCAGGCCAGCGGCCTGGGTGCCGGCGATGCCCAGCGCGATCGCGAATTTTTCCGAATCCAGCCCCATCAGATGCGCGCAGGCGGCGGCGGCGCCGAAGCTGCCGACGGTGGCGGTGGAGTGGAACCCCAACACGTCGTAGTGGCCTGGAGAAACGATGCGCCCGACGCGGCATTGCAGCTCGTAGCCGGCGACGAAGGCGGTCAGCACGTCGGCACCGGAGTCCCCGCGTTCCTCGGCCAAAGCCAGCAGCCCCGGCAGAATGGCGACGGACGGATGCCCCGGCATCGCGAGGTTTACGTCGTCGAAGTCCAGCGCATGCGCGGCGGCGCCGTTCACGATCGCCGCGGCGGCGGCCGGCAGCTTGCCGGTATGGCCCCAGACCGAGGCGGCTTCCTTGCCGCCCTGTTCGCGCATTTCCGCCAGCAGGATTTCGGTCAGCTCGTCCGAGGCACCGGCGATGCCGCAGGCGATGGTGTCCAGAATGCACTGGCGTGCCCAGGCACGGGTGACCTCGGGGATATCGGCGAGGGTGAGTTTGCGGGCCTGTTCGGCCAGGGTGCGGGTGATGCCGGTCATGATGGAGGTGTCCTTCCAGGGTCGTCATGGTCTGGCCTGACCCGACCACCTTAGGCCAACGGGATAAAGAAGGCCGGCTCAAGCCCGGCCACGACGGTTTGTTACCGGCCTTTATAAACCGGCTTGCGCTTCTCGTTGAACGCCAGGATGCCCTCCCGCCGGTCGTCGGTCGGGACCATGCGGTTATAGGCCTCGATCTCGAACATCATCGCGCTGCGCAGATCCATGCCCAACCCCATGTTCACGGACTGCTTGATCTGCCGCGTGGAGATCGGCGCGTTCCCGGCGATGACGGCCGCGGTTTCAAGCGCTTCCGTCATCAGGTTTTCCGGCGTGCAGATGCGGTTCACCATGCCCCATTCGAACGCCTGCTGCACCGTGAACGGCTTGCCCGTCAGCAGGATCTCCTTCGCTCGCCGGGCGCCCACCGCGCGCGGCAGGTTCTGCGTCCCGCCAGCACCCGGCATGATCCCAAGCGTCACTTCCGTCAGCGCAAAGCGCGCGGTTTCGGAGGCATAGATGAAGTCGCAGCAGAGCGACATTTCCATCCCGCCGGCATAGGCCGCGCCGTTCACCGCGGCGATGATCGGCACCGGGCAATCGATCATGGCGCGAATGGCGCGCTCGAAGATGTAGTGCTGATCCTGCCATTGCTGGTCGGTCATGCCGTTGCGCTGCTTCAGATCGCCGCCGCCGCAGAACACGCGGCCGGCGCCGGTCAGCACGATGCAGCGCTGATCGTTGGGGCGGGAGCCCAGGTCCAGGAACGTATTCAGCAGGTCGATGCCCATTTGGGTGTTCATGGCGTTCACCACCTCGGGCCGGTTCAGCGTCACCACGACGACGTGTTCCTGGGGCGATTCGATCTTGAGGGTTTCGAGAGTGGTCATTGTTCCGCCATATTCATGCCGCCCAGGCAAACTATCGCTGGTTCCCGCGGCGGTCCAGTGGCGCCACGGTCCAGGCACGGCCGTAGACATGCCGGTGTTGGGAACTAGTATGCGGATAGTATCAGCAGGAGGCGGCGGCCGATGTGGCGTAAACCGACGGCCCACGCGCCCTCCCGTGCCCAGGGGGTCTGACACCCGTGTCTTTCCTCGGATCGCCGCCTACGCGATGCCGCGGCGACCGCGCTGGCACCCTATGCTCGGGCACCGTTGCTGCTTTATGGCGTGCTGAGCATCTGCTTCGGTCTATGCCTATATCTGACCGGCGTCGCGATGGTCGTGCCGCGTCTGGTGTTCGGTCTGAACAAATACCTGTTGCGGCCCAGCGAGTGGCTCGTTTGGTATAGCGGTCTGCCGATTGCGGCGGGCTTCCTGCTTGCGTTGGTCGATCTGTTTATCCTGTTTCCGGCCAAACGTCGCCGCTCGCCGTTCCGGCACGATCCGATCGGCGATCCGTCGATTACCGTCGCACTGACGGCGTATAACGACCAGGAGAGCATCGCGGACGCGGTGGCGGATTTCCTCGCGCATCCGATGGTTCGAAACGTGATCGTCGTGAGCAATAACAGCACCGACGCGACGTTCGACCGTGCGCTCGCGGCGGGGGCGATCGCATTCGACGAGCCCCGCCAAGGTTATGGGCATTGTGTCTATCGTTGTCTGAAAGAAGCCACCGAAATGGCGAACGGCGGTCTGGTGGCATTGTGCGAGGGCGCCGGACGTTCCGGGCATACGATCTCGAAAAGCTTGTCGCTTACGTACCGCACGCCGATATCGTCAATGGCACACGTACGGTCGAGGGGCTGCGGCAATACGCGACGCAACTCAGCACTTTTATGTACTATGGG
>CAITUP010000127.1 GCA_903895595.1 uncultured Acetobacteraceae bacterium | reverse complement strand
GGTCCCAGAGACCCAGAGGCCCAGAGTTCATGAACTCTGGGTCTCTGGGACCTCTGGGACCTCTGGGTTGAAGACATGATCGCCACCGGCACGTCCATGCGGATTTTTCGGGACGCGCGCGCCGCGCAGACGATCGGGAATTCGTTCGCGGGATGCGTGAATCCGGTAGGGACAAGCCCTTGGATGACGGATGGGGCGAATGACGGCGTTCAAGCGATTGCCCGGCTTGGGCGGGGGTGACAGGTTCGTTGTTATCGGGTGATATTCCGGTCGGCTGCAAGGAGTGAGTCATGCACGCGAAATACGCACGTAGGGGTGTCGGCGCGGCTTTGCTGGCGGTCTTGTTTGTCGGCGGTTGTACCGCGACGGCGCCTGAAACACGGATGTGGGACTGGGCTTACAGCGGTGCCAATATTAGGGCGGCGGGGACGCTGACGACCGAGGCGCGGCCGGACAGCTCGGGCTTCTACCGGATCGTGGCGATCGAGGGGCGGCGCGACGGTTCGGCGATCGTGCGGCTGTGGCCCACGGGGACCTCGATCCCCTGCAACGGGACTTATACGGTGGACAATCGCATCAAGCCGGATGCGCCGCAGTTGACCAAATCGGGTATCGGTTTCGCCTTGGCCGATGGCGGGTATGCGAATGCGTTCTACGCGGATTTTGCGACACCGCCGACGTATCTGGAATTCCATGCCAGCCAGACCTCACCGTGTGTTACGACCGAACCGTCGGTGACGTTCCGAGCGGTGCCGCGCTGATGGGCGGTTATGCCAGATGCAACAGGGTGGCGAGGCGGGGCTTGGGGACCACCAGATCGGCTAACGTGTAACGGTCGAGAACGGCGAGGAATGCATCGAGTGCTTGGCGGAGCGCGTCGCTAAGCACACAAGCTTCGTCGATCGGGCAGGCGGCGGCGTCGCCGAAGCAGGGGACGATGGCCATGTCGGGTTCGGTCCGCCGTACGACCGCGCCGAGGTTGATGGCTTCCGGCGGTTTGGCCAGCCGTATGCCGCCGCCTCGGCCCCTGGTGGTCGCGATGTCTCCCGCGAGGCCGAGTTGATGGACGATTTTGGTGAGATGGGCCTCGGAGACGCGGTAGGCGGTGGCGATGTCCGCGATGGTCGCGGCGCGGTCGGGGCGCAGCGCCAGATAGATCAGGGTACGCAGCGTGTAATCGGTGTAGGCGGTCAGGCGCATGTCAGGCGGACTTCCGTTGCGGCGGCGTCAGGCCGTCCGGCGGGGCGTCCAAGCGGTGGAAGATCGCGAGTTCCAGGCTGAAGGCGATGCGCTTGGCTTTGGTGGCGAAATCGGCGGCCGGTTCCGGTTCGAACAGGTCCTGAGCGGTTTGGGTGAATAACGCGAGCCAGTGGGCGAACATCGGGCGTTCCAGGCCGGGGACGGCGCGGTGCACGCCGACGGGGTTTCCGGAGTAGGCACCGGACGTAAGCATGACGGAGGACCAGAACCGGCGCATCGTCGCGAGGTGGGCGGGCCAGGCGTCCGGGGCGATTTTGTTGAGGAAGACGGGGCCGAGGATGGGGTCTGTTCGGATGCGGGCGTAGAAGGTTTCCACGAGGTCCGCGATGGCGGGTTCGG
Organism: uncultured Acetobacteraceae bacterium; assembly: GCA_903895595.1. Taxonomy (GTDB): domain Bacteria; phylum Pseudomonadota; class Alphaproteobacteria; order Acetobacterales; family Acetobacteraceae; genus Rhodopila. Next base: position 11,704 of record CAITUP010000127.1, on the reverse strand, counting down.
TGACGGTGGGGTGTTTGGGCATGGGGCGACCTATAAGGTATATTATCAATATACCTTATAGGCGTTGGCTGCTGGGGCGACAAGTCGGCATTTGTCGCGACCCGGTCGTTGGCGCTTGCTAAACCTCCACCTCCGTCGAGGCCATCTGCTGCTTCCGCAACAAATCGCGGTACGGCCCCGCCCGGTGCGCCAACTCGTCCGGTGAGCCATCGTCCACGATCCGGCCTTTATCCATCACGATGATCCGGTGGAACGTGCGCAACGTCGACAACCGGTGCGCGATGGCGATCACCGTGCGGCCGGCCATCAGCCGGTCCAGCGCGGCCTGGATAGCTTGTTCGGATTCGGTATCCAGCGCGCTGGTCGCTTCGTCCAGCAGGAGGATCGGGGCGTCCTTCAGCAGGGCGCGGGCGATGGCGAGGCGTTGGCGCTGGCCGCCGGACAGTTTGACGCCGCGGTCGCCGACCATGGTGGCGAAACCCTCGGGCAGAGCTTCGATGAACTCGCGGCAGTATGCCATGTCGGCGGCGGTCAGGATTTCGGCCTCGGTCGCGTCGGGGCGGGCGTAGCCGATGTTTTCCAGCACCGAGCGGTGGAACATGGAGATATCCTGCGGCACGATCGCCATTTTCTGGCGCAGGCTGGTTTGGGTGATGTCGCGGATGTCCTGGCCGTCGATCAGGATGCGCCCGCCGCTGACGTCGTAATAGCGTTGCAGCAACGCCAGAACGGTGGATTTGCCGGCACCGGAGTAGCCGACAAGCCCGATGCGCTGGCCGGCATTAATCCGCAGATTGAAATCGGCCAGCACCGGCTTGCGGCCGGGGTAGGCGAAAGTGACCGCGTCGAACGTGACCTCGCCCGGGCCGGGGGTCAGCGGGCGAGCGCCGGGGCGGTCGGGAAGGTCGTGCGGGACCAGCAGGGTGCCGATCGCCTCATCCAAACGGGCGACGTATTGCGTCAGGTCCACCAGCGACACCGCGAGGTCGCGGGTGCCGTGCAGGATGGTGAACGCCAGCGAGGTCAGCAGCACGATATCGCCGACCGTGGCCTGACCGCGCTGCCACAGCACGATGGACCAGCCGACCACGCCGGCGGTCATCAGCGCCGTCAGGATGGCGTGGATCAGGCGTAGATGTTCCATGTAATAGAGGCTGCGGCGGCGCGTCGCCATTTCGCGCTCCATCGTCGTGCCGATCCGGGATTGCTCCCGCAACGTCGCGCCGAACGCGCGCACGACGCCGAAATTGCCGATGACATCGACCAGCTCGCCATCCACCGCCGCCGCTTGTTCGGCATACTCGCGGTGACGGTCGGTGCCGCGGCGGGCGAGCCAGAACACCACGACACCGAGGCAGAAGGCGACGCCGAACAGGGTCAGCGACAGCATCGGATTCACCGACCCGATGAAGGCGATGGCCAGGATCACCGCCACCACCGGCGGCAGCACGTTCCAGGTGCCCGTGTTCAGCAGGGTAAACGCCGCCAGAGCGGTGGAACTGACGCGACTCGACAACGCCCCCGGCAGGCGTTCGGCGAAGTAGCTGGGGGAGTGGCCGGCGAGGTAGGAAAACAGGTCGCGCCTGATATCGCCGGTTACCGCCACGAAGGTGCGGTGCGCCGCGTAGCCGCCGACTCGCCACAGCAGATTGTCCGCCGCCACCAGCCCGCACAGCAGCGCGAATCCGCCCCAGACCTTGTCCCGCCCGGCATCCAGGCCGGACGACACGATATCGATCAGGTGCTTCATCCCGTACTGGGTGGAGACGGAGCAAAGCACGGCCAGCAGGACCGAGATCAGCACGATCAGATGCCCGACGGGATGCCGCCCGATATAGTGGAACAAGTAGGCCAGCGGCCGTCCGCGCAGGGACGCCAGCTTGGCGATGGTCGGGTCGGCGGACATGGGCGGAAGGCTCCTGATCGAACGGCGTATCCTATCTTACACGAACGTGGCGGGTTTCAGGCATGGCGGACACGCCGACATTCCGCCACATTCCCCGCCTACATCCGATTCACCCGCAACCCTCACCGAAATCAGGCCCGCCTTCATGCGCATTGCCCAGATATCGCCGCTGTTCGAAGCGGTGCCGCCCAAGCTGTATGGCGGGACCGAGCGTGTCGTCTATTCGCTGACCGAGGAACTGGTCGCGATGGGGCACGATGTGACGCTGTTCGCGAGCGGCGACTCGATCACGTCGGCCACGCTGGCGCCGATGCGCGATCAGGCGCTGCGGCTGGACCCGACCGTGAAGGATTGGGTCGCTACCTATTACCGGATGGTGGAACTGATCTACCGCCGCAAGGATGAGTTCGACATCCTGCACTTCCACATCGACTACTTCCCGCTGCAGCTGTTCAGCCGGCAGAAGACCCCGTACCTGACCACGATCCACGGTCGCCTCGACGTGCCGGAATTCGTGGAGACGTACGGGACCTTCCTGGAATCGCCGTTCGTGTCGATATCCGACAATCAACGCCTGCCGATTCCGAATCTGAACTGGGCGCGCACGGTGCATCACGGGATGCCGCCGGGGATTTTGACGCCGCAGGACGTGAAGCGGGATTACGTGGCGTTCCTCGGGCGCATTTCGCCGGAAAAGGGCGCGGACCGAGCGATTGCGATCGCGACGAAAGCCGGTTTCAAGATCAAGATGGCGGCGAAGGTCGATAACGCCGACAAGGAATATTACGAAGCCAAGATCAAGCCCTTGATCGAGGGCAACCCGAACGTCGAATTCATCGGCGAGATCAACGATGCGCAGAAGCCCGCGTTCCTGTCCGGCGCGCACGCGCTGATCTTCCCGATCGATTGGCCGGAGCCGTTCGGGCTGGTGATGATCGAATCGATGGCCTGTGGGACTCCCGTGATCGCGTTCAACTGCGGGTCGGTGCCCGAGGTCATGGACGACGGGGTTACCGGGTTCATTGTGAACAACATCGACGAAGCCGTCGCCGCGCTGGGTAAAGTGAAGACGCTGGACCGCGCCAAGGTGCGGGCGACGTTCGACACGCGGTTTACCGCTCGGCGGATGGCGGAGGATTATGTGTCGCTCTACCGGGAGTTGATCGCAAAGGCGCCGAAGTAGGGGACGACGGGCGCGGAAATTGACCGCCGCGCCCAGCCGCCTTACCGTCCGCCCAGTCCAATAACGCCAGAGGAAACCTTCACATGCGCGCAGCGGTGTTCCACGAAGCCCATCAGCCGATGACCATCGAAACGCTCGAGGTCGCGAAACCCAAAGCGCGGGAGGTGTTGTTGAACACCGCCTATGCCGGGCTGTGCCACTCCGATCTGCACTTCCTCGAAGGCCTGTATCCCATCCAGGCGCCCGCGGTGCTCGGGCATGAATCCTCGGCGGTGGTGGAGGCCGTGGGCGATGAGGTCACCTATGTGAAGAAGGGCGACCGGGTCATCACCTGTCTGTCGGTCTTCTGCGGCACGTGTTCGTACTGCACCACCGGCCGGCCGCAGTTGTGCGACAACACCGACGTGAAAATGCCGCCGGGCAAGGCGCAGCGGATGTTCTGGAAGGGCAAACCCGTTGTGCAGTTCGCCAACCTTTCCTCGTTCGCCGAGCAGATGCTGGTGCATGAAAACGCGGTGGTGAAGGTGCCGGACGATATTCCGCTGACGATCGGCTGTCTGGTCGGCTGCGGCGTCATGACCGGGGCGGGCGCGGTGTTCAACACCGCCAAGGTGCCGGCGGGATCGACGGTCGCGGTGTTCGGCTGCGGCGGCATCGGGTTGTCGGCCATCAACGCGGCGGCGCTGGCGGGCGCGGACCGGGTCATCGCCATCGACACCGTAGGCTCGAAGCTCGACACCGCCAGATTGATGGGCGCGACGGACACCATCAACGCGTCCAACGCCGATCCGGTCGAGGCGATCCGCGATCTGACCGGCGGCGGCGTGGAATATTCGTTCGAAGCGGTCGGCATGAAGCTGACAGCGGAACAAAGTTTTCAAGTGCTGCGTGCCGGCGGAACGGCAACGATTATCGGGATGGTGCCGTTCGGCATGAAGATCGAACTGAACGGTTACGATTTCCTGCGGGAGCGGAAGATCCAGGGTTCGTCCATGGGCAGCAATCGGTTCCGGGTGGATATGCCGCGGTTGTTGAATTCGTGGAAACGCGGCGGGTTGAAGCTGGATCATTTGATTACCAGCCATATCAAATTGGATGAGATCAATGAGGGGTACACGAACCTGAAAGGCGGGCATGTGCTGCGGCAGTTGATCGATTTCGGGGTGTCGAAGTAGGGGGTTTACGGGGGGCGGGGGCGATGGCCTCTCGCCCCCAACCATCTCAGGCCCATGGGGCACCGTGTTAAATTCGTCGCCGCCGAATCCCATGACTCAACGGCACCTCGTTAAAATTAATCAACAACCCCAGCCGTATCTCGGACAGCCGGAGATATGTCAGCAGTTGCGCCTCATGAACAGGGTGCAGCCGAGCGACCGCTTTGAGTTCAACAACCAGCGAATTCTCGACCACCAGATCGAGACGGAGCATGCAATCGATATCCTCCCCCTTGAAGACGACCGGCAACGGTCGTTGCCGGGTAAACGCGATCCCGGTCCGGACGAGTTCCCGGCAGAGACATTCTTCGTAAATCGATTCCAGCAAGCCGGGGCCGAGGTGATAATGCACCTCCAGCGCGCAGCCGATGACGCGATGCGTGAGATCGTTGGCCGGTGTCGGTGCCATTTTTCGTTCCGTGGTTCTGTGGTTCAGTGGTGAATCTTTAACGGTAAATGGTTAAGAAACCGTTAACAGAGCGGGGGATTCCGTCGGTTGGGTGTGGATTTTTGGGCACGGCCGGTAAGGGGAAGATTCACCACTGAACCACTGAACTTCTTCGCTTTCGGGCGGCGTGCCTTATTGCAGCGTGGCGAGCTGGCCGTCGAACCATTTCAGGTCGTTCTTCCATTGCGCCCAGTCCGGGTATTTCGCGGTCGAACCGGCCATGATCGTCCGCCAGGTGGGCAGATTATCGTTCCGTGGTTCTGTGGTTCAGTGGTGAATCTTTAACGGTAGATGGTTAAAAAATCGTTAACCGAACATGGGGTTCCGTCGGTTGGGACGGAATTTTTGGGTGTGACCGGTAAGGGGAAGATTCACCACTGAACCACGGAACCACTGAACTCCTTCGCTTTTGGGCGGCGTGCCCTATTTCAGCGGCCCTTATCGGTCATCGGAGCAGGGGCCGCCTCAACCCGTCATGGTCGGGCCTGACCCGACCATCCCAGGCCAGTAGGGCACCTGCGTGCCACTTCGATTTTCCTGTGACCCCGGGGCGCGAGAGATGGTCGGGTCAGGCCCGACCATGACGGGTTGAGGCGGCCGTGTGGACCGCGCGGCCTATTTCAATGCGGCGAGTTGCTCGTCGAACCATTTCAGGTCGTTCTTCCATTGCGCCCAGTCCGGGTATTTCGCGGTCAAACCGGCCATGATCGTCCGCCAGGTGGGCAGATTATCGTTCCGTGGTTCCGTGGTTCTGTGGTTCAGCGGTGAATCTTTAACGGTAAATGGTTAAGAAATCGTTAACCGAACATGGGGTTCCGTCGGTTGGGACGGAATTTTTGGGTGTGGCCGGTAAGGGGAAGATTCACCACTGAACCACGGAACCGCTGAACTCCTTCGCTTTTGGGCGGCGTGCCTTATTCCTCCAGTTCCGCCAGCTTGTTGAACGTCGCCAAATCCTTCTTCCATCGCGTAACGCCCGGATGGTTCCGCACCAGCGCCGCCATGATCGCCTGTCCGGCCTTGGCATGATCCCGCGCTTGCGATAGCTCCTTGGCCGGTGTCGGTGCCATTTTTCGTTCCGTGGTTCTGTGGTTCAGTGGTGAATCTTTAACTGTAAATGGTTAAGAAACCGTTAACGGAGCGAGGGATTCCGGCGGTTGGGGCAGAGTTTTTTGGCGCGGCCGGTAAGGGGAAGATTCACCACTGAACCACGGAACCACTGAACTTCTTCGCTTTCGGGCCGTGTGCCCTATTTCAGCGCGGCGAGCTGGCCGTCGAACCAAGCCAAGTCCTTCTTCCATTGGGCGAATTCCGGATGTTTCGCGACCAAGTCCACGAGTATTGCCCGTCCGGCCACCAAGTGCTCCCGGGCTTCGGGTATTTGTGCTAACTTCCTGTGGACATAGACCAAAAACGCGTGTGCTTGCCCCAGGTCATGCTGCCAGCCGGCGTTGCCCGGGTCCGCCTGCGCCAGACGCTCGCGGATCGCGAGGCTGGCACGGTAGGCGGTCAGCGCCTCCGTCAGGTTGCCCTGCGCCACCAGAACGTCGCCGAGCCTGTCGTGCGAGACCGAGAGATCGCGCTGCCAGCCGGCGTTGCCCGGGTCCGCCTGCGCCAGACGTTCGAGGATTGTGTGGGTGGCGCGGTAGGCGGTCAGCGCCTCCGTCAGGTTGCCCTGCGCCACCAGCACGTCGCCGAGCTTTTTGTGCGAGACCGAGAGATCGCGCTGGTAACCCTCGTCGTTGGGCGCGGCATCCGATAGGCGCTTGGCAATACTGAGCGATTGTTCCGCCATCCCCTTTTGTCGGTCGATTTCACCAATCCGCCCATAGGTATCGGCGAACTGCGCGGACGCGGCAGCTTTGATCCGCAACAGCGCCGGGTCGTCTGGCCGGAACAGGAGCATTCTATCGATGACACCCATGGCGGTGTCCAGAATGCGACTAACGGCAGCCGTCGAGATGCCCTGTTGATCTTCAAGGCTGATTGCAATGTTGAATACGAGGTCGGAGGCGGCATTTTGCGCCGCTTGCGCGTACGCTTCGGTTCGGGCCTGCTGCTCGGCTTCCGCTTGGGCCTGCGCATCTTCGGCTTCGGTGGAGCGTACGATATAGCGCAGAATTTCCGCATCCAGGTGCACGTCTCCGGGGTCCGCCGCCAACGCCCGCGCGCTCTGCAGCAAGACCGTGCCAGGCGGCAGCAGGCCGCCTTTCGCATTGCTCATCCAGTCCGTTATCTGGTCGCGGATGCGCAAGTTGTCCCGGCTATTTTCGACCCAGCCGCGCAACGTGTCCCAGCCGCGTACCAGCGCCTCATGCGCCAGTTCCACCACGCGCGTGCTGTCTTTCTCATCGATCAGCAGCAGCCGGCGGCTTGGATCGGCGAAACGCTCCATGACTCGCAGCGCGGTCACATCGGTGGGCGCGGGGGCCTGCATACGGACGTTCGCTCCGCCAACACCCGGCCGGACCAGCCGCAGGAACAGCCGTCGGGCGGCGTCGCGGTCCTGGTCGGTGCGCAGGCTGGCGTAACAATCGCTGGCGGCCTGGTTGATCGCCTGTGCCACGCCACCGGCCTTCTGGTAGGCGTCGTGCGTCAGAACGCTGCCGGAGCGGTTGCGCCAAGTGCGTTCCAGCGCGTGCTGCATGAGGGGAAGATTGGTTTCCTCCGCCCCGACCTCCCCGACGATTTGATCCGTCAGTCCGTCGGCGAGTTTCAGTCCCACCATCGCCGCCGGCTGCTCGATGCAGGGCCGCAAATCCTGAATCCGCGTCAGGCGCACCAGCGCGTCCGACAGATGCGGCGCGAAGGGGCTGTGCATTAGATGATCGTAGAAATCCGACCGGATGGTCAGCACCACGGACGCCTTGCCGCGTTCGGCGGCGCCGAGCAGCAGGCGGATGAACTGGGCGCCGTCGTCGTGGAAGCGCTGGATGTCCTCGGGCGTGGTCCGGTCCCAGGGAACGGAGAATAACTCCTCCGCCTGATCCACCACGATCAGCAGCCGGTCGACGTGCAGCCGCGCCTCGGTCAGGCGGTGCTGGACGTGCTGGGCCAGGAAGTCGGGGGAATCGCGGCGCAGGTCCTCGGCCTGATTCATCAACCGGCGGGTCCGGTCCATCGGGTCTTCGTCGGAGCGGATCGGGGTGAAGGCGGAGGCCAGGGCCTGCAACGGCTCCTGCCCCGGGCGGATTACCAAGCTGTCCCACACGTCGCCGCCCCCGCGCCGCTCCCCCGCGCGGCGCAGGCGCGGCAGCAGGCCGGCGCGCACCAAGGACGACTTGCCGGAGCCGGAGCGACCGATCAGCGCCGCGACGTTGTGCTTCGTCACGGTGTTCTTCAAAGCCCCCGCTTCCGCGTCGCGGCCGAAGAACAGCGGGGCGTCTTCTTCCGAGAAGAACTCCAGCCCTTTGTAGGGGCAGATCGTGCCGCGAATGCCGTCGTCGGTGACCGGCACACGGCGCACCGCCGCCAGCAGGCGTTGCAGCGCCACGGGGTCTTTGATCGAGGCGCGGAAATCCACCCAGGTCTGTAGCCCGAGGAACCCGCGCGGAATGCGCCAGTCCGGCGTTTCCGGCAGAATAACGGGAATGACCGGGAAGCCGGGTTCGCCCGCCTGCCGGGTCAGCGCGAGCTGGTATTCGTATTGCTGCGTGTTGCCGAGCCCGGCGGGTCCGATCAGGACGATGACGGATTGGGCGGTCTCCGCGATGCGTTTCTCCAGCTCCGGCAGCCACAACTGGCCGCTGGGGAGATCGCGCTGGTCGAAGAACGTGGCGACGTGCTGGTCGGTGAGCCAGTCGTTCAGAGCAATGGCGTGCGCTGCGTCCCGCCGGCTGTAGCTGACAAAAACGTCCATCGGTTCTCCGTTGCGGGGACTGTAACGGGTTTTGTCGGCGGGGTGGAAGGGGGCGGGGGCCATTTCGCAGGGCTATCGCATATGACCTTTGGCGCCCCCGCTCGTCATGGTCGGTCGTGACCCGACCATGACGGAAAGTGTTGGAAATCCGCCATATGCGATGCCCCAGGGCCATTTCGGTTGGCGCGGGATTTGGGTTTGGGTAGAAATGGGGGATGGGTGCGGTGTGTATCGGATTTTAGGATTGGAGACTCGGAAATAACCGTTTGAGACGATGGTGAGATTTCGATGGCGGCTTGGTGCCTCACTGGCCTGCGGCGGTCGGGTTAAACCCGACCATGACGGGTTTTTGTGGCGGCGGGGTTCGTGCGGTTGGTTCCGCTGATCGGTTTCTCACGGAGGGTCACAGTGCAAGGTAGCGCCGACAGGAAAACAGGGGCGTAACACCCCATACAACGTGAGCGGAGGGTGGATCGGCTGAGTCTCGGGTTTTGATTTTATGGACTCGAAATTGACCGATTGAGACAATGGTGAGAATCGACCATGACGGTGTTTGGGTGGCTCACAGGCTTCCAACCATGACGCGCCGCAAGCAGCGGGTTATATCGTCCCCCATGCACCGTCCGATCCCGCGACATAATCTGACCGGCCTCAGCGCGCTCAATTTCGCCGTGGCGGCGGTTCAGACCGGCTTCGGCCCCTTCGTGTCCGTGTGGCTGACGCGCGAGGGCTGGAGCCAGACGGATATCGGGCTGGCGCTAAGCCTCGGCACCGGCATCGCGCTGGTGGGGCAGTTGCCGGCGGGGATGCTGGTCGATTCGGCGCATCGCAAGCGCGGTCTGACCGCCGCCGCGCTGATCATGCTGGCGGTCAGCGCGTTGCTGCTGGCGGTGCCGCCGGTGCGCCCGAGCGTGTTCGCGGCGGAGGTGCTGCATGCGGTGGCGAGCTGCGTGATCGCGCCGGCTATCGCGTCGATGACGCTCCGCCTGTGCGGGCACGCGGGGTTCAGCCGGCGGCTGGGGGTGAACGCGAGTTTCAGCGGGCTGGGCAACGCGGCGGCGGCGGCCGGGATGGGGCTGGCGGCGTGGTATTTCTCGGAGCGGATGGTGTTCGTTCTGGCGGCGCTGCTGACGTTACCGGCGCTGGCGGCGGTGTTTTCCATCGATCGTGTCCATCCGGCGCCGGAGAAGAAGGGCCATCCGGCGACCTGGCACCCGAAGGCGCGGGACAGCCGGCCGTGGCACATCTTCGCCGAACCGGCGCTGCATGTGTTCGCGGTGGCGATCGTGCTGTTTCAGCTCGGCAACGCGGCGCTGTTGCCGCTGGCGCTGAACGATTTGACTCAGCGCGGGGTGAGCACGGGGTTCGTCGTGTCCGCCGCCATCATGGTGCCGCCGCTGATCGTCACGTTGGTGTCGCCCTGGACGGGGCGGGTGGCTCAGACCCGAGGCCGGCGGATCGTGCTGCTGGCGGGGTTTGTGGCGCTGCCGGCGCGGGCGTTGCTGTTCGCGACGGGGCCGGGGGCGCTTCCGTTGGTGGCGATGCAGGTGCTGGACGGCGTCAGCGCCACGGTGCTCGGGTTGACGATGCCGCTGATCGCGGCGGACCTGACGAAGAAGACGGGGTTCCTGAATTTGGCCATGGGCTCGCTGGGGTTGGCGGCCGGGCTGGGGGCGACGGTCAGCACCGTGGCGGCGGGTTTCGTGGCGGACCGGTATGGGCCGGCGGCGGCGTTTCTGGGGTTGGCGCTGGTGGGGGCCTCGGCCTGGGTGCTGCTGTATGTGGCGATGCCGGAGACCCGGCCGGCGCCGGTTATCCGAACATCCGGTCGACGTCGTCCTGTGCCAGATCGGGGTTGATGGGCGCCTCGGGCAACGCCGGGGTTCCCGGGGGGGCGAGGTCGGTCAGCATGGTTTCGACCTGCTGCAGATGCTCGATGGCGCGGCGGATGCGCTGGCTGGTGATGTCCTGGAAGGTGCAGGCCTCGAAGATCGCGTTGACCTTCTGCGCCACGGCTTCGACCGATTCCACGTCGCGGGCGCCGGTGCGGAGCCAGTCGCCGATGGCCTCGGCCGCCTCCATGATGCGGTTGGCGGCGGTTTCGGTGGCTTGGACGACGGCCTCCAGCTCCAGCCCGCTGTTGCGGGTGGCGGCATTGGGCATGGAGATCAGGTTGGCGATCTGCTCCTGCATGCGCCCGAGCTGACCGGAGAGGTTGGTTTCGCTGTAGTCGACGAGCTGGACGGTGGCGTGGATCTCCATGCTCAGTTCGGCGATGCGGCGGTCGACGAACTTCTGGAGGTTCTCGAACAAGGGGGCGACCTCGGTTTGGATGGCGGTTCCGAGGTCGGTTTGCGTAGGGGTCACGGTGTTCTCCTGTTCTGTCGGGGGACATTGAAACAGGAAAACGTTAACAAGAGGTTAAGGGCGCCATCTTTTCAGCAACAAAGCGTTGGCGAGGACGCTGACGGACGACAATGCCATGGCGGCGCCGGACAGGACCGGGCTGAGATAGCCCAAGGCGGCCAGGGGAATGCCGAGGATGTTGTATGCGAAGGCCCAGAACAGGCCCTCCCGTATCTTCATGGTGGTGCGGCGGGAGATGTCGATGGCGGCGGCGACCAGGGCCGGATCGCCGCGCATCAGGGTGATCCCGGCGGTTTCCATGGCGACATCGGTGCCGGTTGCCATGGCCATGCCGATATCGGCGGCGGCGAGGGCCGGGGCGTCGTTGATCCCGTCCCCCACCATCGCGACAACGTTGCCATCGGCGCGCAACGCCGCGATGGCGGCGGCTTTGCCGTCCGGGAGGATGTTGGCCTGGAAGGAATCGAGGCCAAGTTCCGAGGCGATGGCCGCCGCGGCGGCCTGGTTGTCGCCGGTCAGCATGATGGTGCGCAGGCCGAGGGTTTTCAGCCGGCCGATGGCATCGCGGGCGGTGGGCTTGGCGGCGTCGGCGAAGCGAAACAGGCCAAGGATTCGCGATGTTGGAGCAGTTTCGGCGAGGTAAGCGATGGTTTGGGCGTTGTCGCCTCCTACATCGTCATGCCGACGGAGGTCGGCATCCACGACTTTAGTGCCGGGAAAGTCGTGG
>CAITUP010000126.1 GCA_903895595.1 uncultured Acetobacteraceae bacterium | reverse complement strand
TCGGGCCGGGTTGCCGGTGACGAGTGTTTCCGCGGTGGCGCCGGGGGCGCGGCTGGGGTTGAAGTTCGGGGATGGTGACGTGAAGGTTACGGCGGATGGGGGGAAGGTGCCTTCCCGGCAGGGGAGCTTGGGGTTTTAGGGAGCAAGATGTTGCTTTGTCAGGGACAAATGAACTACTTCTCACGAAGTTGAGGCGGCGTGGGCGTTCGGGAACTTGCTATCGAGTGCCGGTGCCGCGTAGGGCAGGGAGAAACACCGATGAATGATTTCCTCGAGTTTCTGGTGCGGTTGGCGTATCAATTTGGGCCGTTCCTTTTTGCCGTTCTCTTCATGGTATTTATCGTGAAGACCGCTCACACATACAACGTCGAAATCGCGAATAGGCCGAAAGAAGCGCCCCCCCAAAGAAAGAAATATTTACCTGGGGTATTTTGTTGGCACAGTGGCCGTTGGGTTCATTCTGGTATTTATTTCTGTGGGTTGGTGGATTTACGCCCAATTGCAATCGCACGTTTATGAGTTTGTTATAAAAGATCTCAGAATTAACCAATACATACACGCGTCGGATGGATATATGCAAGATCAGAAGCGCGACGCCCTCTTCCCGGGTGGGCCAGTTTTGCACGATCAGAAATTTGTGTTCGTATCGAGCCGGCCGTTTGTCCCAGGGCAGACAATCCGATTGCAGCTTTGGGAGACGGATTCAGCTGGCCAGACTGGTGGGATCGGTCAACCACAAAGCCATCCCTTGACTGTTGCGCATCGTGGAGAGAGCTCTGACCGATTCCGTTATGATGAGGCAGCGCATAAATTAGAATTTGCCGACGCTGGCGGACTCCCCCCCACTTTGAGGTCCTTTGCAGGTTTATTTTCTGCAAATCCCAATGGAGTGGGAGCGTCAAGACATGAATAATGTTGCCCGCGTATTCAATATTCTTGCACTGATTGTACTCGTGTTCGCAGTGACGCTTGGCGAGACTCATGCCTCCTGTAGCTCGAAGCAGATCGCTCAACTCAAAGCAAAAGGCCTGTCGTCCGACGATATTGTCGATTTTTGCGGTGAACCCGATGACGACACAGAGATTCCCAATGCTCCTCGAGTGCCGATCTCGCCAAATTTCCCCCGAACAAACCAAGGGCGACTTAGCAATATATGTTTCACGCAGGCCGGCTCCTGCCCGCTGGCTCAAAGCGGACCACCGGGCGTCGCCTGTTGGTGCGCAAGCCCGTTTGGGCCGGTCTCTGGCATGCTTCGATAATCCCAATTCCCTTCGGTAAACCCAGCTGGATGGCCGGATAAACCGTCAACTTTAGGCTAGGTGACCCTGTTGCTCCACGGCCCCCGCCCTTGGTCAACAACGCGGCCGGCGTCTGAACTGGGTCCTGGTCATCGTTACCCGACAAATAACCCGTCACGGCCTTCCAACCAACTCCGTCATAACAGCGACAAAGAGCTTGCTGGCCGCCACCGCATCGGCCGCCATATCAGGCGATACGTCTGACCCAGGCCCGGTTTCATAATCGGCGATGGCCTTGAGATTGTAAGTGCGACCAAGGAACGCGCGGATATCGAGATCGGCACGCGGGTCGTCCTTGATCAGCCGCTGCAATTCCGCGCTCACGCCCCGATGCGTCTTGACCGAACGTCCAGTACGCTCGGAGATCAAGGCTTGCGCGGCATGAAAGCCAGCAAGGTAAGCGTTGCGTCCAGCCGCCTCATAGTAGTGCAACGCGAGCACGCCGTCTGCCTCGCCCAACAGCTTGTGGGCCTTCGCCAGGAAATATCCTGTCTCGGGGCTCAGAGGACGACACCTTCGCGACGGATTTCCCGCATCAACGGCGTTCGGTCCTCATAAGCCTCGATGCGATACGGCATGGCATGAACGAACTCGCCAGTTTCGGCGATGATCTCGGTGCTCAGGTCCGCGAGGCGGTCCAGTTCCGCGAACCGATCCGGCAGGTCGCGCAGGAAAACCGCGACATCGTAGTCCGAGTCCGCCCGAGCATCGCCGCGCGCGCGGGAGCCGAACAGCACCACACGCGCGATGCGGCTGCCGTAGAGGTCATCCAGCGCCACCCGGAAGCGGGTCAGCACGGGGTCCATGATCTGGGTCGTGGTCATCTCCATCCCATCCTACCAATTCCCCCCACCCCCGCGGAAGCGTAAACCACCGTAATCGCTCCCAACCGTCCAGGCCCCCATGCACACCCACCTCCGCAGCATCCTAAACATCGACTTCCCTCTCCTTGCCTTCTCCCACTGCCGCGACGTCGTCGCCGCGGTCAGTCAGGCCGGCGGGTTCGGGGTCCTCGGCGCCGCGCGCTACACGCCGGAGGAGCTGGAAACCGAACTCCGCTGGATCGACGACCATGTCGGCGGCAAGCCTTACGGGGTCGATCTGCTGATCCCCGAGAACCTGTCCGTCCGCACCGAAGCCGGCGCAAGCACCGCCGACCTCGCCGCGCAAATCCCGGCCGAACACCGCGCTTTCGTGAACGACCTGCTGCGCCGTCACGGCGTCGATCCGGCGCAAAAATTCGACGGCTACCACCGCGACGCTCCCGACGCGCCGCCGCCGTTTCAGCGGGAAACGGGCGAGCAACTGATGGATGTCGCCTTCCGCCATCCGATCCGGTTGATCGCCAACGCCCTCGGCGTGCCGCCGCCGTCCATGCTGGAACGCGCTCGGCGCTTCAAAGTCCCCTGCGCGGCGCTGGTGGGTGCCCGCGAACACGCCATCCGCCAAGTGCAAGCCGGCGTGGACATCATCGTCGCGCAAGGCACCGAGGCCGGCGGCCATTGCGGGGAAGTTTCGACCCTCGTGCTGATCCCCGAAGTCCTGCGCGCCGTCAAAGGCGCCGTCCCCGTGCTGGCGGCCGGCGGCATCGTCACCGGTCGGCAAATGGCGGCCTGCATGGCGCTCGGCGCCGCGGGGGTGTGGACGGGTTCGGTGTGGCTCGCGACCTCCGACGCCGAAACTTCTCCGGTCTTCCGCGACAAAATGCTGGAGGCACGGTCGCGCGACACCGTCCGGTCCCGGTTCCGCACGGGCAAGCCGGCGCGGCAGTTGAAATCGGCCTGGACCGAAGCGTGGGAAGCGCCCGGCAGCCCCGGTCCGCTGCCCATGCCGTTGCAAGGCCTGATCAGCGAGCCGGCGATGCAGCGGGTAAACCGATCCGCCGAGGCCGGCAACCCGGAAGCCCGCGCGTTGGTCAGCTACTTCGTCGGCCAGGGCGTGGGCTTGATCGACAGCGTCCGGTCGTCGCGCCAAGTGGTCGCCGACTTCATGGAGGAATTCGCGGAGGCGCTGGAGGATATGCGCGGGTTCGCGCCCTAGCGTTGGGGTTCCGCGGCGTAGGTGGTCCAATCGTACCAATCCCATACCATTTCGTTAAGATAATAATACCCCAGATTCACTACGGCCGTCACGGTTCCCCAGGTCGCGGAGGTCGCGGCGGAGCCAGTATAAAAATAGATCCAGAGGTATTTATCCGCCACGGCGATCGGTTTGACGGTGGCGAATTTCTTGGTCGTCCGGATCGCGGATGCCTCCGCGTCGTAAGGCTGGCCCGGCAGCGGTGCGGGCGGCGGATCGAAATAATCCCACAGGTAACCGTTCACCGTGTAGATCGTCCAGGCGCTCGCCCCCAGTCCGAGGCTTAAAATCAAAGCGTCGGTGGCACTGCCCAAGGCGAAGGTGAGGACA
The DNA here is from genome assembly GCA_903895595.1 of uncultured Acetobacteraceae bacterium. GTDB lineage: Bacteria > Pseudomonadota > Alphaproteobacteria > Acetobacterales > Acetobacteraceae > Rhodopila. Next base: position 22,843 of record CAITUP010000126.1, on the reverse strand, counting down.
CTCAGATTCAGGACCGTCGTCCCCGCTTTGAAGGTCGTGGCCCGCAGCGCCGAGCGTCCGAACGATGCCTCCATCGTTGCCGGGGCCGGTTCGGCGGCCGGCTTGCCGACTCTTTGCGCCCATGCGCCGACGGGCGCGCACAAGGCCGCCGCGAGCAGGCCCGCGCGAACGGGGCCAACCGAAAACGGGAAAGTACCGAGACGTTGCTGGATCATGATGGCACAGACTATGCCCCGGTTTCCCGCCGCCGTCCACGCGGGTTATAAGCTCGGTATGACGCAATCCGCACGCCGTATCTGGGGCCTGATGTACCGGCACCTCGCCCTCTACCGCCGCTCCTGGCCGCGGTTGCTGGAGCTTGCCTATTGGCCCGTCCTTAACATGTGCATCTGGGGCTTCACCGCCAGCTTCCTGGTCGGGCGCCTCGGCAACACCGCCCTCATGGCCGGCGGGGCGCTAATGGGCGGCGTGTTGCTGTGGGAGGTCACGCTGCGCGGCCAGATGGGCCTGTCGATCAGCTTTCTGGAGGAAATCTGGTCCCGCAACCTCGGTCACGTTTTCGTCAGCCCGCTGCGCCCGTGGGAGTTGGTGATGGCGCTGATCGGCATGTCCTTTCTGCGCATGCTGGCCGGAGTCGTCCCCGCGATCGGACTGGCCTGGGGGCTGTATGCGTTCAACCTGTTCGCGCTCGGGCCGGCGCTGGTCCTGTTCTTCATCAACATGCTGGTCATGGGCTGGTGGGTCGCGCTGGGCGTCGTATCGCTGATCCTGCGCCACGGCGCGGGGGCCGAACCGCTGGCCTGGGGCGTGCTGTTCGGGCTCGCGCCGTTCTCCGCTGTGTTCTACCCGGTCTCGGTCCTGCCCTGGTTCCTGCAGCCGGTTGCGCTGTCGCTGCCGGCGGCGCATGTGTTCGAGGGGATGCGCGGCATTCTGCTCGATGGTGTGGTGCAAACCGGTCATCTGGCGGCGGCCACCGGCCTCAATGTCCTCTGGCTGGGCGCGGCGTCGCTGCTGTTCGCCCGCCAGTTCCACCAGGCCCGCGTCCGCGGCGCCCTTTTGAGCATCGGCGAATGAGCGAAACCCGATTCTGGCTGATCCGCCACGCGTTGGTGGAAGAAAACGCCCGCGCCATCCTGTACGGGGTGATGGATGTGGCCCTGTGCGAGACGACTCTGATGGAGCAGGCGCCGATGTACAAGGCGCTGGCCGAACGCCTGCCGCACCCGGCCAACTGGATCGTCACGCCGCTGTCCCGCACCCACCGCACCGCCGCCGCGATCTTCGACGCCGGCTATCCGCATATCCCCCCTTCGGTGGAACCCGACCTGATCGAGCAGTCGCTCGGCGAATGGCAGGGCCTGCCGCACGCGGAGTTGCCGGACAAGTTGACCAATCCCGCGCACGCCTTCTGGCCGCTGGCCGGCGACGAAAAACCCCCGGGCGGGGAGAGTATGGTGGAGGTCGTGGCCCGCGCCGGCGCGACGCTGGAGCGCCTCGCCATCGCGCATGAGGGCGAGGATGTGGTGATCGTAAGCCACGGCGGCACGATCCGCGCGGCGGTGGCGCACGCGCTGGGCGTCGCGCCGGACAACGCCCTGCATTTGTCCATCCAGAACCTGTCGCTGACCCGGCTGGAACGGCACCCTGGTGGCTGGCGGGTGGTGTGCGTCAACGAGCTCCCCGGATATTGACGCAGTTGCGCCGCGAATTTGCCCCGAATCATGTCTCCAATGGTTAAACTACGGCGAACGAATCGGATTCGCCCGACCTGAGGAGACCGACCATGCGATCCCGTATCCTGGCCGCCACGTTGATATTGTTGCCGTTTTGGCTGACCGCCTGCGCCACCTCGCCCGGCGAGGAACAGACCTTGGTGGACCGTGCCGCGCTGGCGGTGCAGGAAATGACCACCCAAACCGTGTCGGATTCGCCGGCCACGATGCTCCGGCGCGCCAAGGCGGCGATGATCTGCCCGCGCGTGTTCAAGGCCGGGTTCTTCTTCGGCGGTGAGGGCGGCAGCTGCGTCATGCTGGCACGGGCGGGGAACGGCACGTGGTCGTATCCGGCGTTCTATACGATCGGCAGCGGCAGCTTCGGGCTGCAGATCGGCATCCAGGACAGTCAGGTCACCATTCTGATCATGACCGACAAGGGTCTGCGCGCGGTGCTGGACAACCAAGTCAAGCTGGGGGCCGACGCGTCTTTGGCGGTCGCGACGATCGGTGCGGGCGTGCAAGGCTCCACTACCGCCGCTGTCGGGGCAGACATCGTGGCCTTCTCCGCGGCGCGCGGCCTTTACGGCGGCATCTCGCTGGAGGGGAGCCTGATGTCCACGGATTCGCGCGCCAACCAGTCGTATTACGGCCAGCCCTATGCGGCGCAGCAGATCGTGATCAGCATGCAGGGTGCCAACCGTGGCGCCGACCCGCTGCGCGACCTCCTGACGCGGGCGGGTGGTCGAGCGTCGGAGCCGGTGCAGGCACAGCAGCCGATGCAGCCGCCGGCGGGCTACGCGCCGGCCTATCCGCAGGGGTATCAGCCCTCGCCGCAGCAACAGCCGATGCAACAACCGCGGTTGGTGCCGTCCTATCCGCCCGGCGCGTCGTCGGGCAGCCGCGGACCGATCCAGGAGCAGAGCCTGGCCCCCCCGGGCCGGTAATCGCGGTCTAGCCATCCAACCCGGCGCCCTGTAGATTCCGGTCGCATGGGCGCCGATAAACCGTTCTGGAAGACCAAGCGGCTGGAAGAGATGACCGGGGCGGAGTGGGAATCGCTCTGCGACGGCTGCGGTCGCTGTTGCCTGCACAAGCTGCGGCACGACGATACCGGGGAACTGTCGCACACCAACGTCGCGTGCCGGCTGCTGGACCTGCATTCCTGCCAGTGCAGCGACTACGCCAAGCGCAAGCGCCGGGTCCCCGATTGCGTCAGCCTGACCGCCGAGGTCGTGCGGGAGATCGACTGGCTACCGCCATCCTGCGGATACCGCCGCCTCGCCGAGGGCAAGGACCTGCTGTGGTGGCACCCGCTGGTGTCCGGCGATCCCGACACCGTGCATCAGGCCGGCATCTCCGTCCGCGGACGCGCGATCAACGAGCGCAAGGCCGGCCCCTTCGAACACCATATCGTCGACTGGCCCGGCCGTATGCCGCGCGCTCGGCGCGAACCAAAGGAGTAGAATTATGCTGAAAGACGCCCTGTACGGCGGTGTGAACGCCGCCGTGCTGACCGCCATGAACGACGACCTGTCCATCGACCTGGATCGCATGGCCGCGCATTGCCGCTGGCTGCTGGCGAACGGCTGCAACGGGCTGGCGGTGCTGGGCACGACGGGAGAGGCGAACAGCCTGGGCGTGGCGGAACGCATACGTCTGCTGGAAGGGCTGGTCGCGCGCGGCATCCCAGCGTCGAAGATGCTGCCGGGCACCGGCACGACCGCGATCACCGACACCGTGCTGCTGACGAAAGAGGCCGAGAAGCTGGGCTGCCGGGGCACACTGCTGCTGCCGCCGTTCTACTACAAGAACCCCTCCGACGACGGGCTGCTGGCGTATTTCCAAGAGGTCGCACAGCGCGTGGCCGGGGACATTGCGCTGTATCTGTATAATTTCCCGCAGCAATCGGCGATTCCGTTCTCGGTCGATTTCATTGGCCGGCTGCTGAAGGCGGTGCCGGGCAAGTTCCGGGGGATCAAGGACAGCAGCGGCAATTACGAAAACGGCCTGTCCTACGTGGAGAACTTCGCCCGCGACGGGTTCGAGTTCTATGCCGGCGACGATTCGCTCCTGCGGCCGCTGCTGCAAAAGGGCGGTGCGGGCTGCATCACAGCCGCATCGAACGTGAACTGTGCCGAGGGTGCGCGCGCCTATGCCGGCTGGAACACCGATGACGGCGCCGCTGCACATGAAATTCTGGTGGCGACACGCAAGGCGGTGACCTCGGTGCCGCTGATCCCCGGCCTGAAGGCGCTGGTGGCTCGGAACACCGGGAACCCGGCCTGGACCAACATCCGCCCGCCGCATCTGAAGCTAACGGCGGCGCAGCAGGCGGCGTTGTTCTCGGCCTTCGATGCCTCGGGCATCAAGCTGGCAAAAGCGGCCTAGGGTTCATCCCGATGTCGATAAACACCCGACTGCTGGCGCCGATCATGGCTGCCGCGCTGGCGTGGATCGCGCCCGCGCGGGCCGACGCGATCCTGAACACCGGCAGCAACTTCACCGTAACAGCCACGGATGCACCGACCAATTACACGGATAGCGGGGGCGTCCTGGGCGGTACCAGCCTGATCGCGGGCGGTACCATCCAGGTTTCGCAAACCGTCACGGTGCTGAACAACTACCAGGAATGGGTGGTCTTCGGCTTTTCCACGGTCGGGGGCGGTGCCTTTGTCGGCAGCAGCGCCGCGACTTTCAGCGTCGCCGTCTCCGGCATTCAGACCGTGGCGCCGACGGTGGAAAGCAATGTGTTTGCCTGGTTCGCGACCAACGGCACCCCGTCGCCCTCCATCACCGCCGGCAGCGGCTTTTTCGTGGAAACCAATCCGATCACCGGCAGCGGACAGGTTTTCGATTTCGGCAACGGTTCCTCCAGCCTGAACCAGAGCCACAGCTTGAATATCCGAGCCAATCCGGCATCGTTCCTGGGCACGCGTGGCGTGGATATCGCGAACGTCAACCAATTCTACATTGGCGGTCTGCTGACCGTGCCGGAACCGGCTTCGCTGACCCTCTTCGGGTTCGGCGCATTCGGGCTCGCGGCGCGGCGGCGCCGCCGACGGGAGGCACAGTGCGCCGTATAAAGTCGTTGTCGTTGCTGCTCGCGTTGGCGAGCGGCAGCGCCCAGGCGCAGCAGGATCCGAACCATATGCACATGCAGCATATGGCGGGCCCAACGACAGTTCCGTCCTCCCCCGGTCAGGCGGCCTTCGGGGCGATCCAGGAAATCGTGAACCTGCTGCAGGCCGATCCAAAGACCGATTGGTCGAAGGTCGATATCGACGCACTGCGCCAGCATCTGATCGACATGGACGAAGTCACGCTGCGGGCCGCTGTGCGGAAAGAACCCGTCGAGAACGGCCTGCGCATGACTGTCACCGGCGCCGGCCGCACGCTGGAGGCGATCCAGCGGATGCTGCCCGACCACGCTCGCGAGATCGACGGCATGAACGGCTGGACGGTGAAGGCTGCCTCGGTCGCCGATGGCGTGGACCTGACCGTCACCGCCGCCACGCCGGGCAAGACGACGAAAATCCGGGCGCTGGGGTTCATGGGCATCATGGCCCAGGGCGGGCATCACCAGCGGCACCATCTCGCCATGGCGAAGGGCGAAATGGCGCACCACCACTAACCGCCCCCGGCTTGATCCATATCAACGCCCGCATCGCCCAACAGGCCCACGCTACAGCATTGCTACTTCGAGCGAGGGTACGATGCCGTACAATACCGCTACCGACGACCGCGGTGCGATGGGGCGCTTTTGCGACTGGATCAAAGCCCGCGCGCAACGGAACGACGATCTGTCTGCCCTGACACGCGGCGATCTGACCGCGATGGCGGCCGATCTGGGCGTCGCCGAGGCCGATCTGATCCAGGTCCTGCCACGCACATCCGATCATTCCGGCCTCATGGACAAGATGATGACGGCACGCGGGTTGGACCCCAACCAGGTGCGGCGCATGTGCGGGCCGCTGGTGCGCGATTTGGAACTGACTTGCTCGCGGTGCAGCGCCAGCACGCGATGCCGGAACGAGCTCGCGGTCGGCGTCGCCGCCGCCAACAGCCACGAATATTGCGGCAACGCCGGCACCTTCGACGCACTGCTCGCGGGGACCTGAGGCTTCGGCTTGCCGGTGCGCCGGGCGCGTGCCTATCCTTCGTGCAAACGGAGGAAACCGCGCCATGAGCAAATTCGAAGACTACCGCGACAAATTCGCCTGCATCGCCATGAAGCGGGAGGACGGCATCCTGGAGATGCGGTTCCATACCGATGGCGGACCGTTCCAATGGGGCCTTGGGCCGCACGCGGAACTGCCGGAGGCCTTCAACGACGTCGGCCGCGACCGGGAAAACCGGGTCGTGATCCTGACCGGCACGGGCGATCTTTATTCCGGCCCACGCGCGACGCCCGGTTCCAGCGCGATCGCCGGCGGCATCACGGCGACCCAGTTCGACCGGGTGCATTGGGAAGGCCGCGCGCTACTGATGAACCTGCTGAATATCGAGGTTCCCGTTATCGCCGCGATCAACGGGCCGGCTTGGCGGCACGGGGAAATTCCGTTGCTGTCGGATGTCGTATTGGCCTCGGACACGGCGGCATTCCAGGATTCCGCGCATTTCCCCAACGGGCTGGTGCCGGGGGACGGGATGCATATCGTGATGCCGATTTTGATGGGCGTGAACCGCGGGCGGTATTTCCTGCTGACCGGGCAGACGCTGTCGGCGGCCGAGGCGAAGGATTGGGGGTTGGTGAATGAGGTTTTACCGGCAGATCGAGTACTTCCGCGAGCGTGGGAATTGGCGCGCACCCTCACGGTCCGGCCGACTTTGCTGCTGCGGTATACGCGGCTGATGTTCACCGAACACCTGCGCAAGCGGATGGGTGATTTACTGGGGTACGGACTGGCGATGGAGGGGTTGGCGTTGATGGAGAAGTAGGGGATGCCAAGCCATTTCCTGTGGCTGGCCATACTTCTGGCTGCATGCACACCCATGCAGCCCGCCAGGGAGACATCGTGCTGTAGTGCGCCAGCCCCGGGGACGCTGCGCGTTCACATGGGTGGGACCGTGGCGACCGAGATCGGTATCGCGCACTGAGCGCCCCACGCTCACCCCCGCATCGCCGCCACGAACAAGCCGGTATTGTGCCGCAACATATCCAGATACGTCGCCGCCGGCCCCTTCGGTCCCGACAACGCATCCGAGTAAACGGTCCCCCCCAGCACCGCCCCCGTCTCCCGCATCAGCATCCGAGCCAGTCGGGGATCGGTCATGTTCTCGATAAACACCGCACGAATTTTCTCCCTCTTGATCTGCGCCACCAACGCCGCAATCGCTCGGGCTGAAGGTTCGGCTTCGGTGCTCAGCCCCTGGGCCGCGAGAAATTCGATGCCATAGCGGGCGCCGAAATAGCCGAACGCGTCGTGTGTGGTGATGATCCGGCGAACGGACGGGGCGATGGCGCTGAATTGGGCCTCGATCCAGGCGTCAGTCCGCAGGATTTCGGCCGCGTAGGCCGACGCGGTCGCACGATAAATGTCGGCGGATCCCGGATCGGCGGCGGCCAAGCCCTCGCCTATGGCCCGGACATACAGCGCCGCGTTGCGTGGGTCCTGCCATGCGTGAGGGTCGGTCGCGGTACCGCCCGGCACGGTCCTCGGCGTCACTCCGGCCGCGGCCACCGTCAGAACGCCTTTGAAATCGGCGGCCCGCGTCAGCCGCTCCATCCAGGCATCCAGCCCCAGTCCGTTCACCACCGCCAATCCGGCAGCCATGGCGGCTTTCGCGTCGGCGGGGCGGGGCTGGTATCCATGCGCGTCGCCATCCGGCGGCACGACCGACGTCACCGCGACCCGGCCACCGCCGACCTGTCGCACCATGTCTGCCAGAATCGAAAAGCTTGCGACCGCGCGCACCGGGGCTGGGGCGGCGGCCGCGGCCCAAGGTGCCAGAACGGGGAGGGACAAAAGCAACCGGCGGCGCATATCGGGCTCCATGTAATGTTATAATATAACATTACACCGCCACGCCGCCGCGAGGCAACCCACCCCGCCTTTGCACCAGCCGGGCGACTCCTGGTAGACACCTGATATGCTGAAACTCCGCGTGATTCCCTGCCTGGACGTGAAAGACGGACGCGTCGTCAAAGGCGTGAACTTCGTCTCCTTGCGCGACGCCGGCGACCCGGTGGAGCAAGCGTCGGTCTACGACGCCGCCGGGGCCGATGAGCTGACCTTCCTGGACATCACCGCCAGCCACGAAAACCGCGACACCATCCTGGACGTCGTCGCCCGCACCGCCGCGCGCGTCTTCCTGCCGCTGACCGTCGGCGGCGGCATCCGCACAACCGAGGATATGCGCCGCCTGCTGCTCGCCGGCACCGACAAATGCAGTCTGAATTCCGCCGCCGTCGCCCGTCCCGAATTCGTGCGCGAAGCCGCGACCAAGTTCGGCAGCCAATGCGTCGTGGTGGCGGTCGATGCCAAGCAATCCCGTCCCGGCAAGTGGGAGGTCTTCACCCATGGCGGGCGCAACAACACCGGCATCGACGTACTGGATTGGTGCCGCCAGGTCGTGTCCCTCGGCGCGGGCGAACTGCTGCTGACCAGCATGGACCGCGACGGCACCGGCAAGGGCTTCGATATCGAACTGCTGAAAGCGGTCTGCGCGGCCGTGCGGGTGCCGGTGATCGCCTCGGGCGGAGTGGGCACGTTGCAGCACTTCGTCGAAGGCGCCCAGGCTGGCGCCACCGGTTTGCTGGCGGCCAGCGTTTTCCATTTCGGCACTTTCACCATCGCGCAGGTGAAAGAAGCCCTCGCATCCGCCGGCCTTCCCGTGCGGCTACCCCGGCAGGCGGCATAGATATGGCGAAGACGACGAAAACGGCGAAACCCAAGAAGGTCGTGAAGGCGCGGGTCAAAAAGGCGCCGCCGCTGCTGGTCAACATGGAATCCCCGGTGCTCGACCGGCTGTGGTCGACGGTCATGAGCCGGCGGGACGCCGACCCCGCGGTCAGCCACTCCGCCCGCCTGCTGTCGCGCGGCGTCGCCAAGGTGGCGCAGAAATTCGGCGAAGAAGCGGTCGAATGCCTGATCGAGGCCGTCGCCGGCAACAAGCCCGCGCTGATCGCCGAAAGCGCCGACGTTCTTTACCACCTGATGGTGCTATGGGTCGCCGCTGGCGTCAGCCCCGATGAGGTCTGGGCCGAGCTGGTGCGGCGCGAAGGCGTCAGCGGTCTCGCGGAGAAAGCCGCGCGTACCGCCCCAGGCACCAACAAAATTCCCTGAAAACGGAGAGTACCGATGCCGGTCAGCGGACTGCCGCCCTACGACGACAACAATATTTTCGCCCGCATCCTGCGCGGCGAAATCCCGTCGAAGCGGGTTTACGAGGACGAGTGGGCGCTGGCCTTTCACGACATCGCCCCGCAGGCGCCCGTCCATGTGCTGGTCATCCCGAAGGGCAAATACTGCTCCTTCGCGGATTTCAGCGCCTCGGCCAGCGACGCGGAAATCGGCGGGTTCATCCGCGCTGTAGGGAAAGTGGCGCGCGATCTAGGGTTGGAAGACCCGGGTTACCGGCTATTGGCCAATATGGGCCAGCACGGCGGTCAGGAAGTGCCGCATTTGCACGTGCACCTGTTCGGCGGGCGCGGCCTGGGGCGAATGATTTCGGATCGGTAGGCGGGCGCGCGACCACAATCGCTTCGGCGGGGCACCGCCGTCCAACCCCGTCATGCCGACGCAGGTCGGCATGACGATATGGCCCGGGTCACACGCAACAGGTTCGGTCACCGCGGTTCAGCTCAGCGCCTGGATCATCGCCCGCACCCGCGGATAAACCTCCTGCTCCCACCGCCGGCCGCTGAACACGCCATAGTGACCGACGCCGGTTTGCAGATGGTGGCGCTTCATGCTGATCCGGATGCCCGAACACATGTCCAGCGCAACGACGGTCTGACCGACGGCACAGATATCGTCCCGCTCCCCCTCCACCGTCATCAACGCCGTACGCCGGATCAGCTCGGGGCGGACTTTGCGGCCGCGCCACGTCAGATTCCCGAGCGGCAGATCGTGTTCCTGGAAGATGTGCTGGACGGTTTCGAGGAAGAATTCCGACGCCAAATCCATCACCGCGCCGTACTCCTGATAGAAGGTACGGTGCGCAGTTGCCTTGACCCGATCTCGCTGCGCCAGGGCATGGAACTGGTTCACATGGGCATTGATGTGGCGGTCCATGTTCATGCTCATGAATGCCGTTAACTGCATGAAACCCGGATACACCCGGCGGCCGCCCCCCTTGTAGCGCCATGGCACCGTACCGATCAGGTTCTCCGCGAACCATTCGATCGGTTTGGATTTCGCGAGCTCGTTGACCTTGGTGGGGTTGATCCGCGTGTCCAGTGGGCCGGCCATCAGGGTCATGCTGCGCGGCTGGCAGCGGTTATTGTCCTCCGCCATGATCGCGACGGCGGCGAGTGCCGCGACGGTCGGTTGGCAGACCGCGACCAGATGCCCGCCGGGACCGACCGTCTCCATGAACAGGATCAGGTGCTCGACGAAGGAATCGAGGTCGAACGTCCCGGCGGTCAGCGGCACGTCGCGGGCGTTCTTCCAATCGGTGATGTAGACGTCGTGATCCCGCAGCAGAGTGCGGACCGTGCCGCGCAGCAGCGTCGCGAAATGCCCGGACATCGGTGCCACCAGCAGCACGCGCGGCTGCTGCTCGGGGATATCCTTGCGGAAATGCAGCAGGGAGGCGAAGGGTGTGTCGAGCGCAATTTCCTCCGTCACCGCGACATCGGCGTCCCCGACGCGGACGGTATCGATGCCGTAATCCGGCCGGGCATGCGTCATCCCCGCGTCTTCCAGGATGCCGCACCCAGCCGCGAACTGGCGCATGAAAGCCGGCGTCTGCGAGCCCAGATCGGTCATGCGGGCGAACGCCGCCCCCGCACGAGCCAGGGCGCGCATAGGCTGCAGCATGTCGGCCTGCGCCTGATACATTTGATAGATCATTCCTGGCGGCTTCATTTCACCCCACCGAACTCGTGTCCGGCCGGCACATACGAACGCAAATTAGCTCGGCAAACCATGACACAAATCCTGTCAAAGGGGAGGCGGTCGTGTTATATTGCACCGCAGCATGACACCGACCGCGGGGATTGTCACTATGTCTAAGGCCACTCTCTTCATCAGCAGCAAAAACTATTCCTCCTGGTCGCTTCGCGGCTTCCTGCTGGCCCGCATGGCGAGCCTGGATTTCGACATCCAACAGGTGTCGGCCGACGACCCGTCCTCGCGGGCGGAGTTGCTGATGCAGACCTCCTCGATTCGCATTCCTTATATAGTGCATGACGGCGTGACGGTTTGGGACACACTGGCCATCGCGGAATACCTGAACGAACTCCATCCCGGTGCGGGCATGTTGCCGGCAGACCGCGTCGCGCGGGCGCGCTGCCGCTCGGTCGCGGGGGAAATGCACTCGGGCTTCGGCGCGTTGCGGGAAGCGTTGCCGATGAACCTGCGAATGTTCCGCCCGAACTTCACCCTGTGGTCGGCGGTGCGCGCGGATATCGACCGGATCGCCGAGATCTGGCGGGAATGCCTGGGAACCTGGAAAGGCCCGTGGCTGTTCGGCGAACACCGCACCATCGCCGATGCGATGTTCGCCCCTGTCGTCACGCGGTTCCGGACCTACGACGTGGAAGTCGATGCGGTCTGCGAGAAATACTGCCAGGAAGTTCTGGCCTGGCCCGATATGCGCGAATGGTTCGCCGCCGCGCAGAAAGAGCCAGAGCAGATCGAGGAACTCGATATCGAGTTCTAAGTTCAGGTTACGGGCCAGGGCGCCGGGGCGGGCACGGCGCAGGGGCCTTCGACGTCGACGGTCTTGAAATCGAAAGGGCCCACGACCTCCAGATATTCCATGTCGGGGGAATAATCGAACAGGTAGTGGGTGATGCCCGGCCGCTGGTGCACGCAGTCGCCGGCGGCGACCAGATGTTCCTTGTCCTCGTACATAAATTTCGCCCAGCCCTTCAGCATCAGCACGATATGGAAATCGGCTTGGTGCTGATGCCAGCCGGTGCCTTTTTCCGGCGCCGAATTGGCTTTCACCAGTTGCGCCAAAATCCGACCGCCAGTGGAGGCAGATACGCCAAGATCCCGGTACAGGAAGAAATCGCGCAGACCGTCGCTTATCCAAGGGGTATCGCCGGGTTTGACGTGAGAGAACAGGTTGACGATGGGGTTGTCGAGCATTGGGGGGAGACTCCGGTTCGGGACCGCCAACATGGCCGGCGGCCGGTTGTTCACCATGTCCTTGGCCGCGCACTCCCCCGGCCAGCGCTTGTGCTAAAAGCATGCAAGACGCCGTGATTGCTGCGGCGCAGCATGACACATTGGCGAATTTGGATGCAATCAATTTCGGTGGGTTAGATTTTAGGCAATTACACCGGCCTGCCCTCTGGGACCACGTATAGGCCGCTCATTTCCGCGAAAAAGCGCGCGGCCCTTGAGCCGAAGCCGCCGCACCCCTAGAACACCCGCCGCAGCCGAAAGCAGGGGTCCCATGGCCAGCTACCAATATGTCTACGTGATGAAAGATCTGACCAAGGCCTTCCCCGGCGGGCGAGAGGTCTTCAAGGGCATCACGCTGTCCTTCCTGCCCGGCGTCAAAATCGGCGTGCTGGGCGTCAACGGCGCCGGCAAGTCGACGCTGATGAAGATCATGGCGGGGATCGAGACCGAATACGGCGGCGAGGCCTGGGCCGCGCCGGGCGCCACGGTGGGCTATCTGTCGCAGGAACCGCACCTCGACCCCGACAAGACCGTCGGTGAGAACGTCGAAGAGGCGTTCGCCGACCTGAAGGCCGCGCTGAACCGGTTCAACGAAATCTCCATGGAGTTCGCCGAACCCATGGACGACGACAAGATGAACGCGCTGCTCGCCGAACAGGGCGATCTGCAGGAGAAGATAGACGCCGCGGATGGGTGGGAACTGGACCGCCGCGTCGATATCGCGCTGGACGCCCTGCGCTGCCCGCCGGCCGATGCCTCCGTCAAGCAGTTGTCGGGCGGGGAGCGCCGCCGCGTTGCGCTATGCAAGCTGCTGCTCGAAAAGCCCGATCTGCTGCTGCTCGACGAACCGACCAACCATCTGGACGCCGAAAGCGTGGCATGGCTGGAAAAGACCCTGCGCGAATACACCGGCACCGTCATGGTCGTGACCCATGACCGCTACTTCCTGGACAATGTCACTACCTGGATCCTGGAGCTCGAACGCGGCCGCGGCTATCCGTTCGAAGGCAATTACTCGTCCTGGCTGCAACAGAAGCGCAAGCGGTTGCAGCAGGAAGAAAAGGAGGAATCCGCCCGTCAACGCGCTTTGGCGGCGGAATCGGAATGGATCGCGGCCTCCCCCCGCGCGCGGCAGACAAAAAGCCGAGCGCGTATCGCGAAGTATGAGGAGATGTTGCAGAAGTCGCAGGAGTTGGTGGGCGGCACGGCGGATATCGTCATCCCCCCCGGCCCGCGTTTGGGCAACATCGTGATCGAGGCCGAGGACCTGCGCAAAGGCTACGGCAACAACGTCCTGATCGAAGGCCTGAACTTCAAGCTGCCGCCGGGCGGCATCGTCGGCGTGATCGGCCCGAACGGCGCCGGCAAAACGACGCTGTTCCGCATGATCACCGGCCAGGAACACCCCGACGCCGGCGAACTACGCATCGGCGACACCGTAAAATTGGGCTACGTCGATCAGTCTCGCGACAGTTTGGACGACAACCACAACGTCTGGCAGGAAATCAGCGGCGGCGATGAGGTCATTACCATCGGCAAGCGCTCCGTTCAGTCCCGTGCCTACGTCGCAGCCTTCAACTTCAAGGGATCGGACCAGCAGAAAAAGGTCGGCATCCTGTCGGGCGGTGAGCGTAACCGGGTGCATTTGGCGAAGATGCTGAAGGTCGAGCACAACGTCATCCTGCTCGACGAACCGACGAACGATCTGGACGTCGATACGCTGCGCGCGCTGGAAGACGCTCTCGCCGAATTCGCGGGCTGCGTCGTGGTGATCAGCCACGATCGCTGGTTCCTCGACCGTTTGGCGACGCATATTCTGGCGTTCGAGGGCGACGGCCATGTGGAATGGTTCGAGGGGAACTTCCAGGCGTACGAGGCGGATAAGCGCCGTCGCCTGGGCGAGCATGCGACGGAGCCTCACCGGATCAAATACCGGCCGTTGATGCGATAAGGGGGCTGCCGGGACCGCGTGCAGAAAAAATCCCGGCTGCGTTAACCTTTTCTTAACCACTTGCCGCCACACTGGGCGGCATGCCGCACGAACCCGACCATCCGCCCATCGCCGGCCGCTATACGGTCGATCTCGCCCGCCCGGTCGAGGGTGCCGGGGGCGGGATTCCGGCGTTCGCGGTGTCGGACCTGCGCTCGACCCGCACCGATCTGATCGCCGTCGCGGTCAAACGGTCCGAACCCGCTCGGGCAAACGTGCTGCACGACCTCAATGAGCCGATCGAGAATTTGCTGTATCCGATCGCCCATGGCACCGGACCCGGTCCTGGATACTACATCGTCTGCCCTGCCCCGCCGGGCCCGGCGCTGAGCGCATCGCCTCAGCCTTGGCCGGAGGCAGCCCTGATCGCGCATGTCCTCCGTCCGATCGCGCAGGTGCTGCAGAAGCTGGAAATCCGCCGCCTGACGCACCGCGCCATTCGTCCCAACAACGTGTTCTCGGCCGGTCCGGGGCAGCCCGTCACGCTCGGGTGTGCCTGGGCCGCGCCCCCGGCGCTGCATCAGCCCCCAGCCTTCGAGCCGTTCTACAACCTCATGTGCCACCCGGCCGCTCGGGGAGACGGCGTCATCGCCGACGACGTTTACGCGCTGGGCTGCCTGCTGGTCGCGCTGGCCACCGGTCAGGCGCCCATGACCGGTGCCAGCGACTCCATCGCGCTACGCCGCAAGCTCGATGCCGGCAGTTTCGTGGCTGTTGCCGGGGACATTCGGCTCCCCGCCATCATCGCCGACCTGACGCGGGGCATGCTGGCCGAGGACCCGGACCATCGGCCGACACCCGCCATGCTGCTCGATCCCGCGTCCGCGCGGGGACGACGCGTCGCCGCCCGCCCGCCGCGACGGGCACCCCGGCCTTTCACGGTGGGGACAACCAGCGCCTGGGACGTCCGCAGTTTGGCCTACGCCATCGGCCGGGAGCCTGAAAACGGCGCTCGGGCGCTGCGGGACGGGAGCGCGACGAACTGGATCCGCCGCGGTCTCGGCGACGCCGGCTTGTGTACCCGCGTCGAAGAGCTGGTGCGCCACCGCGTCGCCGAACCGCAGGACGACGAATCACTGGGTGACATGCTTCTGACGATGCGGGCGGTCGCGACGCTGGAGCCTTTGGCACCGCTCTGCTGGCATGGGTCCGGCATCTGGCCCGATGGGCTCGGGCCGGCCTTGGCCGCCGGCAGTCTCGGCGATCCCGACCTGTTGCGATCGCTGGAATCTCTGGTCGCGACCGAGGCAATCGGCCTGTGGGCCGCCGGGCGGGAGGAGCGCTGCGACGCTCTCGCGCTGCGCACCGAGGCCCAGACGCACCGGTCGCTGCTGCGCATCCGGCCGCCGGTCGGCGGCATCGCTCGGCTGGTTCATACGCTGAACCCACTGCTGCCCTGCGGCGGAGCCGTGGGCGAAGGCCAGTGGGTCGCGGGCCTGGATACAATGGCCCCCGCGATGGAGGCCGCGATCCTGCGGTCCGGCGGCCAAGGAGCGGCGTTGTTCGACCTGCATGCTGTGGCGTTTCTGGCAGCCCACGGGTCCCGCGAGCTGGAGATGGAGGTCAACGCGCTGGCGGCGGACCTGACTCACGGCTTCCCGGCCATGCCATGGCTGCGAATTCTGGCGACCCTGCAAAGCCGAGCGCAATCGCGGAAACTGCCGGCCCTGGCGCGATGGATGGCGACTCAGGCGGACCCATTGATCGCGGGGTGGCATAACCGGGATCGCCGCACCGCCTTGCGGGAGCGGCTGCGCGTGCTGACGGAGGAGGGCATGTTCGCCCCCATCCTGGCAGCGCTGGACGATCCCGCCGGACGGGACGCGGATGCGAACGCGGCGCGCTCAGCCGGGGAGGCATTGGCCCGCATCGACACGGAACTGGCGCACATCGCCGCGGCTGGCGGCGAACGCGCGGCGTTGGCGACGCGCTACGGGCAGGAGGCCGTCGCCGGGTTGGGCTTGGCAGCGACCACGATCATGCTGGCTGCGGCGGTATTCGGATGAAAGCACCCAAGTCCGCCACCGCCCCGAAGGGCAAGGGCAACATCGCCATCTGGCTGCAGGGTCTGGCGTGCGGGACCTGTGTTGCCCTCGCGCCAGGCCCGAGCATGCTGGTGGGCGTGCTGCTGGCTCCGGCGATTGCGATGCTGATGGTGGACCGCACGCCGGGCCGGCCGGCGGCCCGCGCGGTTCTGTTGTGCGGCGCGGCAGCAAGCGTTGGCCCACTGACGATGTTGTGGCGCATGGGCGGGGCAAACACCGGCAACAGTCTCGCGATGCTGTCCGATCCCGCGGTCTTCTCCGGCCCCTGGGCCGCCTGCGCGGCGGGGTGGCTGTTGACGCAGATGCTGCCGATCGGGATTCGCGTGGTGCTGGAGGCGACGAGCCTCTCTCGGGCCGCACGATTGCGCGCGGAACGGGAGAGGCTGGCGGCGGAGTGGGGGTTGGAGGGGTAGCGTGGTTGGGCCTGGGCGCGCGCGGGCACAAAAACTAATGACGGTTTTTTGGCCGGTGCGCCTTATTTCCGCGCCAATGGCGGCCTTCCCGTCACAAAATCTCAGTCTGTGCCGGTGGATGGTCCATCAGATACTGGCGGGCTTCCGTCGCACTGCGTCCCAACGCCTCGACCAGGGTCGCCCTCGGCCGGGCCGCGCCATGGGCCGTCAGCATCGCTGCGACATGCGACAGCAAAGCCTCCTCGTGGCCAGGGCCGTCCTGGATATGCACCACCGAAGCGACCAAAGCGTCCTCATCGGCACCGGACAGCCGGGCTTCGGCGGCGGCCCAGTGCGCGAACTGTTTGTCGCGGCGGGCGGAGACGAGAAAGCGGAACTCTTCATCGTGGGCGTATTTGGCCTCGAACGCGTGTTCGCGGTCCTGGAAACTGGTCATGGCGATCCTCCTTGGCCGGCGCGATTGTGGAAGATCGACCGTCCGAACCGCATTGACCGAGATCAAGCCGGCACGGCGCCGCCTGGTCCCTCGATCGTCCCCACGTGTTCAATCAACAGAACCAGCGTCTTGTCCAACGCCCCCCACTCCGCGCGCGTCATCCCCTCGGCGATCGCGGCTTCAAGCGCCTGCGCGACCGGCACCGCGCGTCCATGCAGCGCGGTGCCCTTGCGGGTCAGGCGCAGCAACCGGCCGCGCCCGTCGTTCGGATCCGCGCTTTGCCGCAGCAACCCCTTATCCACCATCGTCGCCGTCGCTCGGCTGACCTTCACCTTATCCATCGCCGCCGCTTCCCCCACCGTGGTGGGGGAGCACGTGCCGACCCGCCCGAGCACGGCGAGGATCCGCCATTCGGCAATGGTCAGCTCAAATCGTTCCGCGAAGTGGCGGGCGAACAGCTTGGAAACCAGACTCGTGGCGACGGACAACCGATACGGAAGGAACTGTCCCAAATCGAACGTCCCAGCCGCTGCATCCGCATCCACTCCCCTATTGTCATTTGCTTTCATTTACAACTATCCCGTTTCCGGTCATTATAGACAATCTGAGCCACGTCGCAAGTAAAACCGCCGTGACCACCGAGAACTACAGGAGGACAACATGCCTGCATTCATATCAGGATTCGGTAATGAATTCGCCACCGAGGCCGTGGCGGGTGCATTGCCAGTGGGACAAAACAGCCCGCAGCGGCCGCCGCTTGGGCTGTATGCCGAACAACTGTCGGGCACGCCGTTTACCGTGCCGCGGCACGAATCCCGGCGGACATGGATGTACCGCATCCGCCCCTCCGCCGCGCACCGGCCGTACCGCCGAATCGACAACGGCTTGTGCGGCGGCCCGCTGTCCGAACCCAATCCGAACCGCCTGCGCTGGGACCCTCTGCCCCGGCCCGAAGCACCCACCGATTTCCTCGCCGGCCTGACAACCATGCTCGCGAACGCCGACACCGCCGCCGGCACCGGCGTCACGGTCCATATCTACAGCGCCAACGCCGACATGGAGCGCGTGTTCTGGAACGCCGACGGGGAGATGCTGGTCGTCCCCCAGCAGGGCAGCTTGGCCATCGCCACCGAACTCGGCCTCCTGGACGTATCGCCCGGAGAAATCGCGGTCATCCCCCGCGCCCTGCGCTTCCGCGTCGCCCTGCCCGACGGCACCGCCCGCGGCTATATCTGCGAGAACCACGGGCCCGCCCTGCGCCTGCCCGAACTCGGCCCGATCGGCGCCAACGGCCTGGCCAATCCCCGCGATTTTCTGACTCCGGTCGCGTGGTTCGAGGACAAGGACCAGCCGACCGAATTGGTGCAGAAGTTCATGGGATCGTTGTGGGCGACGACTCTGGATCACTCGCCCTTGGATGTCGTGGCGTGGCACGGCAATCTCGCGCCATACAAATACGACCTCGCGCGCTTCATGGTCGTGAACACCGTCAGCTTCGACCACCCGGATCCGTCGATCTTTACCGTGCTGACATCGCCCTCGGACTCCCCCGGCGTCGCCAACGTCGATTTCGCGATCTTCCCGCCGCGCTGGATGGTCGCCGAACACAGTTTCCGCCCGCCATGGTTTCACCGCAACGTGATGAATGAGTGCATGGGCCTGGTGCGCGGCGTCTACGACGCCAAAGCCACCGGCTTCCTGCCGGGCGGCCTGTCGTTGCACGGTCTGTTCGCCGCGCACGGGCCTGACGCCCCGACGGTGGAGCGGGCCTCGGCCGAAAATTTGGCGCCGGTGAAACTCGGGGATACGCTGGCGTTCATGTTCGAAACCCGGCAGGTCCTGCGTCCGACGGCGCATGCCTTGTCCATCCCGCAACTGCAGGCCGACTACGATTCGGTGTGGAACGGCCTGCCCAAATTGTTCACAGGAAACGCAGAATGACCGACCCGACCCTCGACCCCGCCCGCACAAGCTGGGTGGCCTCCGCCAACGGCCACACGGAGTTCCCCATCCAGAACCTGCCCCTGGGCGTGTTCAGCCCGGCCGGCGGCGGCCCGCGCGGCGGCATCGCGATCGGGGATTCGATCTTCGACATCTCGGCGGCGCTGGAACTCGGCCTGTTCTCCGGCCCGGCGCTGGAGGCCGCGCAGGCCGCGTCCGGCCGCACCCTGAACGATTTCATGGGCGCCGGCCCCGCCCCGCGCCAAGCGCTGCGGCGCGCCGTATCCGACCTACTGGCAACCGGCGGCGCCGGCCAAGCCTATGCCGCTCGGCTGCTGCACGCGGCCTCCGCCTGCACCATGCACCTGCCCAACCGCGTCAACAATTTCACCGACTTCTTCGCCGGCATCCACCACGTCATCACCGCCGGCCAGATGACCCGCCCGGACAACCCCGTCCTGCCCAACTACCGCTACGTCCCCGTCGCCTATCACAGCCGAGCGTCTTCGGTGCGCGTGTCGGGGGAGAAGCTGGTGCGGCCGAATGGGCAGCGGAAACGGCCGGACGAAGCAGCGCCCACCTACGGCCCCTGCCGCAACCTGGATTACGAGATCGAACTCGGCGTCTGGGTGGGCGAGGGCAATCAAGTCGGCGAGCCGATCCCCATCGGCCAGGCCGGCCGCCACATCGCCGGCTTCTGCCTGCTGAACGACTGGTCCGCCCGCGACATTCAATCCTGGGAATCCCAACCGCTCGGCCCGTTCCTGGGCAAGAGCTTTTCCACCTTCGTCTCCCCCTGGATCGTCACCGCCGAAGCCCTGGCCCCGTTCCGCCGCGCCCAGCCCGATCGGCCCGACGGCGATCCGAAGCCGCTGCCGCATTTGTGGGATGAAGCCGATCAAGCAACCGGCGGGCTGGATATCGATTTCGAGGTCTATATCCATACCCAAAAGATGCGCGCCGAGGGCACTGAACCCCACCGCCTGTCGGCGGTGAACGGGTCGATTTTGTATTGGACCGTGGCGCAGATGGTCGCGCACCACACCTCCAACGGCTGCAACCTCATCCCCGGCGATCTGTTCGGCACCGGCACTTTGTCCGGCCCCGACGTCCGCACCGAGGGCTGCCTGCTGGAAATGAGCCGCGGCGGATCCCGCCCTATCGATCTGGGGAACGGCGAAACCCGAACCTATCTCCAGGACGGCGACGACATCGTCTTCAAGGCGCATTGCGGCGGGGCCGGCAAAGTCCCGATCGGCTTCGGCGAATGCCGCGGCCGAGTCGGGCCGGCTTTGAGCCTCTAGACCGCGTTTCGCTGCTACCCCACACTGTGTCTGCGTTTTAACGGAGGAAACACCCATGGAAGTTCGTCTCGACGGCCGCGTGGCCATCATCACCGGCGCCAGCAAAGGGCTTGGCTATGCCATGGCCAAGGAATTCGCGGCCTCCGGCGCCAATGTCGCCATCCTGGCGCGCAGCCCGGACTCGCTGGCCTCGGCCGTCGCGTCCGCGAATGAGGGCGCGTCCGGCAAGGTCGCCGGTTTCGCCTGCGACGTGTCCAAAGCCGATCAGATCGAGAAGACCTTCGCCGACGTGATCAAGACCTTCGGCAAGGTGGACATTCTCATCAACAACGCCGGCATGTCCCGCGCCATGCCGTCGGACAAAATCACCGACGAAATCTGGCAGGAAGACCTGGACCTGAAACTGTTCGCCGCCGTCCGCCTGTCCCGCCTGTGCTGGCCGGGCATGAAAGAGCGGCATTGGGGCCGGATCATCAACGTGCTGAACACCGGCGCCAAAGCGCCCCGCGCGAACGGCGCCCCCACCGCGGTATCGCGCGCCGCCGGCATGGCCCTGATGAAGGTGATGTCGGCCGAGGGCGCCCCGCACGGCATTCTGGTCAACGGCATGCTCGTCGGCCAGATCGTGTCCGATCAGGTCGCTCGGCGCCACGCGGCCGAGGGCGCAAACGTGCCGTTCGATGAGTTCGTCGCGAAGGTCGGGGCTTCCATTCCGGTCGGGCGGATGGGCAAGGCCGAGGAATTCGCGGCCATGGCTTGCTTCCTGTGCTCGGATCATGCCGGGTTCACGACGGGGACGGCGATTAATATGGATGGGGGGGCTTCGCCTGTAGTTTGAGGGCGAGAGTCCGCCGCGTAATTTAACTTTCCGGCGACCGCCGGGCATACAATTAGGCAACATGGCCGGCTCCTCTGCACGCAAGTGTAAGGGCCGGCCTTCTTTCTGTTTATGGCTGACCCGTGCAGCCGTTCACCAAACCTTTATTATCGATTTCTGTAGGCGTTGTGCCGCTAATTTCGTATCGCTTATACCAACCGCCCGCACCCTTGACCCATGGCCGGCGGCGCTCCCCCGTCATGCCGACGCAGGTCGGCATGACGATTTACCACGCGCCGATGCGTCGATGGTTATACCAACCGAACTAACCACTGACGCACCGGAATTCGCCACATCGTCATGCTGACGAAGGTCAGCATCCACGACTTCCTTGGTAGCGGCCAGAAAGTCCTGGATGCCGACCTGCGTCGGCATGACGACAGGGCACCGCTGACTATGAGTCAAAGGTTCGGACGCCTGGGGGGGGGAGTGGCGGGGCCTATCGACAACCGCACCGCAAAGTCACGGAACCGTGCCCGTCTTGGTCCCCAGGACAAGCCCGGCCATGACGGGGTAGGTAGTCCATCGCCCCTGGGGACAAGCGCTGAGGCGCCCCCGCTAAGAATTCCCCTGCGCCTGTTCCCGCAGCCGGCGGGCGCGCGCCAGGACCTTGTTTTCCAGCTCGCTGACCGTGGACTCCGCGACCGCCGAGTCGACCCATTGGCCGCCTTGCAGGACTTGGCGGAAGACGGACACGTGCACGCCGTCGCTACGCAAATCCTTCGTCAGGATGTAGGCCGTGGCTTTGAAACGCTCACCGTTCGCGGCGGAGGGGGTGTACCAGTCGGTGATGATCACGCCGCCGAAGGCATCGATGGAATTGAAGGGCATGAAGCCCAGGGTATCGAGGGCGCCGCGCCACAAATAGGCGTTCACCGCCATGCCGGTGCCGGGGCCGCCGCCGGAGTTACCCTTGCCGCTGCCGCCGAAGACGCCGCGGTCTTTGTCGATACCAAGCAGGATGCCGCTATCCTCGCCGCCGATCCGGCCGTCTTCGGCGTTATTGCCGATGCCCATGGTGTTGATCGGGGTCGGGTTCGGTTTGGCATAGCCGCATCCGGCCAGTGCCAGCCCCGAGCAGAAAAGCAGGGCGAGGGGCCGGAGGGAAAGCGGCGCGTTTTGCATAGTCATGGTTCACCTGACAGGGGGTCGCGGGGCCGTGCCCACCGTCTTTAGACCGTGCGGGATCGGACGCCAAGGGCACAAAAAAACGGCGGGGTTTCCCCCGCCGTTTCGTAGCCGCCGATAAGCGCGAAGCTTACCAGTTGACGATCGTGGCGAGGGTCAGACCCTGCACGCGAATGTCGTTGTTCAGGTTGCCGACAGCGTTGGCGGCGAAGTCGAAGCCGCCCTGGTGCTTCTGCAGGTACTGGTATTCCAGCGCCAGGTTCAGACCGGGAGCGAGCTTGTAGTTGCCGCCGACCGCGAACGCGAATTCGTGGCGCTGCGTGATCTTCACGAGGCTGGCGCTGCCCTGGCTGTCGACGATGCCCATGATGGCACCGACCGACCACGGGCCGTTCGCGTAGCTGATCGCGGCCAGTTCGGCGTCCGTCCGGGCACCGCCCGTCGGGGCCAGAGCGTTGGAACCGTTGGTGCGGCCAGTGGTGAAGTCGCCGTTGACGGTGAACCCAGCGTAGGTCAGGGCGATACCGCCGTTGAACTCATTCAGGCCATCGTACTTCTGCACGGCCGGGGTGCTTTCCTTACCGGACGTGATGTAGACGCCGTAGCCCTTCACCTCGAGGCCGCTGAAGCTACCCTGGTAGCGTGCACCGATCGCGAAGCGATTGATCCAACGGGTGTTGTCCTGGCCGCTGG
>CAITUP010000125.1 GCA_903895595.1 uncultured Acetobacteraceae bacterium | reverse complement strand
CTCCACCCAGATTTAATCCTGAAATCGCAGCTTTATAAGTCATCCCTCTTGATAATCGTAATACATCATTGATTGCATCTGCATCATTTGAATAATTCCAAAAACGTGTTCCACCCAACCCCGGCCCGATAACCTTGAAATCTGAAGTTCCCCCATCCACGCCGACCCACGTCAAATAACTTCCTTCTCGGAAGATAATTTGAGTTCCGGGGCCACGACCCAAGCCGCCCGAGCCGTACACGCCTGAGCATGTGTATCAGCTTGCCCCCAACAGAGCCCGCTTGCCTCTTTCCAAACAACTGGAGTTCTCAAGCGGTTGGCGGCATCTGCCAGCCATCCCTCGATCCGCGCAGTCCCCAAACCTCAGAAAAGTACATTTTGTGAGGTTTTCCACTAATGCATTGATAAAACTAGGTTTAATCACCGCACCCTGCGGATCGATCTCCGGTCGCCCACCACAAACCAAAGAAAGTAAGCTGTTTGAAGCGGAAACATTAGGTTTGAGGAACTGACCAATGCCACAGGCAAAGACGCTGTCACCCAAGGAGCTACGCAGGGTTTTGGACTACACGGCCACCCGCAAGCACGCTGCGCGCAATCGGCTGATGATCCTGATGACGCACTGGTCGGGCATGCGGGTTGGCGAGGTGGCCGCGTTGCTCAAGGCTGACGTGCTCAACAACGATGGAACGGTCAGGGATGAGATCAGGCTCACGGCGGAGCAGACCAAAGGACGGCATGCCCGCGTGGTGTTCGTCTCGGAGAAGCTGCGCCGGGAGATTGCCGGGTACTTGAAGCTGATTGCCAAGCGCGCCGCCGCAGCACACCTGTTTGCCACGCAGAAGCGAGGCAGGTTCTCAGCCAACACCCTGTGCCAGACCCTGAATACAATCTACGACCAGGCTGGCGTTGACGGAGCGTCATCGCATTCAGGCCGGCGCAGCTTCATCACCACGCTGAGTTCACAAGGGGTGGGGGTCCGGGTACTGGCCAAACTGGCTGGACACAGGTCGCTGGCGTCGGTGATGCCTTATATAGATGCATCGGATGACATGCTGAGGAATGCGGTCGAGTTGCTTTGAGCACGACGATCTGAGTGATGGGAGCCCAGCCTGCACAGTGTGTAAATCTTGCGCGGCGTCGCCGTAAATTACGATATCGTTCTAACGAACTTGCGCGCTGCTGTTTCACGCGTTACCAGCACACACAAATTTTTGGCCGGAGTAGCCACTTGAGATCGCTGACAGAGTTTCCACGAGCGCTTATTGAGTGGGAATGAGGGGGCAGCGTGGGTTGGCGTCGAATATCATATAATACCAGCCGCCCTCACCACAGACCGGTGTGTCAATGGTGAGGGCGGCTGGTATAAAAACAGCCCACATCGCCGCCTGGGCTAATGACCTGATGTCGGAGGTCGATTGGTCAAGGGTTCCGCCAGTGCGTTTTCCGACGGAGCCGCGTCGAATTTGGAGGTCGCTACCTCAAGCCCGCCAATGAAAATGACGGCTCTTTTCGTTTGACTGTCAGCGGGTCTGCCGGTCACCCTTCTTGTTCGTATTGATCGACGATGAAGGTCCGCTTGTCTTTAGGTTCTCGGCTGGGCTCGATTATCCAGGTTTCATGACGGCCCGGGGTGCTTCCGCCGCCGCACCAGCAGCAGTGGAAGCAGGCCGAGCGCGGTGATCCCCGCCATCGCCCACCACGCGAGACGAAACGCCGCCATGTGTGCCTCCGCGGAACCGGACGATCCGACGATGGCCACGAATATGGCGACGCCAACGGCAAAGCCGAGTTGGCGAACCATGTTGATCACGCCGGACCCGGTTGCGAACGACGACGTCGGAAGCGCCGACGTGCCCACCCCCATCAGCGTCGGCAGCGTCAGTCCGACACCGATCCCCGACGGGATCACGCAAAGGACAGCAAACCACAATTGGGGTTGCGGTCCGGCCAGCACGGCCCACACGATCACGCCGGCCGAGAAGACAATAAGTCCCGCTGCCACGACAGCCGTGGCGCCGAAACGGGCGATCAACCGTCCGGCCAACAGCAACGACGTAAGGGGAACCATGAAGGGACCCGGCGCGATGGCCAGACCGATCTGCATGGCGGGCCAATGCCAGACGCTCTCCTCCCACAACACCAGCGACAGTAGAAAGCCGCCGAACGCGGTCGAAAACGGGGCCATCGTCAAAGTCGCCCGCGTGAAATCGCGGATACGGAACAAGGCAGGGTCGACGAACGGATTGTTGGACCGCAGGCAGTGAACAATAAACAACGTTAACATCGTCACCGCCGCCGCGAAGCTCCATACGACCGGCGGGGCGTTCCAGCCCCAGTCGCTCATCTTCACGATCCCAAACGTCAGCGTGGCGATCCCGCCAGTGATTAAGACGGCCGCCCCGAAAGGCGGGGTCGGAGCATCGTGACCGGGAACCCTGGGGAGCTTGATCCAGCCCACTGTCAATGCAAGCAGGCCAATCGGCACATTAACCAGAAAGATCCAGCGCCAACTTGCGGTGACAAGCAATCCACCCACCAAAGGCCCGAGAGCGGCGGCGAACCCGCCGACTGCCGCCCAGACGCGGACCGCGCCGCCGCGGCGCTCCACCGGGTAGGTCGCCAGGATTAGCCCGAGCGAGGTCGGGGTGAGCAATGCCGCCCCGGCTGCCTGCACAAGCCGGAACGCAACCAGGGTTTCAACACTGTTGGCGAGCGCGCACGCCGCCGATGCCGTGGTGAACAGGGCGATGCCGGCGAGAAAACTGTGGTTCCGCGGAAAGCGTTCGGCCAGCCGCCCGCAAAACACGAGCAGCGCCGCGTAAACGATGGCATAGCCGTTCAGGATCCAGGACAGGTTCCCCAGATTCGCGTCGTTCAACTCCTGCGCGATGTTCGGCAACGCCACGTTGACGATGAACAGATCGAGATTGGCCAGCACGATGCCTGCGCAAACGATGGCCAGAACCTGACCCGGCCGCGTTGCCGCGGTCACGCCGCCTCTCCTGCCCGCTGGTATCGCCTGGCCGCGTGCGCCAGAGACAAATGAGGTCCCATCGCGAGACGCGCGTCATTGAACCGCGACCAGTCGGCCATGTCCGGCAACGATGGGATTGTCACCGCCTCGCCGATGCCCAGACCCGCGAGCGCCGCGTCGACCATCTCGTCGGTGTCCATCATCCTGTCCGCCGGAATCGCCGCGACATCGATGCCTGCCTTGCCCCAGAGCCCGGTACGGGTGGCCCGGGCAATACTGCCTGAACGCGGATGCCCGTGTTCGCCAGTTCCGTATGCAGCGCCATGCTGAGGTTCAGCATGAAGGACTTGGTTCCACTGTAGACCGCGTTGAACCGTTCGGGTGCCAGAGCCAGAACGGATGCGACATTGATCAACGTCCCTTCCCCACGTGTCACGAAACCTTCGACGGCGGCATGCGCCAGGCGGAGTGCCGCCGTTATGTTGACGTTCACCATCGCCTCCAGTCGCTCCACGTCGGAACCGCGCATCGGCCCGGCGACGGCGATGCCCGCGTTGTTCACCAGCATGCCAATGGACGGGTCCTAACGCAGCCGATGTTCGACCTTCGACAGATCTGTCCGAACCGCCAGGTCCACGGCCAGGATGTCCACGAAACGGCCGGTTTCGGTACGCAGGCGTTGGGCTATCGCTTTCAGTCGGGTTTCATCCCGTGCCACCAGGATCAGGTCATGGCCGCGGCGCGCCAAGCGGTCGGCGTAAACGGCGCTAATGCCGGCGGAAGCGCCCGTGATGAGGGCGGTGCTTGCATTCGACATCGTCGGGACTCCGAGCTTTGGGGGACCGCCATATTGATGGCGGTCGTCATGATTGACATTATTAGTGGCGGTCGCCATTAATATGTCAAGGGCTCTTTCTCTCAGAGCCGGGAAGGTGGTGCGATGCGGGTTTCAAAGGAAAAGGCAGCCGCGAACCGGGAGCGTATCCTGAACGAGGCAGCCCGATTGTTCCGGGAGCGTGGACTGTCAGGCGTCGGTGTCGATGCCTTGACCGAGGCAGCCGGGCTGACATACGGCAGCCTGTACAGTCAGTTCGGCTCCAAAGAAAATCTGGCCGCCGAGGCATTGAGCCATGCCCAGACTACAAATTCGTCACGCATGAGCGATGCCGGGACTCTGGACGAATACCTCGCGCGGTACCTGTCCATGGATCATCTCAAACGGCGCGGCGATGGCTGCGTGATTGCGGCTTTGGCGGGTGAAATCCCACGTCAGGGCGCGGCGATCCGGCATAACTTCACGAATGCCGTACGGGCGGGTACGCAACAGATCGCAGCCCTGACGAAGGGGCGCGACAGCTCCGAAGACGAGGCGCTTGCCATTGTGGCGACGATGGTCGGCGCGCTGATCCTGGCGCGCGCGATCGACGATCCGCAATTGTCGGAGCGCATAATGACCGCCGCGCGGACACGGCTGGCGTTGCGCTAGTCATACCTGGGCCTTCGCCAATTTTTGTCGAAGACATGGAGTACGACAAATGATCCGATCCGGGTTACCGGCAGATGTGTATCCGTCCAGACCAGGACCTTACCCCCTTGCCAAACCCGGAGGAGTTCTGTAGCGGTCGCTCCAATTAACCCGCCCAGCAGGACCCAGCATTGGCACGACCACGAGCATTCGACGAAACCACCGCCCTCGAAGCCGCCATGCAGCGGTTTTGGGCGGATGGCTATGCCGCGACGTCGGTGCGCGACCTCGGCGACGCGATGGGGCTCAGCCAAGCCAGCGTCTACAATGCGTTCGGCGACAAGCGGGCGTTGTTCACCCAATGCCTCGACCACTACCTCGACTCCAATATGCGGGCGCGCATCGCTCGGCTCGAAACCACACTGCCGCCACGCCAAGCGATCGAGGCGTTTTTGTATGAAATCGTGGAGCGGTCTCTCGCCACCCGCTTAGGCTGCATGTTGGCCAACGCGGCGTTGGAGGTCGCACCGCACGACGCGGACATCGCCGGTGTCGTCGCGGAACGCATGGCCGAACTGGAAGCGTTCTTCCGCCGATGCGTCGCGGCGGGGCACCGCGAC
Source organism: uncultured Acetobacteraceae bacterium (assembly GCA_903895595.1). GTDB lineage: Bacteria > Pseudomonadota > Alphaproteobacteria > Acetobacterales > Acetobacteraceae > Rhodopila. Next base: position 20,741 of record CAITUP010000125.1, on the reverse strand, counting down.
GGCACGATCCCGGACACGGTCGATCCCATTGCAACCGCCCAATTGCTCCTGACAACCGTGATGGGCCTGCGGGTCCTCGCCCGCGGTTATCCGCAACGACCGTTGCTGGAAGGCGCGGCGCGTCAAGCGCTGAGTGTCCTCGGCGCGCCCCCGACAACGACAACGCAAAGGAACGCACCATGATCCGCTTCTATTATCATCCGACGCCGAATCCGCTGAAAATCTCGCTGTTTCTGGAAGAGACAGGCCTGCCCTACGAGATCGTCCCGGTCGACACGAGCAAAGGCGAGCAGCACACGCCCGAGTTCAAAAAGATCAATCCGAACGCCAAAGTCCCTGCGATCGTCGACACCGACGGTCCCGGCGGCAAAGAGGCTCGGGTGTTCGATTCGACCGCGATTCTACTGTATCTCGCCGACAAAACCGGCAAATTCGGCGGCACCGCTGAAGATCGCACGGAACTTCTGTCCTGGTTATTCTTCATCGCGTCGGGTCTCGGCCCGTTCTCCGGCCAGGCCGTGCACTTCCAACTCGCCGCGCCTGCCGGCCTGGACTATGCCAAGAACCGCTACCGGCGGGAGGCGGAACGCCACTATCAGGTGATCGAGGATCATCTCGCCGGCCGCGACTACATGGTGGGAGAGGGCTACACGATCGCCGACATGTCGCTGTGGGGCTGGATCGATCGCGCGTCCCGCGTCATGCACGGCGCCGCCGATCCGCTCGCGACCTACCCGAACATCGCGCGCTGGTTCGCCGCGATCGACGCGCGTCCGGCCGTCGCCCGAGCGCGGGCGGTTGGGACCGATCACGCGTTCAAGACCGAACGCGACGAACAAGCGCTGCGGGCGCTGTTCCCGTCCAATTATCCGACCGCCGCCTAACCCCAATCGAGGAGCAGCACCCGTGACCGAATATACCCCCCCGAAAGTCTGGGCCTGGAATCAAGAGAACGGCGGCGCCTGGGCCGGCATTAACCGCCCCATCGCCGGCGCGACGCACGACAAGGAACTGCCCGTCGGCAAGCATCCGATGCAGCTCTATTCGCTCGGCACGCCCAACGGCGTGAAGGTGACGATCATGCTGGAGGAGCTGCTCGCCCTCGGCCATAGAGGCGCGGAATACGATGCATGGCTGATCAAAATCGGCGACGGCGATCAATTCGGCAGCGGTTTCGTCGGTATCAACCCGAATTCCAAAATCCCGGCATTGCAGGATCGTTCCGGTCCGACGCCGATCCGGGTGTTCGAATCCGGCGCGATCCTGGTCTACCTCGCCGAGAAATTCGGGGCTTTTCTGCCGACCGAACCGGCGGCGCGGGCCGAATGCCTGTCCTGGCTGTTCTGGCAAATGGGCAGCGCGCCCTATCTCGGCGGCGGGTTCGGGCATTTCTATCAGTATGCACCGTTCAAGATCGAATACGCGATCGACCGGTTCGCGATGGAGACGAAACGCCAGCTCGACGTGCTGGATCGGCGGCTCGCGGACAACGCCTATCTCGGCGGTTCGGAATACACGATCGCCGATATCGCGGTATTCCCGTGGTACGGCGGCATGGTGAAAGGCTGGAGCTACGACGCGGCCGAGTTCCTGCAAGTGCACGAATACAAAAACGTCCTGCGCTGGGCCGCTGCGATCCTGGAACGCAAGCCGGTGCAGCGCGGGCGTATGGTGAACCGCGTGCGCGGGGAATTGTCGAGCCAATTGCACGAACGGCACGACGCCGGCGATTTCGATACGAAAACGCAGGATAAAATCTAGTTCCGGCGCGACAAGGGGAAGCGGCCATGAGCAGCCTTCGCCGCTTCCTGCCGGATACGCAATCCGAGGCATGGGGCTATGTTTGCGGGTGCGTCCTCGCTCTGGGGGCGTCGCTGTCGTTCGCGACAGCCAGGGCCGGCGTGCTCGCGGGCCTGACGCCCGGCGACTTGATCCTGATGCGGTTCGGGGTGTCGGGCATCGTGTTGCTGCCGTTCTGGATCGGGTCCGGGCTGCCGGCGCTGGCCGGAATCGGCTGGCGCAAGGGGCTGATTCTGACCCTGCTCGCCGGTCCGGCCTTCGCGCTGATGCAGCTTGGTGGCTACGCTTTCGCACCGTTGGCGCATGGGGCAGTGATCCACCCGGCCTCGGTCACCATCATCAGCACCGGCATCGCGGCCTGGTTGCTGAAAGAACGCCTCAGCGGCGCGCATCTGGCCGGAGCGTCGTTGGTGATCGGCGGGATCGTGCTGATCAGCTGGCAGGGTCTGCACGCGCATAGCGGGGCGAACAGCTGGATCGGCGATCTGTTGTTTTTTCTATCCGCCATTATTTGGGCCGGGTTCACGGTGCTGGTCCGCCATTGGCGGCTGCATGCGATTCGGGCGATCGCGGTCGTTTCGTTTCTATCGATTTGGATCGTGGTGCCGTGCTATCTTGCTTGGTACGGCATCGGCCACGTGCGTGCCCTGCCGCTCGGGCCACTGGCAGTGCAGGCGGTGGTGCAGGGTTTCGTGCAAGGCGTGTTGGCGATTTCGGCCTATAGTCAGGCCATACGCGTTCTTGGCGTTAGCCGAGCGGTGTTGTTTCCGGCGATGGTGCCGGCGGTGTCGGTGGGGATCGGCATTCCGATCGTGGGCGAAATACCGAACACCGTGCAAATCGTGGGGCTATTGTTGGTGACTGTGGGGCTTCTGAACGCGATCGGCGTATTTCAGCGACGGAAGGCGATACCGGTGGCGCGTTAGCCGGTGCTTACCGCGACGCTGGCGGCAGCGTCGCCATGAATTTCACCAGATACGGCTTCCATGTCGCCGCGTAATAATGGGTGAAATGCCCGTGCGTATCCTTGCTGTACGGGGTCAGGATATACGTCCCATGCGCGATCTTCCCGAACGCCCGTTCGACGGTGCCGAGCGTCGGCGGGTTGGCAACATCCTCGGCATTGTTGATCAGCATGACACGGGCTTTGATCTTCGGAAGATCGGGCTCGGGGCTGTAGTCGTAGATCGATTCGATCTCATACAGCGTGTTGTTGGCGTCGCCGTTCTTCATTAACGCTGCAAGACGTTTGTCGTACAGCGCCTTGGCCGCCGCCATGGTCGGTGCTTCTTCCTGGATGCGCGCCGGGCTTTCCGTCAGGTCCTGACCGGCGGAGGTATATTTATAACCGGTCGGATTTTTATCGTAATTGCCGCCATTCCACGCCGGATCGTGCCGGATCGCTTCCGCGGTGCCGTGACGCAGCATGTAATTGCGGCCGCTGATTTCCACCGGCTGGCAAGACAGCCCGATCGTGCCGTCCATCAGATCGGGATACCATTCCGCCCACAGGAACTGTTGCATGCACCCGAGCGAACTGCCGATCACCAACCTGATATGACCAACTTTCAGCCCGTCTGTCACCAGACGGTGCGCCAGATCGACCATGTCGCGGTAGCGGTAATGCGGAAACCCGGCCTTCAACCCGTCGGACGGTTTGGACGATCCGCCGCGCCCCAGCGCATCGGGCATAACGATAAAATACTTCGCGAGATCCAGCGGCTGCCCTGCCTTAAACAACTCATCCGCGATGCTCGGGCGCAGCCAGTTCGCGCCGGTGCCGGTATTGCCCTGCAACAGCAGCACGGCGTTGACGATCTGCCCCGCCGCGTTGCGCTTCGGCGTGCCCATGACGCGGTAATGCAGCTTCGTTTCGGGCAGAGTCTCGCCGCTGGCGTATTTGTAGTTGGCGACGGTGTAGTCGCCCTCCTGGTAGCCCGGCCATCTGGCGGCGGTGTCCTCCGCCAACGCCGGAGAGGCCACGGCCAGCAGAGCGGTCAGGATCGATGCGCGGATGGACATGCGGTGGCCTCCTATGATGGCCATATCCTATCCACGAGCGGGGAGGGGGGGAAACCCCTTGGCCTTGTGTGCTTGTCAGTCCGGCAACCACGGGCCGAGCACTTGCTCGGGCGTGAAGGTTAGCGTTGCCGGGCAACGTGTTCGGGTTTGGGCAGGGTTGAAAAAATGTGGGATCGTGCTGCGCCAGCCGGCGCAGCAGGGCGGTTTAGTGCCGTGACCAACGCATGATGTCCTTGAACGCATCCACGCAGAAATGCCCGGCAATGGAGGTAATCGCCACACACACCGCGCCCGCCGCGACCAAACGCTGCGTCAACCGCATATGGATTGCCACCTGTGCCGCGACATCGTTGCTGGCGAGATGTTCCAGCAACGTCGGTGTATCCGCATGCACGATCTTCAGATCGAGCGCCGCCTTTTCCCTGGCGAACGCCCCGATCAGCCGGCGATAGTAAAAATCCGTGGCAGCCGGCCGATCCCGCCGATCGGCCCGATCTGCATCACACCACCTTCTTCGCCCGCAGCCCCGCAATATCCCCCGCCGAATACCCCAGCTCCCCGAGCACGGCATCCGTATGCTCCCCAGCCTCCGGCGTCGCGCTCCGCACCGACCAAGGCGTGCGGCTGAGTTCGATCGCCTGACCGATCACCTCCACATCCCCCAGCACCGGATGCTGCACCGTCCGCGTAATCCCCAGATGCCGAACCTGAGGATCGTCGAACACCTCATTCATCTTATAGATCGGCCCCGAGGGCACCCCGGCCTTGTTCAGCGCCTCGATCCAATCGGCGGAGGTGCGCCCGCGCGTGATTACCTCGATCTCCGCGTTCAGCGCGTCGCGGTTGTCCGACCGCGCCTTGCCGGTAGCGTAACGAGGGTCACCCGCCAGCTCCGGCCGCTCCAGCGCCTCGCACAGACGCCGGTAAATCTCGTTCCCGGCGGCGGCGATGTTGATGTAGCCGTCCGCCGTCTGAAACACCCCGGTCGGGATGCTCGTCGGATGGTTGTTCCCCGCCTGTTCGGGCACTTCCTTGCCGATGGTCCAGCGCGCCGCCTGGAAATCCAGCATCGCGATCTGCGCGCCCAGCAGCGACGACGTCACCCATTGACCGAGGCCCGACGTCTCCCGCTCCAGCAGTGCCACCAGCACGCCCATGGCGGCGAAGATGCCGGCGGTGAGATCGGCGACGGGGATGCCGACGCGCACCGGGCCTTGGCCGGGCAGGCCGGTGATGGACATCAGCCCGCCCATGCCCTGCGCGATCTGGTCGAACCCGGGCCGGTCGATATACGGTCCATCCTGCCCGAAGCCGGAGATCGACGCGTAAACGATCCGCGGATTGATCGCCTTCAGGCTCTCATAATCCACCCCCAACCGGAATTTTACATCCGGCCGGTAGTTCTCCACCACCACATCGGATTCCGCGACCAGCTTCTTCAGGATCGCCAGACCCTCCGGCGCCTTCAGGTTCAGCGTCAGGCTGCGCTTGTTGCGGTGGAGGTTCTGGAAATCCGGCCCATGCCGCTCGCCGCCGAGACCGGCATCGCCCTCCGGCGACTCAATCTTAATGACATCCGCGCCCCAATCGGCCAACTGCCGCACACAGGTGGGACCGGCGCGCACGCGGGTCAGGTCGATCACCTTGAAACGAGACAGGGGGCCAGCGGTCATATTTTCACGTCTCCATAAGTCGGTGGTGGTTTCGCATGAACAGGGCAGGGCGTCGAGATCATCCCGGTTTGACGGCCCGCAGTGAATACGCCAGCGGCAACCAGGGCTTGTCCGGCCAACGGAAGAACCCGTCCCCGTCCGGCACGAGACAGTCGAACATCTTCCAGGGGACGATTTCGTGCTCGTGGAAAGCATCCAGCCGCAGGCCGGCGGCCAACAATCCGCCGATAATATCGCTCAGCGGATGCAGCCATTCATGCGTGTGGGTGTTCGTTAGACGAGCCGAGGGGTCGGCATAATCCTCCGCGTGGTCCTCGACCATCGTCTGACGGCCGAGGTAGGGGGCATACCACCCCGGCCTTCCATCCGCTGTTTTTGCCGCATCGTCAAAGACATACGCGGCGGGGTGAGCCTCCGCCAACGCCAGCCATCCGCCCGGTTTCAGGAAATGCGCCACCACCCTCGCCCAGCCCGCCATGTCCGGCAGCCAGCACAACGCGCCCCAGGATACGAACACGCGGTCGAAACCGGAGGGTTCCGGCAACGCCGAAGCCGTCTCATAGACATCCGACACCAGAAAACGCGCCTGCGTTTCCAACCCCAGTTCGGACGCCAAACCGCGCGCGGCCTGGATCGCCGGAGCGGAAAAATCGATGCCGGTCACGGTGGCGCCATGTTGCGCCAGGATCAAGCTATCCATGCCAAAATGGCATTGAAGATGCAGAATTTTCTGTCCCGCGACCGACCCAAGGATCGCGCCGGTAATCGCGCCGATACGGGCGGTTCCGTCGCGCAGCCGGGCCTGGTCGTAACGCGTCCCGGGCTTCAGATGCACCGCGACCCGTTCGTCCCAGTTCGCTCGGTTCAGTCGCCGCCATTCAGCTTCGCTCATGGGCCTTCACCGCCTGCCACCCGGCCTCCATCGCTTCCAGCGTCTGGCCCTTCAAGCTCTCGCCTTGGGTCTCGAAATCGCGTTCCATTGCATTGAACCTGCGTGAAAATTTATCGTTCGCGTGCCGCAGACAGGCCTCCGGGTCCAACCCCAGTTTCCGCGCCAGATTGGCGAGCACGAACAGCATGTCCCCGACTTCATCCGTCAGCCGCACCGGATCGGCCCCTGGCAGTTCGGCTTTCAGTTCCGCGACTTCCTCATCCAGCTTCTCCAGCACCGAAGCCGCATCCGGCCAATCGAACCCAACCCGAGCGGCTCGGTTTGTCAGCTTGAAGGCGCGGGTCAGAGCGGGCAGGGCGGTCGGCACCCCGGCCAGTGTGCCGGTTTCCCGACGAGCGGCGCGTTCGGCGGATTTTTGGGCCTCCCACGCATTGGTCTGGGCAACGGCATCGCGCACGGCGGCATCGCCGAACACATGAGGATGCCGGCGGATCATCTTGTCGGATATGGCTTTCGCGACCTGAGCGAACCCGAAGCGGCCGTCTTCCTCGGCCATGCGGGCGTGGAACACGACCTGGAACAGCAGGTCGCCGAGTTCGTCCGGCAACGCGGTGAAATCCCGCTGTGCAATGGCGTCGGCGACCTCGTAGGCTTCCTCGATCGTGTACGGCGCGATGGTGTCGAACGTCTGCTCCTTGTCCCACGGGCAGCCGGTCGCGGGGTCGCGCAAGGCGGCCATGATGTCGATCAAGCGGCGGAGTTCGGCTTCGGGGGCGGAAGAGGACATAGGAAGCGGATACGTCCGGTTCGGCTGGCGTGCAAGACGCGTCCGATTACCGCAGAAGGAATATTATGGTAACTAATGGCGGTGCTAAATCGCCTCCATGACCGGCGGCACGCAAAGATTTGCAGCTTTGGTAAAATTTCGTTGGAATAGAGTACAAGCCAATTCGTATAAGAAGTGCAATCGCATTCAATCGGGCATAGCGACAACATGGCATTCCAGCGGAAAAGCACCGTCCTCGGTCTGATCGTGGGTCTACTGTTCAGCCACGCCGCAGCGGCCGCGCCAACCGGGATCGCGCTGGTCATTGGCAATGCGTCCTATTCCACGCTCCCTCCATTGCCAGGCTGTGCCAAAGGGCCGCTACAGGTATCGGCGGCGCTCACAGCTCTCGGCTACGATGTCATAGAGCGCGCCAACGCATCGGCCGGCCAGTTGGATGGCGCGATCGGCGCCTTAAACGAAAAGCTGCGCGTAACCCCGGAAAAGCCGCTACTGATCTATTTTTGCGGCTATTTTGCCAGCGTGAACGACCGTCCGTTCGTGCTTCCCAGCACCGCCGCGCCGCAAGGACCCGCCGATCTGCTGACCCAAGGCATGCTCGCCAAAGCCTTGATCGATGTCGTGGCGCGATCCAGTGCGCGTCCGGCCATATTGTTGCTGGATGCCGTGCCGACGCCGGGCTTCGGCGCCTCCGTTGGCCTCGAAACCCTTAACCGGCGCGACGTTCCACTCGCGTTGAACCTTTTGGGCGTAACGGTCGGCCTCGGCGATGCATCCGGCGATACGCCCACGGCATTGGCCACGGCTCTGGTCCCGGCACTGAAAGGCCCGACCATCGCCATTGCCGATCTGATCGACAATGCCTCGGCAGCCTTCGAAGCCACGGCCAAGGGCAAGATCACCTTGCGGCGCAATGCGACCGAACCGGGATATCTTGTCGGCGCATCGCTGCCGCCGCCGGCACCCGCGCCGGCACCCGAGCCACCGAAGGAAGTTGCCGCGGCACCGCCCGCCGCGAACCCGCAACCCGAGCCTCCGGCGGTGGCCGTGACCCCAGCCGAACTGCCGGATGCGGCGCGTATGACTGACTCCGATCGGCGAGTCGCGCAAACCGCGCTCGCGCGTCTCGGCTACTATGCCGGGCCAATCGACGGCGTTTTCGGTTCTGAGACACTGGCCGCGATACGACGGCTGCAGCATGAGCTGAAGGCGTCCATGACCGGCCAACTGACAGCGGCACAGGCGCGCTGGCTTGTCAGCCATCAGTAAAGGACATTCCCCCCATGGGTGTGCGAACCAAAATCAATCTTGGGCTCCTGGCCGCCTTCGTGCTGGGCACTGGAATGCTGGGAAGCTTCGCATGGAACGCGATCCAGCAGAACGCGCGCGCCGAGTTGGTCCGCGAGGCGCAGATGATTACCGCTCAGGCGAGCGCCATCCGCGGTTATACCGTAACCGAAATCCAGCCTTTACTCGCCGAACAAAGTCGTACGCGTTTCCTGCCCCACACGATACCCGCCTTCGCCGCGAGTTCGACCGAACGGGATTTCAGCAAGGGCTACCCGGGCTATATCTATAAGGAAGCGGCTCTCAATCCCACGAACCCCGGCCATCGCGCCACGCCGGCCGAGACCGCGATCATTAACGATTTCCGCAAGGACGCGGCGCTCAAATCGATCATCCGGACCCTGGATACGCCCGACGGACCGGTGATCTCTGTGTCCCGCCCGCTGAAAATCGGCAACAAGGCCTGCCTGATCTGTCATTCCACCCCCGATGTGGCCCCGGCATCCATGGTCGACGTGTACGGGTCGGAGAATGGCTACGGCTGGAGCGTGGATGAGACGATCGGCGCGCAGATTACCACCGTGCCCATGCGGGCGGCGGAGGAACGGGCGAGGGAACTTTTCATCCGGTTCATGACCGGCGCCGCGGGGATATACGGCGTGGCGTTGCTGCTGGTCGGAATCATCCTGCATTTCGCGGTCGGGACGCCGAAAGCGACGGCGTAGCCCCCTGCCCGGCTAAACCGTCAGCACCATCCCGTCGTAGGCGGCCTCGACCCCCGCCGGCAGATTGGCCGCCATCCAGCCCCAATCCATCCCGGTGCCCATGTGCGTCAGCACCGTGCGCCGCGGCCGCAGGCGATCCACCCATGCCAGCACATAGTTCAGGTTCGCGTGCGTCCAATGCGCTTCGCCGCGCAGGAAGCAATCGACGACCCAGGTGTCCACGCCGGCCAACGCCGCCATTGCCGGCTCATCCAGCCGCACGACATCCGTGGAATAGCCGAACGCGCCGATGCGAAGACCGAGCGTATCGATCCTGCCGTGGTTTTGGTTAAACAGCTGGACGGTCAGGCCGGCGGTTTCCAGCGTGTCGCCCGGCTCGACCGGCGCGCCGACCAGGACGGGTCTGAAGAAATGCGGCGGATCCCAGGGCTTGAATGCATAAGCAAAACGGCGGGAGATTTCCTCCAGCGTGCGCGGCGTCGCGAAGGCCTCCAGCGGCCGGTTGGCGATCCGGTTCAGGATGCGGATGTCGTCGATGCCGGAGATATGATCGGCATGCGCGTGCGTGAACAACACGGCGTCGATACCCGTTATCCGGCAGTCGATGATCTGGTTCCGCAGATCGGGCGATGCGTCCACCAGAAGCCGTTTATTGTCAGTACCTTCGACCACGATGCTCGACCGCGACCGCCGGTTCCGCGGCTCTTTTGGATCGCAGTCGCCCCAATCGCCGGAGCCGTCGGCGCCGCCGATCATCGGCACGCCGGCGGAGCCTCCGCAGCCGAGGATCGTGACTTTCATGCGGCCTTCCGGAACAGTCTACGAAAGTTGGTCGTGGTCAGTTCGGCCATCGCCTCGGGTTCCATCCCGTGGACGGAGGCCAGAACTTTGGCGGTATGCGCCACCCAGGCGGGTTCGTTCCGTTTGCCCCGGAACGGCATCGGCGCCAGATACGGCGCGTCGGTTTCCACCAGCAGACGATCCAGGGGAATATCGCGCGCGATCTCTCTGACTTCGTTGGATTTCGGGAAGGTCAGAATGCCGGAGAAGCTGAAATATCCCCCCAGCGCCACCGCCGCTTCCGCCAGCCCTCGGCCCGAGCTGAAGCAGTGGAGAAGGAAATCGAAGTCCCCTCCCCGCTCCCGCTCCTCGCGCAGGATCGTTGCGATATCGTCGTCGGCGTCGCGGGCGTGGATGCACAGCGGCACGCCGGCCAAACGGGCGCCACGGATATGGACGCGGAAATTCTCGGCCTGAACGTCGCGCGGGGCCTTGTCGTAGAAGTAGTCCAGGCCGGACTCGCCGATGCCGATGACGCGCCGGTGTTGGGTCAGCGCGGCCAGTTCCTCGGGCGTCGGGATTGGCGCTTCGGCGGCATGGTGCGGGTGGACACCGACGGTGCACCAGAGGTTGTCTCGGCCTTCGATCAGGGCCGGAAGTGTCTGAGACTGCGCGATTGTGGTGCCGATGGTGACCATCTGCCCGACCCCGGCCGCGGCGGCGCGGTCGAGGACGCCGGGGAACTCGGCCGGTGTGTAGTAGTCCAGATGGCAGTGGGAATCGATCAGCATCGCGCCGGAACCGGACATCACACCGGCTCCACGTAACGCGGAAACACCCCCTGCGGCGCCGGCAAAACCGTCCCATCCGCCAGAGGCACTGCCAGAGCCGCCAAAGTCCGCGCCTCCCCGGGAACGCCGAGTTGATCCAGCATCTTGGCGATGCTTTCGGGCATGAAGGGCTGGAGCAGCGTCGCCACCACGCGCATCGTGTCCACCAGCACCCGCAGCACGACGGCCATCCGCTCCGGATCGGTCTTGCGCAGCGCCCAGGGCGCCTGCCGGTCGATGTAGCTGTTCGCAGCGCGGATCACTTTCCATATATCTTCAAGGGCTTCGTGGAAGGTCTGCTGCTCCATCCGCGCCCGCACCATGTCCGGCAGCGCGTTGGCGGCGTCCAGCAGCGCAATATCGTCCTCGGTCGCCGGTCCGCGCGCCGGCAGCACACCGCCCAGGTTCTTCGCGATCAGCGACAGGGATCGCTGCGCCAGATTGCCCAGGTCATTCGCCAACTCGACGTTCATGCGGCTGATAATCGCCTGATGGTTCAGCGACCCGTCGGCGCCGAACGGCTTCTCCCGCAGCAGGAAGTAGCGGATCTGGTCCAGGCCGAACGTCTTCGCCAACGCACGAGGTTCGACCACGTTCCCGAGGGATTTGCTCATCTTTTCCCCGTCCACGACCCACCAGCCGTGCGACGAAATCCGCGTCGGCGGCGCGATCCCGGCCGACATCAGGAACGCCGGCCAGTAGACCGCGTGGAACCGGATGATGTCCTTACCCACGAAATGGACATCCGCCGGCCAGAATTTCCACTTGTCCGCGTTCTCGTTCGGGAACCCGGCGGCGGTGATGTAGTTGGTCAGCGCGTCCAGCCACACATACATCACATGCCCCGGCGCATCCGGCACCGGGATACCCCAGTTGAACGTCGTGCGGCTGACCGACAGGTCGTGCAGGCCGCCTTTGACGAAGCTCAGAACCTCGCTCTTACGGGAGGATGGGGCGATAAACTCCGGATGTTCTTCGTAAAACTGCAGCAGCCGGTCCTGCCAGGCCGAAAGCTTGAAGAAGTACGAAGGCTCCCGCACCCATTCCACCGGCGCGCCCGACGGCGCCACCTTCACCCCCGCGTCATTCGTTTTCAGCTCGGATTCGTCGTAGAACGCCTCGTCGCGCACCGCGTACCAGCCCTCGTAATGGCCGAGGTAGATGTCGCCGGAAGCCTCGATCTTCTTCCACAGCGCGGCGCAGGAATCCTTGTGGCGCTGTTCGGTTGTGCGGATCCAATCGTCGTAGGATACACCCATCGCGTCGGACATATCCCTGAAATCTTGGGATATTTTGTCCGTGTAGGCCTGCGTATCCAAGCCGGCGGCACGCGCCGCGGCCTCCACCTTCTGGCCGTGTTCGTCGGTGCCGGTCAGGAAGAACACATCGTAGCCGTCCAGGCGCTTGAACCGCGCCAAAACATCCGCCGCGATCGACGTATAAGCGTGCCCAATATGCGGCGCCCCATTCACGTAGTAGATCGGGGTTGTGATATAATAGGTTGGTTTCATGGTGTTTTTCCGGTAAGCATCCCGAGCCCGGCGACGATCGCCTGCCGCTTGTCGAGAGAGAAGCGTTCGGTCTCATCCTGTAGCCGTGTCAGCCCGTGCCACAGGTCGCCCCAGGCATCAATGGGCCGCTTTTCGATCATCCGTTCCTGCTCGGGGTCCCCCTGCCCGCGCGCCACCGCCCGCACGGCGGAGGACACGCCGGCCCGCAGCAGGTCCATGAAGGTCGAAAACCCGGTCTCGCTGCGGCCGAGCTGATCGGCGATCTCGTAACCCTTGGACAGCGGCAGAGAGTCCATGTTGGCCAGCAGGTTATCGACCAGGGTCGAGATCGCCAGCCCCTCATCCTCGGCCATCATCAGCGCTCGTCCCGGCGATCCTTCGGCGAGCGTCACCAGCCGGCTGCGCTCGTCGTCCGTCAGGTTCGGCACATACTGGCGCATCAGCGTGTGCATGGTGGCGTCGTCGAGCTGCCCGAGCCGCAGGCGGCGGCAGCGGCTGCGGATGGTGGGCAACAGACGGCCGGGGGACGAACAGACCAGCAACAGAACAGCACGGGGCGGCGGTTCCTCCAGCACCTTCAGAAGGGCATTCGCCGAATTCTGGTTCATCTCGTCGGCACCATCGACCACGACGACGCGCCAGCCGCCCTCGGCCGGGGTCAGAGACATGAACGCGTTGACCTTGCGCACGTCGTCGATGGCAATCTGGGTGCGCATGCGTTTGCGCTTGGGGTCGTAGGCACGCTCGATGGTCATCATGTCGGCGTGGGAGCCGGCCGCGACGCGGCGGAAGACGGGGTTAGCGGGGTCGAGCGCGAGGGACGGTTCCGCCGGGCGCCCGGCCAGCAGGCGGCGGGCGAAGCGGTAGGCGAGGGTCGCTTTGCCGACACCCTCCGGCCCCGTGATCAGCCAGGCGTGATGCATCCTTCCGGCGGAGATGGCTTCCAGCACGGTTGCCTCGGCGGCGGGATGGCCGAGCAGGATGGGGTTGGCGCGTGGATCGGGGGCGGGCATGGGGGGGAGTATAGCGGGGGTTTGGGTGGGGAGGCAGGGCTGCCCCCGCTTTTTCCGGACGCAACTGCCGCTATCGCATCCGCCCATCGCCCATACCGCGCACGATGTTACGGCAGCAGAAACGGATTGAACAACCGCACGCCCGTTCCGGCGAAATCCGCGGTGTTGCGTGTCACGACAGTAAGATCGTTCACCAGAGCAATCGCCGCGATCTGTTTGTCGAGTTCATGAGCGGGATCGGGGACGCGAAGCCGCCCCCAGACCTGTGCCGCATCGGTGTCGAACGGCAAAATACGGTCACCGAATTCTGCGAGAACCATCGTCAGCCACCCTTCCAGGCGGCCGGCTTGCTCCAAATCGCCCCGATGCCGGATCAGTGCGACACCGCGCCGTAATTCTCCGATCGTAACCGACGACAGGTACAGCGGCTCGTGCACGACCTGCGCGAAAAAGGCCACCACACCGGGATGTGCTTTCGTCTGCTTCCGCCCCTCGCTGATGACGTTGGTGTCAACCAAATACATCGGCGGGGTCCCGCGTGGCGCCAACCCGCTCAAAGTCCGCGTCATTGCCGACATCCGGCATCGCCACCAAAACCTCGGCGAAGCTGCGTTTTCGGGGGCCTGACAGAGCAGCCGAGAGGATGGCCCGGTGTTCGGCCTCCGCGCTGCGGCCATGCGCGCCGGCCCGCGCTTTCAGCGCCTGCACGATGCTTTCGTCCAATCCCCGCACCAGAAGGTCTGCCATCGTCGGTCTCTCAGGCTATGGTGCTATCGTTGATAGCAGACCGTCCGACGGCATGCGAGAAAAACCGGCCCTACGCCCAATCGATCGTCCCAGCATGAAGGCGCCGACCTCGCGCACGGTGCCGATGGCAATCCGGGTGCGCTTGCGTTTGCGCTTGGGGTCGTAGGCACGCGCGATGGTCATCGTGTCGGCGTGGGAGCCGGCGGCGACGCCCTCCGGCCCCCTAATCAGTCAGACGCGATGCATCCGACCGCGCGGGCAGAGCTTACCAGGAGCAAGCGGCGATATCGCACGCGCCGTCGCAGGGGATAACCGACCCGCAATCGATCATGGATAGCGCGTCGCAGGCACAGGCGTCCCATTTCCGGCCGAGATAGCTCGACGGCGTATCGCGGTCGTTCGGTTCGTCTCGTCCAGGGGGCCGGTCGTTGGGGCCTTGGCTGGCGAGAACCCGGTAGGCGTGGCGGCAGTCCCTGAACCGCTCCCGCAGCAGGGTAACCGCTTGCCCGAACGAATGGGTTTGGAACACGGTCAGCCCGAAGGTCGAGCAACTGCCGGCGCCGTGCAGCACCTGATGGGCGCAGCGAAAGCCTTTATGGGGCGATACCCAGCGGCGGTAGGTCCTGATCAGGCTGACCGCCGCCCAGTTGAGAGGGTGGTCTAGTACGCCCACGCCGCCGGTTGCCGCTGCGTGAGCGGATTGTGCGGACAGGTGCGGTTGAGCGGGCAGTTCGAGAACCGGCATGCGAGCGATTGTACCCGGTTCCAAGGGGTTGTGGGAGATCGTTGCGTCGCTTAACATTGGCGATGACCTCAACACGGCCGAATGTTCGGACGTCGCGACCGATTGCCGTCCCTAACCCCAGGGAAAATTCGGATGTTGGAGGTCGTGGTCCTGCGAGGCTTGGCGAGCCTCGCACTAGCCATCCATCTCGGCGTGCTATCCAACTACATCACTGAAATCGGGAACGGCGCCCTGCGCGCGATGACCTCCAAAATGGCCATCCTGCTCGGTCGCTGCTTGGCAATATGCACAGCCCCGCGCGCTGGTCTCGCACTGGAGACTTCACTCAAACGCCTCGTGGCCTGCTCTCCTACCTGCCGCTCGGGATCGACGATACAGGCCGACGAACCGCCTGAGCGATCCACGACCACCCGTGGCGTCGTCAGTGGCGGCGTCCGGTGACGATGGCCGTCACCAAAGTGGCGCAGGAGGCCAGGACGGTAAAACCGCCAATCGCCCAGATGACCTGCTGAGACTGCATCTGCATTAGGAAATTGGTCACGCTCACATACCTCCATAGGTGGTGGGAAATCCACCTTAGCCAACCGTCAGCCTGCATGTTAGTTAACGGCATCCTCGACGTTAGTCAAGACGTTAGTCTAAACGTTAGTGATTTTTGCTGGGGTGGCGTTAGTTTCAGGAAAACAGATGGTTAAGGCTCCTGCTATCCGGTAGCTCCCCAGACGTTCCGCCATCTTCAAAGCTCTCGCTCAATCGTCAGCACCACTGATCCTATGAGGGCGAAGCCCAACAAAGCGTTCACCAAGTCATATGGTTCTTTGCTGACGCCCGTTGAAGTGCCCGTGTAAACTATGGCACTGACGAAGACGATTGCGCTGAGTCCGAGCAAGGCGAGGCTGCGACATGCCTTCCGGGCCACATGATCGGCTTTGTCGGTGTGGTTCAGCGAGGCAAACGCGGCCAACCCTGACAACACAATCGCCAAAATACACTTCTCAGCGTTGAGCCCGTGGATGACCCAGTGGCACTCCTGAAAGTTGCCTTCGCTTCCGACCTTCAAACAAGACGCCAAACGGCGAGATGAATCAGAGACAATTGGCACGATGAGGGCAGCGACCAAAGGAACCAGACCTATCGCCGATTCAATGACCCAATAGACCACGGCACCGAACAGACGCCATTTCAGTGCGATTTCGCCATTGCTTGTCTTGAGTGGTTGCGCCATGTCGACCCCCTTTGATTGCCTGAGGACGACATATGTATCGTTCTTTCGATTCGTATCAAGTCAGGTGGTGTAGCATTGCAGAGGAAATGGAAATCAGTCCTACCCAGGCGCGGCCAGCGACAATGCGCGAATAGACAAAAATTCCTCCACCGCCGCCACCAGCTTATTGCATTCCGCATCCCCGATCGGCAGACATAGGGTCATCATCCCGCGCCGAGCCAACCAGATTCCCGCGGCCAACATATCGAAGAAGAACAACTCCTTCAGCCGCTGATCCCCCGCCGCCGCATCGCCCGGAGTCAAAATCGGCCGCCGCGTCGTATGCACCGCCAGCATCGACCCGATTCCCGTGAATTGCAGTTTCGCGCCCGCCGCCCGGCACGCGGCGTTCAACCGCTCCCGCAGCGCGTCCCCCCGCGCGTTCAACGCCCCAGCAGCCTCGGGCGTATAAACCTGCGTCAGCCCCGCCAGCCCCGCCGCCATGGTCAGCACGTTGTTGTTGAACGTCCCCGCGTGCGGCAGCGCATCCGCCCGCCGAGGATCGAACAGGTCGATAATATCCGCCCTCCCCCCGAACGCCCCGAACGACATCCCGCCGCCGATGTATTTGCCCAAGGTCGTCAAATCCGGCTTCACCCCGCGCACCGACTGCAACCCGCCGGGCGCAAGCCGCGACGTCATGACCTCATCGAAGATCATCAGCGCGCCCACGCGGCTGGTTTCCGCCCGGATCATCGTCAGGAACGCCGGCAGCGCCGCGATGCAACCACCCGAACCGAACATCGGCTCCAACACCACCACCGCCAGATCGTCCGCATGCAAACCGATCAGCGCCCGCGTTGCCTCGATATCGTTATACGGCGCCAGCACATAGTCGAACGGCGCGTTGACCGGCGATCCTCCGCCCGCGAAACCGAACACCGCCCCGTGATACCCGCCATCGAACACCATCACCTTCTTCCGCCCGGTGAACACCCGCGCGACGGTGATCGCCAGCAGATTGGCCTCGGTGCCGGAGTTCGTCAGCCGCACCCGCTCCAACCCGAACCGGTCGCAGATCGCGCGGGCAAACCGAGCCTCGGTCATGTTGGAGGCACCGAAGTTGATGCCGCCGTCGAGCGCCTTGTCCACCGCCGCTCGGATGACGGGATGCGAGTGCCCATAGATCCCCGCCGTGTATTCCCCCAGGAAATCCACGTATTCGTGCCCGTCCATGTCCCACAGACGGCAACCCTCGGCCCGCGCCATGGCGACGGGGAACGGCGCGTAATGCAGCACCGTCCGCGTATTCCCGCCCGGCATGACGGCGGTCGCCTCCACATAGCGCGCGAGGCTCAACGGGTTACTGGCAACGTAAGCCTCCTTCGCGTCGCGCAAGGCGGTGTCGAGGTCGGTGTTCTGCAAGACGGTCATGGCGCACATCCCTGGTTGGCTTCACTCTGCCGGAGGGCTATGCCCTGGCGCAACCCGCGTAAGGAGACCCCGACCATGGACCTGAAAGACCACATCCGCTCCATCCCCGATTTCCCCAAGCCGGGCATCCTGTTCTACGACATCTCGACCATGCTGCGGCACGAAGACGCCTGGGCCGTCGCCATGGGCCGCATGGCGCGCATGGTGCGGGCCTATCAGCCGGACCTGATCGCCGGCATCGAATCGCGCGGCTTCCTGGTCGCCGCGCCGCTGGCCCTGAAACTCGGCTGCGGCTTCATCATGGTGCGCAAGAAGGGCAAGCTCCCCGGCCCCGTCATCGGCCTCGACTACGGCCTGGAATACGGCACCGACCGGATCGAGATCCAAGCCGACGCCGTCTACCCCGGCCAGCGCGTGGTGGTGGTGGACGACCTGCTCGCCACCGGCGGCACCATGAACGCCGCCATCCAGCTGATCCGCCAGGTCGGCGGCGTCGTCCCCGCGGCGGCCGCCCTGATCGAGCTGACCTTCCTCAACGGCCGCACCAAGCTGGACGTCCCCTGCGATACCCTGGTCGCCTACGAGGAATAGGCGGTCAGTGCGAGCAAATGACGTGGACGACAGCCTTGTCCACGTCATCGGGGCCGAGGTACTCGCGCCCATCCGGCACCAGTGACGGCACCGAAGCCGTCAGGAATGCGGTAATCATCCGCGTACTGGCGCCGTAGACATATTTCAGCTCCCGCGCCGCCACGCCGTTCCGTCTCACCCGCATCATCAGCACGCCGTTCACCATCCCCAGAGCCTCGCCGTTGTCGGTCAGCACCGGGCCGCCGCTGAACCCCGGCCGCACCGCTTTCGCATCCATCCACAGCAGATCGCGCCGGTCCACGTTCTCCACCGGCGGCTTCTCGGTCAACAGAGTCCCCTCGGTTGCCGTGGCGATCAACCGGTCCCCGTCCCCGGGATAGCCGCGAATGTCCAGCGCCCGAGCACCGGCCGGCCGGTCGGCGAAGCCGATCACCGCCGGCGGAATTCCGTCGTTCATCCGTATCACCGCGACATCGTTCCGCATGTCGATGGCGCGCAGCGACGCTCGGGTTGCCTTCAGATAGCGCGACGCGACCTGGATCGACTTACAGTCCCGCACGACATGGGCGACCGTCATCGCGCTGCCGTCCCGCGATATGAAGAACCCGGCGCCCGACGTCAGGGTTGGGTCGCTCGGGTTGGTCGGATAGATCACGACGGGCAGCGACGCCATCGACGCCGCCGGCCCGTTGTCGGCACGGTCGAGATCCGACCCCGGCGTCTCGCCGCGTGAGGGGCCGGACACTGTCGGCATCGGCGGTCTCGCGGCGGGCGGCGGCGGGTTCGCGGCCTCGGCCCGATCGGTAAGGGCCGGCGGCGGGTTCGCCTCGCGCGGCACTGTCACCACGTGGGAATCGATAGGCCGCCGGACCGGCGTCGCTTCCCCCTGCGGTTTAATCGGGGTTGGCGCGCCTAAAGGCGGCATTGTCGCGCCCATTTGCCGTAAGGCCTTTGCAACGTCCTGAGCGTTGAATATTTCGGGTACCCCGGTGTGCACCAGAACCGCGCCGGCCCCCACGCCCACCGCCAAAAGCGCCCAGTCCCGCCATCGCAAAGCCATGTTATTCCGACTTCCAAAGAAATATTCCAAGCGTGGCCATCGCGCCGCGCCACACCATGTCCGACTGCCGGATACCGAAAAGAAGCCTGGTTGGTATCCTCTTTCGTCACACCGCCCGCACCGCCGGAGGCCGCCGCAGCGACCAGAACGCCACACTCCCGCACATATAGAACGCGATCGAAAGCCAAAACGCGACTTTGTACGTGCCCGTCATATCGAACACGAACCCCGCCAGCCATGCCCCCGACCCGGCGCCCACGCCCGTCCCGATCGAGATCACCCCCAGGATCTTCCCCAGATTCGGCCCCGGAAACAGATCGGCCGTCTTCGCCGTGATCGACGGCCCCCGCGCCCCCCAGGTCAGCCCGAAGAAGCAGGAGTGCAGCCACAGCAGCAAGTGCTGATCCGGCCCCGTGATCGCCAGCGCGAACGCCACCCCGAGGATGGAGGTCCCGTAGCTGATCACCGCCGAAAGCTCCCGCCCCACGTAGTCGGAGATCGTGCCCGTCACGATCACCCCCGGCAGCGACAGAAACGCCCCCATCCCCAGCACGCCCGCCGCATACAGCTTGTCGAACCCGACATCGACCGCGAACGCCAGTTGATGCAGCGCCACGAGGAAACTGCCCAACCCCGTGAAAACATAGACCAGCATCAGCAGCCAGAAATGCGGCGTCCGCATCGCCTGCTGCAACGTCCACCCCTGCCCCTGCGTCGCCATCCGCGCCGCTCGGCTGCCGCGTTCGGGGTCGGAGCCGCGAAACAGCGCCCCCAGCGGCACGATCAGCGCCGCCATGAACAACCCCTGCCACCAATACGCCCCGCGCCACCCCAGCCCCGACACCATCATCGTGGAGATCGGGGCCGAGAACGCCCGCGCGAACCCGTTGGCGGATTGCACAACGGACACCGCCATGCCGCGATTCTTCACGAAATGCCGCGACAGAATGGGCACGAACACCACCAGCCCCAAACAGTTCGCCCCCAGCGTCATGATGACCCCGTACAGGATCCACATGTGCCATAGCTGGCCCGCGTAGGAACTGCCGAGCAGCCCGATCGTCAGCAGGCAGCCTCCGCCCATGATCAACCGCCGCGGCCCGAACCGGTCCACCAACGAGCCCACGAACGGCGACGACACCCCGCTCACCACCTGCCCCAGCGAATACGCGATCGACACGTCCGCGCGGCTCCACCCGAAATCCTCCACGAAGGCGACCAGGAAGACGGTGTAGGAATGCATGAACGCCGCCCCCACCGAGAACGTGACAAACGCGCCCCCCAGCAACAACCAGGTCGCGGCGGTGGACAATCGAGCAGGCGGGAGCGTGGGGTCTGACATAACGCCTATGCTTGTGCCCCGCCCCGGCGCGGTTGGCCAGAGGCGCGGGTTACACGACGGACACCCGTCATGCCAACGCAGGTCGGCATCCACGACTTCCCCACCGCCGCCCTACCTGTGCGCCCCCGTAAGCCGCACAAACAACGCCGGATTCTCACAATCGTCTCAACCCACGAATCCCGAGACTCCGTCTCACCACACGCCACAAGCACCACCCACCGGAACCCCGGCGACCGCCCATTCCGAACCCGGCTCCTCACGGTGCATGAGGTGTTTCCGGCGCGCGCATCCCCCATCG
>CAITUP010000124.1 GCA_903895595.1 uncultured Acetobacteraceae bacterium | reverse complement strand
TGTTTTTTACTGGGCATGCTTTACTTTTTCCCATTCACGGGAAAAATATATGTCCGTCATTCGGATCGACTGCTCCTTTCGGGCGTGCCAATCGTTTGGTCGTTCCGGCGAGCTAAGGCAAAACCTGAATTTTTCATAATCAAAACGTTCCAAAACGGTCATTGTATTACAATGGTTTATTCGTTATAAAAAGTCCGACATCGACATTATTATCCTCTGATGGGGCTTGAATTTACAACGGGCTGGAGGCCGCATTATGGCAACCATGATTCTTCGCCATTTGAGCAAGCCCCCTCTAAATTGTGCTGCACAACAAGAGACCATTTTCGCTATTGCGTTGCAACGCAGCCACAAGCAGTAGATCGCGATAGGCGCTCCGCTCGGCTGCTAGCCCACGTAGACATCGGCAAGAGAAACCGTAAGGCCAGGGGGGTCCAACGCGATCTCCCCTTCCGTCATGATCGTCGTTTCGATCCCCTGACCGACATCCGAGCGGCGGTGATGGATGACCTGCGGCCGGTCGGCCCAGAAAATCGGATAATGCCGCACCGACGCCACCTGGAAATAGGCAGCCAGTTTCCGGGTTAGGTCGTTACCCCGCGTCTTCGGTGACAGCACTTCCACGACGATCACCGGATCGGGGACCGTGACCGCATCGTCCGGCAGCTTCTCCCCGCAATGGACGACTGCATCGGGATCGAAATCGCTGTCATCGGCCTCGACCGTCATTCCGTCGGGATAGACATGGAAATCCAACCGCGCCGCCCTGACGGCTTGGTCGAGCGCACGCCACACAAAGGCTTTCCGTCGCGCATGTCCGGCCCGCTCCGGCGCCATCGCAACCACGACACCCTCGACACGTTCGAACCGCCCGCGCGGCTGTTCCTCCGCCCAACGGCGATATGCCTCGCGGGACATACGAAGCTCGGGATCGAGCTGGAACACCAGACGGCGCACCATGACGCCGAGCCGGCGGGCGTCGGCGAGCCAGGGCTTGGCGTTGGCCGGATACCCGGACTGCGATACCAGCCGGACCGGCGCGTCCGGCCTCGGCCACTCGGCCAGCAGGATGTCGTGGCTGTCGAGTTCCACATGGTAATACCCGCCGAACTAACCACTGACGCACCGGCGCGTGGTAAATCGTCATGCCGACGCAGGTCGGCATCCACGACTTGCTGGCCACCACCGAGAAAATCGTGGATGCTGACCTTCGTCAGCATAACGGAGGAGCGCCGCCGCCGCTGGAAGTGGCTCCGATCCGGAAATCGGGCCTGATACGTTTGTATATTATCAAATAAAAGGCAACATCATGTCATCGGAAAGCGAACTACATTCCGGCGCTTCCAGCGAAATGGGTAACGCAGCCCCGTCCGGCACCCTGGACGATTATATCGTGTATCTACAACAATTCACCGCCCGTATGCGCGAGGACGATTTCCAGGCCGCGCTGATCGCCGCCAGCGACGCCTGCCATGCCGCGCCTTTCCGCCCCGAGGCGCACTACGCCTACGGCCAGGCCCTGCTCGCGCTCGGCGATCTCGCCAAGGCGGAACGCGCGTTCGCCGAGGCGATCCAGCGCGCCCCCGCCTGGGCCGACCCGTGGATCAACCTCGGTCTGTGCCGCTACCGCCAGGGTTTCGTCGAGGAAGCCAAAAACGCCATGCGTCAAGCTCTGCGCCACGCCCCCGACAACCGAGCGGCGGCGGCTAATCTGGGCGCGCTGATGCGGATTTCCGGTGATTCGGAGGCAGCGGAAACTCTGCTGCACCATGCCGTCGCGGCGCATCCGGACGATGCCGCCGCGCGGCTGAACCTCGCCGCCGATATGCTCCAGGAAGGGCGCGGGGCCGACGCGCTGGCGCTGCTCGACGCAGCCCCTGCCCTGCCCACCGAACCGCATGCTCGGCGGCATTGGCATCTGGAACGGTCGCTGGCCTTGCTGCAACTCAGCCGTCCCGCCGACGTGCATGCGGAGCTGGAGGCGCTGGCCGCGCTGGGGCCGATCCCGCCGGAGATCGCGCCGCTGTGCCTGTGGCGGCATGTCATGCTGGCGATGCAGGAAGGCGACACGCCCCGCGCGATGCGGATCGCTCGTGGGATGGAGCAGGCGTTGCAGTCGATGGGGCCGGGGGCGGTGCCGGAACACCGGATCATGGGGCATTACGATCTGGCGAAGTTCTGGTCCGGCCTCGATCATCATCCGATTGCATTTGCGAACTGGCAGCAGGGGCATGCGCTGTTGAAGCAAAGCCAACCGTTTTCCCGCGACGAACATCTGGCAACGATCGAGGCCAATATCGCGGCATTCCCCCGATCCCGGTTCGAATCCGGTCCGGTCGCGGACAACGCCGATCCCGCGCCGGTGTTTATCGTCGGCATGCCTCGTTCCGGCACCACATTATGCGAGCAGATATTGGCCGCGCATCCCCAGGCGCATGGCGCGGGGGAGCGTGCGGCTTTGGGCCATATGGCGTGGCGGTTGGGCGGTCCGGCGGCGATCGCGGCGTTGGATACGAACGCGCTGAACGCGGCGGCGCAGGATTATTTGGCCGAGATGCATGGGGTGGCGCCGGACAAGGCGCGGATCGTGGACAAGATGCCGGGGAATTACATGCACCTCGGGCTGGTGGGCGCGATGCTGCCGGGGGCGAGGATCATTTATTGCGTCCGCGACCCGCGCGATATCGGGCTGTCGATCTTTACGTTCCGGTTCCATGGCAATCATGGTTACGCGCACGATCTGGCCGATCTGGGCTGGACGATCGCGCAGCAGAACCGGCTGATGGCGCATTGGAAGGATGCGATGCCGGGCCGAATATTGACGCTGAAACTGTCGGATTGGGTGCGGGATTTCGATGCCACGCTGCGGCGCGTGCTGGACCATTTGGGCCTGCCCTACGATCCCGCCTGCGAGCGGTTTTACGAAGGCGACAGCCGGGTGCGCACCGTCAGCCGCACTCAGGTGCGCCAGCCGGTGAACGCGCGCGGCCTCGGGCGGTGGCGGACATACGAAGCCGAGCTGCAACCGTTGATCGGGGAGCTGGATCGGGCGGGGATGCTGGCGGCTTGGAGGGCGGCGGGCGGGTAGGCGCTTGCAAACGGGAACAAACCATGAATATATAATCGCATGACCACCCCCCCTCCCCGTCCCGCCACGGCGGACGAACTGATTGAGTCCCTCGCTTTCGCGCTGCGGTACGAGGGGCGGAAGCGCGTGCATCACGCCGACGACATGATGGCGCGGATCACAGCCGAACGTCTGGTGCGACATCTGCGGGGGTCGGGGTTCGTTGTGATGAAGGACCCGGATGCCGTGCCGCCTTCGGCGTGACGATGGCGGGTTACACCGAACTCCAGGTCGCCACGAATTTTTCGTTCCTGCGCGGGGCGTCGCATGTGGAGGAATTGTTCGGTCAGGCCGCGCTGTTGGGGCACAGGGCTTTGGGCATCGCGGACCGGAACACGCTGGCGGGGATTGTGCGGGCGCATTTGCGGGCGAAGGAGACCGGGGTTCGGTTGATTCCCGGCTGTCGGCTGGACTTGGCCGATGCGCCCGCGGTGCTGGTTTACCCCACGGGGCGGGACGGGTGGGCCAATTTGTGCCGGTTGCTGACGCTGGGAAAAGGGCGCGCGGGTAAGGGCGGGTGCGACCTTCGCTGGGCCGATTTGGCGGCTCGGGCAGAAGGGCTGCTCGCGATTATGTGCGGGGCGCCGGATATCGGCGGGTTGCACCGGCTGCGCGCGGCGTTTCCGGGGCGGTGTTATGTCGCGTTGACGCTGTTCCGCCGCCCGAACGATGCCGTGCGGTTGCGGGAGATCGCCGATATGGCTCAGGCGGCGCTTGTCCCGGCGGTGGTGACCGGGGACGTGCTGTATCACGTGCCGGAGCGCCGTATTCTGCAGGACGTGCTGACCTGCATCCGCGAAACCCGCACCATCGACACGATCGGTTTTGCTCGCGAACGTTCCGTAGATCGAGCGCTGAAACCGCCCGACGAAATGGCGCGTCTTTTCGCGGCGTATCCCGAAGCTCTGGCGCGGTCGAACGAAATCGCCGAGCGGTGTGGGTTTTCGTTGGATGAGTTGCGGTATCAATATCCGCACGAAATCAGCTTTCCCGGTCTGACATCACAACAAACGCTGGAACGGTTGACGTGGGAGGGCGCGGATCGGCGGTTTCCCGGAGGCGTGCCGGAAAAAGTCGTGAAACAGCTGAACCATGAGCTGACGCTGATCGCATCCCTGGAATACGCGCCGTATTTTCTGACCGTGGACAGCATCGTGCGTTTCGCACGGTCGCAGCAAATCCTGTGTCAAGGGCGGGGTTCGGCCGCGAACTCCGCCGTTTGTTACGTGTTGGGGATCACGTCGATCGATCCCACCCGGTCGGGCCTGTTGTTCGAACGTTTCGTCAGCGCGGCGCGGAAGGAACCGCCGGATATCGATGTGGATTTCGAGCATGAGCGGCGGGAGGAAGTGATCCAATGGATCTACGAAACCTATGGCCGCGACCGGGCCGCGTTGTGCGCCACGGTGATCCGGTATCGCGGGCGGGGCGCGGTGCGCGATGTCGGCAAGGCAATGGGGTTGCCGGAGGATGTGACGGGTGCGCTGGCGGCGCAAATGTCGCATTGGGGGGACCGGGACGATCTGTCGGAGCTGGCGTTCAACAAGGAAGACCGCCGGCTGCGGCTGACATTGGACCTCGCGCGCATGCTGATCGGGTTTCCCCGGCATTTGTCGCAGCATCCCGGCGGGTTCGTGCTGACTCACGACCGGTTGGACGACCTCGTGCCGATCGAGCCGGCCAGCATGGCGAACCGGCAGGTGATCGAGTGGGACAAGGACGACATCGACGCGCTGCGGTTCATGAAGGTCGATGTCCTCGGGCTGGGGATGCTGGGCTGCATGCGGCGCGGGTTCGATCTGTTGGCCAAACATCGCGGCATCCGTATCGACCTGTCCGGTGTGCCACCCGAGGATCCCGCGACCTACGCCATGATCCGCAAGGCCGACACGCTGGGCACGTTCCAGATCGAATCGCGGGCGCAAATGTCGATGCTGCCGCGGCTCAAACCGCGGACATTCTACGATATCGTTATTCAGGTGGCGATCGTTCGCCCCGGCCCGATCCAGGGCGACATGGTGCATCCTTATTTGCGCCGGCGCGAAGGGCTGGAACCGGTCGAATACCCGACCCCGGAACTGCGCCGCGTGCTGGAGAAAACCCTGGGGGTGCCGCTGTTTCAGGAACAGGCGATGCAGGTCGCCATCGTCTGCGCCGGGTTCACACCGGACGAGGCCGATGCTTTGCGGCGCAGCATGGCCACGTTCAAATTCACTGGCGGCGTGCATCATTTCCACGACAAGATGATCGCGGGGATGCTGGAGCGCGGCTACACACAGGAATTCGCCGAACGCACGTTTTCGCAGATCGAAGGGTTCGGCAGCTACGGTTTCCCGGAAAGCCACGCGGCGAGTTTCGCGCTGATCGCGTACGCCTCCGCCTGGCTGAAATGCCACCATCCCGACGTGTTCTGCGCGGCGCTGCTGAACGCTCAGCCAATGGGGTTTTATGCCCCGGCCCAGATCGTGCGGGATGCGCGGTTGCACGGGGTGGAGGTTCGGCCGGTGAGTGTGAATGAATCGGACTGGGATTGCACGCTGGAGCCTTGCCCAGGTCGTTACTTCGCGGTGCGGATGGGGCTGCGGATGGTGAAGGGCCTTGCCAGCACGCACGCGGATACGCTGATCGCGCATCGTCCGTATCGCTCGATCGAGGATACGCACCGCCGAGCGGGGGTGCCGGTGGCGGCTTTGGAGCGGGTGGCGGAGGCGGATGGGTTTCCCTCGTCATGGTTGGGCAGCCGCCGCCAAGCGCTGTGGACCATCCGGGGCCTCTCGAACTCTCCCCTGCCGCTGTTCGACCGGTTGGACGCCGCACCGGCCGATCCGCCGGTGCCGTTGACGCCCATGACCGACGGGCGGCAGGTGGTGGAGGATTATCGGTCCACCGGTCTCAGTCTCCGCCGCCATCCCGTGTCCTTCCTGCGCCCGGACCTGGCCGCGCGCGGCATCGTTCGTTGCGGCGATCTGGACAAGCATAAGGACGGCAAGCGGCTGAGCGTCGCCGGTATCGTGCTGGTGCGCCAACGGCCGGGCAGCGCGCGCGGGGTGCTGTTCGTCACCATCGAGGACGAGACCGGCCATGCCAATCTGATCGTCTGGCCGCCGTTGTTCGAGCGTCAGCGGCGGCTGATCCTCTCGGCCACCATGATCGCCTGCCGCGGCAAGATGCAGCGGGAAAGCGACGTTATCCATGTGATCGCGGACGAGCTGACCGACCTGTCGGACATGCTGAAAAGCGTGGGGGAGCGGGGGATCGACGGGCAGAAGGTCCGCGATATCCATGTCCGCTCCGGCCGTGGGATCAGCGTGCCGACGCGGGATTTCCGTTAGAACGCGGCGCTTGCGGCGGCGCTCCCGTCCGGCATATTCTGGCTACATGCTACAGGAATCCCGCATCCAGGAGATCGCCCTCGACTCAGCTCGCGCCAGCCTCGCCCCTATTCGGGTGGAGGCGGTCACAGTCGCGCCCATGCTCGACTGGATGGGGCAAGAGGCATTGGATGTTCAAGTCGTCGTCCCCGAATCCGCGGTGCCGAAACTGCGTGGCAAAGCCCTGATCGACTTCCTTATGGACCTGCACGACCGGCTGCTGGCCGAGGGAGAACAGCGGCACGCTTTCCCGCATTATGCGACGCCCGAAGATCTGCTGGCGATGCCGATCCTGAATGCTGAGCATCTGCTCGATCAGGCAGCGCGGCTGATTGTTTCCCCACAGCCGGGTCCGCCAAGGCAGGTAGACATTCGGCGTTCCATTTCGGCCGCTTATTACGGGCTTTTCCATGCGCTCCAGACAGCGGCCTTATGGTTGCAACAGCAACGTCATAGCGCCGATTACGATCCCATACCGCGCTTTCGCACCGCCGATGCACTAACCGCCATCGAGCAGGCCCGCACCGCCCTCTCGCACTTCCACACCGCCCCCGCCAAACAACGCCACGCCCTGCTCTGGCTGCTGCTGTTCCGTCCCCGCTAACCCGCCCCAGCCTCCGCCAGGTACCGCGCCAGCACTTCGTCCGTCGGACCATCGGCCCGGATATGTCCCTGATCCAGCCAGATCACGCGTGTGCACCAGGTGCGGATGATGTCCATCGAATGAGTGGACAGGACCAGAATCTCCGCCCCGCGCACCATTTCCTCCAGCCGGTGTTTGGCCTTTTTCAGGAAGTTGGCGTCGCCGGCCAGGAACCATTCGTCCATCAGCAGGATTTGCGGGCGCAGCGCCGTCGCCAGCGCGAACCCCAGGCGCACCACCATGCCGGCGGAATACATACGTACCGGCAGGTCCAGGAAGTCGCCGAGTTCGGCGAACTCCGCCACGTCGCGTTCCAGCTGCGGCAACGCCGAACGCGGCAGCCTGTTGAACAGGCCGCGCAGCAGGATGTTTTCCCGCCCGTTCATGTCGACGTTCATGCCGAGGGAGGTATCCAGCAGCGCGGTCAGGCTGCCCTGCACCCGGACATGGCCCACCACAGGCTCATAGATTCCCGCCAGCGTGCGCAGCAGCGTGGTTTTGCCGGCACCGTTCGACCCGATCAGCCCGAGCCGGTCGCCGCTGTGCAGCGTGAACCCGACGTCGGAGAGGGCTCGGACCACCGTGCGGCGATGGACGTCCGCGCCCAGACGGCCAGTTGCCGCCATCGCGACGGTTTTTTTCAGGCTGCGGGCGCTGCCGTGATAGAGCGGGAAAGAGACGGAGACGCCGCCGATTTCGATGCTGGCTTCAGTGCTCATCGTTCACACCCAGAACGCCAGACGGCCGCGCGCGCGGATGAAAAACAACCAGGACAGCGTGCATACACCGACGCTGAAGCCGAGCGCGATCAGCCAGGTTGTCGTTGCGACGTGCTCGCCCAGCAGCGGCGCGCGGACGACCTCGAGCAGATTGTAAAACGGATTGAACGGCAGCAGGTATTGGTAATCCCCGAGCTGCTCGGGGCGCCAGATCACGGGCGTGATGAAAAACGCGATCTGCATCAGGCTGTTGACGATCGGGGCGATGTCGCGGAAACGCGCGCACAGCGAGCCCAGCAGCATCGTCAGCGACAACGACACGACCAGCCACAAAAACAGGCCTGGAATGGCCAGGATCGCATGCCAGCCCGGCCAGACGCGGAAGATCGCGAAGACCACGACGATGACGACGATATTATGCGCCAGCACCAACACGTTTCGCACGATCGTCCGCATCGCGAACACCGACATCGGCATGCGTACGGACCGGATGATGCCGACCATATCGATGTAGGTGGTGCAGGCCTCGGCGACCACGGTTCCCATGAAGGCCCACAATACCTGCGACAAGGCCAGGAACGGCAAATAGGTCTGCAAATCCATCTTGAACAGTTTCGCGTACAGGAAGCCCAGCATGGCGACCATGATGCCGGTCGAAAGCGTCAGCCAGAACGGGCCCAGCATCGACCCGCGATAGCGCAGGCCGATGTCGAGCCAAGCAAGCGCGCAGGACAGGCGCCACAGCCTCGATCCCTCGATCAGATCGTCGACGGCCTGCCGGTTGCGTTCGCCAAATGAGAGGTCGGCTTTGAATTCGAGAATCGCATGCCTCGCGGTCAGGGGCAGCGATAGTTCGGCGGGCGTGGCGAGTTGATTCATGCGGCGCCGCCGATAGCCCATCCCTTGGGTGACGGCAACGGGTGGGGTGCGTCGAGGCAGGGCAATCGCTTGAAGGTCCCCGGACCACTGCATTGGGGCATTGGCCTACCCAACCCGTCATCCCGGGCTTGTCCCGGGGACCAGGACAAGCACAAAGTCGCGATTCCCTGCCCGTATTGGTCCCCGGGACAAGCTC
>CAITUP010000123.1 GCA_903895595.1 uncultured Acetobacteraceae bacterium | reverse complement strand
GAACCGACCAACTCTGGCGATTTGAGGCGCGTTGAAATTGCGAGGTTTTTTTTGGCGGTACCCCATTGGCCTGAGTTGGTCGGGTCAAGCCCGACCATGACGGGTATGCGGAACAAAACGGATCGAGATTTTTTCACGAAGCCCTTTCCAACCGCACCGGCACCCGTCGCGTTGGAGTTGCGGGAAGCCCAAATGCCGATCTGGGGGCTGGAACGGGCCATCGGCGAGGGCCTGTCTCGCGACATCCTGCTGGACGTCGCGCATCAAATTTGGGGCGAGGGGGCGGAAGCCAACAAGCTTGTTCATGCCATCGTGCCGAAATCCAGCCTCAACCGGCGGGGCACTCTGACACCCGCGCAAGGCGAGCAAACGGAACGGCTCTGGCGCCTGCTGCGATACGCCCGCCGCATCTTCGGCGATGACGCCGACGCCCGCACCTTCATGCAGCGGCCGCACCCGGAACTGGAGGGGCGGCGCCCGGTCGATGCGACGGAATGGGATGAACGGCTGTTTGTCAGTCGATAATTGGGCTACCGCGACCTCGTGTCCATAATACTTTCACGTTACTGATAATATATTGTTTAGAGTAACGCTTTACGACCCCGCCGGTATGTGTCAACGTGCGCGGCACGGGGACAAACCACGACGACGTTTTTCCTAACGGAAACAATCGGGCCGATCCGCAGTAACCTAACGATCACAGGGGAGAGACACCATGCGCTTTATCGATAACCGGTTAGGCCGGCGGCCGTTTCTGGCATCCGCCGCTACCGCGGCCGGCGTGGCGGCCCTGCGGCCGGCCCCGGCGCGGGCCGCGGCGAAATACACCCGCTACAACGTGACCAGCGCCGAGGGCCAGAAGATGCTGGGCATCTATCGCGCTGGCGTCGAGGCGATGCTGAACAAGCCGCCCGAGCATCCGCACAACTGGTTCCGCAACGCGTTCGTTCATCTGATGGATTGCCCGCACGGCAACTGGTGGTTCTTCAACTGGCACCGAGGCTATATCGGCCTGTTGGAGCAGACGATCCGCACGGTCACCAAGGAACCCAACTTCACCTTGCCGTTCTGGGACTGGACCGAGTTGCCACGGATTCCCGGGGGGATGTTCGACGGCGTTCTGGATCCGACCAACGCCACCTATTTGCCGTTCACCAAGGACCTGGACACCTTCACCCGGTTCATCAAGAAGCCGATGAACGCGTATTGGGACACGCTGACACCCGCCCAGCGCAAGCAGCAGGCCGACAGGGGCAACAAAACGTTCGAAGATGTGTGGACCGGCATGCTCAGCCCAAGCAGTCCCGGCGACCAGGCCTTCGCGGCCACGGATCGTGCGCGCTATCTGACCCGGCAGAACCCGGCTCTGTCGCCCGACGTGGCGGCCGATTGCACGCCCGAGGTCGTTTTGGGCGGCCTCGGAGCGACGTATTTCTATGCGCCGGATTCCACGAAAAAATACCAGCCGGTCCTGAGCTTCAACAGCATCCGCACGCCGAACCACAACACGGCGCCAGGCAGCACAACCTGGTTCTCGACCCTGGAAGGTCTGCCGCACAACAACATCCACAACTTTATCGGCGGCGTCGGCGGCCCTTGGACGGCCCCCTATGGCAACATGACCAACAACCTGTCGCCGGTCGATCCGGTGTTCTTCCTGCACCACGGCAACATGGATCGCCTGTGGGACGTCTGGTCGCGCAAGCAGCGCGCCTATGGCATGAGCGACCGGCCGCTGCCCGCCGACGAGCGGAATTTCATGACCGAGGCGTTCCGCTTCTTCGTCGGGCCCGACGGCAAATACATCACCGATGCCAAGGCGGCGGACTACTTCAGCACCGATGTGTTCGGCTACGATTATGCCAAGGGGACGGGCGAGGAACTCATCCCGAAGGCTGGCCTCCTTATGGCGGCGCGGGCCAAGCCGACGCAGCCGACGATGGCCGATGGCGTCGTGCGCGGCAACACCGCCACGGTGACCTTGCGGCAGGTTCCGGCGCAGGCGCAGTTGGTGGTTTCCGTCACGGTGCCGCGCCCGGCGCAGGGCAGCACAGGCGATGGCCGCTCCTTCGACGTGTTGTTGAACCTCCCGCCCGGTGTGGAGCGGGTCGCGGCCAACAGCCCGAACTATCTCGCGAAGGTGGCGTTCTTCGGGAAGCACGGGGCCGGCCACATGCACGGCAAGGATGAGGCGACATTCCTGGTGCCGCTGTCCCGGGCAAAGGCACTGGCGAACGCGGTCGGCGGCGTTGCCAAGCTGACGATTTCGGTCGTGGCGTCGCAGGGATCAGGTCCTGCGCCGGCGCTCACTGCTGTTTCGGTCACCGCTTTCTGAGGCACCTTCGTAAACGGCTGGGTCAGGGCCCGCACGCGCGTCATGCGATCGGCGGCGTGCGGACCGCCATTGTCTGGGCCATGCTGTCGATGTGTCTCGCTCAAGGTGCGGTAGCGCAGGCGCCGGGCGATGTGGCGCTGTCTCTGCCGTATCCGCAACAGGACGGCGATCGCCTGGCGGTCACCATCGGTGTGGGACCGATCGGGCGCCAGCAGATTGTCGTGCGTACTCAGGCGGGTGACCGCCTCGGTACGATCTCGTTGTTCGGTGTGCCGTCCGGACAATCCGGCGGCACCTATGTGATTCCGGTGCCACCCGGGGCGGTAAGGAATGGGACACTGGCGTTACGGCTGACGATAATCGCCAACGGGCAACCCCGCCCGCCAACCGCCGACGAGGTGACAAGCATCGAACTGTTGCAGACCAGGCGGTGATGCCGGGTCAGTGGCGCGGGTTAGCCGTTAATCCAACACCAATCCGCCATCCACGTTGTAGCACTGCCCTGTGATGTTCCGCGCACCGGCGGAGGCCAGGAATACGGCCATCGCCGCGATATCCTCGGGGTCGTTGGCGCGTTTCAGGGGAATCACCTCGGCGCGGCGGCGTTCCATCTCTGCGAGGGTTACGCCCTCCTGCTCCGCCCGCACCCGCAGATTGGCGTCGGACAGCGCCGAGCGGGTGACGCCGGGGCAGATCGCGTTCACGTTGATATTGTGCTTCGCCAGTTGCTGCGACGCGGTCTTGGTCAGGCTGATCACCGCGCCCTTGCTGGCGGCGTAGGCGGCATTGGATGCGCCCGCGTAGCCCCGGCCGGAGATCGAGGCGATGCCGATAATCCGCCCCTCCCGCCGCGGGATCATTTCCCGAGCGACGCGTTGCAGGCAGAAGAAGACGCCCTTGGCGTTGACGCGGTGGATGCGGTCCCAATCGGCTTCCGTGATATCCATGATGTCGGCGCGGCGGGTGACGCCGGCGTTGTTCACGGCGATGTCGATGCGGCCGAATTCCGCCATCGTCGCTTGCACGATCCGGTCGATATCCTGGAGATCGCCGACATCCGCCTGCAACCCGAGGCTGCGCCGCTGGAAATCCATGGCGGCGGCGGCGGTTTCCTCGGCGGTCTGGGCGTTGATATCGACAGCGACGACATCCGCACCGGCTTCGGCCAGCGCGATGGCGCAGGCGCGTCCGATACCGCTGCCGGCACCGGTGACCAGAGCGACTTTCCCCGCCAGCAGCATCAGCTGTTCACCAGCACGTTCTCCGGCCGTGCTTCGAGCTCCCCGCGTTCCACGCGGAGCACTTGGCGGGTGAGCATTTGGTGGGTCGGCGCCGCGATGCCGACGGTGGCGCCCTGGGCGGCGATGAAGCCGTTCATGAACTCGATTTCCGTGCGGCGCTTCTTCTCCATGTCTTGCGCCATCGACGGGCGCTGGTAGTCGGAGCGTTCGGCCTGGCCGGCGCCGCCCTCGACCATCAGGCGGGCGATTTCATCGTAGGACGCTTTGTCGCCTTCCGACGCCTTGGCCAGCATTTCGAACGGCAGCGCGCCCACCTTGCCGAGCTTGTAGCCCAGCGCTTGGCCGACGCGGACGGACTCGCCGCCGAGCGCGATGCAGACGCGGCGGACGGCGTCATGGCTGTCGCGGGCGTTGCCGCCCATGCCGGTCGCAGCCGACACGCCGTTGCGCATGCCGTTGACGCAGAGCTTCGTCCAACGCTCGCCCCAGAGATTGTCGGTCGCCTTGGAGGCATCGACGCAACTCATGATGTCGGCGATTTCTTCGGCGCGTTTGGTGACGATGCCGCTGGGCTCGCCGATGTAGAAGGACGTGATGTCGGCGCGCTTGGCATAGCCGCGGCGGATGTGGCCGGGCTGATACAGATCGACGCCGACGCCGCCGGTGACGATGCAGCCCAGGGTGCGGCCCCAACCGACGACGCCGGCCACGCGTTCTTCGTTGATGCAGTTCTGCATCGACACGACGCAGCCCGAGGCCGAGAGGTACTGCGCGATCATCTGCGTCGCCCAGACGGTGTCGTAGGACTTGACGGAGATGAAGGCGATGTCGATCGGCTTCTGTTTGGCGAGTTGCTGGACTTCCGTCAGGTGGATGGCGTTGACCTTCACGGACATGCGTTCCTCGGGCGTCATCCCGAAGATTTCCATGCCGTGGTTCTTGAGCTGGTTCACATGCTCGGGCCAGGGATCGATCATGGTGACGTCATGGCCCCCGGCGGCGAGGTGCGTGCCGACATAACCACCGACGGCGCCGGCGCCGACGACCACGATCCGTTTACCCATAGTGCGTTTCCTCTAGCGTGCGTTTGGCCCTTGGGGCCGAGTGTGGCGGGAGTTTAGCGGGATTGGGGGCTGGGGCAAATTGGACAGGCGGGAGCCGTTACGGCTGGTCGGTGGCCAGCAGTTGCTCGACCGCGCGTTTCAACGCCGGCAGTTCGTTTTCGATGACATCCCACACGAGATCGATGTCGACATTCCAATAGGCGTGGATCAGACGATTACGAAACGCGATTATCCGGCCCCAGGGCACCGCGGCGCGCCCCCGTACCGTGGGAGAGAGGCGGTTCGCGGCCTCGCCAATGATTTCGAAATTACGAATGACGGCGTCTTGCAAGACACGCGCGTGAACGAAGGCATCACGTCCACCTGCCACGTAGGACTCGATCGCGGCGATGCTGTCGGCGATGTGGGCAAGATAGGGCCGGTCGGACTTCACAGCGGCCGCGCATCTGCCTCGACATAAGGACGGAAGAAGGGACTGAGGCTACGGTCGAGGACAAGGTCGACTTTACGCCCCAGCATAGCTTCCAGCGCTTCGGCGAGCGCCAGATAGTCGCGGAAACCCCGCCCCTCCGCCAGATCGATCAGCAGGTCGATGTCGCTGTCCGCGCGTTCCTCGCCGCGCGCGACCGAACCGAAGACGCGCAGGTTGAATGCGCCGTGCCGTGCCGCGAGCGCCTCTACCGTGTTTCGTCGTTGGTGCAACTCGTCACGCAACATGGGTTGCCCTTTTGCCAGCGTCCGGGATGGTGAATAGTTGGTCTCGATATATCACGATCTGCCGATGGCGTGCGAGAACAGTTCGCACCGCCCAGAGACCCCTCCCATGCACCCCACCCAAGCCAACCGCCGCGCCCTTTACTCCGACAACGCCCTGAAACTCGGCCTGTTCGGCGCCAATTGCTCCTCCGGCCGTGCCGTCACGCTGGTGCCGGAACGCTGGAGCGGTTCGTGGCAGGACAATCTGCGCCTCGCCCGCATGGCCGACGAGGCGGGGTTCGAGTTCATGCTCCCGGTCGGCCGCTGGAAAGGCTACGGTGGCGACACCGACTACCAGGGCGAAACGCTGGAAACGATCACCTGGGCCGCCGGCCTGCTCGCCGCCACGCAGCGGTTGACGGTGTTCGGCACCGTCCATGCCCCAATGTTTCACCCCCTGATCGCCGCCAAGCAGTTCGTGACCGCCGACCATATCGGCAGCGGCCGCTTCGGCCTGAACATCGTCTGCGGCTGGAACGCCGATGAGTTCACGATGTTCGGCGCCGACCTCCGCGACCACGACGCCCGCTACGAACACGCCGAGGAATGGCTGAACGCCATCAAACGCGCCTGGGGACCGGAGGAAGACTGGGACTTCGACGGCCAATACATCCAGCTGAAGAAGGTCCGAGCGAAGCCGAAACCGATGGGCGGGGGACGGCCGATCGTGATGAATGCGGGGGCCTCGCCGGCCGGAAAATCCTTCGCGATGCGCAACTGCGATGCGTTGTTCTCCATGGCGCCCAAGGGCAAGCTGACGGAGTTCGCCGACCATGTCGCGGGCGTGAAAGCGCAGGCCCCAAACCTGGACGTCTACACCGTCGCCGTGATCACCTGCCGCCCCACCTCCGCCGAGGCCGAAGCCTATTTCCGCCATTGCGCCGTCGACAACGCCGACTGGGCCGCGGTCGACAGCATCATGGCGATGCGCGGCGACACGCGGGAACGCTGGCCCGACGATTTCGAGGAACGGCGCCAGCACCAGGCCCTCGGCATGGGCGGCGTCCCCGTCACCGGCGATCCGGACACCGTCGCTAGGGAATTGGCCGACATCGCGGCAGCGGGGGCACGGGGGATCGCGCTGTCGATGGTGAATTATGCGGACGAGCTGCCGTTCTTTTGCGATGAGGTGCTGCCGCGGTTGAAGCGGTTGGGGTTGCGGGGTTAATCGGCGGCTCCCGTTGCGTTTTGCATCGTACCCCTCACGCTGCCTTTTGCGTCTCGAATTCGAAATCCAAACGTATGGTATCGTAAGGCAGGATCATTTGCCCCTCTGGCGTTTTGTCGATCACGCCCGACAAGTGCAGCGCACGCACGTCGCTATGGACCGCCCGCACATCGCGGCCAACGCGGCGGGCAATTTCGCGGATCGCAAGCGGACCCTGTCCGGCCATGGTCCGCAGGATCGCCCAGCGTTTGGTGCTAAGCAGCTGCCACGCGCCCTCCAGGCTTTCGAAATCGAGCCGAGCGGCGTCTTCCGGCTTGCCGGTCTTCCAGGCGCGCACGATGTCAGCGCGTCGCTGCGCGGCCGGGCGGTTACCGAGGATGAGGGTGTTCATCGAGGTATTTCCCTATGTCGGCGTCGAAGTCCGTGAGCAATTGCTCGATGGTCGTGAATCGATAGGGGGATTCCTCAGCCCCGATATGCCGGTGGTCGCCCTTGCCGGACTCATTATCGTAGCGCAGGACACATTCCTCCAGGTCGATCAACGCCATGCGATATTTGTAGCGGTGCAGGCTGCCGGGTAGGCGGCGTGGCAGCTGCCAAATCACGAACTCAGCGAACGTTCCAGGGCGAAGACTCTCGCGGCTACGGATCAGGAGCGTCGCATTCATGGTATCATGGTTAGCAGAGCCGGAAGATGTTGTCAATCAAAGCAACACCTCGGCTCAGGGCAATCGCTTGAACGCCGTCATTCGCCCCATCCGTCATCCCAGGGCTTGTCCCTACCGGATTCACGCATCCCGCGAACGAATTCCCGATCGTCTGCGCGGCGCGCGCGTCCCGAAAAATCCGCATGGACGTGCCGG
>CAITUP010000122.1 GCA_903895595.1 uncultured Acetobacteraceae bacterium | reverse complement strand
GACCCGACCAACTCTGGCGATTTGAGGCGCGTTGAAATTGCGAGGTTTGTTTGGCGGTACCCCATTGGCCTGAGTTGGTCGGGTCAAGCCCGACCATGACGGGTATGCGGAACAAAATGGCAAAATGAGAACTGCTGCCCCTTCGGCCGCCGGCTGGTGGGGCTGGACCCTTCAATGGTATAATGGCACCTGGAGTGCCACCGACCGCGGGGACTAACCAACGGAGATTCGCCGCTTGCCCACCCAGGTCAGCAACAATGCCGATACGATAGGCGTCGGACGGACGGCGCTGGTCGCCGAAAACAGCATTGCGCTGGCCTTGTTGGCACGGACGCTGTTGACCCGGTGGGGCTTCGCCGTAACGGGGATGCGTTGCGACCGGACCGCGCTGCAGGCAATCGAAACAACGCGCTTCGATCTGGTCGTGGTCGGCGCGACCGGAGCCGACGCTGCGCTCATCGTTGCCACGTGTGCCGAGGGCCCCCCGGTGCTGGCGCTGACCAGCGAAAATCATGGCCTGGACGGTGCCACGGTGTCGCTGCGCCTGCCGGTCGATGCGACGTCATTGCGGGAGGGCGTCGAACGGTGCCTGAATTCGGTGACCGGCAGTCTCGACATCGGCGCGATCGAGGCGTTGTGGGGCAGTACCGATTACCCCATCTACCATCGCATCGTGCGGGTCTTTATCGGGGAAGTGCGGGACCGGGTCGCCCGAATCGCCGCGCTTCAGGAAAGCGGCGATCTGACGGCGATCGAGATCGAGGCCCATAGCATCAAAGGGGCTGCCGGCAATGTCGGTGCCCATGCCATCCGCGATGCCGCCATGCGGCTGGAAGCCGCAGTCGCCCGGCGCGATGGAACGGCGATTCCACCTTTGACCGAGACGCTGCGGCGTGCGACGGAGGCGGGTATCGTCGCGCTGGAACAGCTCCTTACGGCGGCGTCCGGACATACATGACAGAGAAACGCACCATCCTGATCGTCGAGGACAGTCCCACTCTGGCGATGACCGCTCAGGCGCATCTCGAGCCGTTGGGTCATAACGTTCTGATCGCGGGCGACGGAAAATCCGCCTGGGCAATCTTGAACGCCCGACCCGTGGATTGCGTGCTGCTTGACCTGAAATTGCCGGATATCGACGGCATCACGATCCTGGAGGAACTGCGTACCCGGCCGGCACCGCCGGCGGTGATCGTTGTTACCGCCAATGCGTCCATGACCACCGCGGTGCACGCGGTGCGAATCGGGGCTTTCGACTATCTGGTCAAACCTTTTGCACCGAACCGCCTGACCACGACGGTTGAAATCGCGCTGGGGTCCGTGGCCCTGCGGCGGGAGGTGGAAACGCTTCGTAAAACCGTCGAGCGTGCGGAATTCGCGGATTTCGTCGGCCGGTCTTTGCCGATGCAGGCCGTCTACCGCACCATCGAAGCGGCAGCGCAAAGTACCGCCAGCGTGTTCATCACCGGCGAGTCGGGCACCGGCAAAGAATTGGCGGCGGACGCGCTGCACCGGTTCAGCCCGCGCAAATCCCGGCCGCTGGTCGTGCTGAACTGCGGTGCCATTCCCCGCGATCTGATGGAAAGCACCATTTTCGGCCATGTCCGCGGCGCCTTCACCGGCGCTACCAACGATCAGGAGGGCGCGGCGGCCCGGTCGGACGGCGGCACGCTGTTCCTGGACGAACTGGGGGAGATGGATGTCGGGCTGCAGACCAAGCTGCTGCGCTTCATCCAGACCGGCACATATCAGCGCGTCGGCGACCCGGCGATGCGGCGCGCGGATATCCGGTTCGTGGCCGCGACGAACCGCGACCCGGCGGAGGCGGTGCGCGAAGGCCGCTTGCGGGAGGATTTGTTCTACCGATTGAATGTCGTGCCACTCCGTATGCCTCCGCTCCGCGATCGCGGCGAGGATATCGTGCTGATCGCTCGGCGCTTCCTGACGCAGTTTGCCCAGACCGATGGCAAAGCTTTTACAGCGTTCGCACCGGAAGTGGAGGCGCGCCTGCTGGCTTATTCATGGCCGGGCAATGTGCGGCAGTTGCAGAACATCGTGCGCAACGTCGTGGTGCTGCACGACGGGAAGATCGTCACGCCGGAAATGCTGCCGCCGATGGACGATGGGGCGACACCGCCACGCGAAAGTCGTTCGGTACCGCGCCCGGCCGTACCGGCGATGGCAGCGCCGGCGCAGACCGACGACCTGGACACCGATATCGTGCCGCTGGCAGTGATGGAGCGACGCTATATCGAACGCGCGATCGATACCTGCGGCGGCAATTTGCAGGAAGCCGCTCGCAAGCTGGGGATCAGCCCTTCGACGATTTACCGGAAGAAGGACGCCTGGGCGAAGGCCGAGTAGAGGAGCTGCGCCCGTTTCGCGAAACGGGCGCGTTGCCCTTGCAAAACGCGATATTTTCCGCTTTGCGCGTATCGTATTTTTAATTATTTGAATCAACATATTACGGAATATCACGCGCTGGCACACCGCGTGCTGAAGAGATTTCCATAGCGCTGCTGCCGGTTCCACACGGGTCCGGTGCCAACTCGTCATGCTGACGCAGGTCAGCATGACGACAGGGCACCGCTGACTATGAGTCAAAGGTTCGGACGCCTGATATTACACGTCCGATTCCAGCGTCCGCTTCAACAACCCGACATCCTCCGCGGATCGTGTTGTCTGGAATTTCCCGAACGCGACGCAGCTGAATTTCGATACGTTGTTCGGCGGGGCGGTGATCGCACCGCTGGCGGTGGCGACCAACATCGCCCCGATCGACGGCACGCTGGTCGCTGCCAGCTTCGTCGGGAGCGGGGAACTGCACAGCTACGCGTTCACGGGCACACTGGGGCTGGGGATGCCGCGGCGGACCCGTTAGGGACTGGTACCGCTGTGTGTTTCTTTAGCCGTGCGCACCGCTTCGTCCAACCGATCGAGGCTTCTTTCGCCCCGCGCGAGTGCGTCGGATTCGTGGGCGATCGCCCGCAAGCCGACCATAATGGCGGCGGCATGGAGCGCCCGAGCCTCTTGGGAGGCGTTGATGTGATCGGACTGGGCGAGGAGCGTTCGGATCCGTGCCGAGCGTTCGGTTGCTTCCTCGAACACCGCGTCGAGCATGGCATCGGCGACATCGTCGCCAACCTCCGCGACCAACGCTTGGAAGATCTTGGCGTCGATGGGTGCTTCCGGTTCGGCGATAACTGTCGCGCTTTTTCCCGGCCGCAGGGTACCCGCGATCGCACGATCGACGATCGCCTCCAACTGACCTGGCGTGACCGGCTTGCCGAGGAACCCGTCCATCCCGGCCGCGAGACATTCGCGTTCGTGTTCGCGGAACACGTTCGCGGTCATCGCTACGATCGGAATGCCGCATGCCGGCTCGGGCAGGGATCGGATAGCCCGCGTCGCGGTCAATCCGTCCATTTCCGGCATCATGACGTCCATTAGTACAAGGTCGTAGGGGATAGTGCGGACGGCTTCGATGGCTTCCCGTCCGCTCGCGACCGCATCGACGCGTTGTCCCATGAATTCCAGGCGCGTCACCGCCACCAGCCGGTTGGTCGGATTGTCTTCCACCAACAGGATGCGTAGCCGCCGTTGCTGCACCGGCACTGAAACCGGTTCGGCGATTCGCCCGGGGGCGGTGTCGATGTCCAGCAGCACGTCGAAGCGGAACGTCGCGCCTTGGCCGGGAACGCTTTCGACGGCGATGGTGCCGTCCATGTGCTCCACCAGCCGCCGGCTGATCGCCAGACCCAACCCGGTACCGCCGAATTGGCGGGAGATCGAGCTGTCGGCCTGGACGAAATGCCGAAACAGCGTCCTCTCAACGTGTTCGGGAATGCCGATGCCGGTATCGCGCACGGCGAAACGCAAACGGGCTTGGCCGTCGGGGGCGGGGCTGCCGGACCCGACCTCGATTGTTACACTACCGGCCGTGGTAAATTTCACGGCGTTATCGACCAGATTCAACAGAACCTGTCGTAACCGTCCGGGATCGCCGATCATGTGGAGCGGGGTTCCCTGCGCGATTTCGGTCCGCAGCGTCAGACCTTTGGCCGTTGCCTTGACGGTCAACAGATCGGTCACGCTCGTCATCAGTTGTCCGAGATCGAACGGGATATTCTCGAATTCCATACGGCCGGCTTCGAGCTTGGAGAAATCGAGAATGTCGTTAATAATCCGTAGCATATCGCCGGCGGTGTCGCGCAGGGTTTCGGCGAAATGGCGCTGTTGCGGGCTGAGGTAGGTATCCAGAATCAGGCCGGCCATGCCGATCACCCCGTTCATAGGGGTACGGATTTCATGGCTCATGGTACTCAGGAACTCGGATTTCGCCTGACTGGCGGCCTCGGCCGCGTCCCGCGCTTCGCGCAGTTCGCGCTCGAACGCTTTGCGCGGGGAGATATCGCGGACGAAGGCGGTGAACACCTCTCGCTCATCGAGCTTGGCAGCGGTCACGGCGAGTTCGACGGGGAACAGGCTGCCGTCGGAACGCATGGCTTCGATCTCGATCCGGCTGTTCAGGATCGGGCCGTTGCCGGTTTGGCGGTAGCGCTCCATCCCTTCCGCGTGCGCGGCGTGCATGGCGGGCGGGATAATCATGTCGGCCATATGCCGGCCGATCGCGGCGGTAGCGTCGTAGCCGAACATTTGGGCGGCGGCGGCGTTGAATTCCAGGATCGTGCCGTCGCGGTTAATGGTGATGACGCCGTCCAGCGACGATGCCAGCATCGCGCTTTTCAGCGTTTCCGATTCCCGCAGGTCGAGCTGCGTGCGCTTGAGGTCGGTGACATCCATGTGCTGCCACATGCGGCCATAAAGTTGGCCGGATACCTGGATCGGCACGAAATCGCGCAGCAACGACCGTCCGCCTCGCAACTTCAGCTCTTCCTTGAAAACCGGGACCCCGGCCGCCGTCAGCGCTTGAACACGCGCCATTTGGGCGTCGGGATCGGCGTAGGCGGAGCGAATGAGCGCGACGATTTCGGGCGATGTCAGACCGCGTAGCTGCTCCGGCGTTTCGGTCAGCCCAAACAGGCGGCAGAATTCGGCGTTGGCGAATTCCACGACGCCGGCAGCCGACAAGACCAGAATGCCCGAGGGCATAACCGATAGTATCGTGTAGAAGCGATCCAGCGTATCCCGCAACGACAGTTCCGCCGCTTTGCGTTCGGTGATGTCGGTAAAGGTGCGGACGGCACCGCCGTCGGTCAGCAGGTGGGTTCTGATCTCCAACGTCGAGCCGTTTGGCCGAATACGCTCGTAAACCGTCTGTGCGGCGTCGCCGCGGGCGATTGCGCGCATGATATCGGTCTGTTCCGGCCCGGATGGCCCGAATTCGCCGCGACCCGCCAGCGTTTGCATGATGTCCTGGTATTTGGCGGCGTGCCTCAGTGTGTCCTCCGGCAGGTCCAGAAGCCCGAGCACCCGGCGGTTTGCGACGGGTATGTTTCCGTTGGAATCGACCATGATGATGCCTTGGCTGATATTATCCAACGCGGCGGCCATCTGGGTGCGCGATGCCCGCAGCCGGCGGCCTTGGAGCACCAGCAGCGAGCCGGCCGAAAGAATGAACAGCGTGAGCACCGCCCCGAATCTGATGCGCTCGGAGCGGTCATGTCGGTAGCCCGCGTACAGGTCGTCTGTGGCCAGACCCACCGCAACGGCCAATCCGTATTTTTCCAGTCGGCGGTAGCTGAACAGACGCTCGATGCCATCGAGGTTCGCTGTGACCGTATAATATCCGGTGGGCGGGCCGTCGGCGATACGGCGGACCCGGTCATCGCTGAGCTGGGCGCCGATGGAGTTGGCCACGGCGGGCGCGCGCGCACGTATGACGTGGTCGCGCAAACCGACCAGCAGGATCGAGCCTTTGCCGATTTCCAGCGATTCATAGAACCGCGAGAGGTAATAGGGGTCGAGCGACATCACGATCACCCCGTCGAACATCCCGTTGCGGTCGAATACCTTACGGCTGAACTGGATGGACCATTTGTTGGACACGCGGCCCAGGACCGGTTTGCTGATGAACAGTTCGTCCTTCGCGGTGTCGAAATGCACTTTGATGTGTTCGCGATCCGATAGGTCCACGCGGCCGACCAGCGGCAGGTTGCTGGCGGTCATGATGCCGTCGCGATCGGTCATTGCGATCTGCAGGGTCAGACCGTTCAGGATGTCGTTGGCCGGCACCAGCTTGGCCAGATCGAACGCTTCGGGGTCATGGGCGCGGGTGTTGCGCAGCACTTTCAGGAGCTGATCGGCGCCATCGATCATCCGCTCCACGTTTTCGCCGAAGCCGCGGGCGAGATTGGCGGCGTTGTCCATGCCCGCCCGTTCGTTTTGCTCGCGTTCCTGGATCAAATGGGAGGCGATGCTGACCCAAAGCAGAACCAGCGGCAGGACGATCAGGAACAGGGGGGCGAGCCACCCCTGCGCTTGGTTCCAGCCGCGCCGCGACAGGCCTGCCATGTTCGAACCCGCCATACCGCCACCCTATCGCCTGTAGTCATGGCATAGATAGGGTGGGCGGGCGCGAAGTGTCTACGCCGAGACCTGCTCGAACACGTAAGGATCGAGCGTTTCCTGCGCCTTCATCCGGATTTCGTGCCATTTCTGCGGCCCGCCGTAATAGGCCAGACTGCCGGGTTCGGCGTTGCCGTCGCCGTTGTAGTAGGACAGGCAGTCGCGCAGGGGCTGGGTCCGGATATCGGCTTCGCGGCAGTGCAGGGCGTAGGCGGCTTCGGCATCCTTCGCGACGTCGATCGCGGCACCGCCCTTGTCGCGGGAGGTTTTCAGCAGCCACGCCACGTAGTCGGTCTGGCCTTCCATGGTGCGGGTGAAGTTGAACTGGCCGCCGCCGCTTTGCGGGCCGGACATGATGAACAAATTCGGGAACCCGTTGCTGTGCAGACCGAGGAAGGTTTTCACCCCTTCCTCCGCCCATTTGCCGCGCAAAGTCCGCCCGTCGCGGCCGACGATCATGTTGAACGAACCCGCGCCCATCCATTGGAAGCCGGTGGCGTAGATCAGCACATCGACTTCGTATTCCTTGCCATCATGCACGACGCCGCGCTCGTTGATCGCGCTGACGCCGATGGGCGCGGTGTCCACCAGCGTGACGTGCGGCAGGTTGAAGGTCGGCAGGTATTCGTCATGGAAGGTCGGGCGCTTGCAGCCGTAGGCATAGTAAGGTTTCAGCGCGTTGGCGGTTTTCGGGTCCTTCACAATCGCGTCGATGCGGGCGCGAATCTGCTCCATGATGCGGAAGTTGGTGTTCAGCTGGGCGGCAATCATTTCCTCGGGCGATAGTTGCCGGTCGTAGGTGCGGCGTTCGCGGAAATCGGCGACCTTGCCGGACAGATAATCGTCGTTGCCCTTCAGCGCGGTGCGGCCGGAGGAAATGCGCGCCAGACGTTCGCGGCGCTTCTTCGCCCAGTTTTCCTCCTTCGACCAGGCTTCGATTTCTTCCTGCGTTGTCACGCGCTGGTCGCGCACGTCGATGGTGGAGGGGGTGCGCTGGAAAACGTACAGCTCCTTCACGATCTTGGCGATTTCCGGCACGACCTGCACGGCGCTGGCGCCGGTGCCGATGATGCCGACGCGCTTGCCGGCGAGATCGACGTTGTAGTCCCAGCGCGACGTGTGGAAGGATTGTCCCTTGAAGCTCTGCATCCCGTCGATGCGGGCGAGTTTCGGCGTGGTCAGCGATCCGTTCGCCAGCACGACATAGCGGGCGCGCATTTTATCGCCGCGGCTGGTCGATACGGTCCAGCGGCCGTCGGCCTGATTCCATTCCGTGCGGTCCACCGTCGTGTGGAATAAACAACGATCGTAAAAACCCAGCTTC
Organism: uncultured Acetobacteraceae bacterium; assembly: GCA_903895595.1. Lineage (GTDB taxonomy): Bacteria > Pseudomonadota > Alphaproteobacteria > Acetobacterales > Acetobacteraceae > Rhodopila. Next base: position 29,092 of record CAITUP010000122.1, on the reverse strand, counting down.
TCGGCCATGAGCTGGCAGTATTCGAGGATTTCGAACCCCGACGCGAATTTCATCGTCGGGAAATAGCCCATTTCCTCCAGCAGCGGGAAATAGGAGTAGGATTCCACATCGCAGGCGATGCCGGGGTAGCGGTTCCAGTACCAGGTGCCGCCGACATCGCCGCCTTTTTCGCAGATGCGAACGTCCTTGAAGCCGGCCTCGCGGATTTTGTACCATAGCAGCAAAGCGGCGAAGCCGGCACCGATGATGACGATGTCGCATTCGTCGGTCAGCGCTTCGCGCTCGATCGGGGGCGCGGAGTAGACGTCTTCCAGGTATTTCGCGAATTCGCCTTCCATGGCCATGTAGTTGGCCGCGCCGCGCCGGGATTCCTTGAATTCGCGGTAACGGGCCTGTTCCTCGGCATTGAAGACGGCACCGGGGGGCGCTTCGGGCAGGGTGATCAGGGCCTGATCCGCGACCGGGGAGTAGCCCTTGCCGGCGATCCGTTCGCTGGCCTTGGCGGCGCGCGTGTTGAAGGCTTTCAGGCCGGTGGTCTCATCGATGCGGATGGCAGGGGTCATGGCGGGTGGCTCTTATGGCTGTTGGGACGTTCTGGCGCCCATGGTCGGGCAGGCGACGGCGATGTCAAGCAGGGACGTCGCCGTTGAGCTGGACTCGGCGCATGATCCGGTGGAACGGTCCGGTATCGTTCAGCGCCGCGTGCTGCACGCAGCGATTGTCCCAGAACGCGAGCGAGCCGTTTTCCCAGCGGAAACGACAGGTCAATTCGGGGCGGTGGCTGTGTTCGTACAGATAGTCCGCGAGACCGTCGCTTTCGGCTTTGGTCATGCCGTCGAAATGGAGCATCAGCGGCCGTACGACATACAGCGCTTTGCGCCCGGTTTCGGGATGCGTGCGCACCACGGGATGCACGCCTTGCGAATGCGCGAAGCCGGCGTCCTCTCGTAATTTGGTGGCGCTTTGCGCGTTACGGCCGACGGTGGCCCCGGCGACACGGGTGTCGCTGTATACGATCCGCATGTTTTCCAGCATCCTTTGCATGCCAGGGGACAATGTTTCGTAGGCCAGATACTGATTGGCGAACAGCGTATCGCCGCCGTACAAGGGAATTTCTTCGCCATACAGCAACGATGCCATCGGCGGCGCGGGCGTGGCCGGCGTATCCGAATGCCAGCCCTCTCCCACGATCTTCTTGTCCCCCGGCGCTCGGCGAATGACGATGACATCCGGATCGCCTTCCGGCACGAAATAGGGGTGGCGGAAGAACGTGCCGAAGCGGCTCGCGAAGGCCTTCAGTGTCGTGTCGTTCAACGTCTGGTCGCGGAAGAAGATGACGCCGTGTTCCAGCAGCAAGCCGCGGATCGCGGCGATCGCTGCGTCCGCTTGCGCTCGGGCGAGGTCGATACCGCGGATCTCGGCGCCGATCGCGCCAGCGACACGTTCGACCTGAAGATTGGGGTGTGCCATGCGACGTTTCCCTTGGATTTTAGGGGATGCTGGTAATCGTCGCTATCGGTGTCAAGCGGTGAGCCGGCATCCACCCTGCCACGTCGTGGTCGGATCTGATCCGGCCATCCCAAGCGACACAAAACGCTGCGTTGTGCCGTTTGTAGCCGCGTTTTGAACACAGAGGTCCCAGAGACACAGAGGCCCAGAGATACGGTCTTCTCTGGGCCTCTGTGTCTCTGGGACCTCTGTGTCAAAAACGATGCGGGATGTGGCGTCAGCGGCCGATCGGATGGCGGTCGCGCCTCCTAACAGCGAGTTGGCAGGCTTGCCTGGGTATTTGCCCCACCCGCCGGATTTGCCGCAAGCTCGGTGGCAGATTTTAAAAAAACCGTTTCTACGATATGTGATTCCGGTAGGGTCGAAGCACCAGGATGACGGTGGAGGGGCAGTTGTCCCGGCCCTAACGCCTTTTCGACACGGTAGCTCCTGGCTTGCTAGGCGATCAGCATCCCGGTTCCAGGATCGAACAAACAGACGCGGCGCATGTCGAGGGAAAACCGAGCGCGGGAGCCGGCCGCGGGGCGGGTGTCGGGGGAGACGCGGGCCAACGCACGCTCGCCGCCGATGCGAAGCACGACGATGGTTTCTGCGCCGGTCGGTTCGCTCATTTCCACCGGCGCTTCGATCGTCAGTCCGGCGGCGTCGGCACCGAAACGGCGGTGTTCCTCGGCGATGCAATCCGGGCGCAGGCCCAGCATGACGGCGCGGCCGGCGTGCGGCTTACAGGTGTCGGGCAAGGCCAACGCGACGGCGTTTTCGCCTTGGCCGATCGTGGCTTGGACGCCGTTGGGCGTGGCCTCGACACGGGCGGAGAAAATGTTCATCGGCGGGGCGCCCATGAAGCCGGCGACGAACAGGTTGGCGGGGCGGTTGTAGACCGTGTCGGGATCGGCGAATTGCTGCACTTCGCCTTGATGCATGACGGCGATGCGGGTCGCCATCGTCATGGCCTCGATCTGATCGTGCGTGACGTAGACCATGGTGGAGCCGATACGGTGGTGCAGCTGTTTGATTTCCATCCGCATTTCGACACGCAATTTCGCATCGAGGTTGGACAGCGGCTCATCGAACAGAAACAACAATGGATCGCGCACCAGTGCCCGTCCCATGGCGACGCGTTGCCGCTGCCCGCCCGATAATTGGGCCGGTTTACGGTCCAGCAGCGGTTCGATCTGCAACAGCCGCGCGACGCGGGCCAGCGCCTCGGCCCGTTGCGGTTTGGGGACGTTGCGGCATTCCATCCCGAACACGATGTTCTGGCGCACGGTCATCGACGGATACAAAGCGTAGGACTGAAACACCATCGCGATGTCGCGGTCCTTCGGCGCCACGTCGTCGACGATCCGGCCGCCGATTTCGACCGTGCCGGAGGTTGGCTTTTCCAGCCCGGCGATAATGTTCAGCAGCGTGGATTTACCGCAGCCGGAGGGGCCGACGATGACGGTGAATTCGCCGTTTTCGATCTCCAACCCGACGCCTTTCAGCACCTCGGTCGTGCCGAAGCGTTTGCGGACGTCGCGGATCGCCAGAGCGGCCATGGTGTCTCCTACTTCACGGCGCCGGCCGTGAGGCCGCGCACGAAATACCGCCCGCCGAACAGATAGACCAGCAGCGTGGGGAGCGCCGCCAGCACGACCGCGGCGCTCTGCACGCCGTATTGCGGCGCATCGGCGACGGCGGCGGTCAGGGCGATCAGCGCGGCGGTGATGGGTTGTTGGGTGCCGGTGGTGAATGTCACGCCGTAGAGGAATTCGTTCCAGATGCCGGTGAACTGCCAGATCGTCGACACGATCAGGATCGGCGGCGACAGCGGCAGCACGATGCGGGCGAAAATGCGAAAGAACCCCGCGCCGTCGATCTTCGCGGCTTTGATCAGGTCCTGCGGGATCGACAGATAGTAGTTGCGGCAGAACAGAGTGGTGAAACTCAGGCCCTGGATGGTGTGGATCGCCACCAACCCGGTCAGTGTGTTGCTCAGCCCGACGTCCCGCAGCACGATCGTCCACGGTATCAGTCGCATCTGTTCGGGCAGGAACACGCCGAGCGTCACCAGCCCGAAAATCCAGGCATGGCCGGGAAAGCGCCAGAGCGAAATGGCATAGCCGGCGACGGCGCCCAGCAAGGTTGACAGGATCGTGGCGGGAACGGTGACCAGCGCGGAATTCAGCATGTAGGGCTGAATGCCGGTGCAGGTCTGGGCGATGCAGAAATCGCTCCATGCTGTCGCGTAATTGCCCCAGGCCCAGGCGAGGGGCCAGCCGATCATGGACGTCTGCGCGATTTCCTCGGCGGACCGGACGGAGTTCAGCAGCACGACAGCCAGCGGCACGAGGTAGGCGGCGGCGAGCAGGATCGCGATGGCGTGCAGCAACACGCGGGTCGGGGCGTTACGCACGGGCCGCGCGCCTTTGCCGGTATAACTTCCAAGCGCCATACGGCAGCAGCACACCCAGCAAAGTAAGCAGCATCAGAACCGCCGCGGCGGAGCCTCGGCCGATATGGCCGCGCTGGAACATGAAGTCGTAGACCACCAACGCCGGCAGCTGCGTCGCCAAACCCGGTCCGCCGCCGGTCAAGGCGCGCACGAGGTCGAAGGTCTTGATCGCGAACTGCAACAGAATGACGAACACCGCCACCGCGATCGGCCACAGCGACGGCAGAATCACGCGGGTATAAAGCCGAATTGGCCCAGCGCCGTCGATCTGCGCAGCCTTGATCAGATCGCCCTCCACCGACCGCAGCCCGGCCAGAAACAGCGCCATCGCGAAGCCGGATGCCTGCCAGATGCCGGCGATCACCACGGTCCAGATTGCCATGTCGCGATCGATCAGCCAGTCGAACCGGAAGCCGGTCCAGCCCCAGCCGTTCACCAATTTCTGCACGCCCATGCCGGGGTTCAGCAGCCAGCTCCAGACCGTGCCGGTCACCACGAAAGACACCGCCATCGGATAGAGGAAGACCGAGCGGAGCACGTTTTCGCCGCGTATCCGCTGGTCCAGCAAAATCGCCAGCCCGAGGCCGGTCAACGCGGTCAACACCACGAATCCGGCGCCGAACAGGAGCAAATTATCGAAGGCGATGGACCAGTTGCGGGTGCCCAGCACGGCCGTGTAGTTCCGCCACCCGACCCAGCCCGAGACCGGCATCAGGGTCGATGGCGTGAACGACATCCACGTCGTCCATGCCGTGAACAGTACCACATGCCCCGCGGACAGCAGCAGCGGCACCCAGATCGTCACATATTCCGCGATGCGGCGCATAGTCAGCGGGCGCCCTCCACGGCCTCCGCCAGACGGGTCGTGGCCTGTTCGGGGGTGATCTTGCTGTTCTTCACGAATTCCGTGATCACATCGATCATCGCGGCGGTCATGCCGTTTTCCTGTGCCATGTTGTGGGCGAGACTGAGCACGGCCTGGTTGGCGGCGATGGCGCCTTTCAGGGTGCTCGCCGTTTCCCGCTGGCCGTCCGACCAGCCGGGGCCGGACAGATCGACGTCGGAGCGGACCGGGATCGATCCCGTAATCTGCGAGTACATCGTCTGAATCGCGGGATCCATCACCAGTTCCGCCATCAGCTTCTGGCCGGCAATCAGGTCGGGTTCCTTGCGCTGCCAGAAGATGAAGGCGTCGGCGTTCAGCAGGAAGACCGGTTTGCCGTTGTTCGTGGGGCCGGGGGCGATGATGAAATCGTCCAGCTTGAAGCCGGCGTTCAGGAGCACGCCCTGTGCCCAGCCGCCTTGGATCATGATGCCCATGTCCCCGGCGATGAAGCGGGCGAGGTTGGTGGAGAAATGCTGCGCGGCGGTGTTCGGGTCCATCCAGTCGGCAATTTTGCGGGTTTGCGCGAAGGCGGCCTTGATCTCCGGCCCGTTCAGGGCTTTGGCATCCAGGTTCATGATAGCGGCGCGATAAGCGGCGGGGCTGATGCCGACCAACGCGGCCTCGAACTTCTGGCCGTCGTCGGGGCGGGTGCCGCCGTTGGCGATCGGATTGGCGACGCCGCCGGCTTTCATCTTCTCGGCCAGCACGTTGAAATCGTCCCAAGTGACCGGGATTTTGTCGGCCTTGGCTTTGTCCATGGCGCGCTTGGACAGGTACACGGCGTTGGTGCGGTAGACCTGCAACGGCAGCGCCGCCCATTTGCCCCCCGGCTTATGCAGGCGCGCGAGGTCGGGGCTGACCACTTTCTCGTATCCGGCGGCGGCGACGGTCTCGCTCAGATCGACGGTCGGCGCGATCTTCGACCACGCCGCGATTTCCGGGCCTTTGAGCTGCGAGCACGCCGGCGGATCGCCCGCCATGATCTGCGCCCGCAGCTTGTTCATCATATCGGTGGTGAAGCCGGGGACGGGGGAGTGCTGCCAGACGCCGCCCCTTTCCTCGAATTTCTTTCCCAGCGCGGTGATGGCGGCACCGTCGCTGCCGGCACTCCATTGGGAGATCGCGGTGAGGCGCGGTTTCACGCCTTGGGCACGGGCGGCGGTTCCAAGCAGGGCGGCAGTGCCGGCCAGCACGGTGCGGCGGTGGATCGAGGTCATGAACGTGTCTCCCGTATCGGCGATTTGCGGCCATCATAGGCCGGGAATCGTTTCCAGGCGACAGAGCGTTATCGATGGTGCGTCACTGCTCGGTATTCCATCTCCACGCCGCTTATTCGTCCATGAATGCACGCGCAACAGCCAATAATGCGGTGTCGGAACCTCTCGGGCCCACGATCGACAGCCCAACCGGGGCGCCATCCACCGTCGCTCCCGGCAAATTCACCTGCGGCGAGCCGGTCAGGCCGCCCAGACACGCCAGGCAGGTGATCCGTTCGCGCGGAAAGGCCAGCGCCGACACCGATTGCCCGAGGACAGGCGCCGGAAACGGTGTGGTCGGCAGGCAGAGAATCGTTCCGGGTGGCAGCAGGAGGCGCAGTCGCGCGCGCGCTTCTTCCCGCATCAGGGCGGCTTTGTTGCGATCGGCGTCGGTGATCAGGCTGGCCAAAGCGAGGTTGCGGGCCACGCCGAACTGCATGCGAGGATTGTACTGGTCGAGCCAGGGCGCGAAGGTCCGCAGCGACTCGCTGGATTGCAGGCAGCGCTGGGCGGCCTGCCAGACGGACAGGCCTTGCGGGGCGAGGGTTATTTCCGCGCGCGCGCCGACGATGTCCGCCAGCCGGTCCACCAGCGGCATCAGTGCCTCCGACACCGCGGGATCGGCGAAGGCGAAGGCATCGGTGGCGACCAGGAGGCGGGTCGGCAGCGCGTCGGGCAGAGGCTCGCCGAACAGGGTTTCGCCCACCGCCGCGAAGACCGCGGGGTCCCGCGCCATCCAGCCGACGGTGTCGGACGTCGGCGCCTGCACCGTGATTCCCCGGAAATCCAAGCGCCCGTGCGTGGGGCGAATGCCGAACAGGCCGGAGAAGCTGGAGGGGACCCGGACGGAGCCGCCGGTATCGGTACCGAGAGCGAAATCGCACACGCCGCCCGCGACGGCGGAGGCCGATCCCGACGACGAACCGCCGGGCACGCGGTCCGGTGCGGCGGGGTTCAAGGGGGTGCCGGTGAACGGGTTTTCGCCGAGAATGCCCAGCGAAACCTCATCGGTGGCGGTTTTCCCGATGATCGAGGCGCCGGCGGACAGTAGGCGTTCCACCACCCAAGCATGTCGCACCGGAACGGGGTTGGCGCGTTCCCAATCCGGATTGCCGCCACCGGTCGGCCAGCCGGCCACATCGATGAGATCCTTCACGGCGAAGGTCAGGCCTTGCAGCGGGCCATTGGCGGCACCGGCGATTTCGCAGCGGCGGCCAGGTACGAATGCGTTTAACGGATCCATCGTCGTCTCCTGTTGCGGGCGGTACGGCGCTTGCTAACCTGCTTCACCGCAATCTATCGAGGAGCACACGGCATGCCACCCACTCTGACGGATGAAGCACTCGATTACCTTATAGCGAGCGCCGGGCTGACGCTGGACGCGGCGCAGAAGGCCGACATCAAAACAATCCACGAAAGCCTGACCGCCATGAAGGCGCGGGTACGCCAGAAGCGCGGGCATATGGCGGAACTGGCGCACAGTTTCGGCTTCACGGCGGAGGACCTGTAGATGACGATCCCCACGCTCGCCGAAGCCGCGGCGCTGATCGCGGCGAAGAAGATTTCCCCGGTGGAACTGACACAGGCCTGTTTGGAGCGGATGGCCGCGATGAACGGCGCCCTGAACGCCTTCATTCTGCCGACCGAGGAACGGGCGCTGGCCGACGCGAAAGCCGCCGAGGCAGCGATCATGAAGGATGGGCCGATCGGTCCCCTACACGGTATTCCTATGGGGCTGAAGGATATCGTCGATACCGCCGGTATTCGGACTACCTGCCAGTCCAAGCTGCTCGCCGACAATATCCCGGACACCGATGCCACTTGCGCCGCGAAGCTGGCGGCGGCCGGCACCGTGCTGATGGGCAAGCTGACGACGCATGAGTTCGCCGATGGCGGCCCGAGCTTCGATGTGGTGGCACCGCCGGCGCGCAATCCTTGGAATACCGATCATTTTACGGCGGGCTCGTCCTCCGGCACCGGGGCGGCGGTGGCGGCGGGGATGATCCTTTGCGGGATTGGGACCGATACCGGCGGTTCCATCCGCGGACCGGCGGCGTTGTGCGGGATCGCGGGGATCAAGCCGACCTATGGGCTGGTGTCGCGGGCCGGGGTGGCTCCGGCGGCGTTCAGCCTGGATACGATCGGGCCGATGGCGTGGACGGCCGAGGATTGCGCGCTGATGTTGCAGGTCCTCGCCGGGCACGATCCCAAGGACCCCGCCAGTGCCGACCGTCCGGTGCCGGATTACACCGCGTTGCTGGGCAAGGGGTTGAAAGGCGTGCGGATCGGGGTGATCCGGCATTTCCACGAGGAAGACTCGCCGGTGTCTCAGCCCGTTCTGGGCGGGATCGCGGATGCGGTTTCGGTGTTCCGCGAGATGGGCGCGGCGATTTCCGACGTGACGCTGTCGCCGCTGCAGGATTGGCACGCCGCCGGCAGCCTGATCTCCATGACCGAACGCGCCGCCGCGTACGAGGAATGGGCGCGGACTCGTTTGGACGCGTTCGGCGAACGGGTGCAACGCCGGCTGATGCTGGGCGCGCTGGTGTCCGGCGTCGATTACGTCCAAGCCGTGCGCCGTCGGCGGGAACTGCGCGACGAGCTGCGGAACGCGATGCGGAACCTGGACGTGGTCCTGACCGCCGCCGCCCCCGGCGAAGCGCCCAAGATCGACGCCATTGCTCGGTGGGACGTTTTCGCGGCGCCGAGTTTCACCATCCCCTTCAATGTGTCCGGCTATCCGGCGATGTCGGTCTGTTCGGGGTTCGGTCCGTCCGGCCTGCCGCTGTCGCTGCAGATCGTGGGAAAACCGTTCCAGGAGGCGACGGTGTTCCAGGTCGCCGACGCCTTCGAAAAAGGCACGGCATTTCGCGGCAAGCGCCCCGCCATGATCGCGGCATAGGAGAGAACCATGAGCTTCCACACCCTGCGTGCCGCCCCCGATACCGTGCGGATGGGCGTGTTCGATGCCGAGTTTCCCTCGGTTTACACGGTGAAGTCCGGCGATACCGTCGAAGTGCAGTGCGTGTCGGGGCGGGAGGAGGTGATGCCTCCCCCAGGTTCGGACCTGCATTCGCCACCCGAGCTGCTGGACATCCTGGCGGCCAACCCCGGCGTGAAGGCGGGGCATATCGTCACTGGCCCGATCGCCATCGAGGGTGCGATGCCCGGCGATATGTTGGAAATCCGGATCGACAAAATCGATCCCGGCGCCAACTGGGGCTACAACGTGATTCGCCCGCTGGCCGGGACTCTGCCCGAGGATTTCCACGACACCACGATCATGCGCATCCCCGTCGATACGGGACGGCGCGTTTGCACGCTGCCTTGGGGCACGGAGCTGGAATTGGCGCCGTTCTTCGGCGTAATGGGCGTGGCGCCGCCGCCGTCGTTCGGGCGGATATCCTCCAAGGAACCGCGTATTCATGGCGGGAATTTGGACAACAAGGAGCTGACGGCCGGTTCCACGCTGTTTCTGCCGGTCTGGGTGCCCGGCGCGAATTTCTCGGTCGGCGATGGGCACGGGGTGCAGGGCGATGGGGAGGTCTGCGTTACCGCGCTGGAAATGTGCCTGACGGGGACTTTGACGTTCACGTTGCACAAGGCGGCCGGATTAAAGCAGCCTCGGGCGGAGACACCGACGCATTTCATTTCGATGGGAATGAACGAAGACCTGGATCAGGCGATGAAGCAGGCGCTGCGGGAGATGATCGCGTTTATTTGCGCGCGGTCGAATTTGTCGCGGGAGCAGGCTTATACATTCTGTTCTCTGGCGGTGGATTTCCATGTCACGCAGACGGTGAACGGGGAGAAGGGCGTGCATGGGATGTTGAAGAAGGGGTTGTTGTTCTAGCGTTCCGGAGCTAATTGGGGATTTCCATTTGTGTCGGTGAAGTAAGTGAAACCGCGGATGGAAACCGATGAACACAGATTACAGGACATCTGTGTTCATCCGGTGCACCCCGAAGGGCGCGATCGTCTCGTGGGTGCGAGTTCCACCCGGGCGATCGCTGGTTGACCCGGTAGGTGGCTGGGGGCGTATCCCGGCCACCGATAACGGCACAATACCGCGATTTGCCGCTGGAATCGGTCCCCGGGACAAGCCCGGGGACGATGAGCAGGAGGGGCCACCGCGGGAGTCAAAATTTACGACCGCTGCTCTTGTACCACCCGCCCTCAGCCTCGACCCATGGTCGACGGCGCTCCCCCAGGGGGATCGCATATGGCGGATTTCGGACACTTTCCGTCATGGTCGGGCCTGACCATCTCAGGCCAATTGGGCACCGTTCGAAAAACCCTGCCTTTTCAATGGTGCGTAAAATCGCAGGAGATGGTCGGGTCACGCCCGACCATGACGAGGGGGGGGGGCGCCAAAGGTCATTTGCGATAGCCCTGCCGGGCGCGTTAAGCGTTCCTTGGTGCCCTCCGTACTGAAAGAACCGTCTCTCGACCGGTTTGTCGTTGTCAGCCGGCGCGATGGGGCAATCATGCCAACAAATTGCGCGATAGAAAACAATACTTTCCCTCCACCAGCGAGGACATTCGAAACGGCAAATGAACGGAAATAAGGAACGCCTGCGTGGCGCACCCCTGACACCATGCGGCAACGGCGTGAGGAAACCGCCGGTGGGGGGCGATTGTCGATATCTGTTGCGATTTCGGCATCGCCGCGGACCGTCTGTTGCGGTCGGCCGTGCGGAAGGCGATTTTCGAGACCGGCGCAGTTTCGTCGGATCGATTATGGATCCCTGTCACCCTGTCGAAGCCGGGATATTGGGCGTTGGCAGTGGGTGCGGGGCCGGGGCGCGGCTGGTGCCGTTGTTCCGATTCCAGGTTCGGCTGCCGGGCGGTCGATAGCGAAGCCGGAAGCCGAGGGGCAAGCCGGTTATTGACCGCATCCCCGCCGCCCGCTACCTCCCTCCGCCCTGAACGGAGTATGAACCATGGCGTTGAGTGTGGTCGAAACCGACAAACCCGAAACCGGCGGCATCGCGGCCGACCGCCTGCGCAGCCTGGTGGACCGGATCGAGCGTCTGGAGGAAGAGCGCAAAGCCCTCGGCAGCGACATCAAGGACATCTACGCCGAGGCGAAGTCGGCCGGGTTCGATGTAAAGGTGCTGCGTCAGCTGATCCGCATCCGCAAGCAGGAGCCGGCCGAGGTCGAGGAGCAGGAGACGATACTCGACGTGTACCGCCGCGCTTTGGGGATGTAGGGGGCGGTCCAAGCCCCCAAAAAACAGGCGCCGCGTTAACCTTTCCTTAACCCCCGGCTGATACACCCTTCGCTTGCCCATGGCCGCGGAGAAGGTGACAGCCGATGACGATCCCCCACGAAGACCTGCTGCGCGTGGTCGATCTCCTGCCGATCGGGGTGATGACCTTCGCGCCGGACGGCACGCTGACCCTGCGCAACGGCATGGCAACCCAGCTGCTGATGCCGCTGCTGGGGGAGCAGGCGCTCGACAATATCTTCTTCGCGCTGCGGCATCTGTGTCCGGAGCTGGCCGCGACCGTCGCGGCGTTCGCGCCGAAGAGCGGCACGATCCTCGACCAGCGCCGCATCGACGGGCGGGCCGGACCGCGTAAGGTCACGCTGTCGTTGGGCGTCAATCGGGTAAACCGGGGCACGTTCCTGGCCACCGTGCGCGACATCACGCGCCTGACCGATATGGCGACCTTCGCGTTCGCTGGCTCCGACCTGTTGATCGAGGTTGACGGCGACGGGCGCATCGGCTGGGCCGGCGGCGCCTTCGGTCCGCTGCTAGGACGCACGCCGGGTCAGGCGATCGGGCAGAGCCTGGGCGATCTGTTCGCGCCTCGCGATCGCGAAAGCCTGGCCAAAACCCTTGCCACGGGGACGCGCGGCCGCATTGCCCCCACCATGCTGCGTCTGGCGAACCCCCAGGAAACCCGCTGCGTCGTTACGGGCCTCGCGTTGGACGGGCCGAGCAAACGGTATTTCGTGACGGTGGGACGGCCGCCGGAGCAGGGGGGGGAGGCGGAAACCACCCTCAAGCAAGCCAAGGATTTCGGCATCGAGGCCACCGATTGGGTTCGCGGCGGGCAAGCCGCCGTGCTCGGGTTGCTGGACGTGCGGGACTGGGAGCAGACCACCGCCGGCCTGGACCGGATCCACATGGACGTGCTGCGCCGCGAGATCGGGCGCCTCGCCGGCGACAACCCGACCGAGGGACTGGTGGTGGGGGAGGTCGGCGACGGCCGCTTCGGCGTCCTCGGTCCCGTCGGCACGGACCTGCAACGCCTGGGCGATGCGCTCCGCGATCTTGTCGCCAGCTTCGCGCCGAACGGCAAAGCGGAGGTGAAAGGCAGCCAGCTGGACCTCGATCCTGCCGGCCTGTCGCTGGGCGAGTCCGTGCAGGCGCTGCGCGTCGTGCTGTCGCGGTTCGGCGCCGCCGGATCGGATGCGGCGGGTCTGACCGGGGGGTTGAGCGGCATCATCGAGCAAGCCAACAGCCACAAGCGGGCGTTGGCCGGCTTTATCCAGGGAGGACGGTTCGCCCTGATGTTCCAACCGGTGGTCGCGCTGTCCGACCGTGTGGTCCATCACTATGAATCCCTGCTTCGCCCCAACTCCGGCCCCGATAACCCCGCCGCCGATACGCAGGAGTTCGTCACGCTGGTGGAGGCCGTCGGGCTCTCCCTCGCGCTCGACCGCGCGGTGTTGATGCGCGCGCTGAGCACGATCCGGGAGTCCCGGGTGTCCGTCGCCGTCAACGTGTCCGGTGCGTCCATCGCCGACCCAGCCTTCACGGACCAGTTGATTGCCGCCGCCGCCGGGCTGCCCCGCGGTCAGCTGCTGATCGAGCTGACCGAAACCGCGGAGATCGCCGACCTTCCCGCCGCTGCCGCCCGCATTGCTCGGTTGCGGGACGCCGGGGTGCCGGTCTGTCTGGACGACTTCGGCGCCGGGAGTGCGTCGTTCCGGTATCTGCGGGACCTGAAAGTGGACGTGGTGAAGATCGACGGCGCCTACGTCCGCGCCGCCGCCCTGAGCGACCAGGGACGGGCGTTCGTGGCGTCGATGCGCGAACTGGCCAGCGCCTCCGGTGCCGAAACCATCGCCGAGATGGTCGAAACAGAGGCCGAAGCGGCGCTTATGAGCGAACTCGGGGTGCGCTACGGCCAAGGCTGGTTGTTCGGGAAGCCGGCGCCCGCGCCAGCGCCCGCCGCCGGGCTGACGCGTTGGCGGTACTAGGGAGAACGTCGATGCATTCGGAGATTCGTATTGACCGTTACAACGAACTGTTGCTACATTCCCGCCAGTTCGAATGGGACGACGAAAAGAACGCGGCCAACCACCGGAAGCATGGCATCGCTTTCGCCGATATCCTGCCCATTTTCGCCGTGGCGGAGACCAAGGCCCTCGTGGTCGAGGACCGCCGCCGCGACTACGGGGAGCAGAGGTTCGTTCTTCTCTGTCCGTTCAGGACGAAGATTTATCATGTGACGTTCACCCGGCGCGGGGACACCATCAGGCTGATCTCCGCCCGCCGAGCGAACTGGAAAGAGGTACAGGCCTATGAAACAAGCACGCATGACCAAGGCCGTCTTGACGCCTGACGGTGCGGTGACGATCGAACAGCCGGACGGCACGCATAGCCCCGCTGTCGTTGGCACCGATTGGGACCGGGTCGAATCCCTGTCGGATGCCGACATCGATGCCGCCGCCCAGGCGGACCCGGACTCGCAGCCGCTCGACGATGCATTCTGGCAGAAGGCGGGCGTTGTGTTTTCGCCGCGCGTGCCGAAGCGGCATCAGGGCATGCGGCTGGATGCCGAGGTCATCGACTGGTTCAAAGCCCAAGGCCCCGGCTGGCAGACCCGCATGAACGCGGTGCTGAAGTCGTACGTCGAGACGCAGAAGCGCCTTAGGCCGTAAACCGCAGCGAGGTCCCAACGATATCGACGGCAACGGCATCGCGGTCGTCCCGGAACGCGATCTCGTGTTCGCCCAGCCACCGCCGGATGCTGGCGTTCCTGTCCCCGGTCCGCAGTGTCACGCCAACCATCCGAGGCTCGGCACCGGGTAAAATCCGCACCCGCCCGCGCGGGAGTTGCAGCGCGTATCCACCCTCCTGATCGGGCGTCACCGTGCGACCGGCGAGCCGGGAGAACCAAGCCGCCGTCCGAGCGGGTTCGGGCGCTTCCAGGACAATCTCCGTCAGTGCCACCGCATTGTTGGCGTGCCCCAGGAACCGGTCCTGCCACAGCGCCTCACGGGTTTCGTGCCGGATTAGATGCACCCGCCCCTCCGGCGGGTCGGGCGGTGTCAGCAGCGCGAACCGCGCGCGAGGCCCATCCGGATCGGCAGCGTCCACCGCGCGATCCGTATGGGAAACATCCGGCGCCGACCCGAAGGCCAACCGCAGCCGACCCTGAACAGCCGCGACGTCGTCGATCTCCAACGCCAAGATGTGCAAGCCGGCGTGGCGCGCCAGAAATCGGTCCAATGTCGCGCTGATGCCGCCATCGACGGTGGACATCAACTCCAGATATCCGCCGTCCCGCAGCATGACGCAGCGGTTGCCGGTGCGTCCGCCGGCATGCCGCGCCAGGGGCGTCAGCGTGAACCCCAACGCTTGAAACGCAGCCGCCAGCGCCGTCAGGTCTCGCCCGACGATGCCGGCGTGATCGAGGCCGATCGCCTGGCTCATTTCAGCGTTTCGTATTCCGCGACGAGCATGGAATCCGGTTCGGCCATCGCGCCTCGGTACCACTCGTCCACCAGAGGATGCGCCCGCACGGCGTCGCAATAGGCTTTGGTGGCGGCGGTGAGTTCCGGCTTCCAGCCCAGGAACCGCCCGACGACTGGCGCGAACATCGCATCCGCCGCGTTGAATGTGGCTCCGAACAGGAACGGCCCGCCGGCGCCGAACCGAGCACGGGTGTCGGCCCAGAGTTTCTCGATATGCGCGATATTCGCCAGTGCCCCCGGCGTGCGCCCGTGCGGCGAGAAATCGCGGCACAGGTTCATCCACATGTTCTGCCGAAGGTCGCGAAACCCCGCCAACATCTCGCAGGAAATGGAACGGGCATGGGCGCGGGCCACCCGGTCCTCCGGCCACAACGCGGGTTCGTATTCAGCGCAATAGTCGCAGATCGACAATGACTCCCACACGCGCGCGCCCTGGTGTTCCAGGTAGGGCACCAACCCGTTGGGCGACAGCGCAGCGATGGCGGGAGTCGGGCCTGGGCGGACGAACGGGATCGTCACCACCTCGACATTCAACCGAGCCAGCTTCACCGCGAGCCAGCCGCGCATCGACCAGGACGAGTAGCGCTTATGGCCGATATACAACGTGCCTTCGGTCATGGGTCACTCCTTTCCGTTCGTAAACAACCCCGCCGGAGCCGGCGCCGATCTCGAATATCCGAGAGAACAGAATGCCCCGCCCATGTAGCGTTCCTCAACCGGATCCCCGCTCACGGCGCCGGATAGCTGCCCCGCGTACGGATCGGCGCTATCGGTCGGTTTCCACCCCAGTTCGGCGCGCGCATCGTCGCGCCACCAGGTCATGCGGCCGTTGTCGGAGGCGCCCCAGACCACGCAGGTGCCCGTTTTCTCCGCCGTCACCGCGCACACGACCAGCCGCGACAGATCGCCGTAGGACAGCCATGTGGATAGCATCCGAGCATTGATCGGTTCGGGGTAGGCGGAGCCGATGCGCACGTTGACGCTCTCCACCCCGTGCTTGAACCAGTATAAACGCCCCATCAACTCGCCATAGGCTTTCGACAGTCCATAGAACCCGTCCGGCAGAAACTGCGTGTCGGCGCCGATGCTTTCGGTGCGTTCGTGAAAGCCGATGGAGTGGTTCGACGACGCGAAAATCACCCGTGCCTTTTCCCGCCGAGCGGCCTCGTAGATGTGAAAAAGGCCGCGAATATTCGGCCCCAACACTTCTTCGAACGGTCGTTCCACCGACACACCGCCCAGATGCACGATCGCGCCGCATCCCTCCGCCAGCCGCAGAATGGTCACGCCGTCGTTCAAATCGGCGACGGTGAACGTCGCGTTGCGCGGCAGCGGTTCGGGGAACGGCACGATGTCGGTCATGACCAGCGTCCAGCCCTCGTCCGACAGCGATTTCGCCAGCACGCGGCCGAGCTTGCCGGAGGCTCCGGTGAGGAAAACGGGTTTGGCGGGGGCGCGAGTCATGGCATGCTCCGAAAGGACGAACAGGAACCTATCATGCGCACAATCGACCAACTCGCCCAGGCCCTGGCAACCGGCCAAACCACCAGCCGCGCGTTGGTGGAAGATTCCCTCGCGAAGATCGCCGATCCGGCGGGGGAGGGGTCGCGGGCTTTCATCAAGGTGCATGCGGATCAGGCGCGCGCGATGGCCGACGCGGCGGATGCGTTGCGGAAGGTGGGGCGGTCGCCGGGGCGGTATGCCGGTATTCCGATCGCGTTGAAGGATTTGTTCGATATCGCGGGCGAGCCGACGCCGGCCGGGTCGGCGGTGCTGGCCGATGCGCCCTCGGCCGGGGCGAACGCGCCCGTTGTGGCACGCATGCTCGCGGCCGGGTTCATCCCGATGGGGCGGGTGAACATGACGGAGTTCGCGTTCTCCGGCCTGGGCATCAACCCGCATTACGGCACACCGACCAGCCCTTGGGACCGCGCGTCGAAACGGATTCCGGGCGGTAGTTCCTCCGGCACTGGGGTCGCGGTGGCCGACGGTATGGCGGCGGCTGGGCTGGGGACGGATACTGGCGGGTCCTGCCGTATCCCGGCGGCGTTCTGTGGCATTGTCGGCTACAAGCCTACCTCTCGGCGGGTGCCCATCACTGGCGTGCTGCCGTTGGCGCCGTCGTTGGATTCCGTCGGCCCGCTGGCGCCGAGCGTGGCGTGCTGCGCGGCTATCGATGGTATTTTGGCGGGGGAGGGGGCTTCGGTGCCTGCGCCGGTTGGCCTGAACGGACTGCGTTTCGCGGTGCCGGAGAACATGGTGCTGGACGGGATCGATGCCACCGTCGCTGTAGCGTTCGACCGTGCGCTGGCGGCTTTGACGGCGGCCGGTGCCTCGGTGGTGCGGGTAAAATGCCCGGAGTTCGAAGATATCGCTGCCGCCAACGCGAAAGGCGGGTTCGCGGCGTCCGAGGCCTTCGCTTGGCACCGCGCCTTGCTGGCGTCGAAAGGCGCCGGCTACGACCCCCGCATCCGCGTCCGCATCGCCCGAGGGGAGGGCATGAGCGCCGCCGATTACCTCGATCTGGTGGCGGCCCGCGCTCGGATAGTCGCCAGTTTCGATGCGCGGACCCGCGACTTCGACTGCGTGCTGATGCCGACGGTTCCCATCGTCGCGCCCAAAATCGCGGACCTGGACGACGAACGGGAATACAACCGGATCAACATGCTGATCCTGCGCAATACCGCGCTGGGGAATTTCCTGGACCGCTGCTCGATCAGCATTCCATGCCATCGCGACGGGGAGGCGCCGGTCGGGCTGATGCTGAACGGGGAGACGATGGGCGATACGCGGTTGTTCTCGATCGCCGTGGCGGTGGAAAAAGCGGTACGAATTTAGTTCGATGCATATCCGTCCTGGTCGGGTCAGGCCCGACCAGGACGGAGGTGGGGCGACCGTCGCGGGCTCGTCTGGTCACCGCTGCGCCGCATCCTCCAGAATCATCGCTGCCGCCTTCTCCGCGATCATAATCGTCGGAGCATTCGTATTTCCCGCCGGCACGCTCGGCATCACCGAGGCATCGACGACCCGCAGCCCCCCAACCCCGAACACCCGCAACCGAGGATCGACCACGGCGCCGCTCCCCTCCGGCCCCATGCGGCAGGTGCCGACCGGATGGAGGTTGGACAGAGCGTTTTGCCGGATCGCCTTTTCGTAATCCGCGTCGGTCTGCACATGCGGGCCGGGCAGAACTTCCTCGACCACGTAACGCGCCAGCGAGGGTTGTTGCGTGAACGCGCGTACCATCTTCATGCCCGTCATCAGCGCCTGCAAATCGTAATGCGTGTTCAGGAAGTTGAACTTGATGGCCGGAGCCGCCAGCGGATCGGGGCTTTTCAGCGTCACCGTGCCTCGCGCGTCGGGTTTCAAATGGATCGCGCTTAGACTGAACCCCGGAAATTCATGCGCCACCGCGCCTTTCGGCCCGCGAAACGCATAGCTGAAGGGCGAGAAATTGAACTGCAGATCCGGCCGCTCCAGCCGAGGATCGCTGCGCGCGAAGCCGCCGGCCGGCACGCCGTTGGCTGCCAAAGGTCCCGATTTGAACAGCAAATACCGGGCGTAGGCGATGGCCTGACGCGGCAGGCTGTTGGCGAGTTCGTTCATCGTCGCGCCGGGTGTGGAACGATAGGCATGCCGGACATAAAAATGATCCTGCATATGCGCCCCGACCGCCGGGATATCGCGCACGACCTGGATGCCGAATTGTTGCAATAACGCGCCCGGTCCGACCCCCGACAATTGCAGCAGCTGCGGCGAGTTGAACACCCCGCCGCACACGATGACTTCCTTCCGCGCCGACGAAACGCGCGGCACACCGTTTTCGCGATATTCCACCCCGGTCGCGATACCGTTTTCGATCACCACCCGCGTCGCCATCGAATTCGGCCGCACCACCAGATTGCCTCGGTCGCGCGCCGGAGCGAGATAGGCGGTCGCGGTGCTCCATCGCTTGCTGTTGCCGGTCGTAGCCTGGAAATAGCCGGCGCCTTCCTGCGCCGCGCCGTTCACATCGGGGTTGCGCGGCAGCCCATACTCCACCATGCCGGCGATAACGGCATCGGTCAGATCGTGGCCGGGCTCGCGGTCCGTGACGGTCAATGGCCCGCCGGTGCCGTGAAACTCGTCCCCGCCCTTTAACCGGTTTTCCGCTTTCTTGAAGAACGGCAGCACGGAATCGAAATCCCACCCAGTGCAGCCACGCTGCCGCCATTCGTCGTAATCGCCATGATTGCCGCGCATGTAGACCATGCCGTTAATGGATGAAGTACCGCCGAGCACCTTGCCGCGCGGGGAATACATGGTGCGGTTTTCGAGCTGCTCCTCGGGTTCGCTGTCGTACATCCAGTTCACCTTCGGATCGGCGTACACGCGGGAGAAACCCATGGGCACGTGGATCCAGCGGTTACGGTCGGGCGGCCCGGCTTCCAGCAGCAGGACGCGGTATTTCCCGGATTCGCTCAGGCGCGCGGCCACGGCGCAGCCGGCCGATCCGGCCCCGGTGACGATGTAGTCGAACGCTGCCTCGGCCATGCGATTTCCCCCGTTTGCCGGATTTGCCTATCCTCGCAGTCAGCAACCCGGAAACAGACCATGACCGAAGCAACCGGCCCGCTCAAGGGCATCCGAGTCCTCGACCTCACCACCGTCGTACTGGGGCCATTCGCCACGCAGACGTTGGGCGACTGGGGGGCGGACGTGATCAAGATCGAGACGCTGAACGGCGACACGGCGCGCAACTCCGGCCTGTTCCGCAACAAGGGGATGGCGGCGAATTTTTTGCAGCTGAACCGCAACAAGCGGTCCTTGGCGCTGGATTTGAAGACCGAGGGCGGGAAGGACGCTTTGCGGCGTTTGATCCCGACGGCCGACGCTTTGGTGACGAATATTCGTCCGGCCGGGATGGGGCGGCTGGGGTTTGGGTATGAAGCCTGCAAGGCGCTGAACCCTCGGCTGATTTACGCCGTCGCCACGGGGTTCGGGCAGGACGGGCCGTGGCGGGCGCGGCCGGCGTTCGACGAAATCATCCAAGCCGCCAGCGGGTTCGCGTCGGCTTTGGGGACCGACGACGTCCCGGAATTCGCCCCGACTTTGGCTGCCGACAAGCTGACCGGGATGGCGCTGGCATCCGCCGTTTGCGCGGCGTTGTATCAGCGGGAACGCAGTGGCGTCGGCCAGCAGGTGGAAGTGCCGATGCTGGAGACTCTGGCAGCGTTCAACAGCGTGGAAATGATGGGGGGCTTGAGTTTCGAACCGCCGATCGGCCCGCCCGTCTACAAGCGCATGCGTCACCGCAAACCGGCCAAGACCAAGGACGGCTGGATGATCATGCTGCCTTACTCCGCCGCCAACTGGAACGCGTTTTTTCAGGCTGTGGGCCGGCCGGAACTGACGGACGAACTGGAAATCAACGACCCCGTCGCACGCGCCCAAAACATCGACATCGTCTACGCGAAAATGCGTGAAATCGCGCTGACCCGTAAGAACGCGGAGTGGGAGGAGTTGCTGCTGCGGATCGATGTGCCGCACACGATCTTTACCCGCATGGCGGAAGTGAAGGAGCAGCCGCATTTGAAAGCGGTGGATATGTTCCCGGTGGTGGAACATCCGACCCAGGGCGCCTTGCGTCTGGCACGCCCGCCGACGCGCTTCATGAGCACTCCCGCGAATATCCGCCGCGATGTGCCCCTGCTCGGCGAACATACGGCCGAGGTGCTGCGAGAGGTCGGGTTCTCCGACGAGGAAATCGAGGGAATGGTGGCGGGGAAGGCGGCGCGGGTGGGGTAGGCGGCGGTGGACACGCCCGGCCCGGCCTTGGTACCCTCACGGACAACGCAATCAGAGAGGGAATCGGGCATGAACAGACGCCAATTGCTGGCCGCGGCAGGTGCCGCCGCAGGTGTGACTGCCCTGTCGGGCCGCGCCCGCGCCGCCGCCGGCGTGAAAATCGGCGTGTTGACCGACATGAACGCCGCCTCCCGCGACATGAGTGGACCGGGCTCCGTTGTTGCCGCCAAACTCGCCATCGCCGACGCCGGCGGCGCCGCGCTCGGGATGCCCATCGAGCTGATTGTGGGCGATCATCAGATGAAACCCGATGTCGGCGGCATGGTCGCGTCGGGCTGGTACGACACGCAAGATGTGGACCTGATCGCCGACGTGCCGTTTTCCGCGGTTGGGCTGGCGGTGCAAAATATCTCGCGGTCGAAGAAGAAACTGTTCATCACCTCCGGCACCGGGGCGGATGAATTTACCGGCAAATTCTGCTCGCCCTATTCCTTTCAATGGACCTTCGACAGCACGGCGCTGGCCAACGGCACGGCGCGGGCGTTGCTGAACCGCGGGGCGAAATCGTTCTACTTCATTACGCCGGATTATGCGTTCGGGCATTCGATGGAGCGCACCGCGACCGCCATGATCCAGTCGCGCGGCGGCACCGTCGTCGGGCATTCGGTCTATCCCTACGCGACGCCGGATCTCAGTTCCTATCTGCTCGCGGCGCAGGCCTCGGGCGCGGATGTGATCGCGACGTGTGCCGGGCCGCCCGACAATATCAACTTCATCAAACAGGCGGCGTCGTTCGCCATCGGGCAGGGCGGCAAGCAGCAGTTGGCGGCGCTCCTGGGCTTCATCAACGATATCCACGCGATCGGGCTGCCGGTGGCGAAGGGGTTGGTGGTGACAACATCGTTCTATTGGGACCGCGACGACGCCACGCGTGCGTGGTCGCAACGGTTCTTCAAGGAAAATGGGAAGATGCCGAGCATGACTCAGGTCGGGGTGTATTCCGGTGTGCTGCATTATTTGAAGGCCGTGCAGGCGATCGGCAGCAAGGACCCGGAGGCGGTGGCCGCGAAAATGCGCGCGACAAAGGTGGACGACATGTTCGGCCGAGGCGGCACGCTGCGGGCGGACGGGCTGATGGTGCACGATCTGCTGCTGGTCCGCGTCAAGCCGCCGGAGAAGTCGAAGGGCGAGTGGGACCTCTACGACGTGCTGGAGGTTATTCCGGGGGAGACAGCGTTCCCGGATATGAAGACGGCGGGGTGTCCTTTGGTGGCTGGTTGAGGAAACCCTGTTTTTCATCATGCCGACGCAGGTCGGCATGATGAATGAGGGACGGCCTACGCCGACAAAACCCGCATCATCGCCCCGACACCTGGGATCGTATCCACACCCCAAGTGGCCGCGATAACCGCATCGATATCCCCGCAAAACCCGCCATGCCCGGCGGAGTCACGTACTTTCGCCTCGATCTCCCGATCCGACAGCGGCTGTTCGAAACTCCCTTTCGCATGCAGCACCGTCGCGGAAAAAATTCGTCCATCGCGCAACCGCACCGTCGCCGTCGCCGCCCCGCGCGGGCTGCCAGCATCCAACCGCGCAACAACCTTGCCCCGGAACGCGGCGACATCGGGGTTCAGAACGCATGCGTCCTCGAATTCCCGCAACCCGGCGGCCTCGAACAAAAACGCCACGGCTGCGCAATGATGAATGCTGACGCGGGCATCGCGCTCCCCGGTTACGACACGGTCGCCGCGATCGAGCAGCAGTTGCTCGCCGGAGACGACCACTTCCGCGATATCCGCCGCCTGCAACCCATGATCCCGTTTCAGCGCCAAGCACGCATCGATGACAGCGTGCATCACGATCCCGGCGGGGTAGGGCTTGTAGGTGTTCTTTCCGGCCTCCCACCGCGTGCCGAGTTCGCCCACGATTTCCTCGACGACCGGCACATCGCCCATGGCGCGTGCCCAGCCCAAACCGCCCTCCAGCGCCGCCGGCGCGGCGGTGTAGCCTTGTTCCGCCAGCAGCGCCGCGAACAGCCCGTTCCGCGCCGCATTCCCAACACTCACGTTCTTCCCCGCGCTCGGCAGGTTTTCGACGGTGCCGGCGGATTGGCTGGATGCGATTCCGATTGCGTGCGCGGTCTGTTCCGCATTCAAACCCAACAATTTGGCGCTGGCCGCTGCCGCCCCGAAAATCCCGCAGGTCGAGGTAATGTGCCACCCCCGCGCGTAATGCGCCGGAGAAACCGCGTTGCCCACGCGGCACGCGACCTCCATCCCGAGGATGAACGCATGCAGCGCGGCGGCGCCGGACAGGCCTCGTTGCTCCGCCAAAGCCAATACGGCCGGCAGCACGGGCGCGGCGGGGTGGATGACGGTGCGCAGATGCGTGTCGTCGTAATCCAACAGGTTGGAACCGATCGCGTTGACGAAGGCGGCGCCGAGAATATCCAGGCGCTCGCTGCGTCCGATCACGGTCGTGCGGTCGGTGCCGGACAGCGGCAGCAGCGTGCGTACCGCCATCGCCACCGGCTCCGACCGCGCCACGCCCAAGGCGCAGCCGATGGAATTGAGCAATGACCGCTTGCCCTCATGCCGCAGGGCGTCGGAAAGATCGTCCCAACGGGATCCGGCGACGAAGCGGCCGAGGGCAGCGGTCGCGCTCATGCCACTGTCACCGCGAGGTGGGGGAACATCGCGATGCGTGCGGCCTCATCCATTTCCGCCTTGAACGTATGGCGGTCTTTCAACGCCAGTGCGCGCGCGGCGGCGGGGCGGGCGGAGATTTCGTCCAGATGGCGTTTCAGGTTGGGCATCCCCGCCATTGCGTCGGCGCCGAGGATCATCGGCACCAACCGCGACCAGCCCCAAACGGCCATGTCGACGACCGTGTAGGTGTCGCCGAGCATATAGCGGTGCGTGGCGAGGCGCGCGTCGAGGATGCCCCAATGGCGCTTGGCCTCGAACGTGTAGCGGTTGACGGCGTAGTCTTTCGGCTCCGGCGCGACGTTACGGAAATGCACGGCCTGACCGGAGTAAGGCCCGATGCCGGACGCCACGAACATCATCCACGACAGCAGGGCGCCGCGATCCGGGGACAGGAATTGGCCGGTTTTTTCCGCGAGATACAAAAGAATCGCGTTGCTGTCGAAAACCGTGACGCCGTCATCGACGATGGCGGGCAGCTTGGCGTTGGGGTTGATGGCGAGGAAGGCCGGCTCGTGCTGCTCGCCCTTGCGGGTGTCGATGGGCACGAGTTCGTAGGGGAGGTTCATTTCCTCCAGGCAGAGCGCGACCTTGGTCGGGTTCGGGGCGAGGTTGTAGTAGAACTTGATCACGTTCGAGTTCCCTGGGTTGTTCGGGGCCGTTCTAGCCCGTGCGGCTTGGCCTGGCGATCCCGAGGCCCTTCCGCACCGCGACGGACCGGGTTAAGCCGGAGGCGAATAAACTTGAGGGAGCGAAACCATGGACCTGGGACTCAAAGGCCGCCGCGTCGTGGTGGCGGGTGCCAGCCGGGGGATCGGCAAGGCCATCGCTCTGGCGTTCGCCGCCGAGGGCTGCGCCGTCTCCATCTGCGCGCGCGGTGCGGGGGCGCTTGAGGCGGCGCGGGCCGAAATCGCGGCGCTGGGCGGTGTGGTGCATGCGGCGACCTGCGATCTCTCGGATAACGCTGCCATCGCTTCCTACATCCCAGCAGCCGCCGCGGCGATGGGCGGCGGCATCGACATCCTGGTCAACAACGCCACCGGTGGCGGCCGGACCGACGACGAACCGAGCTGGGAGGCCAGTTTGGGCGTCGATCTGATGGCGACGGTACGGGGCTCGCGGGAGGCTCTGCCGTTCCTGGAAAAGGGCCGGGACGCGGCGATTATCAACATCGCTTCCGGTGCCGGGATCAATCCGGCGGTGCGTAACGCGGCCTATGGCGCGTCGAAGGCGGCGGTGATCCACTATACCAAGACCCAGGCCGCGACGCTGGCTCGCAAGGGAATTCGGGTGAACTGCATTGCCCCGGGTTCGGTCGAGTTCCCCGGAGGTTCCTGGGAAAAGCGCAAAACCGACGCGCCGGAGCTGTATAACCGCATCCTCAACGCCATTCCGGCCGGGCGGCTCGGCAAGCCCGAGGAAATCGCGCGTGTCGTGGTCTTCATCGCCTCGCCCATGGCCAACTGGATGACGGCGCAGACGATGCAGGTGAACGGCGGGCAGGGGTTCGGACGGTAAGTTCGTACACGTATCGTCATGGTCGGGCTTGACCCGTCCATCCCCTGCGATAGGGTCGCGGGAGGTGGTCGGGTCAAGCCCGACCATGACGGGAACATGGGACCCGAAGGGGACGATCGATGAAATTCAGTTTTTCGAGCGAGCAGGATGAGTTCCGCTCCAACCTCCGCCGCTTCCTGGCGGACCGGTCGCCGACCAAAGAGGTCCGGCGCTTGATGGAAACCGACGCGGGGTGGGAGCGGGAGGGCTGGCAAGCCATGAACGCCGAACTCGGCCTGACGGCGGTGCGCATCCCGGAAGAATACGGCGGCCACGGCTTCGGCTTCGGCGAGTTGTGCATCGTGCTGGAGGAAATGGGACGCGCTTTGGCGTGCGCGCCGTTCTTCGCCACGACAGTGCTGGCGGCCGGCGCGATCCTGCAAGCCGGGACGGACGAACAGAAGGCGGCGCTGCTGCCGGGCATCGCCGCGGGCGACGTGATCGCGACTTTGGCGTCGGCCGAGGATAATGGGCGCTGGGAAGCCGACGCGACGACGCTGACCGCCGACGCGTCGGGCAAGCTGACCGGGCACAAGAGCTTTGTCATCGACGGTCACACCGCCGATCTGATCGTCGTGCTGGCGCGCGGCCCGGCCGGGCTGACGTTCTACACGGTGACGGGGGATGCGGCGGGCTTGTCGCGGCGGCTTCTGAAGACGATGGACCCGACGCGGAAAATGGCGCGCCTGACCTTCGACGGCGTGCAGGGGACGGTTCTGGGCACGCCCGGTGCCGCAGGTCCGGCCTACGACCGGGTGATGACCGAGGCCGCGGTGTGCCTGACCAACGAAATGGTCGGTGGCGCGGAACGGCTGCGCGAGGACGCTCTGGCCTACGCGATGATGCGCATGCAGTTCGGCAAGCCGATCGCGTCGTTCCAGTCCATGAAGCACAAGCACGCCGACATGCTGCTCGATGTCGAAATGGCGAAATCCGCGGCCTATTACGCCGCCGCCGCTTTGGACGACGGGGATGCGGACATCGTCGCGATGGCGTCGTTGGCGAAAGCCTGTGCGTCCGACGCGTATTCGCAGACCGCGACACATGCCGTGCAAATCCACGGCGGCATTGGTTTCACGTGGGATAACGACACGCATCTTTGGTACAAGCGCGCCAAAAGCTCCGACGTGTTGTTCGGCGACGCCTTCTGGCATCGCGAGAACATGATGAAGCATTGGGCGGCGTAAGGGGGGATCGAAAAATGACCGAATTGACCGAAGAATCCGTCCGCGCCGAATGCCGCGCTTGGCTTGAAGCGAACTGGGACCCCAATCTGGGCCTCGTGGAATGGCGCGTGAAACTCGCCGAGTCCGGCTGGGGCAATCCGCATTGGCCGACCCGTTGGTACGGCCGCGATCTGCCGGCCGGGCTGATGCCGGTGGTGGAAGAGGAATTCAAGCGCATCGGCGCCATCGGCGTGGCCAAAGCGGGCATTCGCGTGCTGGCGGCGGCGACGATCCTCGAACATGGGACCGATATGCACAAGGAAAAATTCCTTCTGCGTATCATGACCGGTGAGGATACCTGGTGTCAGCTGTTCTCCGAACCCGGCAGCGGATCGGACGTGGCCGGCGCGGTGACTCGCGCGGAAATGAAAGGCAACCAGTGGATCGTCAACGGGCAGAAGGTTTGGACGACCAGCGCGCATAAAGCGCATTGGGGTCTGTTGCTGGCACGCACCGACTGGGATCAGAAGAAGCACGCGGGGCTGTCGTATTTCATTATCGACATGAAGCAGCCGGGCGTGTCGGTGCATCCGTTGCGGCAGATGAACGGGCATGCCTCGTTCAATCAGGTGTTCCTGACGGATGCGACGGTGCAGCCGGAGTTCCTGGTGGCCAATGTCGGCGACGGCTGGGCGGTGACGACCACCACCCTGATGCACGAACGCCGCGGCGCCGATGGCGTACGCAGTTGGGGGCAGGGGGCCGCGGATCGCTCCGAACGGGCGTATGTGGAAGAGCGCGAAGAGATCGCGACGGTGATGGAGCCGTACAAGTGGTATCCGCAACGTGCCGGTCGGGTCGATCTGATCATGCCGCGTGCCCAGGAAACGGGGGCGCTGGCGGATCCGGTGGCGCGGCAGGAGATCGCCAAGCTGATGATCATGACCAAAGCCGCCGAATGGACGGCCCGTCGCGCTCGTACCGCGCAGGAACAGGGGCGCCCGCAGGGTCCCGAGGGGTCGTTGGGGAAATTGATTTCGTCCCACATCGCTCGGGCCGCCGCGCGGGTGCATACGCAGATGACGGGGGCGAACGCGCTGCTGACGGGCGAGGATAGCCCGATGAATGGGGTGATCGCTGAAATTCTGGTGTCCGTGCCGGCGACGTCCATCGCCGGTGGGACGGACGAAATTCAGCGGAATATCATCAGTGAGCGGGTGCTGAAGATGCCGCGGGAACGGACGGGGGATTCGGATAAGCCGTTCAAGGACGTGCCGCGAAATACGGTGGCGTAATCTCAGAAAGCGTCAGGGGTTCGTGCGTAACGCACGAACCCCGCACGGCTTACGGCAGCAGCTTGTACAACGTCCCGTCGAACTGCACGAGCCGCATCCCCTTCATCGCCTGATAATCCGTGGGCGACGTGCTGACCTCGATCCCCGGCAGCACCATGTCCAGCTTGGTCGTATTCGGCAAATGCGTCGCGGCCTTCATGATGTTGTCCCGCGACAAATCGTTGCCCGCCAGTTGCAAGACCGCGACCAGCGCCTGTGCGTTGGTGTAGCCGTAATACCAAACGGGATTGGTCAGATCCGCCTCGGGCGCGTATTTCGTGCGCCAAGCCATGAATTTCTTCATGCCCTCGTCATCGACCCAGGTGGGATCGGTCGGATCCTTCAGGTATTGCGCGGAAATCACACCCACGGATTTCGCGAATCCGGCGGATTCCAGTGCCGGTTTCACCAGGGCGCCGTTGGAATCGATGATATGCACGGGATGCCAGTCGATATCGGCGCACTTGCGGATGGACATCGCGGAGAATTTCGGTGTGCTGGCTTCGAACAGCACATCGGCGCCGGATGCCTTCAATTCCAGTATTTGGGAATCTATGGTGGGGTCGGTAACCTCGTAGGAAATGTTCTTGATCACCATCTTGTCGAATTTATCGCCCAGACCGTCGCGCAATCCGGCGACATAGTCGCGGCCCAGGTCGTCGTTTTGGTAAAGGATCGCAATTTTCGCGTTCGGATGCGCCTTCAGAATATATTGCCCATACATTTTCCCTTCCACCCGATAGCTCGGCTGGAATTGAATGGTCCAAGGAAATTCCTTCATGCTGTTGGCGAACACCGACGCGCCCGAACCGATCCAGATATCCGGGATTTTTTTCGAATTCACGTATTTCCGTATCGCAACGTTCGACGCGGTGCCGAGCGTCTGGAAGAGGATGGCGACTTGTTCGTCCTCGACCAGTTTGCGCACGACTTCGATCGCTTTCGGCGGGCTGTAGGCGTCATCCAGCGCGATCAGGTTGATCTTGCGCCCGTTGACGCCGCCCTGATCGTTAATCATTTGGAAATAATGCGATTCGGCGGTCGAGATTTGCCCGTAGACGCTGGCCGGGCCGCTGAACGGCGCGTTCTGGCCGATTTTGATCTCAGTCGCGGTGACGCCGGGCGTGTCCGCGGCTGTGGCGGGCAGCGCGGCAAGTCCGAGGGCTATCGCGAGCGTGGTGGCAGCTATTCTGTTCAGCATGGTGTTTACTCCCCGGTTTTGCGGGGATTGTGGGTGAAGGCCGGGCCGTGGGCAAGCTCTTTCGGGACATTCCGGCGGCTACATGTCCGCCAATTCCCGTGGAATGACCTCAAGCAGCCCAGATAGGCTCAAAGTCAGCGTGCGCCAAACCCGCCGTGCGGTCACATCCTCATAGTCGTGACGGTAGCTGTTCCCGGTCCCGGCCATCGCGCGCCAGTCGATGGCGGGGTTTCGCGCCTTCAACGCATCCGGCAACCGGCGCGACGCTTCGGAGATGATTTCCAAGCACCGGACGACCGCGTAGAGCCGCAAAGAATCGTCCTTGAACCCATCGTAGTCCAAGCCCACGACGAAACCTTGAGCCATGACGATGTGATGCCGAATGTCGATCGGCCAGCGACGCCGAGACTGAGCCACAGATGACGTGAGGGGCGCTCGCACCGCGACTGGCACCAGTGTGCCGGGATTTCCGGGGGAGGGGAAGGTCCGGTGCTCGCCATCCTCCCCATGCTCGCGCGCAAGGGCGCGCTGTGCG
>CAITUP010000121.1 GCA_903895595.1 uncultured Acetobacteraceae bacterium | reverse complement strand
CTCAGGCCAATGGGGTACCGCCAAAAAACCTCGCAATTTCAACACCCCTCAAATCGCCAGAGTTGGTCGGGTCAAGCCCGACCATGACGATGAAGAGGTGACGACTGCCATAACGAGAACTGCTGTCCGTTGGTATTACAGCGGCTGCCGGCGGCGCGGATCGGGCGGGACGCCGACCCCAACAGCGCGGAAGCGGCGGTCTGGGCCGAGCGCATCGCGGCGAAAGGGATGATGGCGGTGTAGGCGCCGGAAGGGGCGGAGACGCCGGCGGTTACCGAGGCGGAGGCCGAAACCCCAGCCGCGGTGGTGCCCGAGCCCGCTGCGTCCGAGCGGATAGAGGTTATTGGGGATAACGTATGGTCAGGGGCGACGGGCTTCGAGGACACCACCCTGGCGCGCATGCAGGCGCCCCCGCTCGTCATGGCCGGGACAGGCCCGACCATGATGGGGTGGGTAGGCTGTTGCCCCCGATGTTACCGCCTATGGGGCGTGTCCCCAACCTTGCCCAATCCCTGCAACTCCGTCACCTTCCCGGCAACCCAACAACCGAGGAAGCCGCCCCATGACCCAGACCGTCGCCCGCCTGCTGGTGGACAGCCTCCATGCGCACGATATCGACCTGATCTACTGCGTGCCGGGTGAGTCCTACCTCGGCCTGACCAACGCGCTGGCGGACAACAACCGCATGCGGCTGGTGGTTTGCCGGCACGAAGGCGGCGCGGCGTTCATGGCGGCGGCCGACGGGCGGATGCGCGGCGGGCGGGCAGGGGTGCTGGTGGTGTCCCGCGGCCCCGGCCTGTCGAATGCGCTGATCGGCCTGCATACAGCGTATCACGACGCGACGCCGCTGGTCGTGTTCATCGGCCAGGTGGAACGGTTCGAGGCCGGGCGGCAGGCGCTGCAGGAGCAGAATTATTCCCGCCTGTTGTCCGACGTGACCAAGCTGGTGATCGAGGTCAACGACCCCATCCAGGCCAGCGAGGCGGTTGCTCGCGCGTTCCACATCGCCGAGAGCGGCACGCCGGGGCCGGTCGCGATCATCATCCCGGAAGACGTGTTCGACACGGAAACCGAGGCCACGCTGAACCGTCCGCGCCCGCAGGCGATCGCCGGCCCGCACCCGGACGATCTGAACCAGCTCGCGGACATGCTGAGCAAGGCCGAGCGTCCGCTGATCTGGGTCGGCCCGACGATGAAGGAAAACGGGCTGGATGAGCTGAAGGAACTCGCGGAGAAATGGGTGCTGCCGGTCAGCCCGACGCATCGCCGGCCGCATCTGTTCGACGCGTGGCACCCCAACTACGCCGGTTATGTCGCCAGCCGCACGCATCCCGACGTCATCGCCGAGATGAAGAAATCCGACCTGCTGGTGGTATTGGGTGAGCGTCTGACCGGCACGGTGTCGCAGAATTTCTCCTTCCCCGCCGCGCCGGAGCCGCAACTGCCGCTGGTGCATATCTGGCCGGACCCTAACGAACTCGGCCGCGTGTGGCGCCCCGATCTGGCGCTGGCGTGCGAGCCTCGGGCCGTGGTGCAGGCGCTGCTGGCCAAGGGCACGCCGGCTGGGGCCGATCGCCGCAAGGGCTGGGTCGCCGGGCTGAACAAGATCCATCGCGAACTGATGGAGCCGGAATGGCAGCAAACCGCCGACGGGGTGAATTTTGCCGCCGTGGTCTGCGAGATCGCCAAGCACCTGACCGACGACGCGACGGTAACCTCCGACGCGGGCAATTTCTCCAGCTTCGTGCAGCGCTACCTGCTGATGAAGCCGGGGCAGATGTTCCTGTCATCGGTCGTTGGCGCCATGGGCGCGGGGCTGCCGATGGCGGTGGCCGCCTGCCTGCGTCGGCCGAGCACCCAGGTGATTGCCTTCGCCGGCGACGGCGGGGCGTTGATGACCGGGAATGAGATCGCGACGGCGGTGCAGTACCGCGTGGCGCCGATCTTCGTGGTGTCGGACAATCATTGCTACGGCACGATCACGATGCACCACGATATGCGCTACCCCGGCCGGCCCTATCAGGCGGCAACGCAGCTGACCAACCCCGATTTCGCGGTGTGGGCCAGCGCGTTCGGCGCCAAGGGCTTTACGATCACCGATGAGTCTCAGGTCGCGGGCGTCATCGCCGAGGCCTTCGCGGTGAAGGACCGGCCGGTGGTGATCCACTGCCACACGTCGCTGGAGCAGATCAGCGCCTGGCGCCGCCGGAATTTGCCGCGGTAGTGGCGTTTAGGGCTGGTTGTTGAAAATCCGGTGGTGGACCTTGTCCCCCACCCGGATGTTCAGCTTCGCGGTGACACCCGCCGCGAGCTCCAATGTGGCGCGCACCGGCCCCCGGCTGTCGACGACGGCGAGGCTGCGGGGCACGGTGTTCTCGGCGATGGATCGGATAGTGCCGTCCTGGTTAATGAACACCATGTCCAGGGAGGCGAGGGTGTTCTTCATCCACATCTGCGACTCCCGAGGCTGGCCCCAGTCGAATAGCATTCCGCCGTTGTCCGGCACGGTCGGGCGGAACATCTCGCCGACTTCCTGCTGTTCGGGCGTCAGGGCCATTTCCACGGTGAAGGGATGCGACACGCTGTCGCGGGTGACGATGGTCAGCTTCTCGGTCGGCAACGTCGGTTGCGGGCCGGTCGGTTCTGCCGGCCGCTGTGCCCAGGCAACCGCCAAGGGCACCGCGATCAGCGCGGCC
The DNA here is from genome assembly GCA_903895595.1 of uncultured Acetobacteraceae bacterium. Classification (GTDB taxonomy): domain Bacteria; phylum Pseudomonadota; class Alphaproteobacteria; order Acetobacterales; family Acetobacteraceae; genus Rhodopila. The sequence goes on along the minus strand of CAITUP010000121.1, from coordinate 26,979 downwards.
AGAAGGGCGCGGCGGTTCATGCGTGTTGCGGCATGGCTTGCGGGACGATCGTCTTCACGATGGAGGCGTCCAGTGCCTCGTAATCGTGATACCCGATCGTGTCATACAGTTCCGCTCGGGTTTGCATGCGGTCGACCATGTTCTGGGTGCCGCCGTCGCGCTTGATGGCCTTGTAGAGTTCTGACGTGGCCTTGTTGGCGATGCGCAAGCTGCTGACCGGCCAGATGACCATTTTGTAGCCCATCGCCTCGAACTCGGACGCGGTGAAGAACGGGGTGCGGCCGAATTCGGTCATGTTCGCCAGCAGCGGGACGCCCGGCAGGCGGGCGGCGACTTCCTTGAACATTTCGGCGGTGGTCAGCGCTTCGGGGAAGACGGCGTCGGCGCCGGCCTCGAGGAATAACTTGGCGCGGCCGACGGAACCGTCGATCCCCTCGGACGCGGCGGCGTCGGTGCGGGCGACGATGTAAAGGTGGCGCCGAGCTTTGCGGGCGGCGGCGATTTTGGCGGCCATGTCGTGCGGGTCGGCGAGCTTCTTGTCGTTCAGGTGGCCGCATTTCTTGGGCAGGAGCTGGTCTTCGATATGCACGGCGGCGGCGCCGGCATCCTCGAAGCTGCGCACCATGTGCATGACGTTCAGCGCCTCGCCGTAGCCGGTGTCGCCGTCCGCCAGCAACGGCAGAGCGGTGGCGCGGGCGATCTGGCGGATGAAGAAGCAGACTTCGTCCACGGTGATCATGCCGACATCGGGAATGCCCATCGATGCCGTCATGGCGGCGCCGGAGAGATACAGCGCGTCGAACCCGGCAGCCTTGGCCTGCAACCCGGCCTGACCGTTATGCGCCCCCGGCATCTGCAAAATGCCCGGACGGGCCAGCAGCGCTCGGAAACGCTCCCCGGCGGGGGCGGAGGGCAGATCGTCGGCGACAAGATAGGTCATGGCACAGGCTCCTTCTGCGATGCGGGATAGCGGAAGATCGGGCGGAGGAACAGAGATGGGGTGCAAGCGCTCGGTCTAACCTGGCCGGAGGCGCTCGTGCCGACCTCGGTTGCATGGCCGAACCCCCGCCGGTAACCTGTCCCTCGCAACAAAGGCGGGCAGCGGAATGGACATGACGGGTGAGCGGCGCATCCCGGCGCCGCGGCAGGTTGTATGGGATGCTCTGAACGACGTGGACGTGCTGAAGGCCAGCATTCCCGGTTGCGAGTCTCTGGATAAAACCTCGGATACCACCATGACCGCCAAGGCCGGCATCAAGCTCGGCCCGATCTCGGCCAAGTTCTCGGGCAACGTGCAGCTGTCCGACATCGACGCGCCCAACAGCTACACCATCTCCGGTGAGGGTCAGGGCGGCGTCGCCGGCTTCGCCAAAGGCGGCGCCAAAGTGTTCCTGACCGATGACGGCGCCGACACGCTGCTCCGCTACGAGGTCAATGCCCAGGTCGGCGGCAAGATCGCGCAGTTGGGTGCTCGGTTGATCGACGCCACGGCGAAGCAGATGGCGGACGCGTTCTTCGACCGGTTCTCGGCGCAGGTGAAGGCGATGGTGCCGGCGGTCGAGGAAGAAGCGCCGCCTCCGGTCGATGCGACCATGCCGCCGTCCGCCATCGGGATCGGTGCGCTGATCCCGCGCGAGCCGTTCGGACTGCCCGTCGCGGCCTGGATCGGGATCGGTGCGTTCGCCGTCATGATGGTGCTGGTCCTTGGAAGTCTGCTCAAGTGACCGATCTTCCGAAGTCGGTCGACGATACCGCCAAGCTGCTGGCGGATCAGGGCTACATCGCGGATCGCGAGCTGGCGACGACGGTGCATCTGGCGCTGGCGATGCACCGGCCGCTGTTCCTGGAAGGCGAACCGGGCACCGGCAAGACCGAGATCGCCAAGGTGTTGGCGGCGGGCTTGAACCGCCGCTTGGTCCGCCTGCAATGCTACGACGGCATGGATCTTTCCGCCGCCGCGTACGAGTGGGATCACGCCCGCCAGCTCATGGCCATCCGTCTGGCCGAGGCCGCCGGGCATACCGATCGCACTGAGCTTGCCAACGACATCTACACGCGGGAATTCCTGCAAGCCCGTCCGTTGCTGAGCGCTATCGATCCCGACCTGCCGCCGGCGGTGCTGCTGATCGACGAGTTGGATCGCGCGGACGAACCGTTCGAGGCATTTCTGCTGGAATTGTTGGCGGATTTTCAGATTACGGTCCCGGAACTGGGCACCGTCAAAGCCACGACGATGCCGGTGGTTATTCTGACCTCGAACAGGACGCGGGAGGTGCATGACGCCATCCGTCGTCGTTGCCTGTACCATTGGGTGTCCTACCCCGACGCTGCCCGCGAACGTGCGATCCTGGCTGCCAAGGCGCCCGGCGTGCCGGCGCAGCTGGCCGGTCAAGTCGTGTCCTTCGTGCAGCGGCTGCGCGGCGAGGAACTGTTCAAGCTGCCGGGCGTGGCCGAAACGATCGATTGGGCGCAGGCGCTGACGTATTTGAACAAGTCCGAACTGACCTCGGGCGATGTGGATGAGACTTTGGGCGTGCTGTTGAAATACCAGGACGACATCGCGAAGGTGCGCGGGGCGGAGGCCGCTCGGCTGGTCGTGGAGTCAAAGATCTGACAGGAATTTCCGCCCCGTGTGCGATGGGTGGTTTTTTCTTCTCCGGGACCCTTTCCAGGAAACGCGTTCCACCTTACCCTGCCCGCAATCGCATGGGTCTAGGGAGTCAGTGGATGCATCGCCGAGCCGTTTTGGCCGGGCTGGGAGCGGTTGCCGCTTCGGCACCGGTGGCACAAGCCGCCCAAAAACCAGGCTGGATGAGCCCGCTGCTGCCGGAGGGCACGCGAGATGCCGCAACGCTGGTGCGCCTGCCGGGTAAGCAGCCGTTGATCGAATTGACCAACCGGCCCCCGAACTACGAAACCCCGATCGACGCCTTCTCCAACGTGATCACGCCGAACGACCGGTTTTTCATCCGCTACCATCTGGGCGAAATCCCGGACATGGACGCGCTGAAAAACTGGTCCCTGACCATCGGCGGCGACGCGGCGGAACGGCCGCTCAAGCTCACCATGGCGGACCTGAAGAAGGATTTCGCCCAGACCGAAATCACTGCCGTCTGTCAATGCTCGGGCAACCAGCGCGGCTTGTTCGAGCCGCATGTTCCCGGTGTCGAGTGGGGCTACGGCGCGATGGGTAACGCCGTGTGGCGCGGCGTGCGGTTGAAGGACGTGCTGGCCAAGGCCGGCGTGAAGCCGGGTGCATTGGAAATATGGATGGGCGGCGCCGACGGGCCGGTGATGCCCGCTACGCCGCCGTTCCGCAAAAGCCTGCCGGTACAGCTGGCGCAGCGCGACGACGTGCTGCTGGCGTTTTCCATGAACGGCCAACCGTTGCCGCATTTGAACGGCTTCCCGTTGCGGGTGATCGTGCCGGGCTGGACCGGGACCTACTGGATCAAGCACCTGACCTCCTTGGAGATCAGCACCAAGCCGCTGCCGAATTTCTGGATCCAAAAGGCGTATCGCGTCCCCGCCGGCATGTTTCCGGTCGACCTGCCGTTCACCAGCCAGAACGACAACGCGACGTGGCCGATCACGGAAATGGTGGTGAACTCGGTCGTCGCGACTCCGTTGGACGGTGCGAAGGTCACCCGTTCGGGCTTCACCGTGCGCGGTGTCGCTTGGGATCGCGGCCATGGGATCAAGACGGTGGAGGTGTCGTTCGACGGCGGCACGTCCTGGAAACCTGCTGTTTTGGACAAGGACTTGGGCAAATACGCGTTCCGCGGGTTCAGCCTCGCCTCCGGCGCGCTGCCGCCTGGGCCGTGCAAAGTCATGGCGCGGGCGGTCTCGAACGCTGGGGAAACCCAGGCGACGACACTGCTGCGCAACCCCGCCGGTTATCATCGTAACCTGCCGCAAACTCTGACGGTGAGCGTGGCATGATGTACCGAACGATTGCACTTACCAGCCTGCTGCTGGCGTCTCCTGCGTTGGCCGACGACGTGCCGCTGAAGCCGGGCCCCGGCGTGGAGACGGTGGAGGCGAACTGTGCCGCCTGCCACACCACCAACTACATCCGGATGAACGCCCCGTTCCTCTCGCCTGATACCTGGAAGGCAGAGGTCACCAAGATGCGCGTCGCGTTCGGGTCGCCGATCGACGACGATGTCGCGAAGGAGATCGTCGCCTATCTGGTCGCGCAGTACGGGGCGAAGCCGTAACTACTCCGCCGCCTGTTTGAACTTCGTCCCGTATCGCAGCAGCGCATCGTCGTCTGTCGGGATAATGGGCGAGAAATCCGTATGCGCGATCCACTCCGCCCGCGTCGGGGTGCGGATGTAGTTCGAAACGGCGTTCAGCGTCAGATACACGATCTTCCGCGGGTACGGCGTGATGTTGCCCGCCGACCCGTGCACCAGATTGCCGTGGAACAGCAGCAGCCCGCCGGGCTTGCCGGTGGGGGCGACGATCCCGCCCTCATTCACCAGCTTGGTCACGGTATCCTCATCCAACGTCCACAGCGGGTAGGACGTCGTCGTCGTGTCGTGTTCGGCCGCCAGCACGCCGGACGTGTGGCTCCGAGGCACCAGCATCAGCGGGCCGTTGATCGGCATCACCTCATCCAGGAACACGGCGATGTTCATCGCCCGAGGCTCCGGCATGCCGTCGTCGCGCGCCCAGGTGCCGTAATCCTGGTGCCACTGCCAGACGTCGCCGGTGAAGGACGCTTTGGCGTTGACCTTGTATTGATGCATGTAGACCTGCTCGCCGAACAGCTGCTCGACGGGGTGGATCATGCGGGGGTGGCGCCCGAGCAGACCGAAGGATTCGTTATACAAATGCGCCGCGAAGGCCGTGCGGGGGGCACCCGAGCGCTCGCGCCAGACTTCGGGGCGTTCCTCGGTGTAGATGTCCTCGGCGGCTTCGCGCAGGATCGCGACTTCCTCCGGCCGGAAGGTATCGGGGAGGAACAGGTAGCCTTCCTCGTGAAACTGCTTGAGCTGGGCGTCGGTCAGCATGGCGCGTCCTCCTGCGGCTTGGGGTGTTGCCGCTGGGATAATACGTTCGGCCCTCCGGTTAAAGCCCCTTGCTTGACGGCGGCGCGGCGTCCCCGGAAGCTCGCGGCAATCGTTGGAGGAAACCCCATGTCCGCACTGCCCGTCCTGACCCACCCGCTGCCCAACCCCGCGTGGCTGGCCAAGCTGACCGAGGACATCCTCGACCCCGGCCTGCCCATCGTCGATCCGCACCATCATCTTTGGGATCACGGTGGCAACACGTATTTCCTGGACAATCTGCTGGCGGATCTGAACGCCGGCCACAACATCGCCGCCACGGTCTTCCTGCAATGCTTCTGGGCCTACCGCACCGCGGGGCCGGAGGCGTTGAAGCCCGTCGGAGAAACCGAATTCGTGGCGTCCGTGGCCGCCGAGGCGGTGCGTCGCGGCATCCCGCAGAAGGTGTGCGCCGGCATCGTCGGCTACACCGATTTCCGCGTCGGCGCGGCGGTGGATGAGGTGCTGGAGGCCCATATCGCCGCCGGTGCCGGTCGCTTTCGCGGTATCCGCCAGATCAGCGCGCGCCACGTCGCGTTCCTGGCCAGCATGTCCACCCCGCCGGATTTCGGCCTGCTCGCCGATCCCCGGTTTCGCGAGGGGTTCGCGCGCCTGGGTCATTACGGATTGAGCTACGATGCGTGGCTGTACCACACCCAGATCGTGGAATTGATCGACCTCGCGCGGACGTTCCCGGAAACCCCGATCGTGCTGAACCATGTCGGCGGCCCGCTGGGCGTCGGCCCGTATCGCGGCCGGTCCGACGCGGTCTACGCCGAATGGCGCGCCGGCATGAAAACCCTGGCATCCTGCCCCAACGTCCACATGAAGCTCGGCGGTCTGGCGATGGTGGTGAACGGGTTCGACTTCCACGAGAACGTTCTGCCCCCGTCGTCCGGCGAACTCGCGGGCGCCTGGCGCCCGTATATGGAGGCGCTGATCGAGGATTTCGGGGCGAACCGGTGCATGTTCGAGAGCAATTTCCCGGTGGATAAGGCGATGTGTTCGTATCCGGTGCTTTGGAATGCGTTCAAACGGATTGCGTCGGGGTGTTCGGCGGAGGAGAAGGCGGCGCTGTTCCATGATACGGCGGCGCGGTTTTATCGGCTGTGAGAGGGGCAGGACGCAGCCACGCGTCATGGTCGGGCGTGACCCCATCGGAATCAGGATATGGTGTTGGGAGGCACGACTTCTCCTCCGTGTCATTGCCCGCCCGAGGACAGGCTACGGCGGACCACCCACGCCTGACGACGGAAAACCCAGGGGAGGCGTGGGGCCTCCGCCTGCACTCAGGATGACACGGAGAACGAAATACCACCGTGCGCACTTTATCCTTATGCCGATGAAGCTTGACCCGGCCAACCCTGTCTGGGGAGGCACGATATCTGCCTCGCATCCGTCTCAATCGGTCATTTTCGAGTCAACTGTCGTAACCCATGAGACTCAAACCGCCCATCACCGAAGAAAAGTTCCCGCCAAAACAACACCCCACTCCAATTGTCCTCCCACTATCCCACCAACGTCATGCCGACGCAGGTCGGCATCCACGACGTGTGCCAGGCATGGCAATGATCTTGGAGGTGCAAGTCCTCTACGGGCCGCATGGCGGGAACCGTTAGCCCATGGCAACTGCGTCTTCGCGAGGAGCGTGGGGAGGAAGCCGGCGGCAAACCTCGGAGCCGACGAACAGGAAGCGGATACAAGGCCGCGTGGTGGGGTGACCCGGCGTCGGATGGGGAAGCCCGAAAGCCAGCCGTACGCCACGATGGTAAATCCGCCGGCGCTCGAGGGAAGGAGCATTGTCTTACCCTGGGAGATCTCCCCGCTTTCCAGACTACCGGAGCAGGGGGCCGGCAACGGCACCCGACGGGCGGGGAGAAGTCAGCAGAGGCCATAGTAGCCGGGGCAACCGGGCGAAGGGCCGAATTCGACAACCAAGGAGCAGCTTGAACCATTCGATGGACATGAAGCGACAGCAAGGCAGCGCTGACCAAAGGGACCTTCTCGACGAAGCCCTGATGGCGGCGCTACGCCACGATGCATCCGGGGACGGCGGGACCGAACCTGGGGCACCGGTGGAGTCACAAACGCCCACGGTATGGGACCATGAACGAGCCTTAACGCAACACCTACAGTGCGTTGAACAGTGTCGGAAACCGCCGTGGTACGTGACCCGTACGCCCGGTGGTGTGAGAGGGGGCGCCGCGAGGCGACCCCCTACTCGATTTCGCCGCCACCACCGAATCTCACCAACGTCTCAAAGCCACGTTTTCGAGTCCCCCGTCTCATCTCACAACACGACAGCCCCCAGTAACAAACCTCGCCCCCGATTTGGCCCCCCCAACCTCCCGTTTCAAGACCAACCTCCCCACCATCTTGCAAACCCCCCACGAAACGCGGCCAGTGCCACCCGAGCAGCAACTGCCAGCCCCGAAAGCGGAGCCGTCCCGATGAACCGACCCGGCCCGGCCGATACGGGTCTTCCTGTCCTACTGCCACGGTGCCCAAGCCGATAATCGCTTGGCGCGCGCCCTGTGGGGCGGGTTGATGGCGGCAGGGCATGAGGTGTTTATCGACGTTAGCATGACCATCGGCACCGATTGGTCGAGAACCATTTATGAAAAAATCGACTGGTGCAACCGCTTCGTCGTGCTGCTATCCGCCTCGCAATTTCTCGTAGCTTTCTCCCAGATCGCTGAGAAAAACGATCATCGTCAAGGTGACGTCGTAAAGTTGTATGACCACTACCCGAGTCCGCTCGATTTCGGGCATGGTTGGGGGTCGCTGTTCCGTCCTCAGCGCCTCCAATGCCTCCATCAGATCGCCAACCGCCAAGAGCGCTTTCTCAAACTGGCTGTCGAGGGCATGCTTGCGGTCATCAATGCCTAGGGGGTAAGTGATCGGGCGGGCCGAACGATAGAACAGCTCGCTGATACGCAGGTCGAAATAGTCAGCCATCGCAAGCAGGACACGAATTTCTGCTATACTCAGATGGAAGGATGCTGCCTCGAGTTCGTCTCTGATCTCTGCTGCCGTCGGCGCCCGTGCCTCCGAAGCGGTAAATCCTACATGGTCGAATGCATTGCGGAGTTCATCCGAAGCGATCGCGAATAGATCGTAGGACTTCGGCATCTCTTGTTCCTGATAGATGCTGAGGCCTGCCACAACCCGCCCATACCACTGCAACAATGCATAAGTGCCGTCGTGGTAATCGTGAAGCATGAATGCCGCGATCAGCCGGCCCCGAAGGCGATTTAAATTTTCCCTTCCCCTTTTTGGCGAAGGGCTCGCTTCTTCTGGCGGATGGTCCATTCCGGGCTACCTCTACAAGTTGACGCCTAAGCGTTGTACGGCAGTCCGGGAAACCACCGGCAGCGCTCGCGTCTCAATTAAAATATTTGATAAAATGCTTGCCTATGATGCAGCCTCGCGGCGCGCTCTGATCCGGGCCAAGGTCAGGGTGACATCATGGATAATTGCATCGCGGGTGTCATCGGCGCTGTGCAGCTTCCGCCGGTCGGCCTCGCCAACCAAGCGAAGCTCTCCAAGGCCGGAGAGGCGCTCAAGGCCTGCCTGTAGTGCCTTCAGTTTCTCGGACCGGCGTTTTGGCCAGCCACCGACTGCTCGAATTTCACCCATGTTGGATTTTTTCATCCTATGCTACGCCTCTATTGCCAATCAAACAGGTCGCCTTTATATGCCCGTGGCTACTTCGCTGCAACCCTCCAGTTCGTCCCGATGCGACGTCAGGATACTGTCACTCTGGAGACTTCTTCCCCCAAGAGATTCCGGGTCGCACTGCGAGCCATAGACCCGTCGTCAAGCAGATCGATCCAATTGTTGGTTTAATAGGAAGATACCCCCTTCTTCGTGATTAAATTGAGGTGCATATCGAGCGTCGGAAGGCGGTCCATGTCACGATTTTCGTTGGTACGGACAGCGTCGGACCCTGCGTCACTAGACCAGTTGCCAGAGTCCGCGGCCCGCCACTCCGGAAGGGCCTGCGGCTGCAAATCGAGACCTGACCGGTCACGAGCGGATGGATTCGTAAGGCATCCCTCCCTGTGATGGAGCGAGTCGGATGACAACCGCGCTCTCTGCCGCCCGTCTGCGTCGATCCCCAAGCTTTCTGCGCTTGACCGGTATCTTCGTCGCGGTGCTCGACGATATGCTGGCACCGCCCCGTGCCATCCGGGACGCCGCGGAGACACGGAGGATCGAACTCGGTCGGACCTCGGATATCGGCGGCTTGGAGGATAGCCTGTTGGTCATGTTTGCCTACTACCGCTGCTATATCACCCAGGGGTTCGTCGGTTTCTTCTATTGCGTGCACAAAAAGGCGCAATTTGCCACGCGATCAAGAGGATCGAAGCGGACGCCAAGCCCCGGTTCTGTGTCAAAAACTACCCGCAATTATGGGCTGAAGTAGCCGAGGCCTTGATCCTCGCTTGTACCGAACAGCCGATCTACCGTCCTGGCAACGACGCGGTTCTGGAGGAGCACTACTCGGGGAAAACGGGGCAGTATTCGTGCAAGACAGAGCTCTCGCTCACGGCGGTGGCAGGGATCATCAGTATCTCGTCCTCGTATCCCGGCGGCGTTCACGATTTTACGGTGCGTGGTGCAGGTCTTCGATTGTCAGAGGAGACGCATCTTTACAGGAGCAGCGCCTATCAAGGATACGACACGGGGCATGCCGACATAGATTGCTCCTACAAGAAGCCGAAAGGGGGAGAGCTGAACGCCGAGGAGAAGGAGTACAACGCCAGCCTCAGCCGGTTTCGGGTCAAGGTGCAGCAACGAATCGGACGATGCAAGCGCTTACGGACCCCGCCCGACCGGTTCCGCAATCCACCGGACACGCATCATACGAGGGCATCGATCCTGGCAGGGATGGCGAACATGGACACCGGCTTCCCCGCCGGCTTAGTCAACGGGAAAGGGGAAAGTGCGGCCGTTATGCGATAGCCGGCGGGGAGGCGGACTTTCGCAACGAGTCTAATATGAGTTACATCCGAGGGCAACGCGCTGCTATGGCACCCAGCGCTTCGGGATCGCGCCGCCCGGGGCCATCAGTGCAAAGCCTGTGGATAGGTCCCCGTTGTGAGGTTTGGTTCCTTCGTCCCTCTTCTCAGTTCCACGCCGAACCAACGGGCACTTGAAACCGCGCCGCGAATTCCCCCCGCGGCAAGCCCAACGCCGGACGGATGATGTCCACCCGAGGCGTCTGCCGCATCCCGGCCAACCGCTCCGGTGTCAGGGCTGAACGTTTGGATCGGCACACGCCGCCTCATGGATGTGTGCATCCGCCCGCGCATCCGCGAGGCTCCAGTCATGTTCCAGCTTCATGCAGGCATCCTGTGACCGACCATCCGCCCCCCTGACAACCGCCCCCAACCCGTCTACCATCCCCTTCAACACACGAAACGCGGGGAACTTCCATGCAAATCGTAGACGCCCAAATCCACACCTGGGGGGTCGGCCTGCCCAGCAACATGTCGCACCGGCAGATCACCCACTACACCCCCGCCGAGGCCATTGCCGAGATGGACGAAGGCGGCATCCAAGCCGCGGTCATCCATCCCCCCGGCTGGGACCCGAACTCCACCCAAATGGCGTTCGATGCTGTCAAGGCCTACCCCGGCCGCTTCGCGATCATGGGATCGCTGCCGCTCGAAGACCCGGCCTCCCGCGCCAAAATCGCCACATGGCGCGATCAACCCGGCATGCTTGGCCTCCGCTACACGTTCCTGCACGACCCCGCGAGGCAGCAACTCGCCGACGGTGCCTTCGACTGGCTGTTCGCCGAAGCCGAGAAAGCCGGCGTGCCCATTGCCACTTTGGCAACGGACTCGCTCCGGTATCTCGGTAAAATGGCGGAACGGCATCCCGGCCTGAAGCTGACCATCGACCATCTCGGCGGCCGAGGCGGCCTCACGACGCTGAAGGACGATGCGGCAATGACGCATATTCCGGAGCTGTTGAAACTCGCGGAACTCCCGAACGTCGCAGTGAAAGCGACCGGCGCGCCGGGTTATTCCAGCGGCGCCTATCCGTTCGCCTCGATGCACGGCTATCTGAAACAAATCTTCGACGCCTTCGGCCCGCACCGCATGTTCTGGGGCACCGACATCACCAAAATGCCCTGCCCCTGGCGGCAATGCGCGAGCATGTTCACCGAGGAACTCCCCTGGCTGAACGACGCGGACAAAAAACTGATCATGGGCGATGCCATCTGCGCGTGGTGGGGCTGGAATCGTAACGTATAACCTGGGAAACAGACCGAAATGACCAAAAACACCAACGGAAAACCCGTCGCCGTCGTGATCGGCGCGACATCGAAATGGCAGGCGGACGGGCGCAACACGCATCTGGCGCACGGCAAGGAACTCGACGACAGCCACATTCCCGTCGGCGCCCGCTGGGGTGTCGGCGGCGCCGTCGCGCAGAAATTCGCCAAGGAAGGCTTTTTCACCGTCCTGACGACGCGCACGGCCTCCAACGCCGCCGGCCTCGCCGCCGCCATCCGCGACCAGGGCGGCGAGTGCACGATCGTGGAACTGGACCTGTCGCAGGAAACCTCGGTCGCCAAAGCGTTCGAGACCATTCGCGCCGACGCCGGCGACCCCGAGGTGCTGGTTTATAACGCCGGCTACCTGGAGGGCCGCGATCTGCCGCCGGAGAAGGAATTGCTGGAATATATCGAGGTGTCGATGTTCGACACCGCCCAGCACATCGCCAGCCGCGGTCCGTTCCTGGTTGCCAAGGAAGTGCTGCCGGCCATGCGCCGGAAAGGGCACGGGTCCTTCTTCTTCTCCAACAACTCCAGCTCGCTCCGCGGCAAAAAGCGCTACACTGGGCAGTCGCTGTATTATCCGCGCGTGATGATGCGCACGCTGGCGCAGGTGCTGACCGAGGAATATTCCGAACTCGGCGTCCACGTGGCGAATATCGTCATCGATGGCACGATCGACTCCCCCGGCACGCGGGCGCTGCCGAAGGTGCAGAACCAGCCGGACCTGATCATCAACCCGGAGAAGATCGCGGAAGCGTTCTGGTATCTGCACACGCAGGACAAATCCTGCTGGACGCACGAACTACAGCTGACGCCGTTCCCGACCAAGCCGAGCTACTAAGCGACGGCGGCGTGTCGGGCGGGATCGTCCGCTCGGCACGCGCACCCGCCCCCCCAAATGCCACTTGACCGAACATGAACGGCACGGTGCTCGGCCTCGTGTCGCACAAGATCGTGTACAGCCATCCCGTGGCGACAGCCCCTCCGGCGAGCGAGCGATCGTGTCCCGCGGACGGAAGCGATAAAATCCCACAAACATAGTGCTATAATGTGCGCTTTGCGCTATCGTCCACAATCCATCCACCATAGTGTCCACAGAACGAAACGGGAATCACGCCACCAGAAAGCCCTGACATCTCAATGCGAAAGCCCCGCGATAGCCCACGCGGTGGCCTGTAAATCCATTGACTCCCATGAAATCCCGTCGTATCCCATGTCATCCCAGAAGGGTTGGCCGTAAAGCCGCCCGCGTGGGATCGATCCGGCGGAGCTGACAGGCAGGCGCCCCACCCCATCGAACGGCCTCTCGGACCCCTGCCCGAAACACCAAGATGGGGCAGGCGCGCCGGATGGCCGACTTTATCGGCACACATCAGGGCAAGTTGGACGCCAAGGGACGGGTCTCCGTCCCGGCGGCGTACCGCGCCTCGCTGAAAACCGGCAGCACCTCCGGCAACACCGCCCCCACGGCACCCGCGCCGCTGTACCTGCGCCCGTCCCACAAATTCCCATGCCTGGAGGGTTTCACCGAAAAGGCCTTCGCCCGCCTGGAGGAGGAATTGAACAAGCTGCCGGAGTTCAGCGACGAGCACGCCGATCTCGCCACCGCGATCTATTCCGAAGCCATTCGCCTCGAAGCCGACAAGGAAGGCCGCATCGTCCTGCCGGCGGAACTGATCGGCCACGCCGGCTTGAACGAGGGCGGGATCGCCTTCCTGGGCAAGGGCAAGACATTCGAAATCTGGGACGCCTCCACCGCCGAACGCCGCAAGATCGAGGCGCGGGAACGCGCCGCCGCGCTCCACTTCACCGCACCGGGAGTCGTCCATTGACCGGCCACATCCCCGTGATGCTGCGCGAAGTGCTGGCACAACTGGCACCCCGCGATGGCGGCATCTATCTCGATGGCACCTTCGGCGGCGGCGGCTACGCGGCCGCGATCCTGGAAACCTCGGGCTGCACGTTGTGGGGGATCGACCGCGATCCCGACGCGATCGCCCGCGGTGCGGCCCTGGCCGAGCGGTTCCCCGGCCGCTTGCATCTGATCCAGGGCCAATTCGGAGAAATGATGGCCCTGCTGGCCGATTCCGGCGTTTCGCTGCTTGACGGAATCGTTCTCGATCTCGGCATTTCCTCGTTTCAGATCGATGACCCAGCCCGTGGGTTCTCGTTCAGGGGGGACGGACCCTTGGATATGCGCATGGGAAAGCAGGGCACCACCGCCGCCGATCTGGTGAATGCTCTGCCGGAGCGGGACTTAGCGGATGTGCTGTACGAGCTGGGGGAGGAACGCGCCTCCCGCCGGATCGCCCGCGCGATCGTCGCGGCGCGCGCCGAAGCGCCCATCGAAACGACCGGCCGCCTTGCCAGCATCATCCGTTCGGTGATGCCGAAGGACCGTTCCGGCATCGATCCCGCCACCCGCAGCTTCCAGGCGTTGCGCATCAAGGTGAACGATGAACTGCAGGAGGTCGAGCGTGCTCTGGCCCAGGCCGCCGACCTGCTCGCGCCCGGCGGGCGGCTGGTGGTCGTGTCCTTTCACAGCCTGGAAGACCGTATCGTGAAGCGCTTCATGGGCGACATCGCGGGCCGAGCGCCCGGGCTCTCCCGCCACGATCCCCGAAGCCTCACCGACGCCCCTCCCGCTCGGTTTCGTCTCCTGACCGGCAAGGCGCTGCGCCCGCGCGACGACGAAACCAGCGCAAATCCCCGCGCCCGCAGCGCCCGCTTGCGTGCGATCGAATGCATCGCCCACACCGATGGGAGGATCGCGGCATGATCCGTCCGTTCACCGCCGTTACGTTCGCCGTCGCCGCTGGCATGGTGCTCTATACCTATCAGGCGAAGCACGAGGTGCAGCTGCTCGACCGGGACATCGAAAAGACCCTGAGCGACACTGTGTCCTTGCGGGAGCAATCGCGCACCCTGAAGGCCGAGTGGACGCTGCGGGAAAACCCGGACCGGCTGAAGGCTTTTGCCGATCAGTATTTGACGCTGAAACCCCTGGCGCCGACGCAGTTCACGACGCTGGCGGAGCTGGACTCGCGCTTGCCCGCGCCGATTGTCGGGGCGCCCGCGACCGATCCCAATGACACGACCGAAGAGCCGGAAACGCCGATGGCAGAGGCTGCGTCGCCCGCGGCCGATCTCGCCGTAACGGAAGATTTACCGATCCCGCCGCTGCCGGTGCCGCCGCCCGCCGTCGTTGCGACATTGGTTCCGTCCGCGCCCGCACCGGTCGTTGCGGACCGGACGCCGTCCCCGCCGAAGCCGCAACCCCCGCATCCCTCGGTTCTGTCGGCGGCGGCGCCATTGCCAATGCCGCAACCGCGTCCACCGCTTCAGGTGCAGGCGCAGGCTCAACCCGCACAGGGTCAGCCGGTCCAGGCACAGCCGGTTCGTCAGGTATCGGTCCAGGCGCCGCCCCCCCAGGTCCGGGCGCAACCGGCGGCGATGACGCAACCCCAATACGCGCCGCAACCCGTTCCGCAGCCCCCCATGGGCGGCTCGCTGTTGGGGATGGCGCATGGCGGGTCTTTCGCGCCGAGCCCGCGGCCGATGCCGGTTGCCACGACTCAATGGTCGAACGGGAACTAGGACGGACATGACCGATCCTTCCGCCCCTCCAGCGCCCGACGCGCCGCCCCCGAACGGCGGTGGCTACGGCCGTCCGGTCCGCCGGCGCGGCGCGGCCGCGGCCGACACCGTCCCAATGGTCGATACGTTCCGCGTCACCGAACCCGACCGCGCTCGGCGAGCCGTTCTGGAAAAGACCCGCGGCCGTCTGGTCATCGCGGCCGGCGGCTTCGCGCTGCTGTTCCTGGCATTGACCGGGCGTCTGGCGATGGTGACCGTCATCAATCCCAAGGCGCCGCACCGAGCGGAAAAGCAGGTCGCGGCAATGGTCGCGGCGGCGCCGAAGACGACGAATTTCACCGCCATCGGCCAGCGCGCGACGATCGTGGACCGCAGCGGCCAGACGCTGGCGATTTCCTTACCGACGGTTTCGGTCTTCGCCGATCCGCGCCAGATCATCGATCCCGTCGACGCCGCCCATAAGTTGAAGCAGGTGCTGCCGCGCTTGAACGAGGAACGGGCGATCGCCCGCCTGTCGGAAAAAGACAAAAAATTCGTCTACCTCGAACGCCAAATCACCCCGCGCGAGGAACTCGCGATCAACGACCTGGGTCTGCCGGGTATCGATTTCAAATCGACCATGCAGCGGCATTATCCGATGGGCCGGGCGGCGGCGCAGGTGCTGGGCGGCGTGGATGTGGACGAAATCGGGGTCGCCGGGGCCGAGAAAGCCTTCGACAAGCGCATCCGGGACGACCGGACGCCGTTGCGGCTGTCGCTCGATGTGCGGGTGCAGACGGTGGTGCGCGAGGAACTGCTCGATGCGATGGGCCGCTTCGAGGCCATTGGCGCGGCCGGCATCGTCATGGACGTCAAAACCGGGGAACTGATCGCGCTGGTCAGCCTGCCGGACTACGACGCCAATAATTTCCGCACCGCGACCGAGGATCAGAAGCGCAATCGCGGCATCAAGGAACGTTACGAACCGGGCAGCACCTTTAAATTGCAGACCGCGTCGATGGCGCTCGACGCCGGTCTGGTGCACATCTGGGACGAATTCGACGCCTCCCACCCGATCACCATCGGGCGCTTCACCATCAGCGACTTCGAGGGCAAGCATCGGTGGCTGTACCTGCCGGAGGTATTGGCCTATTCGTCCAACCTCGGCGCGGCGCACATCGCCACGGTCGTGGGCGGAGAGCGGCAGCGGGCCTGGCTGAAAAGCATGGGCATGTTTGGCCGCAGCGGCGTCGAATTGCCCGAAGCCGGGCTGCCGATCATCCAGCCGGCGCAAAGCTGGAAGGAAATCGCGACCATGACCGTGGGCTTCGGCCACGGCATCTCGGTGACGCCCTTGCATGTCGTGCGCGGCACCGCGGCGATCGCCAACGGCGGCGTACTGATGCGCCCGACTATTCTGGCCCTACAGCCCGGCGAGCAGCCGGAGGGTGAGCGGGTGATGCAGCAATCGACCTCCGACCTGATGCGCAAGCTGATGCGGCTGGTGGTGACCGACGGTTTCGGCAAGACGGCCGAGGTGCCTGGCTACTACCCCGGCGGCAAGACCGGCACGGCGGAAAAGGTGCAGGCGCACGGCGGCTACCGCAAGCACGCCAACGTGGCGGCGTTCATGTGCGTGTTTCCGATGAACGCACCCCGTTACGCTGTCTATATGATGTTGGATGAGCCGCACGGCAACAAATCGACCTACGGCTATGCCACCGCCGGCTGGGTCGCCGCGCCGGCCGCCGGCAAGGTGATCGCGCGCGTCGGCCCGATGCTGGGTCTGATGCCCGACACGCAGAACGCGCCGACGATCAATCAGGCTTTGGCGATTCCGTTGCAGCCCGGCCGTCCGCCCGGCATGCCCGCGCGCGGTCCGCAAGCCGCGGCCGGCCCGCGGATGGATGTCCAGGTCAAAGGGCCCAGGGCTCCCGGTTTGACCGTGCCGCCGGCTTTGCTGCCACCCGCCATGACCCGGCCGCCGCAAGCCGATCCCAACCGCCGAGCCAGCGTTCCGTCAGCACCCGTGGTGACGGCCCGCACGACATCCTCTCTTGCGGCTCGCTGATCTCATGCCCCGCGCGCTGGAACAATTCGGGAATACCGTGGCGGAACTGGATATCGCCGGAGTCACGGCGGACAGCCGGCAGGTCGTGCCCGGCGATCTGTTCGCGGCCTTGCCGGGATCCCATGTCGATGGGCGGGCCTATATCGCCGATGCGGTCAGACGCGGCGCGGTCGCGGTCCTGGCTCCGGCTGGCACCGCTTGGCCCGCTGGCGTGCCCGCCCGTCCGTTGCTGCTGGATGCCGAACCGCGCCAGCTTCTGGCTCGTATTGCCACCCAACTCGCCGGCCGGCAGCCGGAGACCGTGGTTGCCGTCACCGGCACCAACGGCAAGACCAGCACTGTGGAGTTTCTGCGCCAGCTTTGGGAATTGGCGGGGTCGAAAGCTGCCAGCCTCGGCACGCTGGGATTGATCGCGCCCGGATTCGACCCTGGGCCGGGACTGACGACGCCCGACCCGATCAGTCTGGCGGAAAGTCTGGCAGGCTTGGCACGAGCGGGCGTTCAGCATGCGGCGCTGGAGGCTTCGTCGCACGGGCTGGACCAGTTCCGGCTGGACGGCGTGCATCTGGCGGCGGCGGGGTTTTCCAATCTGACCCGCGACCATCTGGACTACCACGGCACGCTCGCATCCTACCGCACCGCCAAGCTGCGCCTGTTCGCGGCATTGCTGCCCGAAGGCCGCCCCGCCGTGGCGAACGCGGACATGGAGCCGGAGACGCTGACCGCGTTGCGCGATATTTCTGCCAGTCGCCGCCTGACCTTGCGCACGGTCGGCGAACAGGGCGCGCACTGGCGGCTGACCCGAGTGATGCCCCGGCCGGACGGGCAGGACCTGACGATCGAAGCGGCCGGCACGACCCGCGTTGTCCCGCTGATGCTGCCCGGCCGGTTCCAGGCCGACAACGTGCTGCTGGCCGGTGCCTTGGCCGAAGCGTTGGGTCTGGAAAGCGTCTTCGACCTGATGCCGGCGCTGACCGGAGTCCGCGGCCGCATGGAACTGGCGGCGACCTTGCCGAACGGCACCGCGGCCTATGTCGATTATGCCCACACGCCCGACGCGCTGGAGCGTCTGTTGACCGCGCTGCGCCCGCACACCACGGGCCGCCTGATCGTCGTGTTCGGCGCCGGCGGCGACCGCGACCGGGGCAAACGCCCGCTGATGGGCGCTGCCGCCGCCCAATTCGCCGATGTCGCCATCGTCGCCGACGACAATCCGCGCTCGGAAGATCCCGCCAGTATACGCGCTGCTATTCTCGCGGCCTGTCCGGGCGCGATGGAGATCGGGGATCGTGCCAAGGCAATCGAGACCGGTCTGACCATGCTGCGGCCCGGCGATGTCCTCGCCGTCGCCGGTAAGGGCCACGAACAGGGCCAGACCATCGGCACTGCGGTGCTGCCCTTCGACGATGTGTCGGTGATCCGGCGTCTGGCGGGTGTGGCATGACCGATCTTTGGACCGCGCATGAATTGCTGGAAGCGACGGGCGGCACGCTGTCCGCGCCGTTCGGCGCGACCGGGGTCTCGATCGATACTCGCACGCTCCGCCCTGCCGATCTGTTCGTCGCGTTGCTGGGCGAGGGCCGTGACGGTCACGCCTTCGCCGCCGACGCGCTGGCGAAAGGCGCGGCGGGCGCGATGGTGCACCGGGGTATCTCCGGTGCCCCCCATTTGTTGCTGGTGGACGATACCCTCGCGGCCCTCGCCCGCCTGGGCGGTTTCGCCAGGGAACGCAGCGCGGCGAAGGTGGTCGCGGTCACCGGCAGCGTCGGGAAGACCACCACCAAGGAAATGCTGCGCACGATCCTAACCGCGTTCGGTCCCACGCACGCGGCCGAGGCGTCCTATAATAATCAGTGGGGCTTGCCGCTGACCCTCGCCCGCATGCCCCGCGATGCCGCGTTCTGCGTGGCCGAGATCGGCATGAACCACGCCGGGGAAATCGCCCCGCTCGCCGCGCTCGCCCGACCGCATGTCGCCGTCATCACGACGGTGGCGAAAGCCCATATCGGCTACCTTGGCTCCATCGAGGCCATCGCGGACGAAAAGGCCGCGATCATGAGCGGCCTGGAACCCGGTGGGATCGCGGTGTTGCCGCTGGACTCCCCGCAGTTTCCCCGCCTGCGCGCCGCCGCCGGCAGCGCCAGCGTCGCGACGTTCGGCACGACCCAGGACGCCACCGGCCGGCTGATCGAGGCCGAGGCGGACGCCGACGGTACGCTGATTTTGGCCGAAATCGCCGGCCACGAAATCCGCTTCCGGCTGAACGCCCCCGGCCGTCATATGGCCATGAACGCAATCGCGGCCCTGACCGCGACGCGAATGCTCGGCCTGGACATCGACACGGCGGCGCGCGCGCTGGAGGGATTCCAGCCCCTCGGCGGCCGTGGCGCTCGGCGGAAACTGGCGCTGCCCAGCGGCAACGCGCTTCTGCTCGACGAAAGCTACAACGGCAACGGTGCCTCGATGCGGGCGGCGCTCGAAGTGCTGGGCCTGCAGCCGGCCCGCCGGCGGATCGCCGTGCTGGGCGACATGCTGGAACTGGGCGAGGCCGGCCCAAGCGAGCATGCGGGACTGGCCGAGGCGGTGACCCGTTCCGCCGACCTGCTGTTCGCCTGCGGTCCGTTGATGCGCCATTTGTTCGACGCCGTGCCAGCCGAAAAGCGCGGCGCCTACGCGGCCGATTCCGCCGCTTTGGCGCCCATCGTGGCGCGCGCCGCCGCGGCCGGCGACGCCATTCTGATCAAAGGCAGCCTTGGCAGCCGCATGAAACGCGTCGTCGACGCCCTGGACACTCCGATCCCCGCCAAAGAGGGCGCCGTCTGATGTTTATGTATTTCCTGCGCCCCCTCTCCGAACACTTCATTCTATTCAATCTGGTGCGGTACATCACGTTCCGAGCGGGCGCGGCGTGTTTAACGGCGCTGGTGCTGAGTTTGTTGCTGGGGCCGTGCGTGATCCGCTGGCTCAAAAAGGTGCAGGGTCAGGGGCAACCGATCCGCGAGGACGGGCCGGCGCGGCATCTGATCGAGAAGAAGGGCACGCCGACGATGGGTGGGCTGCTGATTCTGTTCGCCCTGACGATTTCCACGCTGCTGTGGGTCGATCTGCGCAACGGTTATGTCTGGGCGACGTTGTTTGTGACTCTGGGCTATGGCGCGCTGGGCTTTTGGGACGACTACCTCAAGGTCACCAAGCGCAACACCAAGGGCGTGTCGGGCCGGACGAAACTCTACGCGCAGGCGGGGATCGGGCTGATCGCGGCGATCTGGATTTCCTCGCTGGCGCGCGGGCCATTGAGCATGGCGCTGGTGTTCCCCATTTTCAAAGATGCCGCGCTGCAACTGGGCTATCTGTTCCCGGTGTTCGGCATGCTGGTGATGATGGGGGCGTCGAACGCGGTCAATCTGACCGACGGGCTGGATGGTTTGGCGATCGTGCCGACGATCATCTGCGCGGGCGTGTTCACGCTGATCGCGTATCTCGTGGGTAACCACGTCTTCGCCGAGTATCTGAAGCTCAATCCCGTGGTCGACGCGGGGGAGCTGGCGGTGTTCTGTTCGGCTCTGATTGGGGCTGGGCTGGGCTTCCTGTGGTTCAATGCCCCCCCGGCGGCGGTGTTCATGGGCGATATCGGCGCCTTGGCCATCGGCGGTGCGCTCGGGGCCGTGGCGGTGGCGACGAAGCATGAGATCGTTCTGACGATCGTCGGCGGATTGTTTGTCGTCGAAACCGTTTCGGTGATCGTGCAGGTGTTTTGGTACAAACGCACCGGCAACCGCGTGTTCCTGATGGCGCCGCTGCATCATCATTTCGAGAAAAAGGGCTGGGCCGAACCGACGATCGTGATCCGGTTCTGGATCATTTCGATGATTTTGGCCCTCGTGGGCCTCGCGACGCTGAAAATCCGATGAAGACCTTCGCGCCCGATCTGTTCGCGGGACAGCGCTTCGCGGTGGTGGGGCTGGGCAAGAACGGCCTGCCGGCGGCGCTGGCTCTGACGGCGATGGGCGCCGAGGTCGTGGCGTGGGACGACAAGGAAGCGGCGCGGGCCGCCATGACGACAAAAATAACGGTTTGCGACCCGCGGGAAGCCGGAGGCCGTTTCGACGCGGTCGTGCTGTCCCCAGGCATCCCGCACATCCTGCCCAAGCCGCATCCCATCGCTGTCTGGGCGCGCGCCAACGACATTCCCATCCTGTCGGACGCGGAACTGCTGTTTCAGGCCGTCCGGCGCTCCGGTTCGAAAGCCCGGTTCGCCGGCATCACCGGCACCAACGGCAAATCCACGACCACCGCCCTGCTGGAGCACGTCCTGACCGGCGCCGGGGTCCCCGCCGTCGCGGGCGCCAACCTCGGCCCCGCCGCGCTGTCGTTGCCGCTTTTGCCCGACGATGGCGTCTACGTTCTGGAAATGTCGTCTTACATGTTGGAGCGACTCGCGACTGTCCGCTTCGATGCGGCGGCAATGCTCAATCTCAGCGTCGATCATCTGGACCGCCATGGCGACATGGACGGCTACGCCGTGGCCAAGCGCGCGGTGTTCGATCGGCAACTGGCCGCCGATTTCGCCGTGATCGGTATCGACGACCCACGCTCCCGCGATATGGCCGGCTGGCTGCGCACTCGTTTGGCTCGGGTAGCAACGATCTCCGGCATCGCGCCGGCCGATGTCTGGGCCGAGGATGGGATGCTGCGCGACTCGGGCGGCCCGATTCTCCCGATGGCCGAGTGCCCGACGCTGCCGGGTTCGCACAACGCCCAGAACGCCGCCGCCGTCACGGCGATGGCGCGGTTCCTCGGCCTTGGCGACGACGCGATCCGCCAGGGCCTTCGCACCTACCCCGGTCTGCCGCACCGTCAGCAGATGGTGGGACGGGTCGGCGGCGTCAGCTACATCAACGACAGCAAGGCCACGAACGCCGACGCGGCCCAACGGGCGCTGGTCTGCTACGACCGCCTGATCTGGATTGCCGGCGGCATGGCCAAGGAAGACGGCATCGATCCGCTGGTGCCGCTGTTCCCGCGCATCGCCCACGCCATGCTGATCGGCCGCGACACCCCGACCCTCGCCGCGACGCTCCGCGCCCATGGCGTCCCCTACACCGAGGCCGGGACCCTGGAAGCCGCCGTCCCGCTGGCCGCCGCCGCGGCGCGCGCCGAAAACGCGCCGGTCGTGTTGCTGTCCCCGGCCTGCGCCAGTTGGGATCAGTTCACCGGATACGATCAGCGCGGCGACCGCTTCGCCGAACTGGTCCGAGCCATGGAGGGGAAACGCTGATGCCGCCTCTTTCACGCGCCGATGACTCCCTGCTCGGCCGTTGGTGGTGGTCCGTGGACCGCTGGACGCTGGGCGCGATCGGGCTGCTGATCGGCCTGGGTTTCATCATGATGCAGGCCGCCAGCCCGGCGGTGGCCGAACGCATCGGCACGTCCCGCGATCTGTTCGTTTTCAAACAGATCGTGTTCCTGGTGCTGGCCGGCGGAGTCACGATCGCCGTGTCGCTGCTGTCGCCCCGCAACATCAAGCGTTTGGCCATTGCCGGCGGCATTGTCGCGCTGATCCTGACCATGGCGACCATGGTCATGGGCATGGAGATCAAAGGCGCCCGACGCTGGATTTCCCTGCCCGGCATGTCGGTCCAGCCCAGCGAATTCCTAAAGCCCTGCTTCGCCGTCGCCGCTGCCTACCTGATCGCCCAGGGCCAGCGTCGAGGCCGTATCGGCGGCATGCTGGGTGCCTGCGGCGTGTTCGCGATCATCGCTGCGCTGCTCATGAAGCAGCCGGACGTTGGCATGATGGCGGTCATCACCGCGGTGTTCCTGGTCCAGCTCTATATCGGCGGGCTGCACTTGTTCTTCATCGCGCTCGGCGTCGGAGCGGCCGGTGGCGGCAGCGTCCTGGCCTACATGATGTCCGATCACGTGCGCGGCCGGGTGAACAAGTTCTGGCACGGTACGGGCGATCACTATCAGGTCGATACTGCCATGGAAGCCTTCGGCAACGGCGGCCTGCTCGGGCGCGGTCCCGGCGAGGGACGCGTGAAAGATGTGCTGCCCGACGCCCACGCCGATTTCGTCTTCGCCGTCACCGGAGAGGAGTTCGGCCTGATCCTCTGCCTGTTCATTCTGCTGGTGTTCGGCTTCATCGTCCTGCGCGGGCTGCTGCGGCTGCTGCAGGAACACGACCCGTTCGTGATTTTAGCGTGCACCGGGTTAGTTGCCGGGTTCGGTTTGCAGGCGTTCGTAAACATGGCCTCCACCATGGCGATGATCCCGACCAAGGGCATGACGCTGCCGTTCATCTCCTACGGCGGTTCGTCCGCCGTGGCGGTCGCGCTCGGCATGGGCATGCTGCTGGGCTTGACGCGCCGCCGGAACCGAGAGGGCGAGGCATGAGAGCGCCCACCGTCCGTCCCATCGCAATCGCGGCCGGAGGCACCGGCGGACATTTCTTTCCGGCCGAGGCGCTGGCCGCCGCGTTGATCGCGCGCGGCCAGCGGGTCGTTTTGCTGACCGACGCACGCTCCGGCGGGTTGAAAAGCCCCGTGTTCGCGAACCGGGAAACATATGTTCTGCCGGGCGCCGGCATCGCCGGGCGTGGGCTGGTGCGGGGCGCGAAAGCGGTTCTGGCCCTCGCGGCCGGGGTGCTGAAGGCGCGATCGCTGCTGGCGCGGCTGAACGCGGGGGCCATCGTGGGGTTTGGCGGCTATCCCTGCGTGCCGCCGGTGCTGGCGACCCGCTTCCTCCGCCATCCGCCCGCCGTCATCCTCCATGAACAAAATGCCGTGCTCGGGCGCGCCAACCGCTTCCTGTCAGGCCGCATCGACCGGCTGGCGTTGAGCTTCTCCGGCACGACCCGCGTCCCCGGCAGCGTCCGCACCGAAGTCACAGGCAACCCCGTTCGCCCCGCGATTACCGCCTTGGCCGACGCCGCCTACATGCCCCCCGACGGCACGATCCGGCTCCTGGTGCTGGGCGGTTCGCTCGGCGCGCGGGTGTTCAGCGATGTCGTGCCCGAAGCGTTGCTGGCACTGCCGGACGATTTGCGCGCCCGTTTGAGCGTTACCCAGCAATGCCGCGCCGAAGATATGGATCGTGTGCGGGCTGCCTATGCCGAAGCCGGTATCGCGGCCGATTTGGCGCCGTTCTTCGGCGATGTGGCCGAACGGCTGAGCGCGGCGCATCTGGCGATCGCGCGCGCCGGTGCCTCGACGGTCGCGGAACTCGCTGTTGCCGGGCGGCCGGCCATTCTGGTGCCGCTGCCCGGCGCCATCGACGATCATCAAACCGGCAATGCGCGCGCGCTGGCCGATGCCGGCGGGGCCTGGGTGATGCCGCAACCGTCCTTCACCCAAGCCAACCTGACTTCCCGCCTGACCGAACTCCTGCGCGACCCCGCCGGCCTGACCCGCGCCGCCGCCGCGGCCCGCACCCAGGCCCGTACCGACGCGGCGGAACGTCTGGCCGATCTTGTGGAAACCCTCATGCATCAGGAAACCCACGCATGAGAGCGCTCCCTCTCTCCATCGGCACCATCCACTTCGTCGGCATCGGCGGCATCGGCATGTCCGGCATCGCCGAGGTGCTGCACAACCTCGGCTATACCGTGCAGGGCAGCGACATCAGCGAGTCCGCCAACGTCCTGCGCCTGCGCGAAACCGGCATTCACGTTGTCATCGGCCACGCCGCCGAGAACCTCGGGTCGGCGCAAGTCGTCGTGACCTCCACCGCCGTCAAGCGCGACAACCCCGAGGTTCAGGCCGCTCGGGCGCGCCTGATCCCGGTGGTGCGGCGGGCGGAAATGCTGGCCGAACTGATGCGGCTGAAATGGTCGATCGCGGTCGGTGGGACGCATGGGAAGACCACCACGACCAGCCTGATCGCCTCGGTGCTGGAAGCGGCGAAGCTCGATCCCACCGTTATCAACGGCGGCATCATCAACGCCTACGGCACCAACACCCGCTTGGGCGAGGGCGAATGGATGGTGGTCGAGGCCGACGAAAGCGACGGCAGTTTCCTGCGCCTGCCCGCCGTGATCGCGGTCGTCACCAACATGGACCCCGAGCACCTGGATCATTGGGGCACGCCCGAGGCGATGCTGGCGGGGTTCGATCAGTTCGTCGGCAACATTCCGTTCTACGGGTTCGCGGTGCTGTGCATCGATCATCCGGCGGTGCAGCAGATGATCCCGCGTTTGTCGGATCACCGCATCGTCACCTACGGGTTCTCGCCTCAAGCCGATATCCGAGCGGAGCATGTGATCCCGGATAAAATGGGATCGAGTTTCCACGTCGTCGTCACCGACCGGCATCGCGGGCGGGATCGGCGGCTCGGGCCGTTCCGGCTGCCTATGTTGGGGCAGCACAACGTGCAGAACGCGCTCGCCGCCATCGCCATCGGTGTGGAGATGGAGCTGGACAACGAGACCCTCCGCACCGCGTTCCTGGGTTTCAAGGGCGTCAAGCGCCGCTTCACCAAGACGGGTGAGGCCGGCGGCATCACAGTGATCGACGATTACGGCCATCACCCGGTGGAGATCGCCGCCGTGCTGAAAGCCGCGCGTCAGGCCGGGGCAGGGGACGTGATCGCGGTGGTGCAGCCGCACCGCTATTCCCGCCTGCAATCCCTTTTCAACGAGTTCTGCACCTGCATGAACGACGCCGGCACTGTCATTGTCGCCGACGTCTACCCGGCCGGCGAAGCGCCCATTCCCGGCATCACCGGCGAAGCGCTGGTGGAGGGGCTGCGCGCCCGCGGTCATCGCCGGGTCGTGCCGTTATCGTCGTCGTCGCGTCTGGCGGAGATGGTGCATGGGATCGCCAAGCCGGGCGATTTCGTCGTGTGCCTCGGCGCCGGCAACATCACGCAATGGGCGGCGACGTTGCCGAACGAACTCCTGGCGTTGCAGGCTGCCAGCGGCCGGCGCGGGGGCGGGGCATGATGGCCGCCGAACGCATTCCCTCCCTGGCCGAACAACTGCCCAAGCTGCGCGGCCGGGTGCAGTTCGATGCGCCTCTGGCCCCCAGCACGTGGTTCCGAGCGGGTGGGAACGCGGAGGTTCTGGTGCGGCCGGCAGATACCGAGGATTTGGCGCAGTTTCTGCGGCAATTGCCGCATACGGTGCCGGTGCACACGATCGGCGCGTGTTCCAACATCATCATCCGCGACGGCGGGCTGCCGGGCGTGACGATCCGGCTGGCGCGCGGTTTTTCCACCGTGACGACGAACCCCGAGGGTGTCACGGCGGGCGGCGCGGCGCTGGATGTGACGATTTCGGAAACCGCCGCGGCGGCGGAACTGGGCGGGCTGGAGTTTCTGTGCGGCATTCCCGGCTCCATCGGCGGCGCGGTCGCGATGAATGCCGGGGCTTATGGCGGCGAGATCGCGCATGTCCTGGCCTGGGCCGATATCGTCACGCGCAATGGCGAAATCCGGCGGCTGTCGGCGGCCGATCTGGCGATGACGTATCGGCATGCGAGCTTGCCGGTGGGCGTGATCGTGGTCCGAGCGCATTTGGTGGGGCAGCGCGGGTCTCCGGCGGTGATTGCCGCGCGCATGGCGCAGATACGGGAGGACCGGGAACGGTCGCAGCCCGTGCGGACACGGACCGGCGGGTCGACGTTCCGTAATCCTCAGCCGCATTTCAGTTCGCACAAGGCTTGGGAATTGATCGATGCCGCCGGGTGCCGCGGGTTGATGCGCGGCGGGGCGCAGGTGTCGGAGAAGCATTGCAATTTCATGATCAACACCGGGGATGCCACCGCCGCCGATTTGGAAGGGCTGGGGGAGGAAGTGCGCAGGCGCGTGCTCGCGGCCACCGGGGTGCGGCTGGAGTGGGAAATCCGCCGGATCGGCGTGCCGGCCGGCAAGCCGGAGGTGGTGGCATGACCCGCGATTATCGTGGCGGACTGGCCACCCAATTCCGTCATGCCGACGCCGGTCGGCATCCACGACTTGCTTTACACCTTGTCGAGCAGTCGTGG